>NZ_PIZT01000069.1:0-630353 GCF_002834115.1 Methylomonas sp. Kb3 | reverse complement strand
ACGGTTTGGACCGCGGCTCCAAAGTTTACGCACTGGTGATAACCGCCGACTGCAAAAGCGTTGAACGTGATTTAAAAGCGCACTACCAAAACATCGACTCGGCCTTGGGCATGCCGGTGGAAAAGTACCTGTTCGACGCCATGCGCCGCTTGGTCAAGTCCGGACAATGGACCATCAACGAAAAAGGCGCTCGGCTATGGCGTTTTGAGGATGGCCTGCATATCGTCTGGCGGGCCGGTGCGCAAGACATCGTCACCCTGCTGGCCAAGGACAAAGTGCCCGGCATTCCGCGCGACGAAGACACCTTGGCAGACATCCTGATCGAACGCGGCTTGGCAATCCCTAAGTCCTGGCCAGATGGTCGGCAATACCGTTATTGGCAAATGCAGCCTGAAGGCTTGGACAACCCACTTTATTTGTTGCGCCTGAAATCCGCGGAACTCATTTTCAGCGGCGAGCCGCCGCTTGTGGTTGCAGCGCGCGAAATCAACGAATCGGATGCGATCATCGTAAAAGCCGAGCCCGTTACCGATCAGGCACCGCAAATCAACAAACCGGCAAAAGCCAAAAATGTCGCGACTCTGAAGCAATCCCAACGCACTGATAAGCCGAAGCCAGTTGAGCCAAAAGAACCCCAGATAGAACCTGCTCATGACACGAGCGCTGAACTCGATCCGCCGGTCCTCGAATCGGCACCAGGCATTTTGAATTCCTTGCCACCAGATCCCGATCAAGGTCTGTCGGAATGCACATCAACCGATGGCGCCCCTGCGTTGTGTCAGACCGAGCAACCGAAAAACGCAACGCCAGCCAAACCGACCAACACAGAAAATACAGCTTCAGCAGCAAAGAGTGATTCTTCCTCTACTGATACGAAAAGCATCGCTAATCCGGTCGACAGCGCCAAGTACTGGTTGGAAAACCACGGCGATGCCGGCCAATGGCTAATGGACATCGCCAGCATGCTCAATCAAGGCCAATGGCAGTTAGGCAGCGATCTATTGGAAGTCCAAGACCAATACTTGCTCCCGTTTCCTGCGACCGCTGAAAAACTCGCCGTCGATCCGCCTCAGTTCATCAAAATGCTGGAGGAGACGGGTTGGCTGGTGACCGACGTCCTGTCGCCGATGCGCAAGGTACAAACCATCCAATCGGTCCGCGGCGTCCTGCTGGCATTGGAACCGAGTTTGGCTTTGAAGGCATTATTGAAATTCCAAGCCAAAGACACGCTTACAACGTCATCTCCGCAATCTCCAAGCAGCAATACTGACAAGACCGAAGATCCAGTTAAGTCTTCTCAGCCTCAAGACGCGGCGCCTCAGGAGCCTAAGCCTGTCCGCTCCAAGTCGAACGCGACAAGCAAGAAAAATTCAATCAGCGGCAACGCGTCAGACAGTTCGGTCAATTCCGAGCCTGATAAAGCAAGTGCTCCCCTAACAACCCCACCGGCAAAATCCGGAACAATCGACTTGCTGATCGCGTATGTGCGGCAACAAAACATTCCGCCCGATGAATCATCGCCAAACGGTCACTGGCACACAGTGTCCAATACCGCGCTGGAACAATTTCTGAGGCAGCATCAGACGATCAAGCGCACTCGCCTGATGCTGGATATCGCCAACCATCCGGATTGCCGCTCGGTGAGTGCCACAGAAGGCATCCAGGTTCGGTTACGCCCATGAAATCCGATTACGACTATCAGTTTCCCTGGCGGCCGATCTTCGAGGTGTATGCCATCTCGGGTTGGTTGGGCGGTGCCGGTTTGGCGCATTTCACCAGTCGTTGGTCGGGATTGCCGCACGAACCCTTTGATTGGTTGATGACGGCGTGCGGAGTGATGGCGTGTTGGCGGCTGTCGCCGGCATTGGGTCTCTGGTATCGCAAACGCCGGTTACGTCAGTTTCGTTTCCAATACCTGGATGCCGAGAAGCTTGTCACCCTGGTGAATCGCAACCCCGAGGCCTTGTGGTTCGGTTGGGGATTCGATTGGGTGCAAAAGCACGCGCAATTGGCGTATGAGATTTTGAAACGCGATGTCTCGACGTTGATACCGAGCGATCATCAACGTATGGGTTCGGCCTGGATTCACGGCCTGGAAGTATCCGAAGGTGACATTCGTCAGCCCTTACAGCATACCGCCGGTCATACGCTGCTGGTCGGCACCACTGGCGCCGGTAAAACCCGTGCCTTTGATGTGTTGGTCACACAAGCCGTATTGCGTGGCGAAGCGGTGATCATCATCGATCCCAAGGGCGATAAAGATCTGATGGCCTGCGCCAAGCGCGCCTGTACCTTGGCCAAGCGCCCGGATCGTTTCGTGTATTTCCACCCGGCGTTTCCAGAAGACAGCGTGCGACTCGATCCCTTGCACAATTTCAACAGGCCTTCGGAAATCGCCAGCCGCATTAGCGCCATTTCGCCCAGCGAAAATAGTAATGATCCGTTCAAGGCCTTTGGCCAAAAATCGCTGGATAACGTGATTCAAGGTTTAATGGTGATCGAGGAGCGCCCTACCCTGGTTAAGCTTCGCCGTTACCTGGAAGGCGGCCCTTCGACGCTGGTAATTCAAGCCCTGGAACGCTATTTCGACAACAACCTGGGCCATTGGCGGCAAGAGGCAAGGCCTTACCTGAAAAACGCCAAGGACATCGATTCCAAAGCGGTAGGTTTGGTCCGGTTTTATCGGGAGGTCGTGCAGTACCAACTGCCCAATTTGGATTTGGAAGGCCTATTGTCCTTGTTCGAACACGACCGAGCGCACTTCAGCAAGATGGTCGCCTCCTTGATTCCGATCATGAACATGCTGACCTCGGGCTCTTTAGGCCCCCTGCTCTCCCCTAACCCTCATGATATTGACGATCTTAGGCCGATCACCAATACCGGCCACATCATCGAAAAAGCCCAGGTCGCTTATATCGGCCTGGACTCATTATCGGATGGCATGGTGGGCAGTGCGATTGGCTCGATTCTGTTGGCCGATTTGGCGGCCGTCGCCGGCGATCGCTACAACTACGGTGTCTCGGACCGACCGGTGAATGTGTTCGTCGATGAAGCCGCCGAAGTCATCAACGATCCCTTCATTCAGGTGTTGAACAAAGGCCGCGGCGCCAAGATACGGTTGTTCATTGCCACGCAAACCTTTGCCGATTTTGCCGCACGTACCGGTTCTCAGGACAAAGCCCGCCAGGTACTGGGCAACGTCAACAACCTGATCGCGCTCAGGATCATGGACAGCGAAACGCAGCAGTACATCACAGACAATCTGCCGAAGACACGATTGAAGTACATCATGCGCACCCAAGGCGTGGCGACTAGCGCGACCAATCCCACGGTGTTCTCCGGCAATGTCGGTGAACGCCTGATGGAAGAAGAAGGCGATTTGTTTGCGCCGCAATTGTTGGGTCAACTGCCGGACTTGCATTACATCGCCAAGTTATCCGGCGGCCGCATAGTCAAAGGCCGTTTGCCGATTCTGCGGTCGGCACAAGATCGCCAAGGTGCGAACTTATGACGCGCAATCTGCTGTTCAGCCTGATGCTTTGGCTACTGGAAGTGATCCTGGTAGCCAGTTTTGTTTCCGACCGCTGGACGCGTGAACTGCAGCGCGCCGAAGACCGGATGATGATCGGCTATTTTGGCGCTGCAAAAGAATCTCAAATCAGCCACACCGCGCAACGCTGGTTCGATCGTTTTTTTGTCAGCACCGGTATCCGAGAAAGCGTGTTCCGCTACTTCATCCCGACCGAGCGCGAACGCCAGATGTCCAAAGGCTTCGAGGATGTGGGGCGCCACGATTTGTTTCCCTTTATCGAAAGCCGACTGAACGTGCTGTGGGACACGATCTTTCAAATGTTCAAGCGCCTGACCACGGCCTGCATCTGGTTGCCGTACCTGGCCGCCGCCTTGTTGCCGTTTGTCGTCGACGGACTGGTGCGGCGCAAGATCAGTCAGACCAATTTCGATTATCCAAGCCCCATGATGTATCGTTATAGCCTTTACCTGATTCTGGGCGCGTTATATATTTTGCTTGTCAGTTTGACCTTGCCATTTCCAATTCCACCGCAAGCCGTCCCGGTGGGGGTATTTGTCGTGGTCTACGCTGTCAACGTGCTGCTGGCCAACACGCAAAAGCGGGTTTAGTGATGCAAGCCTTCAATTCAAAACAGCATTTTCAAATCTCAATGACAGTACCCGGGATTTCTGATCAGGAATCTAGGCTTCAAAATGTTGCGCCAAAAAATTCGGCGCTATCGGCAAATTATGGTTGCTGTTGGTTGTGGCCTTATATTTCTTGGCTGCGTTAGCGATTAAACACCATCACCCGCAGACAAGCTTCGATATTGAACTCATGTTGGGTTTTCCAGAAAATCCGGCGCAACCTGTCAAAGCCAGGGCATGCTTGATGGCGAGCTAAGGGGAAAAAATCCGCCCATCATCCTAAAAAACAGTGGCAATGGGTGAGCAAGGCACTCAAGCAACCAGAATTCTAGCCTGAATCCTTCCCAAAAGGACTATTTTGGATCAAAATCTCCATCGAGTTTTTGGCAAAACTGAAATTTCGCACTTATTCAGAGATTCCTTAAATAAGCAATGCGATTTTTATAAAAAATATTTTTTCAATCACTAAAAAACGCATTAATTAAGCGCTTAGCAAAAAGTTAACGTGTATTTTGAGCCAAATTCGGCGCCAATTTCATCAATGGCCTGCTCAAGCTCATCCGGCATAAAAGTCTTGAAAGGAAACCATTCATATTTCATTTTGTGCCAGAGTAATTCAACACAGTTCAATTCAGGGCTGTAGGGTGGCAGAAAATAAAAACGCATGCCTTTTTCTTCTAACAAATCCCAGTAAGGTTTCAGTGTCTTGGCGGTATGAATGGATGCATTATCCAAAACTACCACCAAAGGCCTGTTCACATGTTCCAGCATGGCCATCAAAAAGCCAAAGAACCATAAGCCATTCACGCTTTCCTACAGCGTAGCATCATTAACCGGCCAGATGAAAGCAATGCGCCTATGACATTCAGTCGCCGTGCGCTTATGGCGGTAATGGCATATATCTCGCCGCTTTTAGTCCAACCCGAGCGATTCGGCGGTTGTGGCGCAAAACTTGCCTTGTCGACATAAGCCAATTCGAATGCACCGGCTTCTGCTTGCTGTATCAGCTCGGTGATGTTGTGCCAAGCCTGCTCGAAACGTTCGGGATCGCGCTTTTTTTAAACGTAAGCGCGTAGCGGTACCACGACTCCAGTTTACCGGTAGAAATTAATCGGGAGCAGCAAATGGCAGCAGTTCGTCGATGCGGTTGTTGGGCCAGGCGGGGAGTTTTTCCAGGGTGTCTTTTAACCAGGCGGCGGGATCGAGGCCATTGAGCTTGGCGGTACCAAGCAAGGTTTGAATGACCGCCGCCCGTTGGCCAGCGCGTTCGGAACCTGCGAACAGCCAGTTCTTTTTACCCAAGGCAATCGGCCGAATGCTGTTTTCGACAGGGTTGTTGTCGATGGGCAGATCGCCGGTTTCGGCGTAACGCATCAGCGCAGCCCAGCGTTTCAGACTGTAATCGATCGCTTTGGCCGTTGCACTGTTGGGCGCAGCGGTCAGGCGGGTTTGTTGCAACCAGTCGTGCAGGTTGGTTAGTACCGGCAGGCTTTTCTCTATCCGCAGGCGTTGCCGCGCATCGGCTGTCATATCCCGGCCTTCGGCTTCGTTGGTGTACAGCTCGGCGATGCGGTTCAAGGCTTCTTGCGCGACAGGGCTTTGACTGGTCTGGAACAGATCGAAGAACTTCCTGCGCGCATGCGCCCAACAGGCCAGTTCGATACACGATTCGAGGATGTATTGGGTTTCGGGATGCGCGCGGGTAGCCGCAAACAGGGCTTTATAGCCACCGTAGTCGTCAACGACGAGATGGCCTTGCCAGTCTTGCAGAAACTGTTGCGCATGCCGGCCACTGCGACCGGCTTGGTAGTCGAAGATGATGATCTTGGGACCTGGTTGTAAATCGTTGCTGCGGTAAGCCCATAGATAGGCTTTCTTGGTTTTACCGTTGCCAGGATCGAGCTGTGGCACCGGCGTCTCGTCGGCATGAAGACTCGACCGTTGCCGCAGGTGCCAAGCCAAGCGTTCCGCCAAAGGTTGCAAGGCCACGCCGAGTCGCCCCACCCAATCGGCCAGTGTAGAACGGGACAAACTCACACCGTCGCGGGCAGCGATTTGTTCCAGCCGGTAAAGCGGTAGGTGATCGAGGAATTTGCCGATTAACATCCAGGTCAGCAAACCGACCGCCGCCATACCACCATCGATCACCGCCGGTGGAATCGGCGCTGCCGTGATGGTTTCGCAGGCCCGGCAGGCATATTGCGGACGAATGTGCCGATGCACGAAAAACTTGGCCGGCTCGACATCCAGTTGCTCGCTAATGTCTTCGCCGATCTTGACCAAGTCCTTCCCGCATTGGCCACAGGTGCAGAACTCCGGTTCGTGGCGGTGTTCGATGCGCGGCAGATGAGGCGGCAACGGCTGCCGGCCAGCGCGCAGACGTTTCGGACGAGCAACGGTGGCGCACGGTTGGTCGTCCTGAAGCTGCTCGACTTCGGCTTCGATGGCCGAGATATCGGTATTCCAGGTTTCCTCAAACACATCCCGCTGCAATGGGGCCAAGGCTTCGCTTTTGGTACTGAAACGGATACGCTTGTAATAAGCCAACTCGTGCGTCAGGGCGGCGATTTTGACATCTTTGGCATTAATGACGGCATCTTTGGCTTGGATGATCTTGGCATCCCGTTCCGCCTGTTCGATCAGCGATTGAATCAGTGCCGCCACCTCGGTTTTGGCAGCCGGTTCCAGGTCTAATTGATCGAGTTTAGCGAGCGGATTCATGGTGGCTATTATACCGCAATGGCCTTTCAATGCCTTGATATTACTGGCTTTCAGAGGGATTTTAATCGCCGATTTTACACCGGGTCAGACCTGCCAATCGGGTTGGCATTTTGCCGACAGCCGCTGCCAGTCGACACCGGCCACCAACCATTGCCACTGCGCCTGACTGATCGCAAACACCACATCGTCAGCCTTGGGCCAGACAAAACTGCCCTGATGCAAACGGCGCTGACACAACCACACGCCATTGCCGTCCCACAGCAACAACCGCAAGCGGTTGCCGGCTCGGTTACGAAAGATAAAGGCCGATCCTGCGCAAGGCGAATGTCCCAGGTTCTGCTGAACAATGGCCGACAAGCCATCCAGGCCGCGCCGCATATCGACCGGGGTCACTGCCAACCAAATCTGTGCCGGCGTTTCGATCAAGCCAGGCATTGCAGCAACTCCGCGACCCAGCGCGGTGACACGGAAGCCGCTAATTCCAAGCGATGACCTTGGGCATGCGTAAAGACAATCGCAGCAGGTGGCGCCTGCTCAACCTGCACCGGTATCAACGCAGACGATACGGTGGCCGGTAATTTTCGATAGTCACTCAGTCGCGCCGTGAACGTGCGGACGTTAATCTGTTGCTCAGCGCAATACTCCGCTTGCGACAAACCACTACTTTGCCACGTTTCAATATGCTGACGCCATTTCGATGTGATAGCCATGCCCACTCCTGATCAAAAAATCACAGGATGCCGCAGGCAAATGATTTATTACAGGTGGAATGGCTGATTGCTTACTTTTAAACTATAGCGCGTGCACTTCCAGAAATAATCCATGCGTTTCAGTTCGTTACGCAAGGTATTCGCGCTGATGGTGACACCACATTCCGTTGTGGCGAGTGCCCAAGACCCGACACGTCAGTGGTTCTGCATCGAACCAATCTTTTAATTGGCTTCGATGAGCTTCGGTCAATTTACTCGGAGCACCGCAACGCGGTTGATCTGGCAAACTGGCCACCCCTTTCTTTAGTCATCTTCGGCGCCGCTCACGAATCGCTTCTGGCTTAACATTTTGTTGATTCGCAACCGCAAACACTATCTGAGCTTCGGATAACATCAGAATGGTCAGCGCACGTTCTCGCTCTCGCCAGTCACTACCCTTTTTGATAATCGTCAGCAGTTGCTATCGTTCGATTTCACTCAACCTGAATCCGTGTTCCATTCGGTTTAAGGGGTGGCCTCCGCATTTTCAGCGCGTTTTTTTAAAGAAACCTGCCATCCACCGAAACTTAAATGTCGCTCATCAAGCCTTCAATGGCCAAAATCAACCCTCTTCTGTCGCATTGCCGCCATTGTCGACCGAAAAACCTGACACCAAGACCAGCAAGCCTCTTCTCCGCCTAGAGACTCAATCGATAGCCAGCCGTCCAACATTCGCCGAGTTTATCCCGATGCGGACCCCGGCTGAGCCACCATTGCCGGGCCTTATGGATCACCTGCGCGGCGCGATACATGACTTCTTGCAGCACGGTGCGTAGCCGACGACGTTTTGCTGGGTGACGTATCGGTGCCAAGTGGCCCGTCAAGCCCAATTGACCGATCAGCCGCAAGCAATTGTAGGCCAACATGCCCATTCTCAATAGACAGTCGTTGGTCTCGAATTTACCGGAAGGCAAACGCTCCAGATCCAAATCGGTTTTGAATTCCGAATGGAATTGTTCATGGGTGCCGTGGTCGCGGTAGCGTTCAATGACGGTATCTTCGGATTCCTCCAGACTCGTCCACCAGCCTTCCAGTTGGATGTCCGGCAGCAATAACAGCTGACCGTGCTTGTTGATGGTGCGTTCGATGATCCGTATCACCAGCCTGAAGGAACGTGTCTGCTTTTGCCAGGCGCGATCCACCAACAGGGTCATTAAGGCTTCCCGTTTACCGGGACGCTTTTCAACAAAGGCACCGGCGGCTTCCGCCTTTTCGACCCAGGCGGCTTTATCCTGTTTTCGGGGGTTCCATTTGACCAAATAGTCAAAACTCCGACCCATGGCCGCCCAGCGCGCTTTTTCATCCGCGGCGGCAAATAACAGTTTGGCGCTATCAAACCCTGAGTCTTTGCGTAATAACACCGCTAAGTTCGGCGCCACCAAGCGCTCGACACGGGGAAATAACCGTTCCAGAAAATATTCAACCTCCAGCGAGGAATGCCAGCGACCGGGGCGCAATTCCAGGCCGATGCACCAGCCTTCATTGCCCAAGTAGGCCGCTACCGGCGTATAGCCATCGACGCCTTGATAAGTTCGACTGACCTCTTCCTTCTTAGTCCCGCTCTGATCCATGACGAAGGTATCCATGTCCAGGCAGACATAACCTTTATGCGGCGTCATCGGGGCTTGTGTTCGTTCAATGAGCCGAACCGATAGCTCGTCCAACGGCTCCAACAGGCTGCCGCTGACACGATCCAGTCGCTGCCTCAGCCACACACAGCTGGGAACCTTGCGGATATCCAATGCCGTTTTGAAAAAGCGATCTTCACGAAACGGCTCGACCGCTTCGAAATCGCTTTTGCCTATACACAACAATCCGACCATCGTTTTCAATAAATCCGAGGTCCTGATCCCTAGCGAAACCGGAATTCGTCCGTCCACTATCGCTTCGACATTGACGACTTCCAGGCATTGGCCGATTAACGACAGCCCTGCATAGGATATGAGTTACTTCTTGGATTCCTTAAGCTTAAATCGTGCCATAATCAAAATGGGTGAGTATAGGAAAACTATATTTTACCTTATTTATCATATGTATACAGCGAATTGGCTAAATTCAAACACGGATTCAAGACTCAACTCAATCGATTTTACGTTCATTCTCTGACTACCACTGCACTTAAAATCCCTCTATCTTAATGCATGGATACTTATTATTAATCGCTTATGGTATTACCTTCTAAACGAGCTGCAACACTGTCAAAATTGACAGTTGTTCATAATCAAAAATAAATATCAAATAGTTATCAACAAGGGAAAAAAGTATCAACTCATAGGTGCGTATTTTAGCTGCTGTGTGTTGTGTTTCAAAAAACAACTTTATCAATGCAAGTAGCTTGATGAAGCAGATGTTGTCTAATTTCCTAAATTGAGAGGACTAGATTATGAACGCTATTACCCCTATAGACTTCCACTGCCATGGTATCGGCCGATTTGATTTTGCCGATCCTAATTCATTAGTACTTGACGAGCTAGAGAATCACCTGAAAATCGAAGGTACTGCAGCAATATTAACACTGTACTTACCCAAGGCGCATCTGACTAACTTTATTGAGTTCATGTATGAGTTCGACGCAGGTAAAAAATCAGGACGATATAAACACATTATTGGAATAGCACTTGAAGGACCACTTTTAGCTAGTTTCGGCGGCACACCTGAGCAAGGTTGCTGGAAACCAACATTGTCGGAATGGGAACAATTAGCACGTCTGGGTTCGCATGGACTTGTTTACGTGGTTTTGTCACCAAACGCTGAGTTTAATCAGAAAGATGACTATCCGAAAGATATTATTGAAATCGCAAAAATACTCCTTAATCATCGTGTAAAGCCGGCACTTGGGCATTTTGGGAAAGAAGATGCTGAAGCAACGGCAATTTCTATTTCACATATTTGTGATTATGCTGAACAAGCAGGCATGACGCCTTTGTTTACTGACCATCTGTATAACGACATGCCTGTCAAATGCCAATACCACTGGCGCAACGGAATAGAAAAGTCTAAAAGAAAGTCAATAACTCCAGAAATACTCAAACAGGAATGGACCGATGAAAATATCGAAGACATATTAGGTCCAGTCCCTGCGACTTTAATTGGATATGCCAAAAAAGGTATTTTAAAGCTCTGCCTAAATTGTGATGGTGATCACGTAGATATTGATCTGTGCAAGCGAACAATTGAATTCGTTGGTGCTGAAAATTTGATGCTGATGACCGATCGGATTCAAAGCGAAATACTTGCTGGACAAAAACTAACCAGAAATACAGCCAATACGCTGCTGTATCAAAAAGCAGGTATTGTGGCAGGAGGCACACAATCTGTTATGCGTCAGCTAGGTAACTTGATGCTTATTGGCGTGCCATCAAGGGACATCTTTCAAATGGCTTTTGCGACAGCGGCAGGAGCGCTATTTGGTCAAGATACACTAAGCCTGGATAGGGTGGAGAGCGGTCTATGACTGGTAACACCGAAATTGAACATCATGTTCGTATTGTCACAAAAAATAATTATGAGGAAGGTGTACCTGTCCATACCCCAAAATGGCTGTCTATACATCATGTAAAACGATACCGGTATGGACAAGAACCTTATTACCAGGAAGCGCTTCAGGCTTTCCTTTCATCAAGTAACCCGGAGTATTGGTTGCAAAAACACACCTTTTTGCTCCTAAAGCCAGACGCTTTCCCTCCACGGAGTTTCGACAAGATTATTCATGGACTGACTGTTGATGGCTTTGGTGTCGTTAAGGCTATTCCGATTCGTCTTGGGCGGTTTCATATTCGTGAACTATGGCGTTATGAATATAACTTGGCGAATGTGCAACGTTATCCTTTACTAGATATGCTTTTATCATCAGGCGATTCTATTTTGTTGATCATCCGCGATATTTTAGGACAAGGGTGTGCTTCTGAAAGGCTTACGTCATTAAAAGGCGCCTCAGATCCTGCAATTCGTTCTAAAAATTCTTTAAGAACGAGAATAGGAGCTGCAAATGGTACGTTAAATTTTATACACACCCCTGATGAGCCAATTGACGTTGTTCGTGAACTTGGAGTGCTTTTACCTTCCAATGAAGTGGCTGACCTAATCACGGAAACAAGCAATAACGATGTCGTGTCAAACTCCATATTAAGCGAGATTGGAAAAAAAATAAGTAAAAATTACCCTTCCCATGAACTCACTCTGGATCATGTATTTAATCATTATGGAGACGAATTCAAACAACAAGTTTTTGATTCGACTCATGCACTCAGGTCTCAAACATTATTCGAGATTGAGCGGTTAGCATCAATATTCTCCTTAAACAACTGGGACAAGATCATTCTTGCGAATGAGTTTCTAGAGTTTTGCGTTCCTGGTGTCGTCAAGGCGTTCGAATTCGAAATTGCGGTGAATGACAATGCGATTGCTTAAAACCGATTTTGTTTACCGTAACGATCCTCTTGTGATTGCGGGCGCATCAGGATGCACACTTACAGAAAGGAGTGGGCGAAAATACATCGACTTGCAAGCCTCAAGTGGGGCTGCAATTTTGGGGTATGACTCCTCTATCATGGAAATGGCGGCACTCAGAGCAGCAACTCTTCCTTCAAAGCCGCAGTTTTGCGAGTCAGTTACACGATTAGCCTTAACCGAAAAGCTAGATCGAATGTTTCGAAATGCCTCCGGCTGTGAAGGACGTATTGCTTATGATTTAGGCGGGGCACAAGGAATTGAACATGCGATAAAAGTTATTAGTGCTGAAAAGCCTAATGCGACGTGCATTCTGGCATTCGATGGGGCATATCACGGGCGGTCGCTCGCCACGTCCTTCTTAAGCTCTGGCTCGCGCTACACCAGTTTGCCTGGCCCTGGATTATTCAAAGTGGTTAGATTACCGGTACCCGCTTTGATTTCAGCATCAAGCGGAATTTCCCTGGAAGAGGCTGATGAAGTCTGCCGACAGAAGGTTTCATTGCTTTTCTCAGACGAGCGCTATGGGGTTGTCGGATCCACATACGCACTACATTCACTGGTATTTGAACCCATTCTTAACGTCGCAGGAATGCACCCCTTTGATGAAAGCTATATTTCATTTGTTATTGAAAAAATTCGCTCCAATGGTGGACATATTATTGCGGATGAAATTTTTACGGGTTTTTACAAAGACAAGGGATTTCTAGCAAGCGCTTCTTACTCTTCAATGGTAGACATTGTTGTTATAAGTAAAGGGTTAACTAATGGCCTTGCGCCTTTGTCTGTTATTTGGGTGAATGAGGAATCTGGACTAGAGTCTGCAAAGCCAGGCCTGCACAGTTCTACTTACATAAATAATGAATTTTCATTATGTTGCGCTCTAGAAGTTATTGAGCGTATTGAATTATTAAATTCGAATGATCTTGAGCGACCGAAATCTGCACTTGAATATATTATAGGGAGTTTAAAGAGACAAGATTTAGTTTCGATGATCCATTCAAATGTAGGTGCTATTCGGTTTAAAAATCCAGACGAAGTCAGCGATATTTATTCTAGGCTCATGCACACCGGCGCGGTTGGAGTTGTGACCGCATCCACCGGACTAGCTAAAGATTCAATCATTCTGCACCCAGCGCTCACGTTAACGGATGATGAGATTGAACAAGCCAAAGAAATAATGGAAGTCTCACTTGAGGAATGTTGAGAGTTATGGCTATTAAGTTAACAAAAAACATTGTCTGCTTTTCAAGCCATGGCCCCGGTAATTTTGAAACAGTCCTTGATTATTGTGCTTTATCTTCTGGACGGGCCAGAGTTATCTCATTAATTACTGACAGAGAAAGAATACCATCCATTGATATGGCTAGGACACATGGCATTCCGTATCGAGTGTTTTCATTTTCAACTAACAAGATAAGTGATCCTAATTTCAATTCAGAAAGAGCTAGATCTTCGAATGAAATTTTATCTTATCTTCTAGAGATTGAGAAAAATGAAAGTATTGATTTAATTGTGTGTGCTTTCAGAAGAATACTTGTTGGAAATATTATCCACCACTTTGCGAGGCGAATAATTAATGTTCACCCAGCCGATTTATCAGTATGGGATTTTAATACAAGAACTCGGCGTTACTTGGGTATTGGAGGATTAAAAAAAAGCATATTAGATGGTAACAAAACCACCCGAACAACCATACATTATTTGGATGAAGGTGTTGATACAGGTGAAATTATCTGCCTAGGACCACCAATACCTGTTGAGCATAATGGAAACCCTTTTAATTTTGAAAAGCATGAGTCAGCTCAAAAACTGAAAAGCGATAAACCAGCCCTCATGTTCGCTCTAGATCACGTTTTATTTCCTAAGGGTAGTTTTGATCAACCGATCATTCTTTCTCAGGACACAACGTTTATAAATAGGAGATAGACCATGTCATGTCAGAAAGCTTTGCCAGCTTTAAAAACACTTTTCGATAAATATGACCTTCGGATGTCAGATTTTATTGAATGGTCTGAACTTACAAGGCCGCTATTAAAGGATCTTTATGAATTAGGATCAGAATTCCTTGGTGATTTAGTGCGAGAAGCAAGTGAAGATCATAATCTACGTTCACGATTCGAAACTCACCAGCTCCTTGACTATCTCGTATTATATGAAGATAAAAATACAGGAGTCCGGTTAAGACTTCATATTGCTACTGAAGAGCATCTGCAACGAATTCACGATCATCGGTTTTCATTTTCAACATTGATATTTACTGGCCACTATCAACATTGCTTGTACGGACTTAAGCAAAATCCATATGAAATATCTACACTCGAAGAGTCGCGACCGTACCAAGATCGCTTTCATCCAGATCCAAAGTTTGCAGGATTGACCTCTGACGACTTGTTTCAAATTGAGTGGATACGCAATGAAACGGCAGGAAGTTCATATTCGCTACATCATTCACAAACCCATACCGTATTCACCTCAAAAAACACCGTTTCTTTGGTGTTAAGAGGGCCAATTGAGAAGCCGAGATCTCTGATATTTGACCAAAAACAACAGCAACTCTGGTGGCGATTTGGTCGAGAAGAAGAATCCGGGGAGCGAATTTCACAAAAGATTATGAGTCCAAATAAACTCGAACAGGTTATCCAGAATCTTACTGAATTGGAGGTTATTTTATGAATTCTACCACTGCACATATGCACAACGTTTCGAAAAACTTTCTCCATGACTTGACGCCATTTGACTGGGAAAGCGACTTGCTTTCAACTTCGCTAATTGCCGAAACTTGTTTACGACGACTCGCTGGCGATAAGCGGTTGTTTCGTGAACTCATTGAGGCTGCAGTTGCGGATCCCTATGTTTGGTCAAAATGCGAAGAAGACCTTGTTGAAGACAAGATCGTGCTGTGGGATGACATGGAACGAAATATTCGAATTCGCCTACGGATGTCTACTCGTCGGCAAGAACGCCTTGCGCACAACCACCGGTTCAGTTTCACCAATCTGGTATTGCGGGGCAAATACGTTCATTGGGTATACAAGCCGCTTGCAACCTTTGACGAAACCACTGCCTTAGAAGACGTTGAAGAGGTTATGTTGCATGAAGATCGTGCAAATGATTGTTTTACGATTCACCACACAACTTTACATAGCACGCCCTTTATTGAGCCCCATACCATTTCGTTGGTCCTCCGAGGGAATCCTGTTAAGGAACGTGCTCCCGTCATGTTCAAGGAACCACGCGAACGTGACCAATTTATTGCCCAGCAATCTCAACGTGGAGGTGACATAGAACCAGAGATTGCCGCGAAAGGGGATATGTTTTGGCGTGTTGGTGAAAATCAAGAATCTACCGAACGTAGAAACGAAAGACAGATGGGCCGAGATCGCCATGCTTATTGGTGCCAGCAATTAGAGGAATATGGCCTCATATGACAGCGTCTGGGAAACTTAAAGTCGCGCTCATTGGCACGGGAAATCAGGGATTAGAACATCTGTTGCCCGCGCTACGCCGCTGCTCCAGCATCGAGGTAACTTTCGTTATCTCAAGATTGCTGGACAGCGCCAAAGCGGTTTCTACTGAATGGGGCGTTGGCCGTTATGGAAATTCATGGGAAGCAATGCTAGAGGATTTTGATTGTCCTGATGCAATCGTGATTGCTGTTAATCCGGAATTACATCAATCGGTAGCCAAAGTCGCACTTGAACAGGGTAAGTCGATCTTCGTTGAAAAACCACCCGCAGTGGGATTGAATGCATTGAAGTCATTATGCGAAATAGAGGCAAAGAGTAGTTCTGTAGCCTTTGTGGGGTACAACTTTGCCTTTTCTGAGCAATATAAAAAAGCGTTAGAAATAGCAAATCAACGGGGCGGCATTGCGAGTGCGGATTATCGGTTTGTATCCTCTAAGCCCACTTCACCTGGAACCTATGAAGGGATAATAGAAAGACTGGTGTGGGATACATTGATACACCCTGCAAACTTGGCAACGCGTGCCCTTGGTCAAATAGCAAGTACAGACGCGCGTTTGCTAAAGGTCAACTCGGATAATTACTCAATTCTGGTCACGACCATTCATAAAATTGGTTCAGTGTCCCACATTGAAGTGGGTAATTATCATAACCGGTTTCAATTCGACGTACGCTTTGTAACGCATGATGGAACCACTATTGAAATCGATGGACTCAGGGATATTGAAATTTCCTATGGAAAGGGGCATGTACCTTCGGTTGGTTCGAAGGAAGTTATTTTATATCAGTATCCCATACGTCGGGATAGTTCTCAGATTACTGGGTACCTACCGGCACTCAAGGAGTTTTTCAAGTCAGTAGCGACGTGCTCGCCCTCCAAGTCTTCATTAGCCGATTCAGTGACTACCTATGAATTATTGGAAGCCGTGCTTACTCAGATTCAGCTCAACCAAGGTGGAACGACAAGTTAATAAGATTCGGTTAATAATAAAAATGGACAAATTACTATCAATGAAAAATAGAGTGGCCATCGTTACTGGAGCATCAGGAGGAATTGGCAATGCTGTGACCTCGGTATTAATTAGACAGGGAGCATTCTGTTTGTTGAGTGACAATGTTCCGCCGACATTGGAGCAGAAAAAACTAATAGCCTCTGAGAGTGCTCAGTTTTTACAAGGAGATTTAAGTGAAGAAAAAACTATCAACGAAATATTTGATTCTGTGAAGACTTTATTGAATAGGCCGGCCGATCTCCTGATCAACTGTGCCGGTTTGTATGAACGTTGGGATTTGCTGTGCCTACCCAATTCGGTATTAGAGACGACAATGCGATTAAACGTCAACGTACCTTTCTTGCTTTCTCAGCGCGCCGCTAACGAAATGATCTCAGCAAACATTCCGGGCCGTATCATCAATATCTCCTCTGACGCCTGGATAAAAGGGCCAAGGCGAGGTGCCCACTATGCCGCAAGTAAAGCAGCTCTTGTTGGAATGACACGATCCATGGCTCGAGCTCTTGGGTCCTATGGAATTAATGTTAATTGCGTCAGTCCTGGAGTTACCAGAACGAGACAACCCGGTCTTAATGCGTCTGAATTTAATGACCGTGGAAAAACAATTCCTTTGGGTCGTGTAGCTGAACCAATCGATGTAGCACATGCAGTACTATTCCTCTGCAGTGATATTAGCAATTACATAACAGGGCATGAATTGATAATCAACGGTGGTGATTATTAGGCATGGATGTAAAACCTCGGAGATAAAATGTCTGCTGACTTCGGTGAAGAATCTAATCGGGTGCAGGACCATAACGTCCTAGAACGTTTCTCAAGTGAGCACAGGCCTGCTGAGCGTATTCTAAAAAAAAAGCGGGATGTGCTTGATGATTGGTCTAAAGAATTTATCGCGTTCACTCGGCTGATAATTCTGTCGACTATTGACGCTCATGGACAACTATACGTTTCTCCTAGAGGAGGAGAAAAAGGATTCCTGAAAATTTCAAATGCTAAGCATTTGGTTTTTAATGACCTACCAGGGAATAACCTTATTGAAAGCTATAGGAATATTATAACAAATAATAACGTTGGTTTGTTATGCATTATCCCCGGAAGAGAAGAGATACTTCGTATTCATGGTTTTGCAAAAATTAATGACCTAGAAAACAAAAACACTGGAACTGGGCTTCAAGTTGTAATTAGCATAACTGAATGGTACTACCATTGCGGACGTAGTTTAAGATTGTCCGGCGCATGGGATATGGACATAATCACAAAAAACAAGGATCATGGTTTTTCTAAAAGGCCAAAGTTTGTTCCATAGTTTATGATTTCACTAATTTTATTTTTCTATTAACCATCGAGAGTAATGATGAACATTAAGGCAGTGATTTTTGATTGCGATGGCACACTAGTAGACAGCGAGGTGCTAGCGAATCAAGTCCTCGTTGAGTATGCGAGAGAGTATGGACTTAATATGCCAGTAAATGAAGCAATTGAACTTTATACGGGATGCAAGATGGCAGACTGTATTGCAGATTTGGAGTATCGTCTTGGAAGAAAACTGCCTGATCATTTCGTCACGACATTACGAGAGCGAACACTAAAAGCATTTGAATCGCGATTAAAACCTGTTGAAGGTGCTCTAAATCTCATCAAGAACATGCGTCTTCCATACTTCGTTGCTTCAAGTGGTCCAAGAGTCAAAATCGAGAATAGTCTTCGAATTACCGGGTTATTGCCTTACTTTTCATCATCACAAATTTTTAGTTCATACGAAATCGGCCATTGGAAGCCTGATCCACGCATCTATTTAGAGGTTGCTCGAGAAATTAAGGTAGAGCCAAGCCTTTGTTCCGTTGTGGAAGATAGCTTGCCAGGCATTAAAGCAGGTATTGGAGCCGGAATGAAAACATTCGCATTTGGAAACGCAAGTCGTCTAACTGAAGAACTTAGTCAAGCTATTGCGATAGGACATCTGAGCGAACTCGAATCACTTTTTACACAAGGCGATGCTAAATTCTGATCGAAAAATACTTTCTGTGGTTTCTGGCGTTATTGCTGGTCAGAACGGGCGGATATTGTTGGCGAAAAGGCCAACTTTTAAGTCAAACGGAGACATGTGGGAATTACCGGGTGGTAAAAAAGAGGGATCAGAAACAGCCTTCGAAACTTTAAAGAGAGAACTAGCTGAAGAAATTGGAGTTCACGTATTTTCAGCTGAATATTTAACATGCGTTAAACACGATTATGTTGATTATTCCGTGTCAGCCGAGGGATGGTTCATATCGCATTATCATGGAGAGCCTTCACCTTGCGAGGGACAGACATTGCTATGGGCTAACAAACAATTAATAGCTAATTTAAATATGGTTCCAACTGCTATAGATATTTTATCTATTATTTTTGGTTAAAATTTTCATCGAATTATGAGCTCACTTGATAAATATCGTTGGCAATTCCTAAAACTGCTGTCATTCCGGATGTTGATTGTTCTTTCATATCAAATTATGACAACGGTGGTAGGTTGGCATATTTATGAAATAACAAATGATGTTTTAGCATTGGGCTTAGTTGGACTATCGGAAGTAATACCGTATTTCTGCTGCGCATTATTTGCGGGTTATGCAGTCGATCATTTCTCTCGTCGCATGTTTGGTTTGATTTCAAGCATATTGCTAAGCCTAAGTGGTTTTACGTTGTTTGCAGTTGCAGAAGGCTGGATCGAAAGTAATCCAATAATATGGATTTATGGGGCTATTGCGCTTACTGGTGTAGCCAGAGCTTTTATTAGCCCAACATACAACGCAATCTTCGCGTTAGTTTTACCGCGCGAAAAATATGCAAAGGCTTCAGGATTTAGCAGTTCAGTGCTCCAGATGGGATTAGTGTTTGGCCCAGCACTTGGTGGCTTACTAGTGGAGTGGAGCGACAAGTCTGTTGCTTATGGCGTGGCAACCTGCTTATGTTTATTTGCTGCGTTGGCCCTGAGAATAGTGAGATTCACAGAGCCCGCACCAATATTAAGAACGCCTATTATCGCTAGTATTGGTGAAGGGCTTCATTTTGTATTAAACAACCAAATTTTGCTTGGAGCCCTGTCGCTCGATATGTTTGCCGTACTTTTCGGTGGAGCTATCGCAATGCTACCAGTATTTATTCAATCAATATTTCATTATGGGCCGGAAGGCCTAGGAATCTTACGATCAGCGCCGGCAGTCGGCGCAGTAATGACGGGACTAATTATGGCTCATCGTCCAATCAATTTGTATGCCGGTCGATGGTTATTAACGGCTGTCGCTGGGTTTGGTTTGTGCATGATTGGTTTTGCGCTTTCAGTCAATTTCTGGGTAGGTTGCATGGTATTGATGTTATCAGGTGTCTTTGACGGAATTTCGGTAGTAATGAGGACGACAATTATGCAACTTGCAACCCCTAGCGCTATGCGCGGACGTGTGTCAGCAATCAATGGGATTTTTATTGGGTCATCCAACGAACTTGGGGCATTTGAATCAGGGATAGCTGCGCGATGGTTAGGATTAGTGCCTTCGGTGGTTTATGGCGGTGTGATAACACTTGTGGTCGTTATTGTTACGGCAAAACTATGTCCAAAGCTCCGCAGATTGGCCCTTCACCAATTGAATTAATTTTCCATCGTAAGCTTTAACAGGCTGTTGATTTTATCTCTCCCGCAAACCGCATTGAATCGTTGGACTAAAAACGATGAAAATTAATAAGACATTGTTTTTAATGTAAAATAATATCATTCATTACATATTGCATTGACCTCATGCGCGGCGCCGACATTACTCAAGAAGAACTGTTCAGTTACCGAACCCTGGAAGCGCGGATTCCTCAAAAGCATCCGCTACGCAAGCTGCGCGAAGTGGTCGATCTGTTGCTCGCCACGCTAAACGACGAGTTCGACACGCTCTACGCCCGCCGCGGTCGGTATTCCATCCCGCCAGAGCGCTTGCTGCGTGCGAGTTTGTTGCAAGTTATGTTTTCCATCCGCTCGGAGCGGCAGTTAGTGGAGCATATCGATTTCAACCTGCTGTATCGTTGGTTTGTCGGCTTAACAATGGACGACGAGGTGTGGGACCACTCTACCTTTAGCGCCAACCGTGACCGCTTGCCGAACGAGCGCATCAGCCGTTTGTTTTTCGAGCGGGTACTAGCCTTGGCGGAATGGAAAAAATTACTCTCCGACGAGCATTTCTCGGTGGATGGCGGTCGCAATCCCACGGTCAATTTCAAGGGCGAGAAGTCTCAGTTGGCTTTCCTTGGCCATGCCTTGATGGAAAACCGTAACGGTCTGGTTGTCGATGCCCAAATCACTCGTGCTACAGGTACCGCAGAACGCGAGGCGGCTCAAGCCATGGTCAAGCGTACGATCCACAAACCGGGCGCGACATTGGGTGCGGACAAAAACTATGATACGCATGATTTCGTCACCGCAATGCGTCGATGCAAAGTCACCCCGCATGTGGCCAGCAAAGACAAAGGCTCCGCCATTGATGGTCGCACAACCCGACACGATGGTTACCGTAAAAGCCTCAAAACCCGCAAGCGGATCGAAGAAGTCTTCGGTTGGGCCAAGAACGTCGGCCCGTTGCGGCAAACCAAATTCCGTGGTTTAAAAAAGGTCGCCGCGCAAACAATTTTTACTTTTGCCGCCTATAACCTGACGCGTATGGGCGCGATTTTATAGTACCGCCTAGGTGGTCGTGCGCCTGAAATTCGCCAAAAGGCGGAATTTCATCCCCTTTGGAGCGAATATAACCGGCTGAAACGGGTTTTTGAGACCTGATCGGGCTTCTCGAACCGGCAAAGCCTCGAAAAAGGACTTCGAATCCGAAGGAATGTCGGCAAATTTCAACAGCCTGTTAAACCACTGGCTTTAAGCCGGTTACTCAATGCAGCCGGGCTGACTCGACCAAGCGCGGCAAGTCGCTGCACACCACGTAGTTTGCATGGCGCAGTTTGGCCAAGGTTTCCGGCGGCACCCGGTCGACAATGCCGGATGCGTTATAAAGTGTTAACGATGGCGATAAAATCCTTGCCGAGAGCCCTGCCCGACAGTTCGACGGCCGGTTTGCCGTGTCTTAACAGGGTGATTTCATGTCAAGTTTGCCTGTCGATCTAACAGGAATTGCCCAGTTCGGCGACGAAAAATTTCAACGCGCTCAATACGGCGTACCATCCTTGTGGGCAAACCGAAAGATATTATCGACAAACGCCGCTTGCAAATCGTCGTCCGGGTAGACGACTTGGTCGCCCGCAGTGCGGTCACCGATTTCCAGATAAACGACATCGCTCGCCGTTTCGTCGACCAGTCGGTGGGCATCGCCGCTACCGGCTTTGAAACCGGCGCACATGCCGGGCGACAATGACGTGGGGCCAGCGTCGGTGTACAGGGTCGGATAGCCTTGCAAGATGTAGATGAACTCGTCCTGTTTGGCATGGGCATGGCGTAGCGCGGAAATCGCGCCGGGTTCCAACTTGGTCAAATTGACGCCGAAATTTTGCAGGCCGAATAAATCGCCTAGCCCCCGCTTCTCCCGGCCTTCCAGCCGGCGGCCTGCACATCCAAAATGGCTTGCGGATACAAGGATTTTCTTGCGCGTGGCGGCACTTGATCTGCTACGACGGCAATTGGGAAGGTTGACTCAGTCATTTAGAATGATCCAAAAAGGGTTAAAAACGGTAAGCTTACTCGACAAACGGCGCGCAGATAAAATCGATGTCCCCATAGTCGCAACCGCATTGGCTCAGCAACGCGGTGATTTGGCCGCGATGGTGGGTTTTGTGGTTCAACAAGGTGGTCAGCATAGTGACCACTTCCAGATTTTTATCTTGCCCGGCGGACAAGCTGCGGAAGGCGATGCGGCGCTGCAAATCGTCGGCTTGCATGCCTTGAACCCAATCCAGCAAAGCCTGGTCGCAATCGGCTTGCGCCGCCCGCAATTCGCCGAAATCGCCGTAAATTTCCAAGTCCAGGCGTTGGTATTGCACCGGTTGATCTTGTAAGCGCGCCAGCCAGACGCGATCGCCCAGCAGCAAATGGTTCCAGGTGCCGTGGATGGAATGAAAAAATACGCCCCTATCTCGTTTGCGCTCGTCGTCCGTCAAGCTGGCGCAAGCGTCGTACAGCCGTTGATTCACCCATTGGCTGTAACGTGCCTGCAACACTAAATTTTCCAACCAATTCATTTCTCACCACCGCACTCTTGGTCTATGGTCCGCCCAAAGGCCTGTTGCAAGTGTTGGAACACCGGTCCTGGGCAACTAGGCAATGATCGGCAGTCGATACTGGCGACCGGAATCAGTTCGGCGCCGGTGCCGGTCAGGAAGCATTCGTCGGCGGCGTACAAATCATACACGCCCAGCGGTTGTTCGCGGGTTTCAATGCCGTCGGCTTGCGCCAATTTCAGCACTAAATCGCGGGTGATGCCTTCCAACGCGCCCTCGCTGCAAGGCGGCGTCAGCAAGCGGCCATTGCGGACGATGAACACATTGTCGGCGGTGCCTTCGGCCACCCGACCTTGGCCGTTGAGCAGTAGCGCTTCGTCGGCGCCGGTATGGTTGGCTTCGATTTTGGCCAGAATGTGGTTCAAATAATTCAGGCTTTTGATGCGCGGGTCCAGGCCGTCGGCCGGCAAGCGGCGCACCGACGATACGATCAGCCGAGCGCCGGCCTGTTGGCCGATGTCCATCATCGTCAATTGATCGGCGATGGCGATGACATTGGGCTGAGCACAGCTTTTGGGATTCAAGCCCAACGCTCCGGCACCGCGCGTGACCATCAGGCGGATATAGCCGTCGTCGTCGGCAAAGGCTTCGATGAGCCGTTCGATGATCGCCGTCAATTCTTCGTTAGAAAGCGGTATATCCAACGCAATCGCCCTCGCCGACAGCGCCAAGCGTTGCAAATGCTGTTGCAGCCGAAAAGCCCGGCGCCGGTAAAAGCGTATGCCCTCGAATACACCGTCGCCGTACAGCAAGCCGTGGTCGGTGACCGGAACAGCCGCTTGGTGGGTGGGCAACAATTGGCCGTTCAGCCAGGTTATGGAATGGGTATTCATCAAATGCTCCTGATGTTAACGTTGGAATGAGGATTTTCTGCCGGCCACGACGCAGGCGACAACTAAAGAGGCGGTTGCCAGTTGTTCGATTTCGACGCTTTCGCCGATCAACGCCGAACCGGCCGCCATGCTGAGAAACGGCTGCAGCAATTGCAGTTGGCCGATCCGCGCGGTGCCGCCCAGCGCCAGACCGCGATACCAGGCAAAAAATGCCAGATACATGCTGACCACACTGACGTAGGCGAAGCCTAACAGACTAGGCCAGCGGACCAGTTCGAAATGAGGCGGCGCGGTTTGCACCACCCACGGCAACAACAGCGGCGCAGTTATCAACAAGGCCCAACTGATGGTTTGCCAAGCACCCAGCTGTTTCGCCAGCCGCGCGCCTTCGGCATAACCGTAGGCCACGCAGGCAATCGCCGCCAGCAAATACAGATCCGCTTGCTGCAGTCCTGCCGAACCGGACAGATAGACGAAGATCAGGATCGCGGAGCTACCCAATGCCGTTGCCAGCCAGAATCGCCATGCCGGCCGTTCGCCCGATAACAACACACCGAAACCGGCGGTCAACAACGGCGTTAGCCCAACCACCACGGCACCATGCACCGCCGAAACGTGTTGCAACGCCAATGCCGACAACAGCGGAAAGCCGATCACCACCCCGCCGGCGGTTGCGGCCAACCTGAGCCATTGGCTGCCCTTGGGCAAACGCCCCCCTCGCCACCACAAAGCCAATGCGGCGAGTAGTGCCGCAACTACGGCTCGGCCCAAACCGACGAATACCGGATCGAGTTCCGCCACCGCCAGCCGGGTCGCCGGTAAGGTCAGACTGAAGCCGAGGATGCCGACACAGCCGAACCAATAACCGCGCGTCAGTTCAGAGGATTGGGAAGGCGCCCGAGTGTTGTGGCCGCCAACAGTTGACGCGGCACGGTTTAATAAGTCGAATTTCATGGTTTTGCCCTGTTTGATCGTAGACTCTACTTTAGGCTATGATCGGGCAGTCGATACAGATGCAAATTCTGTAAATTATATCGATACAATTTTGACTGATATCGAATTGTATCGGTAGCCAAACGCCGGAACTGTATTGTAATTACCATGAATCTTCGCTACGAAAACCTCGCCGAACATTTGCTTAACGCCATCGCGCAGAATCTGTACCGGCCGGGGGAACGCCTGCCTAGCGTGCGTCAGCTCAGCCAGCAACATCAGGTCAGCACCGCAACGGCGGTCAACGCATTACGGCTGCTGGAAGACCAGGGCCATCTCGAAGCCCGCCAGCGCTCGGGTTATTACGTCAGGCCGCGTCCGCGCTGTTCGCTACAGGAACCAGCGATTTCGGAGCCACCACACGAACCGTCGCTGGTGACGGGTCAGGAATTGGTGTTGCGTCTAGTCAAGGCCGCCAACGATCCGAGAATCGTGCAATTGGGCGCGGCGGTGCCGGCAGCGTCGTTTTTGCCGACGCAAAAAATGGCCCATCTGTCGGCCAATGTGGCCCGCCATTACAGCCAACGCATTGCCAATTACGAGTTTCCGCCGGGCGCGCCAGAATTACGCCGGCAAATCGCCCGCCGCATGTCTGAACAAGGCTGCCCGGTCGATCCCAACGACATCCTGATCACCAACGGCTGCCAGGAAGCGATGACGCTGGCCTTGAAAGCAATCACCCGCCCCGGCGACATCGTCGCCGTCGAATCGCCGACCTTTTACGGACTGCTGCAAGTCATCGAATCGTTGTCGTTGCGCGCGATCGAAATTCCGACCCACCCGCGCGACGGCATCGCGCTGGACGCGCTGCAACTGGCCTGCGAGCAATGGCCGATCAAGGCTTGTATCGCGGTGCCCAACTACAGCAATCCTTTGGGTTATTGCATGAGCGATACCCGCAAACGCGCCTTGGTGGAACTGACCAATCGCTACCGGATCTCGCTAATCGAGGACGACATTTACGGCGACCTCGGTTTCGGCCCGCAACGGCCGTCGATCGCGAAAAGCTGGGACAGCGAAGGCCGGGTGCTGTATTGCTCGTCGTTTTCCAAATCGCTGTGCCCCGGCTTACGGGTGGGTTGGCTGGTGGCAGGTCCTTACCTGGAACAAACCGAATATCTGAAATACGTCGGCAATCTGGCGACGCCGACTCACGCGCAATTGACGGTCGCGGAAATGCTAGCCAAGGGCGGCTACGAGCGCCATCTGCGTCAGGCGCGCAATCAATACCGGCAAGCGGTGGAAAGAATGACCACGGCCATCGGCGCTTATTTTCCGTCAGGCACCCGCGTTACCCAGCCGGAGGGCGGCTTCGTGATCTGGGTGGAGTTGCCGGAAACTGTCGATGCCACGGCGCTGAGCCGGCGGGCGTTGCCGCAAGGCATCAGCATCGCGCCCGGCCCGATGTTCTCGGCGACGCAAAAATACCGCAATTTCATCCGCCTGAATTGCGCGGTGGATTGGGACGAGCGGGTCAATCGGGCCTTGGTCAAATTGGGACAGATGGTCGGAAAGCAATGACGCGGATGGGAGTTTTCGAATTCATTGTGCCATCCATAATTCAAGCGCTTGGCCAAGCCTTCGTCTCAACGCAGTTCGACTAGCCAACCATTGTTTCAACGACTCGAAGTAACGATAGGCAACACTCCCCTTTCGAGTCATCAGAATCAAACCTCTGCAGCTGAGCGTAAATTCGTCATCAGCTGCAAAAGCCCTATTCAAATTACCCTTCACAATAATGACCATCCCAACCGGAGGTCATTATGGAACCAGTTGCCATTCCCCAATCGATAGACGATCCGATCCACATTTTGTTGTGGAGTGCAGACGAGATCGTACCCTTCATGGTCAGCATGCTCACCGGCATGTTGATCGATCAGTTCATGCCCGGCTTAGTACTGGGATTCATCGCGGTCAAGTTTTACCGACGTTTCCACGATAACCGGCCTGACGGCTACACCTTGCATGCGTTGTATTGGCTGGGCCTGTTGCCCAGTCGCGCCCAGACTATCCCCAATCCCTACATTCGCCGGTTCCTGCCATGAGATGGTCGGATTTTCTGCAAACCTGGGACGGGCACGAGACCGAGAACCGGTTTAGCCGAGTCGTCATTATCGGCTTGCTGGTGGTTTGCGTGATCACTTCGCTGGCCGCCTGGCGCACCGAACGCAGCATCATTCTGGTGCCGCCGAGCTTGACGCAGGAAGTCGAGGTCACCCGCAGCCAAGCGTCCAGCGAGTTCAAAGAATCTTGGGGCTTGTTCCTGGCCGAATTGCTCGGCAACACCACCCCAGCCAATGCCGACTTTCTGAAAACCGCGGTCGAGCCTTTATTGGCGCCGGATATTTACCGCAGTGTCCTGGATGCCATGAGCGATCAAATCAAGGCCATCAAAATGGACCGGGTCGCGATCAGTTTCACCCCGCGTCACGTTGATTACGAAGCCGAGACCAACAAAGTCTTCGTCAGCGGCGAACTCAAAAGTCAGGGCCCCAGTTCCAAACCTGACGTGAAACCTCGTACCTACGAATTCATCATTGCCATCAAAAATTATCGGCCCCGGCTGGAATACATCGACGTGTATCCGGATTCCCCCAGAACCCTGGCCCGTTTGAAAGCCACCCAAGGCCAACCGCATGAGGCTCAACCATGAAACGATTGTTGCCCCCCTGGTTATTTCTTTCCCTCGCCAATGGCGTTTGGGCCGCCGATAACCTACCGGTGACGGTGTTACCACCGGTCACCACGGTAGCCGAAGAGTCACCCGCATCGCCATCACAACCCGTTGTCTCATCGCAGCACGATTTTGGCATCGAGTTACCCCCAGTCGATGTCAGCGTTTTGAAAGCCGCCAAGCAGCAAGCGGCCGCATTAACCTCAGCGTCAGCCTCTTCAATCGGTCCACAGCATATTGCGGTTAAACCCGGTATCAACGAACTGATGCCGATTGCCGTAGGCCACTTGAATCGCCTGGTCACGCCGTTCGAGCATCCGGTGGTCACGACCACCAGCCAGGCAACTACCAGTACCAAAGGCAAAATCGTCTATGTCGCCACCGCCGACGAAACGCCGGTGACTTTGTACATCACCCCCGGCGACAACCAGGACATAGCCTTATCGCTGACCCTGATCCCCGAACGCATTCCGGCACGGGAAATTCATCTCGATTTGGACAAGGACAGCTACCACTTGCTAAACCAATGGCAGCGCGCCGATACCGCAAGCCGAACCTCGAGTCAGCAGGAACAAGCCTACATCAGCCAGCTGAAAGCGCTGTTTCGGGATTTGGGTTTGCAAAAGACCCCAGCCGGTTATTCGCTACGCGAACCGAAGCCCCTGGAACAGATTCGCTGCCTGCAAGACCGCGTGCAGATCAAAACCGGCCAAGTCCTGGAAGGCCAGGACCGGCTGATTTTGGTGGGGCTTGCCAAGAATACCGGCACTGAAATGTTCGAGTTCGACGAACGCAGCTGTGCAACGACGCAACAGGACGTACTCGCCGTTTCAGTTTGGCCCAACGTAGTGTTGAAACCGCAGGAAGCCACCGAATTGTATGTCGTGGTCCGACAATCGCCTGAGGCGTCAGTCAGTTTGAGGCCTTCATTACTGGGCGGAGGTCACCCCTAATGGCCAACGTCGAGTCCTGGTGGACACGCTTGAGTCCGACCGCCAAACGAAATCTGGCAGTCGGTGGCATCGGTACCGTGGTATTGGCGGTCATCATCGCATTGGCCACCGTCACTCCGGAAGTCAGCAAACCGCTGAGCAAACAAGCCACCATCCAACATATTTTGACCGATAGTGATCCACGCTCGCTGGGCATCGACGGTATTTCCGCGCAATTGCGCGATCTGCTGCAGAAGAACGACGAGCAAGCCCGCCGATTGACGGCCATCGAAGAACAGCAGCGGCGCGAGCAGCAATCCGACGAACTGCGCTTCAAACAATGGACCACCGCTGAGCGGGAAGCCTATGAAGCCAAACTCCAAGCGGTCACTGGTGAAGTCGAGTCGTTGAAGAACAAAGCGTCCACACCGTCAACGACTGGCACCCCAGGCGACATCAGCCAACCACCATTGGATCAGCCGGCACCCGGAAGACCATCAAACCATCGCCTGAGCAACGCGCCGTTCGATAACAGCCAAGACGATCTCAACCGCGTCTTCGAGCAAACGGCTATTCCTGGACCGACACCGGGCAATACCGGTGTCTCGGGAGGACGAGCCAACAGCCAAGCGCCGGCGGCAATGCAGATTCGCGTCATCCAAGAAGGCGCTGAGCACTCCAATGGTAAAGACAAAGAGGCCGCGTCGACCAACGCGCACGGCCAATCTCAGCCAGGTCACGCCAACAGCGACGTCTTTATCCCGGCCGGCAGCATTCTGACCGGCGTATTGCTGAATGGCCTCGATGCGCCAACTGGTCGCAAAGCCAAGAAAGAACCCATGCCGGTACTGTTCCGGATCAAGAAGGAAGCCATCTTGCCTAACCGTTTCCATGCCGATGTCCGCGAGTGCTTTTTGTTGGCCGCAGGCTTCGGTGACTTGAGTGCCGAGCGAGCCTACTTTCGCGGCGAGACCTTTTCCTGCGTTCGCCAGGACGGTGGCGTGATCGAAGTGCCGATGAATGCCTACGCCACCGGTGAAGACGGCAAAAACGGGGTGCGTGGCCGGGTGGTGTCGAAACAAGGTGCGCTGCTTGCCCAATCCATGATGGCCGGTTTCCTGCGCGGCTTTTCCGATGCCTTCGGTCGTAACCAGATTCCGGTGCTGATGACCGGTGGTCTGGGTGCGCTATCCGGTACCACGCCGTTCCAAAGCGCCTTTTCCTCGCAGTCGATGGAGGGCGGCGCATTGAAAGGCGCGGGTTACGCCATGGAACGCTTGTCGCACTTTTACATGGACATGGCCGAGGAGATTTACCCGGTCATCGAAGTCGATGCCACCCGCCAGGTCAACTTCATCGTGCAAAAAGGCACGGCATTGAAGCTGAAGTCACCAAGCTGATTCCTTAATCCCAACCTAAAGGTCGTTATGACGCTACGCCATATTTTTTTATTTCTGGTCTCACTATTCGGTACATCGATTGCCATGGCCGCCAATCCGCCAAAACCGCCGGCGTCGGACATTGCCGCAGGCCTGTTGTCGATCAAAATCGAAGGCATGCAGGACTTGCCGATCTCGGGCCTGAAGATGGTCAAGTCCGGTGAACAGACGGTGTTCATTTCCAGCAACGGCCGCTTTGCCTTTTATGGTGGCAAATTGATGGATATCTGGACCCAGCAGGAGATCAAGGAACTGGCGGATATCGATCGCATCGCCAACCGTATCGACCTGTCACGAATGAAGCTCAAGGCCGACGATCTCGGCGCGGTGACCGTCGGACACGGAAAAGCCCAAGTCCTGGTATTCATCGATCCGCGTTGCCCGTATTGCGGCAAGGTCATGAAAGACCTGCAAGCCTTGCAGGATCAGTACACCTTCAAGCTGGTGATGATCCCCATCCTCGGCCCAGAATCGCAAAACATCGTCGTGCAACTGGCCTGCCAGTTAGGCGCAAGCGATCCCAAAGCCAAAGACGCCTTGCGCGACCGCTTGTTGAAACAGGATTACGCCGGCTTGCCGACCGATCCACCCACTCAGTGCAACAAAGAGCCGCTGCAAAAAGCCGTGGTCACCGCCAAGTTATTCGATTTGAAGGGTGTGCCATTTCTGATTGCTCCGGACGGCCGCACTCACAGTGGCGCACCCGAGGTGTTAGCCGATTGGTTGGCCGACAAACCGAAACCATCGCCCAGTCTGGCAACAACGCCCGATACACAAAACACCAACGCCACGGAGAAAAAACCATGAAAGCCATTCGCTCCATTTACCGTTACGGCATCAGTGTCTTGCTGATTACTGTCGCCGCCGGCTGCGCCACCACCGAATACGGCTGTAAAGGCATGCCGGACGAGCCCAGCTGTCTGTCGACGACACAAGCCTACCAGGTAACGAATACGGCGTTGCCGGAAGCGCCATCGCAATCGGGTACGGAATCAGCTCCCGCATTGAACAGGGATCAGGCACCAGTGTTACAACAACCCGTCCCCAAGATCGAGGATCCCACGCCGATCCGCACGCCCTCCCAAGTGATGCGCATCTGGATCGCGCCTTGGGAAGATGCCGACGGTGATTTGATGGTGTCCAACTACGTCTACACCGAACTCGAACTGCGGCGATGGATGATCGGCAAGGCGGCACCGACAGCCAGTTCGTCGTTGATTCCTTTGCAAGTCGAGCAACGTCCACCGGAGAAACGATCCAGCGTCGATACCCCTGAAGACGAGAGTCCAGTGAATCGATTGGGCAATAAATTGCCCTGATCCTTGATCCCTTTTCACTGTAGATCACACACCCTCTGCGAGAGTGAGCGGGCAACCGCTTATACATGCCGGACTGAACGTCCGAGATTCGACGGGCAACCGTCTTGTAACCATAACGAGGACATCTTTGATGAAAACATCCTATCGAACCGGGGTCTTGGTAACCCTGGCATCGTTATTTTTTATGTTGATGGCATCCGACGCCATGGCCGGTACCGGCGGTACCGAGTTCAACAACGTCTGGACCTTGCTGACCGGCTGGGTTGAAGGTTTACTCGGCCGCATCATCGCCATCGTGTTCGTCATCGTCGGCCTGGTCGCCGGTGTCGTGCGCGGCAGCATCATGGGCTTTGTGCTGGGGGTTGCCAGCGGGGTCGGCCTGTTTGCGGCGCCGACCATCATCACCAACATCGTCACCGCCACGATTTAGGCGTGCAAAAACGATGACCGGTTCAAGTATTGATACCGAGAACGCGGCGGGCAACCGCCGCCCTTGCCAATCGGCGAAGGCCCCGCGCAGCGTCAAGGTCCAAGCCGCCAATGGCAAACCCATCAACCCCTGCCATCCGGCCAGAGCCCGGCAGTTATCACGCAAAAAACGTGCGGTTCGCGTTTGCCGGCATCCCTTTACGATTCGTTTACATCCGGAATATCCAGCCGAAGCCTTGCAGAAAATTTACGAAGAGGATAAAGCACCATGACCTCAGCGCAACGCCCACGGCCTGACCAGTTGTTTACGGTACTGGCCTACGAATACGACCATCATCTGTTTCTGATGGCCGATAGCAGTATTGGCTTCGGCTTTCTGTGCCGGCCGATGACCGGCGCAGATGCCAGCGTCTCTGCGCGGGTCAATGTGTTGCTGAACCAGGACTGGCCGACCGACACGCTATTGCAAGTGTCACTGTGGACCTCGCCGGACATCGAAGAGTCGCTGGCGATCATGCAAACCCGGCGTCTGAAACAACAAAAGCCGACCTATAAAACCATGACCCAGGCCAGTATCGATTTTCTGCGGCGCGGTACGACCAAAGCGCCGGAAGCGATTTCGGGGGCACGCCTCCGGCGCAGCCACATCCTGGTGACCGTCAAACTATCCATGGCATCCCCCCGTCCTAGTGAAGCCGACATCCGCCGTGCCAGCGAATTGCAATTGGCGACGCAGCAATCGCTGGCTACCATCGGTTTGTATCCGGAAATATTAGGCGCCGATCAGTATGTGCGTATCCTGAACACGATGCTCAACTGGCAGTCCGATGCCGGCTGGAAAGACCGTGTGGTGCCCGAGTGCGATCCCACCCAACTGATCCGCGACCAATTGCTGGATTACGACAACGCCCTCGAACTCGATGAAAAAGGTCTGTGGCTCGGAAGTAAACGCGTCAAAACCTTGTCCGCCAAGCGTACCCCCGACCATTTTTACTTCGGCAGCGCTAAAAGCTACTTGGGCGATATTTTGTCCGGTACGCGTGGAATTAGGCAAAATGCCTTGCTCAGTTTGACCCTGCATTACCCGGATGCCGAATCGACCCGCACCCGCCAGGAAGGCGTGCGGCAATTCATCACCAACCAGGTCAACACCCCCATTGCCCGGTTTTTGCCGGTATTGGTACAACGCAAACACCATTTCGACGTGTTATTCGATGCTTACCGCGACGGTGACCGGCCGATTCGGGCGTATTTCGGCGTGCTGTTGTTTTGCGACGAAGCTGAAGAAGCCGCAGCCGTCTCCAATGCCCGGGTCTATTTCCGGGAACTGGGTTTTCAGCTACTGGAAGACAAGTATTTTTGCCTGCCGTTTTTCCTGAATTGTTTGCCGTTTGGACCCGAGCGTTCGGCGATTGCTGATTTGAAACGTTATCGCACCTTGGCCACCCGGCATGCGATTCCCTTGTTACCGCTGTTCGGCGATTGGGCAGGCACTGGCACGCCGACTTTAAATTTCGTTTCGCGTAATGGCGAACACATGGCGGTGTCGCTGTTTGATACCACCGGCAATTACAACCTCTGCATTGCCGCCGAATCGGGTAAAGGAAAATCCTTCCTGACCAACGAGATCATCGTCAGCTATCTGACCGAAGGCGCGCAAATCTGGGCCATCGATATTGGGCGTTCCTATGAAAACCTATGCGAGGTGCTGGAAGGCGATTTCGTCAAATTCACTCACGGTTCGGGGATTTGCATGAACCCGTTCGAGATCGTTCAAAACTTCGAGGAGGAAGCCGACATGCTGGCCGGCTTGGTTAGCCAAATGGCGGCGCCGACTGAGAAACTGACCGACTTTCAAACCGCCGGTCTTAAGCGGATATTGAAGCAACTTTGGACCGATAAAGCTCAGGCCATGTCCGTGGACGACATTGCCAGGCAGCTGTGTGCAGAAACCGACCAACGCTTAAAAGATGTCGGTGAGCAGTTGTTTCCATTCACCACCCGAGGCGAATACGGCCGCTACTTCAACGGTAAGAACAACGCCAAGTTTGCTCGCGACTTTACCGTGCTGGAACTCGAGGAACTCAAGGGTCGCAAGCATCTGCAGCAGGTGGTGTTGCTGCAGCTGATTTACCAGATTCAGCAGGAAATGTATCTGGGCGAACGCAACCGGCCCAAGATCGTCATCATCGACGAAGCCTGGGATTTGCTCACCGAAGGCGATGTCGCCAAGTTCATGGAACACGGCTATCGGCGGTTTCGAAAATACGGCGGTGCGGCAGTCACCATTACCCAGTCGGTGAACGACTTGTACCGCAATGCCGCCGGGCGAGCGATTGTCGAGAACTCGGCGAATATGTATTTGCTCGGCCAGAAAGCCGAAGTCATCGAAGGCATGAAACAGGATCGTCGCTTGCCGCTATCGGATGGCGGCTATGAGTTACTAAAAACCGTGCATACCTTGCCCGGAGCCTATTCGGAAATCTTTTTCATCACAGAGATGGGTTCCGGCATCGGCCGACTGATCGTCGATCCGTTTAAACGCATTCTTTTCTCGACCAAACCTGAAGACGTCAACGCCTTGAAGCAGTTACGCCGGCAAGGTTTGAGTCTGGGCGATGCCATTCAACAACTGATCGACAGCCTCCAGTCTAAAACACGGGAGTTGAATCATGGACGCTAAATCACAATGGCTCAGCACCGTTTTAATCGCGGCCTGTCTGGGTGGTACCAGTGGATGGCTGGCTTCGCAACAGCAATTGCAACAGCCCATCGCTCGATTAAATATGGTCACGCCGGTGTTCGTCCTTGATCGCGCCAAATTGATTCAATCGATACCGCCCAACGCCAGCCAGGAACACATGGCCAAAATTGTCGATGACTGGCAAGGTCAGGCCAAGAAACTCAGTGATGCTGGCTATCTGGTGATCGATTCTACAGCGGTGGTGGCTGCTCCGGAGGATGTCTATGTTAGACAGACCGGACACTAAGCCCATGAAGAAACCAAGGTCCCATTCACCATCGTCATACCGTGTCACTCGATCGACTTTAGCCCGATTCCTACTCAAGGCAATGCCGATTCTGTTGCTGGTGTTGGCCGTTGAACGCTATATCGGCCAACGCTTTCTAATCGGCGGCGACGACCAAGTCGATCGCTGTCTGCCGGACAAATGGGTGTACCTGATCGACACTCACAACAAAGACATCTGGCGCGGCGATTTGATCGCGTTCCGCGCCGAGCGCATGGCGCCTTTTTTCAAAGACGGCCAGATCATCGTCAAAATTGCCGCCGGCGTCACCGGCGATACCGTTCATGTCGATCCACAACACACCACGATCAACGGTGAACGGATCATCGACGGGTTGCCTTTGACGGAGAAACTCAAAAAGCCTGCTACCAGTTTTAAACGCCATGAAACCACTCCACCTGCTGCCTATTGGGTAACCGGACAAACCGACAAAAGCTTCGATTCGCGATACTGGGGCTATGTCTACGACCATCAAGTGATTGGACGGGCCTATGCGTTGTTTTGATTGGTCTCAACGTCCTTGGCGTCAATCGGTGGTCTGTTTGTTCTGTTGGTTCAGTGTGCATGCGGTTCAGGCGGAGGAATCCTGGCTACAGCGTTCTCAGACCATTTTGCAGGCCTTGGAAGGCCAGCCTCGACCTGAGTGGTTGAACGGTCAGGCTGATCAACGAGACATGAAACGCCAGGCGCAACAAGTCTTGAAAGCTTCACAAGCGATCCAAGCAGAGGCGCTATCGACGGGATCGGCAGGCGGCCTACGGACAACCCCTTCGAACAAGTCACTCACACTGCTGTTTGTCTCGTTTTCACTCGGCGATACGGCGCTGAAAGGCATCTTTGAAGAGGCCGCAGGCCGTGACGATGTGTTGCTGGTGTTTCGCGGCCCCAAGCACGACCAAAAACTACCGGCATTGATGGCTGACCTCAAACGCTTGCTGAAAGGCATCGAGCCGCTGCCGAACATTGTTATCGATCCCACCCGTTTTCAACGCTGGTCGGTGTCATCCGTGCCGGACTTCGTCGTCGAACAGGAAGGGAAAGCCCGTTTACACGTTCGAGGTGTCAGCAGTTTGTCCTGGTTGGACGAGCGACTCAAAGCCGGCAAACAGGGTGATTTAGGCACCTTGGGTGATGTCGGCGAGATTGCCGAAATCGACTTACTGAAAGAACTCAAGCGCCGGATGGCCGCCATCGACTGGAAACAAAAGAAGCGACAAGCCATCGCTCGATTTTGGGAACAGCAAAAATTTGAAAACTTACCCACGGCTCAGGCCGATCATGATCGGACCGTGGATCTGACCATTACCTCACCGCGCGATTTGGCGGCGCCCAACGGTCAGCTGATCATCCGAGCCGGACAAACCGTCAACCCATTGGACAAAATGCCATTTGGCTTATGTCTGATGGTATTCGATGCCACGGTGCCAGCACAAGTTGAGCTGATTCAGCATCAATCCTGCCAGGACAAAAAGGCCCACGTGATGTATTTGGCCACGTCTCTGTCGCGTCAGGAAGGTTGGGACAGTTTAAAGCGTTTGGAAACCACGTTGCAGGCATCGGTGTATTTATTGACACCGGATGTACGCAGCCGTTTTCAGTTACAGCATGTGCCGGCTGTCGTCGAACAATCAGGTAACCGTTTGATTGTTCATGAACGAAAACTGCCGGTCGCAAATGGAGATCGGTCATGAAACGATTCGTTTTCCCTTGGGTTTTGGGAGGTCTGATAACACTGGCAACCCCGCTTTATGCCGACACCACAACCAATAGCGTCGATCCGTTGTGCTCCGACGCCGAACTGTGGTCTGGCAAGCTGGTCACCGATATTTGCTGGAGCTGTTTATTTCCGATTCGGGCGGCGGGAGCTTCGCTGGGCGGTGGCAACGTACCGAGCATCGCGACTGATGAGAAGTTCTGTTTCTGTACCGATCCGATGGGGATTCCGGAACTTGGCATGACCATGGGTCTTTGGAACCCGGCGAGGCTGATCGAGATTGTCCGCAATCCCTGGTGCTCGCCGGCTTTGGGCGGCCATAAGTTCAGCGCTTCAAATGTGCGCTTGATTGCGACCACCGGCAAGGCTGACTTCGATGCCAGCGAGATGTCGTTTTTCAATTACCACTATTTCGCCTTTCCGCTGACCATCCTGCTGGACTTGTTTTGGGATGGCCGCTGCAACAGCGATGGTTACCGGGATTTCGATTTGCTGTATGTCTCGGAACTCGATCCCACCTGGAATAGTGACTTGTTGGCGTTTTTTACCAGCCCGGAAACGGCGTTATTTGCCAATCCGGTGGCGATATCGGCCTGTGTCGCCGATGCCGCAGCGGCCGCCACCGGCAATCCCTTGGATGCCTTGTTCTGGTGTGCCGGTGCTTGGGGGCATATGTATCCCTTATCCGGGATTTCGCCGACCAGTTACGGGACCGATCCCAGGATTACCAGTTTGTTGGCCACGCGGGCGACGGCCTCCTTGCATCGGCGCGGGCTGGCCTGGAAAACTTCGGGCAACGATGCTTTGTGCGGCGGCACTATCTATCCCTTCATCCCCAAATCGCAATACCGGCTATCCATGTTTTATCCGGTCGCCGAAACCGAGTCCAATCACGCCATTGGCGAGACCACGTTCAAATGGGGTGCAGGTCGCACTTATCCTGGGCCGGGTGAAGATCATCTCTACCTGCTGTGGCGTTGGCAGGACTGTTGTGTGGGGCTGTGATGGGTACCAGGGAGTTATTCGAACCGCAACGCCGGATTACGCAGACACTGTCTGCGATTTTGTGCGTGACCTTGGCCTGGACACCGTTTGGCGTTTCCTGGGCGGATGCGATTCAGGCGGCTGGGCGCGATGGTCAACAACTCGGTCAACAAGTTCTGGGTGGTTTTGCGTTTCCACTCGATACCGGCAACGGCACGCTGACCTTAAATCCAGGGACGGCTCAGGAGAGCGCCATTTCAATCGGCACGCTGTTTCCGGATACGAATAGCACATCAACCACGACCAGCGATTTCGCTAATCTCTACGGCAACAACCCCGGCACGCTAGCCGCTGGCTTGAATGCGCAGACCACGTTGAACGGCGAAACCAGCTTCACCGGCGAAGCCTATCGCACCTTGATAGACAACGCCCACCAGTCGCATCCGGATTTACAAGCTGATCAGATCTGGCAAAGCGGCGATCAGGTATTCAGCAATTTTACGCCTTGGGCACAGTCGTTCTCGGACTGCACAACCACCACAACCCAAACCGAAACCCAGCAATCGGTGCGGGTGCCGGATTATCAGCTCTGTCTCAGGCAGCCCTCGGTGCCGCAAAGCTGCACGGCCACCCACCAAGTCAATGTCGAACCTTTGATTCGCTTCGTCAGTGGCGACGGTGGCATGTCCAGTTGCGGTTCTGGCTGTATGGATTTGTATGTCGGTCGGGTTGGTGACAACTACTGGTCAGCCGGATGTGCGGTGTTTACCTGGCAAGTGACCTATAACGTGTTGCATCCCGAAGCGATCGTCAGCGCCACCCTGGAGGACGTGGAATTCGACGACCATGCTCGTGTGGATTATGGCGGCAACCTGATTTATACCGGATCCACCGGCTGGGGCGGCTCATGCGAACTCAGTAATAGTTGGGTCGATCATCCCAATCGCGACGTCACCTACGCCTTTAACAGTTCGGGACAAGTAGTATTCAAACAAGACACTCTGGTCGGTGGTAATGGCGAGGGCTACTCTCGTATTCGGCTGCGTTACGACTTATCCAAGTTGATTACTCAAGACGAATGGAGCTGGAGCGGACCGACTTGCCAAAACTTGGCCAATGCGATTACCGATGGCATATGTCAGGCTGGCAGCCAATTGAGTTGCACGAACGATCCCGCCAATGCCTCGGGTTGTTACGTCGATCCGACATCGCAAGTCATGGTCTGCGGCTCGGATTTGGCGCAAGCACCAGTAGCCAGTTCGACGGGGATCCGTAATACCTGTATGAGTATCCAGGCCGCCGGGAACTGCGATCTTAATCAGTATGGCCAATGCTGGACCGATACCGCCGGCACGCATTGTCTGGAGCCGCCGGCGAACGGCATACCCAACAAAACCTGCGCATCGTTGGAAACCCAAGGCTGCTCGTTCATCAAAAGCCAATGTACCAGTGTGTTAGCCTCCGGCACCTGCTGGGACAGTGTCGATACTTACGACTGCGGGCAAACGGTGGGCATTCCCGGTATTCAAAGCAACACCCAGCAACAATGCGCTGGTCCGATACGCTGCATGGGCGAAGAGTGCATTACAGTGAATCGCACACAAAGCCAGGATTTCAGCAAGGCGGTGGCGTTACTCAACAGCGCCCAGCAAATGGCGATGGATTTACATTGCGACTACGCCAATGCCGATCTCCAGCAAAAGGATCCAAGCACCTGCCAAGTATTTCAAGGCAAACCGGCCAGTTGCAAAATGGTCGGCGGCGCGCTCAGTCTCGTCGATTGCTGCGAAACGCCCTCGGGAGCGATGGGGCTGGGACGTTACGTCGATCTGTTGATCGCCACCAGCCAGATGGATAGCGCAGTCATGGCCATGGATAGCACTTCGGCGATTCGAGGCGCTTGGGAAACCATGCTCACCCCGTTCACCTTGGCCGGCGATGCCTGGAATAGTTTTCAGGCGGATTTTGCCTCGACGGTGAACGATTTGGTCGGTACCGACATGCTCAGTACCAGCGACATTGCCTCGCAAGGCTTACTGGATTCATTGAAAGGTGAATTGATGAAATCCGTGGCCGAATGGATCGGCCAGACCTTTGGCGAAGCCGCCGGTAATGCGCTGTTCAGTGCCGGTGGCCAGGCGGCCTTTGACTCGGCGGGTAATCTGACCCCGGCAGCGGAATCGGGTGGCGTCGAGTTAGGAGGCGGTGCCGCGGTCGCCGGCGAACTGCTCGGCACCTTGATGACAGCCTATACCGTGGTGATGATCATCATCATGATCATCCAGATCGTCTATTCCTGCGAGGAACCGGAGTACGAACTCGCCGCCAAGAAACAGCTCAAAGTCTGCACGGACCTCGGCACCTATTGCGAAAGCAAGGTGGCTGGCGTGTGTTGGGTGCGCAAGGAAAGTTACTGTTGCTACAACTCGCCGCTAGCACGCATTCTCAACGAACAAATCAAACCGCAGTTGGGTATGGATTTCGGTACGCCGGAAAGTCCCAGTTGTACTGGCATCAAAGTCGCGGACCTGGACCGCGTAGACTGGACACAAGTCAATCTGGACGAATGGTTGGCGATTCTAGCGCAGACCGGGCATTTGCCGACCGCTGCCAATGCCGCGTCCATGCTCAATCTCGATCAACTCACCGGTACCGGTAGCCGGCTCAATCCGCAGAAATACGGCGCAGCCTCTAACGGCCGTCAAGACACCTTAACCCGCACCCAAGGCCGGATGACCGATTTGGATGTGCCTACGGTCAAACGGCAGTCTGAACTGGAAGGCTGGGGAATGGGACCGCAATAAATACAGCCAAATATTTACTGAACCGCGTCTTTCAGGCCTTTACCGGCTTTGAAAGAAGGCAGTTTAGCGGCAGCAATGGTAATGGCTTCGCCGGTTTGCGGATTACGACCGCTACGTTCCGCACGTTCTTTCACTTCAAAGGTACCGAAGCCCACCAAGGCTACGGAATCACCGGCTTTCAGTGCCGACTGAATAGATTGAGTAATGCCATCCAATGCGCGGGTGGCGTCGGATTTGGTCAGGTTGGCGTGGCTGGCGATGGCATCGATGAGGTCGGATTTATTCATGCACATGCTTCCTATGGCGATAGCGTTTAAAAAAGAGCTTGTTATTGTATTTACAGACAGAGTTGCAAATCATATCAACTACATGAGAAATATGTCGTATAGGATTTTATCAAGGCGTCCTACAACCACTGCAATAGTAGAAGTTAAACAAAGTTAAAGGCTTTTACACATGCCCGGCGATATGATATTTTCAGCGATATGAGATTTGTATTGGATACTGATGTCATCGTTTCCGCTATGCGTAGTCCGACGGGTGCGTCTGCGGCACTTTTGCTGGCAGCTTTGGATGGTTTGTTTGTTTTGGTTGCCAATGTTCCTTTGGTCGTTGAATACGAAGCCACCTGTAGTTTAGCGGAACATCAACTGGCTGCCGGCTTAAACAAACACGAGGTGGACCAATATTTGGATGCCTTGGCAGCGTTAGTCGATCCTGTTGAAACACATTTTCTGTGGCGTCCAAGGCTACGCGATCCAGCTGATGAAATGGTATTGGAGGCCGCAGTAAATGGTAGAGCCGACGCCATCGTCACATTCAATCACCGTGACTATGGAACTATACCTAGAGATTTTGGAATCGAAATTCTAAAACCATTTGAAGCCTTGGTGAGGTTACAACAATGAGTAGTAATACTAGTACTTACCCGCTACGTTTGCCACGTTCAGTGAAAGCTGCCGTTGAAAAGCTAGCCAAAGAAGAAGGCGTAAGCCTCAACCAATTTGTAGCAACAGCTGTAGCTGAAAAGTTGGCCGCAATGAATACCGCTGCGTTCTTTTCGGAAAGAAAGAATCGGGCTGATTTCGATGCATTTAAGAAAATTCTAACCCGTGAAGGCGGGCAACCGCCTCGAACCGGCGATGAACTTCCAATAAGCTAACTTAAGCTTTAGGCGTAGTAAAAATCAGGGAATATGAATGCTAAATTTTGTTTACAGTGGGCATCAGTCCTTTGCGCTAAGAATAAGCTGGTTACCCAAAGCTGTAGCAGCAATCGAGAATCAAATTGATCCATTTGGTAATCCTAGAGAAGGAATGAAACACCTAGGATTAGGCAAAAACATGGTAGAAGCACTGGAATTCTGGGTTAAAGCAACCGGTGTTGCCCAAAAAACAAAGGCGCAATGGACACTTAGTGATTTCGCATCTAAAGTGCTGTCTAGGCAGGAAGGCCTAGACCCTTTTCTTGAAAACCAGCAGACACTATGGCTGTTGCATTGGTTTTTATGCAGTGGCTGGGACGATGGGGAAACAACGATACGCCCATACGCATGGCATTTTTTGACGAATGTATTTCCTGACGACGAGATGGTAGCGACTGAAGTTGTTGATCATTTCGCCGGAGCTGTTTCTACTCAGCCTAAGTCACTTTCTACGGTCACGCTTCGTCAGCATTTCGATGTGTTTATTCGGACTTACGTTGCGGGTGAAAGCGACGCATCAAAGGGTACACCGGAAGATACTCTTGACAGTCCGTTGGCAACCCTTAATCTAATTAAGCGATATGGAGAAAAAAAACTCCCCAACGGTAAACGCGAAACAATTTTCCGCATTGACTGCGGGCCAAAGCCTTCTTTTTCAACTGGAGCATTTCGCTTTTGTTTACAAAGCTGGTGGAGCCGCTCACATCCAAATGAAAAGCAACTAACTCTACGGGATATTTCCTTTTCAGAAGACAGTCCAGGTCGCGTTTTTCGCTTGCCGGAAACAGATATTTATTCGAGATTAGTTGCCCTGACTCAGAGTTACCCGCACGAATGGAGGCTGGTTGAATCCCAAAATCAACGTGGCATTGAAAGGCTTGAGGAAACCAATGCCGATCTGCTTTTGAAATCAATATACGAGCGAAAATAATGGGTCAAACTCAAGACCAATTCGTAAACGCAGATCCTGTTATTAAGCGATCTACAGCTAGCAGCTTGATAAGGCTTAATTCTCGTTTCAGGCGCTCAGTTCAGATCGAATTAGACCTGCATGATAAAACTTCAACTGATGGTTACGTTACAACAGATTTTATTAGGCATTGTTTTAAACGGATAAACACGTCATTTAACCAGAATAGCGTCCAGAGAGCATGGCGTATCACAGGCGACTACGGTAGTGGAAAATCGGCCTTCGCACTCGCCGTTGCAAAAGCGGCAGCCGGTAGAGAAGCTGAGTTACCGGCAGAGTTACAAGGCATTATTTCTGGACAAAACTTATTGCCTGTAATTGTTACCGGTGATCGCGAACCTTTAGCTAAAGGAATAGGACGCGCTTTAATCAGTCAGATTGAAGGCCTAAAAAAAGGCGTTTTACCTGAAACGACTGAAGATCTGTTAACGCTTCTTGAGCAATCGCGTCAAATTGCGACACAGAATGAAAAAGCCGGTATTTTGCTGGTATTAGATGAGCTTGGAAAAAATCTCGAATATTCAACTTTTAACCCGCTCAGCTCCGACGTCTATTGCTTGCAACGCTTAGCCGAAACTGCTTCAAGAAGTGAAGACCGTCCTTTCATCTTACTAGGAATTCTCCACCAAGGCATTGCCTCTTACACTGCTTCTTTAGATGCAGCCACTCGACGCGAATGGGATAAAGTTGCAGGTCGTTTTGATGAAATTATCTTTACCCACCCTATTGAACAAACCGTTCTACTGTGCTCAGAGGCATTAAATATTGATGTCGATGGTTTACCCTCGAAAATTATTCAAGAATCAAGAGAGGCAATGCAATGGGCGGTTCGTTCCGGTATCTATGGAACCACCTCAGCCGAGACTTTGGTTGAACTTGCTCCAAGACTATTTCCTCTTCATCCAACAGTACTGCCCCCATTACTTAATCTATTGAGGCGATTTGCTCAAAACGAACGATCGCTATTTGGATTCTTATCAGGCTACGAACCTCGAAGTCTCCAGGATTTCTCGAGTATTTGCCTTACTGAGCCTAAATTCTTTCGCTTAGCAAATCTCTATGACTACGTTAAGGAAAACCTAGCGCATACGATGACAAACGGTAGAGCTACTCATTGGCGAATTATTGAAACAGTCATCCGTCAGTCACAAGACATCGAAGCAGAGCATACTACGCTCTTAAAGAGCATAGGGATTCTCAATCTAATTGATGATGACTCGCTACTTGCGACACAAGACATACTGATCAAAGCGGTCGGTCTACGACAGCCTAAAAAGCTGAAGAGTGCATTACAGCACCTTGAATCTCAACATGTTTTGTATGAGAGAGGATCCGTTCGAGGTTATTGCCTTTGGCCGCATACAAGTGTCCATCTAGCGGATTGCTTTGAAAATGCGCGACTCCAGTTAGGAGAGCCAACTAATTCCATGCGAATGGTTGTGTCGCTTCTGAGCCCCCAAACGATTGTTGCCAGACGCCACTATGTTGAGACGGGGAATCTTCGCCATTTTGAAGTGCAATTCCACCCGGCAAGTGAATATGAGCGACTTTGTACAGCCGGAATAAAACCAACGACCGGTCTTGAACCTGATGGATATATTCTTGTTCTTCTCCCTGAAAATGATCGAGAGTCTATAGTAATCACTGAAAAGCTTAATAATTCTTCAGCCCCCCTTAGCTCGAAAATCGTGGTGGGACTAACAAGGCCACCAGTTGAATTAATCAGTGCAGCAAATGATTTAAGATGCTGGAAATGGGTTAGTGAAAACGTAATGGAATTGGCCGGAGATCAATTCGCGCGCCAAGAACTTAATTCCCAAATCATTAATGCGAAGGACCTATTAGATAACCGACTGGAAAAATTAACAGGTTTAAATAGCGGCGACATGGCATCGATTAATTGGTTTTGGCAGGGCAAGCCATTCCAGGTCGATGCGAATGGAATTGGTGCAAGCCTCTCAGCTCTATGCGATAACATTTATTCCGAATGCCCAATCGTCACCAATGAGCTCATTAACCGTAGAATCACTAGTTCAGCGGCTTCACGGGCACGAACACTTCTAATAGAAGCTATTTCTACCTATCCGGATAAACCGTTTCTGGGAATGGATACTACAAAAAATCCCCCGGAATTAGCGATCTATCTATCCGTGTTGTTGACCGGCAATGTACACACTTTTAATCAAGATAAATGGTCGATTGTTATTCCAACCGAGCAAAATGACATCGGAAGACTCCGTCCTGCTCTGCTGACCATTGACAAATTATTAAAAGACAATGACGGCCAACGGATCGACATTCCACGCATTTTTGTTGAACTCCGCAAAGAACCGATTGGTGCTCGCGATGGCATGCTCCCCTTACTCTTGGCAATTTATCTGGCTGCATGTTGGCATCAGACGGCTGCCTATGAAAATGGCACTTATCGGCATCGTCTGGGGGGCGAAGAATTTAAACGACTCATTAAGGAACCGGAGCATTTTGAGCTACAACACTGCTCGATTGTCGGCGTGCGCCTGGAGTTATTTCATAGCTTGAGTACTGTACTGGGGCTTACTCCGTCTGATAGCCCGGAAGTTCTCGACCTGGTTCGGCCATTAGTTAAATTTGTTGCAGAGGTTCCCGAGTATTCACGGAATACGAAAAAACTAAGCACAGAAGCCTTGGCGTTACGAAAATGTTTGCTTGAAGCTAGAGAGCCAGGCAAACTGGTTTTTACGGATATTCCAATCGCCGTAGGTGTTTCAATAGATGATTACGATACGCTTGCCTCCAAGCTTCCTAAACTAATTGCTGAGATTCAAACTAGTTATGATATGTTGCTTAATAGAGTTGCCTCAGCCATTACCGATTCATTCGAAACTCACGTTTCTATTGAAGAGCTTCGTTCAGAATTAATCGCTCGATGCGCGGCCATTTCCAACAAACTTGCCGAAGAGGAACTCAAGAGTTTCGTGCTTCGTCTTGGAGATGCTCACCTGAATCATCGGCAGTGGTTGGAATCACTTGCCAATCATTTAAGTCGAAAATCCGCGGCACGATGGAATGATAATGACGAAGATACTTTTCATCAGCGTCTTGGTGTTTTAGCTAAACGAATGTTACGCGCGGAAGCGGCCAACTCGGATTTTATCGGAGACATTGGGATCCAAGATGCTGAACGAGTTGTCCGTCTAGCGTTAACCAAACCAAACGGTATTGAGTCTACCCGCATGCTTCATTGGTCGGAGTCGGAAGAAGAACAAGTCACACAATTGGAAACGCAAATTACTAACCTAATTCAGGAGCATGGTCGCGCGGGCTTAAGTGCTGCAGTCCGTGCTATCTGGAACCAATTTCAAAAAAGTTAAAATTATGCCCGAGTCAACAATCCAACCAGTCCGCCACATTCTTAGCCTCTCCGGCGGCAAGGATAGTGCTGCATTGGCGATTTATCTTAGAGACCGTATTCCAGACATGGAGTACATTTTTCATGATACTGACAAAGAGCTACCAGACACCTACGAGTATATTGATCGTCTTGAGGATTACCTTGGAAAAAAGATTGTTCGCACAACATTCGGGACAACTTTCGATGATTTATTACGAATGTACGGAGGTATGTTGCCCTCAAATCACCGTCGGTGGTGTACCAGAGCAATGAAGCTAGAACCTTTTGAAAAATATATCGGGGACACTAATTGCATTAACTATGTTGGCATTCGTGCCGATGAAGATCGAGTTGGCTATATTAGCCACAAGCCCAATATCAAAGCAGTCTTTCCATTTCGCGAAGACGGTATCGATTATGATGGCGTGCAAAAAATTCTTCGTGAATCAGGCATTGGCATGCCTCCTTATACCGAGTGGGGTCGAACACGATCAGGCTGTTTTTTTTGTTTTTATCAGCAAAAGATTGAGTGGGTTCGTCTAAAACAGCAATATCCTCACCTTTATGAAGAAGCGAAAGCTTACGAAAAGCCAAACCGAGTCAATGGCAATATCTTTTATTGGTGTAAGGACGAACCTCTGTCAGAGCTGGAAAAACCAGAGCGTATCGCGGAAATAATTAGTAAATGGGAAATACAGCAACTCCGTCAAAAGCAGAATCAGAAAAATCTCCCGCTTGTAACGACTTTAGCTGGGCTGTCAGTTGACGAGCCACCATCCTCTGGCTGCATGATTTGCCACCTGTAACGCTAATAGAAAACGTTCTTCGCTAGGGATACGAGTATATGCTCAATTCAGGATCAGTTAGTTAGCAAAACTCAGAACATGGAAAATCCAATAGTCTTTCTCGACAACAATTCGACCACGCGCGTCCTGCCAGAGGTCATCGAAGCCATGCTGCCTTATTGGACTGAGGCCTACTTCAACCCGGCATCTGTTATCGGCGAATTGAGCGGCTGCATGTACCCCATTTATGAGGTCAAACAAATACTTTGCGAGGCTCTAAATGCTAGCGATCCTTCAGAATTCACTTTAACCTCCGGCGCCACAGAAGCAAATAATTGGGTTTTACGTTCCATATTGGATTCAGAAACGGAACATAGAGGCAACACGCATTTCATCGTGTCGGCCATTGAACATCCCTCTATTCTTGAAACTGCTCTCGCTGTTGCACGCCATCCTTTTATCGATCTCACATTAGGTGCTGTTAATTCGAACGGCGTGATCGATATAGATAACATCGTGTCACTTATTCGACCAGACACACGTCTGGTATCAATTATGTTAGCCAATAACGAAACTGGCGTAATTCAGCCGGTGGGTGAGCTAGCTCAACAAATTAAAAAAAAATACCCTGAATGCCTAATCCACACAGATGCAACTCAAGCCATTGGCAAAATTCCTGTTGAACTATCCGATGAATTGCGTGCGGTTGATTTTTTATCTCTATCGGCGCACAAATTTCATGGTCCCAAAGGCATTGGTGCTCTATATATTCGTCAAGGTCGTTATTTAAAGCCACTTTTATTTGGTGGTGACCAACAGGAGGGACGTCGGGCGGGAACTGATAATCCCGCTCTTGCTGCAGGCATGGCTACTGCCTTACGAAAACTAACATCTGCGCTAGTTAATCAGTTTTCTGCAATCGCTTCATTGCGCGATGATATGGAAGCGCAAATGGAAAAAATTATTCCCGGAATTCAGATCTTGGGAAGAAGTGTTAAGCGCCTTCCCAATACCACGCTTGCTATTTTTCCGACCATAGATGGAGAGCTATTGGTTCATCAACTGTCAGAGCATGGGATTGCCGTCTCGACAGGCTCGGCTTGCGCTCAAGGAAGTGACCGCCCTTCACATGTTGCAATTGCAATGGGTATTGATTATGAGAAAGCCAGAAATACTCTACGAATAAGCCTTTCTCGACATACAACTGAACAGGAAATTAACTTTTTCTTAAGAGTTTTGTCGCAAATGCGCTAAAGAATTTTGGTCAAATATTAGACTTTAAGTGTGCAGTGGGGTTCTATAAGAATCAATTTTAAGATTGGAATTTTTTTCGAATTAATTCACAGGGGGTATAGTAAATGGAACGGAGAAAGAGCATTGAATTTGAACAGAAATTTGCAAAGGTTAACCTCGCCAAAAAAAATCCGAATCATTATGCTAAAGGATTATCAGAATTGTCATTTTTGAAATAGATATTTACTTATGTCCTTTAAAATCACAGCTCGAACCATACTTCACCTAGGAGCCGAACTTATTTCATCCGACTCAGTGGCGCTCTATGAGCTCATCAAAAATGCCATCGATGCTAAATCCCGAACAGGAGTAGATGTCAAGTTTGAAGTTGTTATTCGGGAATCAGACTTCGCCTCAATCCTAGCCTCTTTAGATCAGGAGGACTCCGATATAACTGTCGATGAACTAAAAGATGAATTGTTACAACATTTACTTCCTGATGCCCCAGAGCTGCTCAGAGAGCAGTTTAAAGCCACTATAGCTGGAGCAAGAACTATCCAATCCTTAGTAAAACACGCCAAAGAAGCATACCGTAAATGTAACCGTATTGTGGTGGCCGATAGTGGTCATGGAATGTCAAAGATTGATCTTGAGGATATCTACCTTACAATCGGAACGACAAACAGGACAAACGCTGTCCGTCAATCGGTAATTGAAGGTAACGATAAAACAAAACCACCATATTTAGGTGAAAAAGGTGTTGGGCGTCTTTCTGTAATGCGTTTGGGGCGCATGGTTCGGATTGAGACCGCTACTAAAGATGACCTGCTAACTAATGTTCTTGAAATCGATTGGAACCGTTTCGAAGAAGCTTATGATAAACCTGCTGATAGTGTAAAGCTGGCTCCAATAAAGGGTGAGCCAAAGTCAATTGGAGATTCTTTCACGCGAATAATCATTTCTGACCTATCTGCCTCTTGGTCATATGAACGACTTTCCGAAATAGCAAAGGATCAGATTGCTAAAATGATGGATCCTTTTTCTTGGGACGAACGTAGAAGATTTCCTATCAAACTTTCATTTAACGATGAACCTGTCGAACAAGCCAGAACAGTTGCAATCGATTTACTAAAGAGCGCTCATGCACAATGTACAGGTGAGCTCAAATTCAAAGGTGACAAACCATCGCTCACGGTGGAGTTCAAGTCTGGCTTATATAATGCTGATGAAACAGTTTTGACCTTTGATATTACTGATTTACATTCTATGAGTGGATTGAAGGAGTCTGGCCAGCCACTTTCGATTCTTCGATCCTTAGGCCCATTTAACTTTGAATTTTATTGGTTCAACCGCCAAAGGTTTCGAGCAGTCGAAGGTATCGGAGATCGTGAAGCAGTACGAGCCCTTGTCAAAGCCTGGATTGGTATTTCACTGTTCCGCGATGGCTACAGAGTTTTGCCGTATGGGGATGAGGGCGATGACTGGCTTAAGTTAGATCGGGCGGCACTTGCTGCAACTGGCTACAAGCTCAACACTAAACAAATCATTGGACGTGTTCGCATTGGACGTATTACAAATTCAAAGCTTTTAGACCAAACAAATCGACAGGGCCTTACTGACTGTCCCGAGAAAACAGTGCTAGTCCAGTTGCTTAATGAAGTCATAACTCACTGGTTTCATGACTATCTCGTTGAAGCGAGCCGAGCGCAAAAGGCCGGGAATGCTTTGGCGTACGATACAGTAAAAGAAACTGGTTCGGTTGATAGCCTTGAACGACGCACGCGAGAATCACTGAAAACAATTAAACGACACTATTCTGGCGATGCACAGCTTCTACAAGAAGTAAAGGATGCCTTCCTAGAGATAAAGGACGCGCATGCGCGTGCTGTGGAGCGTATTGGCACAATTGAAGAAGAGAAAGAGCGTTTAACTCAATTGGCAGGAGTGGGATTAATGATAGAAGTAATAGCGCACGAACTTACTCGCGCAACCGAAGCCACTCAAAAGACGCTAAAAAACATCAATAGACAACTCGTCGATAATGATACCGCTGCAGCTTTCCGTGTCTTATCCCAGCAAATCAAAGTCATTCAAAAACGATTGCAGACGCTCGAACCGCTCTCCATTAGCGCTCGTCAGCGCCGCAGCACATTGAATTTAGCAGATATTGTCACTTATGTTCTTGATGCACATAAAGACCAATTTGGCCGACATCGAATTGGGGCTGGCATATCGCAACAATCTTCTCATTCTAAAACCGCCTTCATCATCGAGGGGCATGTCGTTCAAATTCTCGAGAATCTGATCAACAACAGCGTATATTGGCTTGATATCGAGAGCAGAGCGCATGCAAGCTTTGAGCCACGAATCAAGATTGTGATCGAGGGAGATCCACCTAGAATCCGCTATACTGACAATGGCCCAGGCATTCCAAAAAGTCGAGTCGAATCAGTTTTCGAACCGTTTTTTTCCACTAAAGTAACCACGGCCACTCGGCGACAAGGACTGGGGCTTTACATTGCTCGTCAGAATGCAGAGATGCTCGGCGGAACCTTAGGATTAGTGGACGAAGGGAGCATTCATCCGGGACGCTACAACACGTTTGAGCTTGAATTAAAAGAGAAAGTAGAATGAGTTTGGGGAAAATTTTTGCAGAAAACGGTGTGCAGTGCGCTCACATTATTGACGATGCTTACAACAAAGAACCAAACTTAAAGCTGCCTCCAGGTAAGGTGCAGGCATTCATTGATGCTCTAGAAGACGCTCATTTTGATTTCGTTTGCAACTTACTAGAAATGAAAGAGGCTGATGATGCGATCTTGATGAATGCGCTCGGCGATACTGATAGCGTGACGAAGATTTTCAACGCTCGAGGAGAACTAGAACCATCTCACTTTAACCAGTTGTTTGACGAATATCTGGTAGAGCAAGAAGCCAAGCTAGCTCAAGTGAAGCCTTTAACCGAACTACTTCAGAGTTATGGGATAGACTGCCAAACTTTCGGTGCGGACTATTCACTTGATAGCAGCAACGAGCCTCAACTCATCTTCATTGACCTTAGGCTAAGAGAGGAAGGACCAGTGCAAGTCGATGATGCAATCGCCGCTTACAATAAGCTAAGGAATACCCATCAAGATTGTCTCCCTTTCGTCTTTTTGATGTCGAGTCTACCGACCGCTCTTACAGAACGTAGGGAAGAATTTCGCAAGCAATCAAATCTGTTTGCCTCCCAGTTTGAAGCCTTAGAAAAAAGTAATTTCCAGGACAAGACTGACCTTGAAGCTATTCTTGCGCAGTATGTGCGCGTGCTACCTCAACTTAGAAACCTACATCAGCATGTTGGCGGTATTAGCCTGGCTGTTGATCAAGCGGCTGAACAGGTTAAACGAGAGCTAAGAAATCTTGATTTGGCTGATTACTTCGTTCTCCACCGCAATACTGTTTCTATCGAAAAAGTAGGGTTAGGGACTTACATTTCAGACCTAATACTCGAGTACTTTGTTCATGAGCTGGAAAACACGTCCCAAATTTGGGATCTCGCAAAAGCACTTGATGATTGGAAGCTAGAAGATCTACCACGATCTCGGTTTGGCTTAACCCCCGCTGCAGGAAATATTTATTCAGGTAATCTTCTTCATGCCACAGTTCGCCTAGAAAGTGAGATTGACCGCAAACTAGGCCCTAAAGATGGGTATTTTTATCTTGGGGATATATTTTTTAATGGAGAATACCAATCCAAAGCTCTTGTGATCGCAACACCCGCATGTGATTTGGTTAGACCTGACGAATTGCGCAAACGGACTATCTTTCTCTGCGAGGGTTCCGTCAAAAGTGTGACTGCTGCCAGTGTTCCAGCAGGACAAGATGGCCTGGCTTCCGTAGTGATACAAGACCCCAAAGATACTACTAAGCAGCTCATGATTAATTGGAACAAAAAAAGACTGCACACTTGGCATGCTGAGGAAATCGATAAATTTAAGGAAGATAAGTCTGATTGGATTCGAGTTGGTCGCTTAAGACCTCTTTATGCTATTCAACTTCAACATGCGATTACTGCCGACCTAAGTAGAATTGGTGTTCAGCGTCCGCCGAATATACTAATACCTCATGGTATTGAAGCCTTTGTGAGACATAATGGAAAATGGAAAACTCTTTATGGAGAAGAAAGAGTCGTAGCAACCGCAGCAGCGCTAGCAGATTCTGAAGATGGAAAGAAAACGGTATTCATTATCTCTGACTCAACTGTACGGAAAATTCGTCGAAAACTCCTCAAGTGGCTTGAAAATAATCCTCAGGAATTGCTGACGAAAATTGTTCAATTGCCAGATTTTGATAATCGACTAATGTACTTGGAGCATAAAGTCCCTCAGAAAGACCAATCTGGAAAAGATATTGATATTACAGGATATGCAATGCAAGGAGCAGAAGGTTTCACCGCTGAGGAAGTTAAAGCAATTGCGCTTACTCGCCCTGCGAAACCATCATTATATCTTAATGTAGCCGGAGGAAATTCTATATCTGATGAACAATCTGCATCTCTCGTAATCAAGTTCATCAAGATTGATTAAGATATTTAAGCAGCTAAATCCAAAATTATTGAAACGCATTCCAAACAAATTATGTGTTCAGGCAAACTTTAGGCTTCTTTAAAAGCTTTGAATCTAGTGTTTAATTGCATTAATAATATTTTTTATCAGCTATACTGGGCACTATGCCTAGAAAAGCGATAGAAATAGCACTGACAACCGAACAAAAACAGCAAGCCTTTATCGTAAGACATAATCAAAATGCTCAACCTTTTAAATGGCGTCGGCGAGAGGTGCAAGGGAGCCAGATTAAAAATACGATAACTAATTTACGCAATTAAACACTAGAGGGTGTCCTGAATTTTGTGTAAACAGGGTTGGTTAATGGTTTGAATGAGCTCGTTCCCCTTCGTATCTTGGGTATTAGCTTGCCTCCCTTCCCAGTAACCATCTCAACAATTTGACGAGAGTTATCTTGCCCATAACTCAAATGTATAGGCTTATTTCTACCATAAATATAGATTCGATCAAAGGGTAAATTCTGACTAATCCAATGAACGACTTCTTCCATATCCTCGTCTTCTACATTGAAATCCACCGCGGCACCTAGTCGCGGACAAATCGGCTGTCCATTTCTATTAAGTTCATGGGCAGTATGTTGATCCAACTTTGGGGCAATACGACCTTTGATCTGCCTAGCTAACTCAGGGGAGCAAAAGCCATACGTTAGCCTAATCATGCCAAAATAATCGATTACGGGATCAAGGATATTAATGGCAAGTTCATATAGTGCATTGTAGCTTTGCGGTTCCTTGGGTAAATTGAGAAGGCCCGTGCGAGTCTGAGTTTCGCCGCATTCAATCAATTGTCGAAAAGTAAAATAGCGACCACAGGAAGTATCAATATCAGGAATGGATAGACTACGGATTAGACTAAAATCCTTGACTTCCCAACGTGCTTGAGAAAGCTGGGCGTCAAATTCACTTGGTTTTGGACCATAGCCACTGAAGTTGAGCAAACCTGCTTTTTCTAATGATTCCTCAAAAGCTATCTGCTCAACATAGTGCGGAAATTCTTCGTTAATGTAACGTGATTTACGATAAAGATAGGGCGGCTCAAAACTATCTCCATAGTCAAAAACATCCAGATCTTGTTCACGTAGTTTGATTTTGATGCGTTGAAGCATTCGTGGCAGAGGTTTACCAGTGAAATCATCGAAACTCATCAGAGTGAGCTTACCAGAATATATGTGAACTTTGATTAAATCAGCACTAGTCGCGTCACCATATAAACGAAGACCGCAACCGACATAAGTTCTCAATACTGGTGGGAGTTGAACAATAAGCTCGGTTGGCAAGATTAGAGATTCACCGTTTTCCAGCCAGCCAACGCCATGCTCGGCAGCATCACGGCAAGCCGCATCGATATTGTCTGTTTTGCCAGCAGCAAATAAAAGTTTCCGACCAAGTTCCATTGCGTCGCGATAGTCACCAAAAAAAGCTTTTACGTCTTTTTGTAAGCGACTTTCCTGGTGGCGATAAGGCTTACGCTTTTCAAATTGTAGCAGGGCAAAATAAACGCTTAAATCATTGATCCGCGACTGACGGGCGGTTTCAATCATCTTCTCAGCGTCGTCTTTTCGGGATTTAACGAATCGAAGTGCTGCCGGTAGTGAACCAAAATTGGCGGATATGGCAGACATATTCAGTATGAATTGGTTGGAATCTCTTACCTTGTGACCAGCATCCGAAGCTCGAGCTGGATCGACAGGAATTTCACCTCGATCTGGATCGCGCCCTAATGCGAGGCACATTTCCCATAGAGATTCTAATAACGCATAGTGCTGCTGGTATTTTTCCTCCGCCTTGTCATGCCGCTTCGGTTTTTCGGGTCGGGATAAGTGGGCTAGTCTTAGAATATTCCGTCGATTAACCTGACGCCCAACCATAAAACGTTGTTCGGCATCTTTATCCTTGAACACGTAAAAAATGCCAGGACCCACAGGTATCGGTTCTTCATCCAATGCTTCTGCTAGATAGCCGCGCAACTCTCCTTGAGTAAAGTACTTCTGAAATGTGTTGCGAGTGGTTAGCACTCCATCGCCATATGGCCTGCCGCGTACAGTGTCTGGATTGGCCAACATAGCCGATACGACCAATAGCTCATCTGTTAAAGAATAGGCTCCCTGCAAAGCATCTAAACGTTCGATCGGATTTTCGATAACATTGATGACAAAACCCAGATTGACGATATTGGCTATCTGCTTCTTTTCATTAGGCGCGTAATACGGATCCCAGCCCGTCGCGTCAATACCATTCTCTCGCAATCCACGCAAATCGTCTCCCCGACCACAGCCATAGTCAAAAAGAGATTTTGATCCATCAAGCAAACCGAAACGTGCCAGCGTTTGAACAGGTGCTGAAAATCCATAGCGGGTTAAGGCTGTAAGATGTCGATCAACACCTCTAAAACTTTCAACTTGAGGTTCGCCGCTAAAATCCGATTCGTCGTTACCAATGGGAACTAGTTGATGATCAACAACGCGATAGCCTTTTTGCATCAGCAATGCATTCCATGCTTGCAGAAAACCTATTCGGGCTGTGTCATCGAACATGCCGATTTGCTCGGCTGCTATAGTCAGTGCTTCGAACTGGGCATACTTTGGATGATCAACTGAAAGTAATAATTCTTTCCGATGCAAAATTGGCGGATTTAGAGAATCTTGGTAAGTTCGAAATCGAAATGAGCCGTTTTCGATATCGACAGTCCAGTAACATCGAAGAATCGGAAAGCTCTCTTCAAAGAAACTAGGATAGTTCAATAAGGTGATACGAGACTCATCTTTATTCAGTTTTATGACATTGAAATCTTGACCAAGTTTTAAATTGGCAATAGTCGATGCTAAGTCAATAGCTTTTTGTTCATCAGAACCTAACGTTTGAATCGCGTCGATATGTAAATAAAGATTACTGGAAACTTTTTTACCTGTTGGTTTTGCATTCATTCAGAATATCCTTTCAACTTTTTTTAAAGTTTGTTATCTCAGAATAACCTAGCCACCAATCTGATTTTAGCCCCTAAAATGATTGCAATTTTTCTAATTGAAATAATATGGATTTGCTATCGGGAAAAATGTGAGCATCCATATTGTGAAGACAAATTCCCACACGAGAAACAAGCGGTCGGCTGTTATCAGTGCGCCTTCGGGTAAATCCTTGGAATTTTCAAGCAAGACATTGACCTTGGAATAATTACGCTCGTAAGACACGACGGTTTCGGGCGCAGAGCGAACGGAATGAATGAAGGAAATCTCATTGCTGCGGCAAGTAGAATTGCGGTTGGCAAAATCCACCAGATAAAGCGCCGTACCTTGGCTTTTAAAGATATCCGACAACTGCTCCAAAAAAACCAGCCACAATTCCGGCATCAGGGCGGCATCGTAAATTTTTCCGATTAAATGATCGTATTCCCTTTCATTCATAATCGAATTGACGCATTTTATTTTGCCTACGTTTCCTGGCAGCACGTCTTAATTTATCAGCACAATACCGGCTTTTCCTTCGGCCGACAAAAGCAAAACGTTAGATTATAGCTTAGATAACTGATGTTACGCATCCGTCGCACTAACCGGTTATTCTGAGGGAATGAAAAAAGCAGAATTAGAGTTATATACGGATTACCTGATCAGCACATTTAGTGCGGCGACGGCCACCGGGATGTCGTCGATGTTGGATGGTGAAGTAAGTCATGATCGAGTGACACGCTTTTTAGCGGAGCGCGAATACACATCGAGGGACATATGGCAGCAAGTAAAATCAACGGTCCGGCAGATAGAGCGCGAAGACGGGGTATTGATTTTCGACGATACGATCCAGGAGAAAGCCTGGACGGACGAGAACGAGGTGATGTGCTGGCATTATGATCATTGCCAAGGGCGTTCGGTCCGCGGCATCAATTTGCTCAATGCCTTGTACCACAGCGGCGGCGTATCAATTCCGGTCGCGTTCGAACTGGTTCGGAAGCCCTTGCAGTTTTGCGATGTGAAAACCCGCCAGGTCAAGCGAGCTAGCGAAGTCACGAAGAACGAAATGATGCATATCGATTTCGGTACAATCAGCTTATCCTTTGAAAATATTGTTTTTCTTGGGGAAACACTAATTAAATCAGCGTTTCCGGGAATGAGGGGATGAACAATCAAAATCTATCACTGAAAGTAATTAATTTTGTAAGCTCAAGGAAAATCGCATTTTCCTCGGGCTCGCGCCGAGAAATTCTGGATTTATTCAACGCTTCCCTAGATACTAATATCTATCCAGCATGCAAAAATTGGATGTCCATCGACGATCATTGGCGGCCCAGCCCGGTGGGCGCGTAAGCCGGTTCGATGTAGCAAGCGCTCAATGCCAACTGGCGAAACCGTTATGATGCGCTTTGCGCCATTTTCAGCGGCAACAGCAATAGATTCGTGAAGTAAAGATAAGGTGATAGGAGAAGAAAACTGTCCAACCGCGGAGGATGTTTTTGTATTGAAGTCAACCGAAGCAAAGCGCGATAATTCCCATACATCCGGTGAATTTGGCACAGGCATTCCATTTAACAATTGCGGAAAAACTTCTCCAAGCAGATAGGGCCGAGTGGTTGGCAGCAAGCGAGCACATCCTGTAATATCTCCATACTTATCTCTGGAGATGACATAGATCGTATCGTCACGGTCAAATTGATCCTGTTCGGTGTTACCAAAAGTCTGGAGTTGCCAACCTAGTTGCTCAACGAACACTCTGTGGCGATAGTTGGCAACCATTGAATATAGGCCGGCAGGAAGGTCTTCTTGTCTACCTTTTACAACGCACATCCTCTGTCTCCTCAATAGGTCGTATGTTGAGGTTAATTTGACAGAGACCCGCAACTAGAAACAACTGTCAACCTTGACAGGTTAATAAGTGTAGCGCTTGCTTATATATTGTTGAATTACATTTTGCCAAACTATTTCGTCAATCACGGTTTCGATCAGCATAGCCGTTTTGACCGGCCCAAAATCTTGCTGTTGTGAATCAATCAGCATGAGGTTGCTTCTTGGCTCACTGATTCTCTTATAAAAACCTTCCTTTTCTTGGGGCGGCTGGATCATCCAATCCCATCCGATGCTAATGGTTGGTGTCGTTTCGCTGACCCATTCTGTATAACCCGTAATTTCAGTGAAAATAGTGCCTTTCTGTAACATTGCCGGTTTATCTTCATCAAGACCAGAAACCAAATGTACAAACGTAATTTTCCGGAACCTTTCAAAGGTCAGGCGTATATAACTATCAGACGATATGGCTATAATCGGCATGATTGCAATGCCTTCTGCTCCGGTTATTTCGTTAAATTGCATGTTGTGCCTCTCAAAAAACGGAAAAGACAAAACACTACATAAAATCAGTAATATTTGATAGTGTAAAGATTGACAGAAGACGAGTTTTGACTCTCATCAAAGAATCATTCTAGGTGTATCGCGAACTTACCATTATGTAAAGGATTTTATGAAGGTATGGCAAGAAAATCAGCTCCAAACATTGATGACTAATCAAAGCGATCATCAGCTTTTTCAAGCAATTTGTGAACGTAGTAAAGAACTTGGCTTCGATTATTGCGCCTATGGCTTACGAATGCCACTTCCCTTGATAGAGCCAAAGGTTTTTATGCTCAATAATTATCCCGAGGGCTGGCGAAAACAATACCAAACCAATAATTATCTTGCGATTGATCCTACGGTGCAACATGCAATGCATTCGCTATTACCGCTCATCTGGACAGACGATGTGTTTGTCCAAGCACGTAGTCTATGGGAAGAAGCGCATTCATTTGGATTGTGTTTTGGATGGGCTCAATCCATTCGCGATTTCAATGGCGTTGTCAGCATGCTAACGCTGGCACGATCAAATGAACCTATTTCAGAAACAGAACTGAATACCAAGCGGATTGAAATAGCATGGCTGACTCAAATTGCGCATGAAGGTATGTCAAAGTGCCTAAAGGTATCGCAACTGATGCCTGAGGTTAGTACAAAATTATCAAAACGTGAGATAGAAGTGCTCCAATGGACAGCTGTTGGTAAAACATCAGGTGAAATTTCTGAAATCCTTAATATTGCTGAACGTACGGTTAACTTTCATATCAATAATTTAATAACAAAATTGAATACGACCAATAAAACGGCTGCCGCAATAAAAGCCTCAATACTTGGTTTGTTGTAAACTGAAATGGTCTTTGCCCCATATATTGCTTACCACCATCGGCGCCTACCGCATGCGTATGTGCCGTTTAGCGCCCCAGTAGAGGCAATTTAAACCCAGCGATCTAGCTCCCCGCAGCTACTTTTCCTTTATTGCTGATTTCGTTCGCTCGTTAAGATGATTGGCTTGCATTGGCCTTAGAATCGTCTTCGAAAATAACTTCCGGCTCAACCTGCAAACCTGATTCTTGTCGTGCCAACCGCACCTCTTCCCCATGCCCCTGTTCATACGCCGCCTGATGCGCATGTTTTTCCATCGTCACAATTTTATTCGCTAGTCGCTGCAATCGCTGCTGCCACTCTAGGCGCGCGGCAATGCAGTGTTTGTTGGAGATGACCTGGCACAGCCACAAGGTGTCCATCACGATCATCAATTGGTCCAATAAGCGAATCAACTCGACGAATTGCGCAATCTGCGGCGAAGCGATTTTCGCCACAAATTCCCTGGGATGCGTGTAGGTCGGCGTTTCGCTGATACCGTTATCGGCCTTGAGTTTTTCCAGTCGACTTTTTTCCTGCTGTAGCTGCTCCGCGCATTCGGCAATCATCTGACTGACGAGGCTTTCGATTTCATCGACGGTTTCCTCCCGGCCGATGATGCGCAGGATCACGTCGATCGCATACAAAGACACCATCAGCCGCTGATAGCTGTTGCGAATCACCCGAATGGCTTGTTCGCTGTTGATGCTAAACGTACGCTCAAATATCGGCCGACTAATGGCGCGACGCTGGGCTGGTTTGGGCTGTGGGGCTGCTTCGGACATGACCGTTTCCTGATGTGGACGAATGGTTCATGATCGTATGCCAAATTCTTTTTAGCCTTTCCGCAGACGACGGCGAATTCGTCATCAGCTGCAAGAACTCTTCAAAAAATCTCTGCTTCAATACCCGCCAATGGAATCGGTTGGCCATCGGCCTTTCGCTTCTTCCCAGACTTTCTCGGCTGGTCTTTCATGATCGCCTTGATCCGACTTCGGTCGGCGTTCCGTTTTTAAGCGGCGACGGTGGTTTTCCATCGGCGTGTCAGGTGCGTCAAGCCTGATGTGACTATTGATTGTGTTTACCCTGCCGGGCGCCTCGATTCCCGCGGGGATTCGGCGTTCCGGCATACCCATCGCCGCGCCGCAGGGTATTGTTATCGTTGAGTCGGGCGCGGCCGACAGGAGGAATGTCATCATGGCCAATCGCGGCGTGAACAAAGTCATCTTGCTGGGCCGGCTCGGCGCCGATCCGGATGTTCGCTATATGCCCAATAACGGCGGCAAGGTCGTCGCCGTCCGTTTGGCAACCAGCGAAATCTGGAACGACCCTAAAAACGGCAAACAGGAGCGAACCGAATGGCATCGAGTGGTGTTTTTCAAAAAACTCGCCGATACCGCCGAGCAGTATTTGCACAAAGGCAGCCAGATATACATCGAAGGCCGTTTGCGTACCCAGCAATGGGGCCAAGCGGGCGATAAACGGTACCGTACCGAAATTGCCGCCTTTGAATTGCAGATGCTGGATCGCCCTAACGCAGCGGCAGTCGCCAATGGTTCGCCATCATCGCCTCCGGCTCCTGAGGACGCCGATTGGGACGACGAATATAGCGATATGCCCATCCATTAAATCCTGTAACGCCGATTATTGGCGTTCGTTGGTTTAACGGTTACACCACCGACCCTTTTGCAGGTTTCGGTATTTCAACCCCCCGGGGAATTCCATTCCCCGGCGGGCAATGGCGTTCCCTTTTTTTATTGAAGGAGACCCACCATGAACCAAAACAATCGCAACACCTTACCCAAAACTCGTGACTTGCCGATGCCGGCTGTTGTGCAACAAAGCTACGGTCTGTCGGAGCAATCCTGGAAGGTACTGACCGAAGTCACCTTTCCCACGGCGAAAACCCCGGAAGCCATTCTGATGGCGCTGGATTATTGCAAGGCCCGCAAGCTCGACATCTTCAAAAAACCGGTGCATATCGTGCCGATGTGGAGTGCCGCTCTTGGCCGCAATGTCGAAACCGTCTGGCCGTCCATCATGGAAATTCAGACCACCGCCTCGCGTACCGGGGTTTGGGCCGGCATGGATAGGCCCGTCTGGGGTCCTGATATCACCAAAACATTTACCGGACGCTACAAGGACGACAACGAGCAATGGCAGGAATCCAGTGTCACCGTGACCTTCCCTGAATGGGTGGCGGTTACCGTGTACCGGATCGTCGGCGGCAAACGTTGCGCCTTTACCGAGGAAGTCTACTGGCTGGAGGCTTATAGCACGGCCGGCGGTAAAAACTCGCAAGTCCCAACCGCCATATGGATCAAACGCCCCAAGGGGCAATTGGCCAAATGCGGTAAAGCGGCATCCTTGCGTGCAGCCTTTCCGGAGGAATGCGGCTATGCCGCCGAGGAAATGGATGGCAAAACGCTTGACGACATCCAGGACGGCACGGTCATTGACGGCGAAGCGACGGTTTGGGACAGCGATGCAGGCGATCGGTTTGCCGACTCACCCGAGCACATACCTCAGGTGATCGACGTGTCGCAAATTCATCCCAAGGTGCAAAAAGCCGTGGCGGAATTGGTACGTCGTACTACGGCGGCCGGTGCCTGGAAAGCGGCCTACGACTATGCCAACCAAAAGTTCAAAGGCATCGATCTGACCTTTGCCTTGGCCGAGCTGGATAAGGTATCGGAGGTTGATCCCAGGGCAACATCAGCCTTAGGTAAAACCGACAGTGCCGGCATGCCGCCCTTGTCCGCAAAAGACATGGCCATGAATCAGGCCCGTCAAACTTTGGGCCACGCGGCGTAGAAGCGCTGCAATCCCAAATTCTTTAACCACCCACGAGGGCGTCATGATTCGCCCACGGGGTAGGACATGACGCTCTTGTTTTATCAGGAGAGGTCATGAATACAAACGATCAATCATTAAACCGCGTGCCCTGTCATACCGACTGGCAACGTTACGATTCACCCACGGTGTTACGCCGTCACGGCCGAGGTTTTCTGGAACGCCTGTGGCGCCCTCAGAGTAACGAACCCAATCCGCAGCCCTTGAGCCAGCCGGAACTGACGACACTGGCAGAGAGTTTTGGCGGGGTGTGTTTGCCGGCGCAAGACGAACTGCTATTGCTGTTCGGCGATGGCAATTGGGCCCGGCGTTGCCAGACCCAGTTGCACAAGCTCGGCATCGAGACGGTGCGCTTCGGTTGCCAGGTGCAGTTGACCGGATTTTCGCGATGAAGGTCGTCGACGTATCGCAACGTTCCGACGTATGGCGCCTGTGGCGATTACAAGGTGTCAGTGCCAGCGAAGCGGCCATCGTCATGAATCGCTCGCCGTACAAAACCCCTTGGCGGCTTTGGGCCGAGAAAATCGGCTTGGTGCTGGAAGCCAGCCTGGACAACAACCCGTTGATCCGTGCCGGCATCCAGCAAGAGCCCGAGGCTCTGCAACGCTTTGAGGACAAACACGAGCTGATGTTATTGCCGCTATGCGGTGAGTCGGAACAGTATCCGTTGATGCGGGCTTCGTTCGATGGTTTGTCCGACTCGAATGAACCCGTGGAAATCAAATGTCCGCACGAGACCACGTTTTTGGATGTGCTGTTGAATCGGGAAGCCTCGGCGGCCTATCAGTTGTATTGGTGCCAGGTGCAACAGCAATTGCTGGTGTCCGAAGCGCAACGCGGCTTTTTGTTTTTTTACCACCAAGGCCAGGACATCGAGTTTGAAATTCAGCGCGATGAGAGCTTTCTCACCGAGTTGGTTGATACTGCGATGGACTTCTGGTCGTCGGTCAAATCGAAAAAGGAGCCGAGCAAGGATCCCGAACGTGATTTGTACTTACCCAAAGGTGATGCGGAACAGCAATGGCAACAACTGGCGGCGAGTTATCGCAATCGAGCCGTGAAAATCTCGGATTTGAAAGCGGAGCTAACCACCTTGGAGGCTAATCAGGCGGCCATTGAAAACACGTTGGTGTTGCTAATGGGTGATTACGTGGCCGCGGAACATTCCGGGTTGCGGATCAGTCGGTTTCAAAGCCAGGGCGCCATCGATTACAAGGCGGCACTCCACGCCTTGCAACCGGATGTTCCGGCTGCCGTGCTGGAAGTTTATCGTAAACCTTCTGCCACGCGGGTTCGCGTGACCTGCCGGGATGACGACGGTAAACATGCCGAAGTACCGTTCGATGCACAAGCCTTGAAAGACCTGGCGGGTGTGGACTTTTGGTTTTGAGTCTTGATGGTTCGTTTAACGACATCCTGTAACCCTGGTGGTTACGGGATGTTCATTCATTGACGGCACGATCGAGTTAGATGGCGCATGTCGGTTTTAGGCTGGGCTTTGCCGTAAAACCCAACCCAAAACCCGCATCGTTCAGGTATTCCCTTCGTGGAATCCCGAATCCGGTTTCGACCGGCGTTCCGTTGTTAAGCGGCATGAGCGTTTGCCTCGTGTGCCAGGTGCGTCAAGCCTGGTGTGTTTAGTTTGTCCCGTTGGGGTTCATCACCTTTGCGGGGCTCGGTGACCCCTTTTAATCATTGAAGGAGGTCATCATGAATCACGACTTTTGGAAAACCTTGCACGGCTGGTTGAACGTTGCGCATAGCGACGACATCCAGGCCAAAAAGCGGTTGTTGCTGGACATGTACCGTCAAATCTCGGACCCCGGTTTGAGAAGCGACATTCAGCGCATCCTGCGTTTGATGGATCGGGAGCTGTTGGCCCGCGCCGAATGGGCGATGTACTGCGTGATGCAGTTACGTTAACCATTTTTTATCTGCCCTGGTTTGCCAGGGTTTTAACACCCGTTGGGGGCGCATCTCCCCTCGGGGTCGGTGCGCCCTTTGTTTTCTGAGGCTAGTCCTCGAGGAGCTCACCATGTATCAATCCTATTCCATTGTCGACACCTTCGGCATTCAGGCCCCAGCGTCCATGAAGGTGGAAGGCTTTTCCCCGGCCAAAAACCCGTATGTGCCCGCTATCAAGCCGTATGTGTTTCGCAAGGATCACTTGCGCGATGTGTTGGCGTTTTTAGGCGGCCACAATGGCGACGGCTTATACCTGACCGGTCCTACCGGATCCGGTAAAACCTCGTTGTTGGAGCAAGTCGCGGCGCGTCTTAATTGGGGCGTGCATTCGGTCACCGGTCACGGTCGACTGGAACTGAACGACCTGCTCGGTCAGTACATGCTGGTCGACGGCGGTGCGATGAAGTGGATTGACGGCCCCTTGACCCTGGCGGTACGCCTGGGCCATGTGCTGTTGATCAACGAAATCGATGCCATTGATCCAGCCGAACTGATTGGCTTGAATGAAATCGTCGAAGGCAAACCGTTGACGATTCCGCAGACCGGCGATGTGATTACGCCGCATCCCAAGTTTCGTTTGGTCGCCACCGGTAACAGTGCCGGCAGCGGCGATCAATCGGGCTTGTACCAAGGGGTGTTAAGGCAGAACCTCGCGTTTCTGGATCGGTTTCGCTTGATGGAAGTTGGTTACCCCGAACCCGAAGACGAAATGAAACTGTTGGCCGATGTGGTGCCGACCATGCCGGAATCGGTACGGGAAAGCATGATTAAGGTTGCCAATCAGATTCGTAAAGTCTTCATTGGCGGTGCGGATGGCGGCGGCATGTTGTCGGTGACCTTATCGACGCGCGGTTTAGTGCGCTGGGCATCGTTGGTCGCCACCTTTAAAAGTGCACCCAATGCCTTGGCCTATTCGCTGGATCGCGCCTTGACCTTTCGCGCCGAACCCGCCGAACGCGAAGCGATTCATCGCATCGCTAAGGATGTGTTCGGGGACGATTGGGCGGTGTAGCTATGACGGCCTGGACTTTATACCGTTATCGTAATACTGACGGCAGTTCCAAAGACTGGGCGGTCCGAAGTAATGCGGATGGCAGTATCACCACCCGTTGGGGCAAAACGGCCAATCGATTGCCGGGCGTGAGTAACCGGTACGGAATTGAGCAACGCGAAATCGAACGGCAAAAACAGGCCAAAGGCTATGTATGGGTCGGCTTGGTGGATATTGATGTGAACGGCAATGTCCGTTTTCCGGACTCGTCCTTGTCGACCACCCCGTTAGTTCCAGAAGCTATAGCCATTCCGTCTCCGCCAGTCGCGGTCGACAAGCTGTATTGGCATGTCGATTGTCGCGCCGGACACACGACCCTGCTCGACATGGGTATCGCGCTACGGCGTTGGTTGGGCGATCTGGAAGCCTGGTCTCAAGCTCAAGAACTCGCCGAAAGCAACTGGTCCGGTTGGCAACGGCTGATTGATGCCAGTTTGGACGAGGAAGCCTTCGATCTCAGTGGGCAAATCCACCGCGAACACGGGGTATTGCCTTGGCTGTGGTTGATGGCCTTGAAGCATGCCGAGTTTCCCGGTGTTTCGGTGGGCATTGCCACCGAAAATGGCCGCGACGTGTCGGCGGACCTGAAAGCCGAAACCGAAGTCTTGGCATTATTCAAGACCGACCTCCCGGCCATAAGGCCGTTAGCGGAATGCCTTGGACTGTTGAAACCCAAGCTCGACCTGGCGTTGGCCATGGCCGATCAGACCGATCACTGGTTTTGATCGGCTGAGGTTCCGACCATTGATTCCTGCAGCGAAAATTCGATGCAGGTACTTTTTACATTCACCCGGAAGGGGCCATTAGTCCCCATGGGATCAGTGTGCCTTCTTCCATAGGAGGTTTACATGACACGAACCCAACTCATTTTAGATCAAGTGGTCTTGATCAAGGTCGACGCTACGATTTACGGCGCTCGCAAAAAGCTCAACAAGGAGGATCTGGTATTGGCCGACGGTAGTAAATTACCGCCGGAGGATTTGGCTAGTCTGGGCTCGAAGCGTTTGCTCGATCCGGATCGGCTATCGGTGTTCAACCGCCTGAAAAAGGAAGCCGAACGCATTTGTTTACGCGTCGGCACTCGATTCCTGGGTGGATTCATCGTACCGGTTTCAGCAGCGGCGCAGGTTACGGCGGAACTGGATCGGATTTCCGGGGATTTTGCCCAGGCCCGGGCCGAGTTTCTGGATGGCTACGATGCGGCGGTACAAGACTGGATGGTCAAGCATCCGGAATTTGCCGGCATCATCGAAAAAGCCATCGACTCGGTGGCCTTGGTCGCCACCCGCCTGGCGTTCGATTATCTGGTGGTGTCGGTCGCTTTACCCGAACAGATGCCAACACAAGAGGTCGAACGCCTGGAAAGCAAAATCGGTTCGTTGAGCGAGCAGATGTTTCATGAAATCTCAGTGGATGCCAACTTGCTGGTCGAGCAATCGTTACTCGGCAAGGAACAAGTCACCCGCAATGCGCTTAGGCCGATCAAACGCATCCGCGACAAGCTTGATGGTTTGAGTTTTCTGGATCATCGCGTGGCGCCGGTGGTGGCGACCATTGACGACTTGCTCGGCAAAATCCCGAACCGGGGTTCGATCGAGGGCAGTTTGCTGCAGGAAATCCTCGCCACGGCGATGTTGCTGGCCGATCCGAATAAAACCCGGAGGCACGGGGAAGGTTTGTTGGCGGCGCAAGTGCCGGCAGTTCAGACCGATGCCAATGTTGATATTGATGTTGAAGTATCCGTTGCTCAATCGGAACTCGAATCATCAGTACAGCCAGCATTACCCGCTCCAGTGATTGTTGAGAACATTGCAGACGATCCGGATTTTACCGATCTGTTTGACGGCATCTTTGATGATGAACTCGAACCGGAATCGGCATCGGATGACTGGGCGCTTGAGGTCTTACTTGATAAAAATCAGACCAAACTGGTAACCGACAGCGATGCAGATGAATCCAACCCTTCTGAGCATTCAGCAGAACCGGCAACAGTGACGGCGGGAGACGATGAGGAAGCGGACGATTCTGACCAGGACTACTGGTTCTGAATGATCTGACGCCATTTAACTATTCACCCATTGGGGCAAATTCATGTCCCAATGGGGTCATTGTTTGCCCTGTATTTTGGAGCACACCATGAAAAATAGAACCTTACACAACGCATTCCCCATCGTCGCGGCGGCCATTGGCAATCGCTTTGGCGTCAAAGTCAGTGTCGGCGGTGATAAAGCCGAAACCGATGGTCAAACCATTTGGCTGCCGGCCTATGAGGGCGACGATGCGGATTATCAGGATTACGCCTGGGGACTATTGGCCCACGAGGCGGCGCATATTCGTTATTCGGATTTTACGCTGCGCTTTGGGCATTCGGTATTACGCAGGCGCTTATGCGGTGCCATCGAAGATGTCCGCATCGAGCACGAACTGGCCAAGGACTTTCCGGGTACCAGGCTAACGATACGCACAGTGATTGAGAAGATGATTGCCAAAGGCGACTTTGTGGCCAGCAATATCGATGATCATCCGGCCAATATTCTGTACAGCTTTGTGTTGAAAAATTTGCGGGCCAAGGTGTTGGGCCAATCAGCCTTGCTGCCGTTGGTCGAACAAACCGAAGCGGTACTGAAAGCGAATTTTCCGAAAGGTGTGGTCACGCGGCTGAAAGGCTTGTTGTCCGAAGTCCCAGAGGGATTGCAATCGGAGAGTGATTGCCTGCAATTGACGGATCGCATCCTGACCATGATTGAGCAGGAATTCGAGCAACAACGGCAGCGTCATCAGGCACAGCCATCGGCAGATGATGACACATCGCCTGAACCGGACGATACGGATCAGGATGTTGAAACAGCTGACTTTGACGATTCGAACTCCTCGGATTCTCCGGATGACGTGGAACCCGATGAACAGTTACCCAACGACACTGATGACGAATCGTCGTCAGAATCGATGTGTAACGATGATGCGAATCCGGAAAATCCTGACGATGAACCGGCAACGCCATCCAATCCGCAAGGTGAAGATGAAAAAAACGCGGAGATTGCCGACCCTATGGGCGTCTTGCAAACCCTGTTGTCCGCCGGCGACGGTGACATCGAGCAGGATATGTTTGAGTCGTTGAAATCGGCGTTGTCGTTGGCTGCGGAAAATGTATCGGAATTGCTGATGCCCAGTGGTCACGAGCCACCTATGGACGAGCGGGCCGGTGCGTTTTTACTGCGTAAGGTGCAAGGCGAATCGGGAAAAATCCGCGGCGCTTTGCAAGGCTTGGTGCAATCGCAAACCTTAAACCGCTCGCAACACGCCAGTCGTGGACGACGGCTGGATGGCAAGCGTTTACACCGCTTACCTCTCGGCGAAACCAAGCTGTTTCAGCGCAAGCAGTCCAAGGTGGCACCGAATACGGCGATTCATTTGTTACTCGATAAGTCCGAAAGCATGGGTTATCAGGTGGCCGATAACCAAGGCCAACCGATGGGATCGCGAATGCCGATTGCGTTGGAAGCGACTTTGGCGCTGGCATTGGCCTTTGAAGGGATTCCGGGGGTTAGTCCTGGCGTCACTGCCTTTCCCGGTCATCAAGATGACTCGGTTTTTCGGCTGCTTGAGCATGGCCAACGCGTGAATGCCCGCACCGGTGCCTTTTCACTGGCCGCTACGGGCAGTACGCCGATGACGGAAGCGATTTGGTTTGGTGCAGCGTCACTACTTCGTTGCCGGGAACCGCGTAAAGTGCTGATGGTAATGACCGATGGTCAACCCAACGAGTCACTGAGCACTCTAGAACTGTTGCAGCGTTGCCGCGATAGTGGCATTGAAACGGTCGGTGTCGGTTTGGGATTGGATGTAAGCCATCTATTCCCGATTGCCATCACCATTAATGACCTTTCAGAGCTGAGAGCACAATTGTTCGAACTCTCCAAAGCGGTGTTGTTGGCAGCGTAACCATCAGTCCGTTATCCGTAGCCCAATCCTTAGCTTAATGCCTTGGATTGTGGCTATGGGTAGCTGATTGCAACCGCAGTTTGTCGAATGCACTCACTTACTGGAGTCCATTCGACAAACAGACATTTCATGCGTTCTTTCCAGAATGCTGAATCCGACTTTGGTCGGCGTTCCGTCTTTAGGCGGCGAGCACGTTAATCGTGATCGTGTCGGGTGCGTTAAGCCCGATGTAAAACGCAGAGGTATTAACTGCTGCAAATCAAAAAACCCGCTTCGGGCGACCATCGCTCGGCCGGGTGCTGTTCATTCGAAGTGTTTTCTTAAATTTTTAAAGGAGAACTTCAATGAACTTTATTTTCGGCGTCATCCTACTGGCTATGTTCATCCTCGCCTTGCGAGTGATTTGGGCAACGGCATTGCAACTATTGAATGCATTGAAACACGCAGTTCAAACGCTTCACCGCTATCGCGCGCAGCGTTTGGCACGACACCGGCTACCGATCATCATGCCCAGCATCCGTCATGAGATGGATTGGTTGGCAATATCGGATTCGGTGCGTCAGGAAATTCAGAGTCGCAATCGTGAATCGAATCGCGAACTGGATAGCTTGGAACTTCAATATCAAGCCAAACAGAAAACAATCAAACTCTACGAGGCGGATATTGAAATCGCCAAACTGGAGCGGGAGCTTTTAAAAATCAAACCGACAATTGTCTTGGCTGAAAGCGAAGTTAAACCCCGTCGACGGTCTAAAAAAGTGGGCGAATCAGTCCTGGTAGATGAAAAATCCACCAAAACCGCCCAACAAGTTTTTCAATTGCGGGAAGCGCTGAAAGGTAACGCCAACGCGTTACCGATTAATCAGCAAGCCCGCCATTGAATACCCGCAACGTGGTTCCGGTTGCCGTATTGATACGGCGAAGTGGAATCTCGTGTTGATTCGATTCTTCAGCAAACACCCAGCTACCTTCGGGCAATAGCGATAACAAATCGTTCTGGGTTTCCCGACGAATCTGTCGAATCTTGTTTAGAAACGGCCAGGCTTGTTCAGGGTTATCAACCCGCTTGAGCACGTCGGCTTCCAAAATATCCAATTTTTGGAAAATTTGTTGGCAATGTCGAACGACTTTTAGTGGTTCGTCGACCGGAATCGCCATCGGTTTTCGACTTGGATACTTCTCTTCCGTCTGCTTAGGACTGAGGAAATCAAAAATGCGCAAAATATCGTCAAACATGGTCATTTCTCTGCTTTTTAATGAGTTTTAGCCACCATATACCGATTTTTTTCGTTAATTCAACCCCACTGTGCGAGCTGATTTTCGGCATTAATCAGCGACTTTAAACTTGCAGGAACCACATCCTGTTGGGTGGTCGTTCCTGCATTTTTTGGAGGAAATGACCATGACATTAATCGAACAACCAAGCGTTACTGTAATGCAGATCGAAGCCAGCACGGTTCGCTATCTGAATCAGTACCGCTGTCCCTACTGCCAAAACGAATGGGAGGATGTATGGGATTGCGGCTGTAACGATCGCTGCCCGGATTGCAACAAGGAAATCGAGCCTTATGACAGCGCATTGATCGAGGGTGAATCGGCGGAAACCGAATTGCCAGTCGAAGAACCCGCCTCAGCCAATGTCACGGCGGCGGGCGTGAATCGGCTCTTCATAGTCTCCTACGAAATCGACTATGTACACCGGGTTTCGGTTGGCGTCACCGCGGATAGTCTCGAAGCGGCACAACAGCTTGCCGAGCAGGCATTCAATGATGGCACGATTTGGGATGACACCGCTGCCATGCCGTTATTTTCGGACGAATACCATGAAGTGGAGGGTGAAAGCTTGGCATGGGAATGCGTTGCCGTTGCACAGTTGCCAGAACCGGATCATTCAGTACGGCAATTGAAGAAAGAGCAAGCGACCATGCAGGTTTGCCGGGGATTAGTTGAAGCCTATAAACAAGGCGAAGCCAACGGCGGCATTATCGATTGGGAGGATTTGGATCAGTTAATCCCTCTGGCCCTACAAGCCTTGGGAAAACCTGTACTGGACATCCAATCCTAAAAAATGCGCGCGGTGTTTAAGCGCGGAATTTGCAAAAGCCTGAGTTAGCCAAGTCATTCGATTCGGCACTCATTTTTATCCACCCACACGGGAATGTCCTATTCCCGCTGGGGAATCGTGATGTTCCCATTTTTCATTGAGGACAACATCATGAATCAAATCTTTGAACACACCTTCAGCACGGGTCATTGCATCCACTATCAGCGTTTGCCGTCAGGCACCTGTTACCACGCCGACACACCGGAACCGGTAGTTGAGTTGTTGGAACAGCTTCGCCATAGCCGACGCAAAATCCGGCTGTATTACGGCGATCCAGCTACCGGTCAGTCGTGGCTTGATGAGCACGATGTCATTGGTTGGATCGGTCGCTCGACCGGCACGATTAAAGTGCCGCTGTTGGTCGAACCGGGTGACATCGGTGGTCCGGCATTGCTGGATCAGTGCATCGTTCGTATCGATAGTCCGCGCCAGGTGCTTTACCAACAAGATAATTTTCGAGTGGGTGACTTGGAACTTGTGAGAGGTGAGCTTAACCGCTTGCCTTGGGAAATCTGGATTGATGGCAGTGTGCATGCCCGGTTCAAAGCAAAAACCGAAGCTCGGCAGTATCAGGACTTCATTCAAGGTAAACGGTTCGCGTTGATCTGACGCGCCGTTTTCATTTTTGACACTCGGTTAAGTCGAGTTTTTCACTGTACCCCTGCGGGATGATTCTATCCTGCCAGGGATAAATCGGTCGTCAGGGGCTTTTTTTGGAGAAATACCATGACAGACCCTTATCAATATTACCCCACGCCAGAGGCACTGAGTCGTAAAGCTTGGGCGATGTTCAAGAACCAGCAATTCGCGCGGGTATTAGAGCCTTCAGCAGGCGAAGGACATTTGCTTCGTCCAGGGCCATACCAGTACGGTAATCGTTTGCCGATCGATTGCATTGAAATCGATATCCGCAAACACGCGGTTCTGCGCGATGAAGGCTATGCGGTGGTGGGGATGGATTTTCTGCAGTTTCAAAGCGGCAGTGTCTATTCTCACATCATCATGAATCCGCCGTTTGCCGAAGGCGCCAAACACGTGTTGAAGGCTTGGGAGATTTTATTCGACGGTGAAATCGTCGCCATTCTCAATGCCGAAACTGTGCGCAATCCTTTTTCGAAAGAACGCCAGCTGTTATTGCGTTTGATCGAGCAGCACGGCGAGGTCGAGTTTCTGCCAGAAATGTTCGCCGGCGAGGATGCCGAACGCAAAACGCCGGTCGACGTGGCCCTGGTCTGGTTGAAAAAAACTTCGACGTACGAACAGGACATCCTCGGCAGTATTCTGGACGATTTGCGAAAGGATAGGCGGGAGGCTGACGATTTAGCCGGCGAGTTTCATTTGCCTCATGAGTTGGCCTTGCCGAATGCCTTCATCGATAACGCGGTGTTGATGTTCAATGCCGCCGTCGAAGCCGCGCGACAGGCCGTGGTCAGTGAAGCCCGTGCCAGCCGTTATCGGACCATGCTGGGCAAAACCCTCGGCGAACTGAGCGGTGGCGGTATCAGTAGTGAAGACGACTCGTCGTCGGATGCGGTGAAGCGGACGCTGTTCAAACGCTATCGCGATCTGAAAAATCGGGCCTGGGCCAGTATTTTACGCTCTACGCAGGTGACTTCACGCTTGTCATCGACGGCGCAGAAACGCTTGGAGTCGGATTTTGAAGCGGTGAAGTCCTTGGAATTTACCGTGCAGAATATCTATGGCTTTCTGCAAGGCATCATCGATCAGCAAGGTAAAATTCAACTGAGTATGGTCTGCGATGTGTTCGATTTGATCACCCGCTACCACAGTGACAACACAGTGTTTTACATGGGCTGGAAATCCAACGACAAACATCGTGCGCTGGGCATGCGTATCAAAACCACCCGCTTTGTCATTCCGGGTCACGCCACCGAATCGTATCAAAACGATTTGTCGTGGGAGTCCCAACGGATGCTGGCGGATTTTGACAAAGTGTTTGCGATGCTGGATGGCAAGTATGAAGCGGCTGTAAGGCTGGAATCGGTTTTCCGAAATCACTTCCATGCCCTGCGAACCGGGCAACGGATTAGCGGCAGCTATTTTGATGTTCGCTACTATCCCGGCGTGGGCACGATTCATTTCTTCCCCAGCAACAAAGCGCTGATTGATCGGATGAATCGCCTGGTTGGCAATCATCGCCGTTGGCTACCGCCAGCGGAAACCAAAGCAGGAACCGGTTTTTGGCAGCAGTTCGACCAAGCGGAAAAACTCGATAAGGCCTTCCGTACCGAAGTCAATAAACACGGTAAACGGGATGGCCGGCATTTTCACTTTGATCCATTTTGGGCAGTCAAATACGGTGGTGAATCGGAGCGTGAGCGTGGCAATGCCATGCTTACCCAAGCGATGAGCACTGTATTGGCGAATCATGGCATCGATCCCGACAGCTTGTTGGATAGCGATCAAAACGGTGTCCGGCAATTAGATTGGGATGGCCTGCCTGATAGCCAGTTGGCTTTAGCTTCATAGCCAGCGCACAAAACCTAAAGCATGTCTTTTAAATAACCACTGGTCTAGCCAGTATCACCTGCCTCGGGGAGATGAACAACTCTCCCCAAGGGGTTAGTCTGTTTCATATCCTCGGGGCTTTTTATATCCGGAGATCACACATGAACACACAAACCAATGAAATCGCGATGAAAGTCAACCAAGCCAATTTGGTCAAAAGTCTACGCTTCAGTTTCACCAACAAAACCACGGTGCTGGGCGAGCTAATCCAAAATGCTCGCCGGGCCAATGCGGCCATGGTGGTGATTAACTTTTGTCCTGAAACCAAAACACTACAGGTTTTGGATGATGGCTGCGGCATCGACTCGATTGCAACACTACTGACAGTAGCCGAATCCGGCTGGGATGCAGACGTGGTTGCCCATGAGCATCCGTTTGGAATCGGATTTTTATCGGCACTGTTTGCCTGTCGGCACATCAGCGTCATGAGTAAAAGTGGTTCGATCGATATCGAAACCGACCACATTTTGGTATTCAAACCTGTGACGATCACGCCAGTCCACGACTGGAACGGCATCACTAGCATTACCTTGCAGGATGTGGCGTTGGACATGGGTCAAATTGCCAGCACGCTAAAACGCTTGGTGCGCGGTTTCCCCATTCCAGTGCTGTTCAACGATCAATTGCTTGAACGTCACTCCGCGTTGGATAGCGGATTGAGCTTTGTTGACACCGAGATTGGCGCGATTTATCTGCATGGCATGGACCAACCCAATGGGGCGCAGTATGAGTTCGATGTCTATCTGCAAGGTTTGCCCATTTATACCTCGCACAGCTACACATCGCATCGTCATATCATTCATCTGGACTCATCCCGTTTTCACGCCCGCTTGCCGGATCGTGACAAGCTGGTCGATGAAGCAGACGTCATCAAACGGATTAAAGCGGTTCTGGCACAAACCATCGAACAGCGCTTTATCCGGATGAAAGCCACTGTGTCTGCCGATGCGTTCGTGGGTTTTTATGAAATGCTACGGCATTGGGAGCTGTTAAAGTTACTCAACGATGTACCTGTCGTGCCGCCAGAAGCCTTACGCGAAATCATTGCCTATCCGGTTTGCGATACCGAGGTTTTTGATAACTTCGAACAGCGGCTGGAAAAAGCCATGACCCGTGCAGAAATTATGGCCCGCGGCATCGTCTCGATTGATGATGACATCAAGCAAAACGGCGCTGGCCGATATTTGTTTGCCTGGAACCGTGATTATTTGCTGTACCACGGCACGCTGGATAAAGGCCATTGGCTTCATTCACTGGTTCGACATCTCAATGATGAAGAGCTAGTGATTGAAACGGTCAATGAAAGCCACCAGGCTCAATTCCAAGGTGATTGGTGCTGGGTCAACGTGCGGTTTTGCGAGGCTTACCGAATCCGGCTTGGGCAGGATGTTGTTGAAATCACGGATGAGGCTTGCTACCAAGGCCAGGAAAACGCTGATGACATCCTTGTGCCCAAGGGCGATTGCTCGGCGCAGGTGTTGCAACAAATGGCCAGCTTCAGAAGCGAATACGATGAATTTCAGGAATCGACCTTTGAAAGCGATTCGGATGCCTTCATCGCCTTTGTGGTGGCCAATACCGCCAGTGATCCGGCCAATGCCATGCAGCGACTGTTGCCAAACTTTTGCGGCTGTCCGGCGTTGTACGGCAAAGCCTTCGTGGTGGAGTTGGATCAGCAAGGCAAACCGGCTTCGGTGATGGCGTATCCGGTTCAATCCGGTCAAACGCAAACACTCGAAGCAGACATGGGTTGTTAAATCTCTTTCAATACAAGAGCGCATTATCCAGACGGATAATTGCGCTCATTTTCATTACCAAAAATGAAAGCAAACCATAGCTCCATCCTTACCAAAATGGCTGAGACGACCTTTGAAACGGTTATCGATCTATCAGTAACCGCCCGCAACGCGTAATCCGATCAAAACTGAACACATGCTCTCTTGGGCTTTCATAACATCGCCCCACCAATCTTCGCCGGTAATCTGGCTCGCCTTTTTCGAGATAAATCGTGGCTCCACAAATGGGACATGCCGCCGAATACCGAACCAACCGAATCACTCTTAAATCTCCGTCTCGAAGGAGTTCGAACTGCGCAGACTGTTCGTGAAAATTTGTGAACAGTTCATGGGCTACGACGATTCGATCATCCAACAATAATATCCAAGGCTTGATGATAGTGACCCAGGCACCATAGGGAATCGCGAAAATACTGACCAGTAATGTCAAATCTTGTGTTGTCACCGGCCTAGGCACGGATAACGATAGCCATCCAGCATAAGCAATTAACACCGCGAACCCAGCTATGATTGCTAACCAACCCAATAAAACCCAAACATGCCATTGTCTTAATTCGATTTGTCCACGCCGAAATAACCGGCTCGCGATCCAACTGGGTTTGATTTCACCTAGTTCAGTCATTTGATAGCTGGCTTGCAAATCGGCTGCATTGTTCCTGCCCAGAACACCTTCAATCCCTTGGTCTTCCTCCGTAATTTCCGGAACCGGTTCCGCTTTGATATAGAACGTCGTGAGTCGCCCCGGACCGCCCTTTGTGCTTTTACGGTCGGGTTTTGGATAACAAGACAACCCACGTTTACGGGCGAACTCTACGATTTGCGGCTCTCGGGTTTCGCAATATTTCTTTAATGAACCCGGCCAGTCGATCCATTTTTTAGGTTCGGCACTTTCTAAAGTTTCACCAACAGCGGCGACGATTTCTTCGGCTGTGAACCGTCGCTTCGACTCATCGAAATCCGCTTTCTTTAACGATTCCTGGGCTAACGCGCGCAATATGCGGTGGCCTTTTTCATCGCTTTTCTCACTATCCAGCCAGTCAATCAAGCATTGAATTACCTCGCGCATAAACCACCCCAAACCAGGTAACCGACAGTAACGGACTGGTTAGCGAATAGCCGATTCATAACAATGTCCTCCATAACAAATTCGAGATGAGCGATATAAAAATGATTTTGGAATGCACTTATTCAGGTCAAACACCAATTATGGCTCCACTTGTTGTAGGCAAAGGCAAAGCCTCTGATAAGCAGAACGAGATTAGAAGAATTTCAGGATCATTCAATCCATCAGGCCGAACAAATAGCCTGGCGTTATCCAAGTGGCCATCCATCACACGCCGAAAGAGGCATCACCAACTCAATAGGACAATTATTTTCAACAAAGCCAAATCATATCTATCGGGGGTTCCGGAGCTTTGTGACCCAAAACAGGTCACTTTGCGACCGGGACATTTGCGTGTTGTCTTCTTAGCATATCGACAACAGTCGTTAATCAACTCAGAGGCGCTTATGTCAACACTGGATGAAGATCTTGCCCGGTTAAATTTCGAATATCTCATGCTCGCAAGGGAATGCGCACGCAGCAATCCGGCGGAAACAGCCTGGCGCTTTGGATTAGATCGGGTTGGCATAGACCGTCTCGCAGGCATGACACAGGAGCGACTTCGTGAACGGGCCGAAAGTAGTCGTGCAGTGATTCAGTTATTACCTGTCTATGCCCCAAGCAAATTGCCCATGCTTGCCTATGTGGATCTTCTCCAACCCTGTATCACTGGAACTGCGGATGAAACCAATGCCCTTTAAAAGCAGGCCAAACATAGGCGCGGACTTGCTCTTGGCGGAAAGACTAATCCAACTCGGCGCCCGTCCGCCCATTGTCAGCCAACTCTGCCATTTAACCCGAAAGCAAAGCATCGCATTTTTTAAGACGGTACAAGGGCAATCGCCCAAACAAGGCATGCTGCCACACGATCATCAATGGCCCATCCGCTCGGCCCACAACAACATTCATGCCTCGCTATTTTTAAGCATGATTGAAGATATTCGGCACCGGCTTTCTACCCCGAACCTGAGTGCGACCTTACTGGTTGCAGCCTATGAGATCTACAGCAACGTTGCTTCCAGAATTTTAGCCGATCGGCAATATATCCAATCTCGCTCCAGCCAACATTATCCGTTAGACATCAACCGGGCTTGGTATTTAATCAGCCTGCTCTCGGCGGGTGATTTGGTTTTCATGATCTGCGGGCGTTGCCGCGCCCGTTACCTGGGTATGATTCACCCTGATGCCGCATTTAGTCAATGCCCTATCTGTGATGTATGGACTGATCGCTCAGGTCGACGACGCTGGATAACCGCAAAATCAAACAAGCTCACATTGAACAAGCCACGCGCTCGTTAGAGACGATCCATCAGCTACTAAGGAGAAGTCGCATGCATATCGTTGTCGTCACAGCCACCCATTCCCAAATACCTCAGCCAATCCATGGCAAAAATCTAGCCCGCTTGGCCCGCGAATGCTTTGCCAATCAGCAAACGCTGACGATAGATTTTAAGGATGTCAAAACCATCACGCAGGGGTTCTTTCAGGAATTGTATTTTCCGCTGGTCGCCGAATTCGGATCCGATTTTCTGAAATCGAAACTAAAAATAGTAAATATGGCGGGGCACATCGACAACATGATGCAGTCAGCATTCAAAAATCTCGAGGTCTACTTTGACAAACTGACGGCGATTGATCAACTGGGTTGCGATGAAGAGATTTACGCCATGAATCAAACATGGCTTATTAAAGCCAGAGAAATCGCTCGGGAGAACTCGGTTCTGACCGAATTAATCTTGGGGATTACCGATGAGGCCATGCGCTTGGCAGTTGGCCGTTTATCTTTTGAAGACATTGACTTAATTGCCCGCTCAAACTGGCTATGTTTTACCCCCCGATTTTCGAGTCAATTTATTCAAAACATCAACAGAGAATCTCCACCGATGGTGGAAACCATGCTCGGATTAAGCGGCACTATTGATTAAGGGAGGCAGCTAATGCTCAAGAAATATCAACAGCAATCTCTGGCAATTGAACTGCTTAATCGTCACGCCAAAGTCAAAATCGTGCATCAAGCCACGGGGATTCCGATCAAGCTATTGAGACAGACATACCGTCAATTACATGGCCGTTCGCCCAGTCGTGGATCCATCAAATTTTCCACCCGTGGCTTGACTGGAAGCCGGCGGAAATACAAGGACGTAACGCTGTTTGCCGTGTGCTATCGGGCAGCCTCAAACAAATCGGCCGACAGTCAAATCCAAACACTGATAAGCGCTTTTGACGCCTACAAGCGTTCCTATCCTTCCGGGCAACTCGACTTTTCGGCTGCTTGGGTGGTGGCCCAGGACATCAAAGATAAAAAGGTTCAGATTTCGACATGCAAGAATTGTCGAGCCTGGGTCTTGTTAAATGCTAGGGATGATCATGATCGCTGTGAGATCTGTAAGACCGGCATGTAAGCGATATGTTGATAATAACCATAGACGCCTAATTCAAAAAACTGCTATGGAGACACTTGATTTAAACGAAGCCGCACTGTTTTTAAAGATCAATCCAGAAGTACTCCGAAGAAAAGCAAAATCGAAGCAAGTTCCCGGTAAAAAAGTTGGGAAACGATGGATTTTTGTTAAGGAACATCTTGCCGATTGGGTCAGTGATCGTTATCCTGCATCTGCGAGAAATCAGCAAGTAGTTGACGGATATACATCTAAGGAGAATATTCCATGTCAATCTACAAGCGAAAAGACACATGGTGGATCCAATTCACCGCGCCGGACGGAACGAGAATACAACGATCTGCTGGCACTAAAATCAAGCAAGAAGCGCAAGAACTGCACGACAGATTAAAGGCTGATGCTTGGAAAACGAAAAATCTTGGCGCGAAGCCAATACGCACTTGGCAAGAAGCAGTTATCAAGTGGCTTATCGAACAGGGTCATAAGCGAAGCATAGAAACCGACAAATTTCACCTTCGTTGGCTTGATGACATTCTTGGCAACAAGACTTTAAATCAAATCGACAAAATGATGTTGGAGCGCATTACGGAGGCAAAAAAAGCCGAAGGTTCGAGTAATGCCACTGCCAATCGGATTCTTTCGCTGATCCGGGCGATTTTGAATCGTGCTAAAAACGAATGGGAATGGATTGATGCTGTACCCAATTTTCGCTTTTTGCCAGAACCGAATGAGCGAATCCGCTGGTTAACACATGAGGAAGCCAGCAAGCTCTTAATTGAGCTGCCAAGTCATTTGGAAGCCATGGCAAGATTCGCTCTTGCTACTGGCCTGAGGGAAGCCAACGTCACCGGTTTAAAATGGTCGCAAGTCGATTTGAGGCGAGAATGTGCATGGGTAGATGCCGCGCAAGCTAAAGCCAAAAAGCCGATTTCTGTACCGCTCAATACTGATGCTATGGTAGTACTTAGAAGTCAACAAGGGCAGCACAATACCTTTGTTTTTACTTTTGATGGCGAACCCATCAAAAAGGCCGGCGGAAAAGCCTGGAAAAAGGCGCTAAAACGCGCAGAAATTGAGGACTTCCGATGGCATGACTTACGCCATACTTGGGCAAGTTGGCACGTTCAAGCGGGAACGCCGTTAAACGTTCTGCAAGAACTAGGAGGATGGGCAAGTTACGACATGGTTTTAAGATATGCACATCTTTCGAGTGAACATCTTAAAGTCCATGCAGGAAACTCAAAGCTTGTTGTGACAAAAATACTACACTTCGAAAAAAGAGCATAGTAAAAAATCATGTAAGCTATTGAAAATATTGGTCGGGACGGCGGGATTTGAACCCACGACCACTTGCCCCCCAGACAAGTGCGCTACCAGGCTGCGCTACGCCCCGAAGTTTATCAATAAACCAATGCCCACCTAGGAGAGCAAGCAGGACATAATATCATATTATTTGGGAAACGCTATTTCAGCAGCTCCAAAATATCTTCCAGCTCGCCAATCATCTGATGAATAAGTTGTTTGGTGCGTAAACTGTCTTCCTTCGCGCTACCACTCGCCAGATGAGCACGCGCACCACCTATTGTGTAACCTTGCTCGTATAACAAAGCGCGAATTTGTCGAATCAACAACACGTCATGGCGCTGATAATAACGGCGATTTCCTCGGCGTTTTACCGGACTAAGCTCGGTGAACTCTTGTTCCCAATAGCGCAATACATGGGGCTTTACCGCGCAGAGGTCGCTAACTTCGCCAATCGTAAAATACCGCTTGGCCGGAATAACCGGTAATTCGTTATTATTACTGGGTTCCAGCATACGCTTCTACTCGAGCTTTCAATTTTTGCCCTGTTCTAAAAGTGACCACACGCCGAGGAGTGATGGGAATTTCTTCACCTGTTTTGGGATTTCTACCCGGCCGACCACTTTTGTCGCGCAATTCAAACTTACCAAACCCGGAAATCTTCACTTGCTCGCCGCTTTCCAGGCTTTTTTTAATTTCGTCGAAAAACAACTCTACGATTTCTTTAGCTTCACGCTTGTTTAAACCGAGGTCTTCAAACAATTTCTCTGCAATATCTGCTTTGGTTAATGCCACAATCACTCCCTCAATTTTGCATTCAGTTTAGCCGCTAAAGTGTCCAGCACTTTGCGAAATATAGCATCAATTTCTGTATCGGTAAGCGTTTGCGTAAAATCCTGCAAGAGTAAAGCTAACGCGACACTCTTATAACCTTCGGCAACGCCCGGTCCGCGATAAACGTCGAAGATCGATATTTCACGTATCGCCGTCTCCATGCATTCTTCAATTACACTGGTGATTGCGGCAGCCGATACAGCCTCGTCCACCAATAAAGCCAGATCGCGGCGCACCGACGGGTATTTGGATAACGTACTAAATTTAGGCACGTTACGCTCCAAGACCGCATCCTGTTCGAGTTCAAACAAGAATACCGGACTATCGAAACCCAATTGTTTTTCGAGCGTTGGGTGCAGCATGCCCAATAAACCTATCACTTCGCCACGTTGGTTTTTGATTTGCGCGGTTTGGCCAGGGTGTAACGCCGGATGTTGATAGGCGACGAAATCAGCACAAACTCCTGCTAAATCAAACAAAGCTTCAATATCAGCTTTCACATCGAAGAAATCCAGCTTTCTGGCTTTTTCGCCCCACTGTTCGGGATTAACGGTACCCAAGGCCAAACCGGATAACATTTTTCGCTGTTGAATTTGCCCATCTTGATAGAAAAACCGCAAGCCGGCTTCGAATAAGCGCACTCGACTCTGTTGGCGGTTGATATTATACAAAGCCGCATTCAACAAACCGCACCACAGCGTAGTGCGCATCACGGCAAGTTCTGAGGATATAGGGTTTTGAATCCGGATAAATTCTTCGCCCGGAGCGACGGCATTTTGCATTGCCTCATCGACAAAGCTGTAGGTAATCGCTTCCTGATAACCGCGATCTACCAAGCAATCCTGCAATCTCGCCAATGGCAACTGCGCCTCGGGCGCTTTGCCAAGCTCAGAGCGCATCAACAAATTGCTACTAGGTAGATTGTTATATCCATAGATTCTGCCGATTTCTTCCAGCAAATCTTCTTCGATGGCAATATCGAAACGAAAGCCGGGCGGGGTAATTTCCCAGCCGTTCTCGACTACTTGTACCTGCATACCCAAGCCTTCGAACAGCGCATGCACTTCATCGTCGCCAAATTGAATGCCCAACACCTTTGTAATACGTTGGCTACGCAGTTTTACCGGCATTCTGGCGGGCAGTTCCGCAGTGGAGATTACCTCTTGAACCGTTCCAGGACTACCGCCGGCTATTTGTAGAATCAATTGCGTGGCGCGTTCGATCGCCCGGCGTTGCAAGTTAAAATCCACACCTCTTTCAAAGCGGTGCGAGGAATCGGTATGCAAACCAAATTGGCGCGCCTTACCGGCCACATCAATGGGCATAAAAAACGCACATTCAAGGAATATATCGCGGGTTTCGCCAAATACGGCGCTGTCCTTACCCCCCATAACGCCAGCCAAGGCCAAGGCTTGCCGTTGATCGGCTATGACCAGTGCCTCGCCGTCCAGCTCTATGGTTTGGTCATTCAATAAAGCCAGGGACTCGCCGGCCCGGCTGCGTCTAACCACGATAGGCGCACTCAGTTTATCGGCATCAAAAGCATGTAGCGGTTGACCCAGTTCGATCAGTACATAGTTAGTAACATCGACAACCGGGCTTAAACTTCTAATGCCGCAACGACGCAGACGCTCCTGCATCCACAATGGCGTGACTGCGGCAGGATCGATATTTTTAATCAAACGCCCCAGATAAACCGGGCAAGCGTCAGTGGCTTCGACTTTAACGTCCAGGGTTTCCGTGTGCTGCGGTTCGACAGTAGCAAACGCCGTAGCTTCGAACGGCAGATTATTCAAAACCGCCACTTCCCTGGCGACGCCTTCGACGCTCAGGCAATCCGCGCGATTTGGCGTTAAGCCTAACTCGATCACGTTGTCATTCAACGCCAAATAGTCGCGAATATCGACACCGACCGGCGCATCAACCGGCAACTCCATCAAGCCTTCGGAACTAACCGCCAAACCCAATTCCTTTTCCGAACACAGCATGCCGAACGACAATTCGCCACGCAGCTTGGATTCCTTTATTTTGAAATCGCCGGGCAATATCGCACCGATCAATGCTGCCGGAATTTTCAACCCGGGCCTGACATTACTGGCACCGCAAACGATTTGCAGGGGCTCAGCTTGGCCGACGTTGACCTGACAAACTCTAAGTTTATCGGCGTTTGGATGTTGAATAGTGGAAAGTACCTCACCCACCACCACACCGGAAAATTCGGCTGCAACAGGCGTCACGGCGTCAACTTCCAGACCGGCCATGGTCAGTTGCGCGACTAATTCGGCGGTGGCGACAGGCGGATTGACCAGTTCTCTTAACCAAGCTTCACTGACTTGCATGATGACTATCCACCGTTAATTAAACTGTTGTAAAAATTTCAGATCGTTTTCGAAAAACATCCGCAAGTCGTTGATGCCATATTTCATCATCGCTAGACGTTCGACTCCGGTTCCGAAGGCGAAGCCGGAATAAACTTGGTTATCGATACCGACCGATTTGAATACTTCCGGGTGAATCATGCCGCAACCGCCTACTTCCAGCCAGCCGGTTTGTTTGCAGACGCGGCAACCTTTGCCGTCGCACATTACGCAGGACACATCAAATTCGGCGGAAGGTTCTGTGAATGGAAAATAAGAAGGGCGAAAGCGCACGTTGACTTCTTTTTCGAAGAAGGCGCGCAGAAATTCAAAAATCACACCCTTCAGGTCACCGAAACTAACGTCAGTATCGACCAAGAAGCCTTCGACCTGATGAAACATGGGCGAGTGGGTCATATCCGAATCACAACGGTACACTCGGCCCGGCGCAATAATTTTCAAGGGCGGCTTTTCGGATTCCATCACCCGAATCTGTACCGGCGAAGTGTGAGTTCTCAATACGGTATGCGCATCGAAATAGAAGGTATCGTGCATCGCCCGCGCGGGATGATGCTCGGGAATATTCAAGGCGCCGAAGTTATGGTAATCGTCTTCGATTTCCGGGCCTTCGACGATATTAAAGCCGGCCTCAGCAAAAATTTTGGCAATCCGCCGCAAGGTGATCGTAACAGGATGCAATCCGGATACGGTTTGGCCGCGCCCCGGCAGGGTTACGTCGATACATTCGCTAGCCAAACGCGCCGCCAATTCGGCATTTTCCAAAGTCGATTTCCGAGCCTCTAACGCCTCTTGAAAAGTATTTTTGGCATCGTTGATAATTTGCCCGACACTGCGGCGTTGCTCGGGGTCCAGGCTACCCAACTCCTTCATCTGCTGAGTGAATAGACCTTTTTTGCCTAGATAATTGACTCTGACCTGATCCAGTTGGCTAAGGTCTTGTGCTTGTGCAAGCTCTTGTAATGCCTGCGTAACAATATCTTCGATACTAGCCGACACGACTCAGCTCACTTTTGTCTGCAATTGAGGGAAATTCCAAAACGATAGGCTTCCGCCAACGAGATTTGGCGGAAAACTCCCCGTCAAAAACGGGGAGTCGAGCAATTAAACCGCTCTTTCAAAGCGGCTTAATGTTTTCCTTACGGTTTGCTTTGGTTTGCTATAGCCACTTTCGCAATCGCGCCGAAAGCGTCGATGTCGCGTACAGCCAAGTCGGCCAATACTTTGCGGTCGATCGCAACATTGGCTTTATTTAGACCGTTGATCAAACGGCTATAGGAGATACCGTACAAACGTGCGGCAGCGTTGATACGCACGATCCATAAGGCGCGGAATTGGCGTTTTTTCTGTTTACGGTCGCGATAAGCGTATTGACCGGCCTTGATGACCGCCTGCTTGGCGACGCGGTAAACCCGGCTACGGGCACCGTAGTAACCTTTTGCCAGTTTTAAAATCTTTTTGTGTCTTGCTCTAGCGGTGACGCCGCGTTTAACTCTAGCCATGTTCTACTCTCTTCAATATCAATGATAAATCAACTGTACGGCAGCATACGCGCAACCAATGGCGTATCCGACGGATGAAGAATGGCTGTTTTACGCAGTTGTCTTTTACGTTTGGTGGTTTTTTTAGTCAAAATATGACGTTTATGCGATTGTTTGCATTTAAAACCGCCGCTTCCAACTTTCTTGAAGCGCTTGCCGGCACCGCTATGGCTTTTCATTTTTGGCATTTGTTTTCTCCAATGATTAAAAGTAAAGTCCCTGAGATAAAACCCAGTGAGGCAAAATGCTTGGCCCCATTGAATTTCCGGACACAAAAGTATCCTTTAACCGATTCGCTCCTGAATCGCCTTACCGTTTTAAAAAACGGCTAAAACCGCGTGATTGAGTTATTTCTTTTTCTTCGGGCCCATCACCATGACCATTTGCCGGCCTTCCAATTTCGGAAATTGCTCGACTATGGCCATTTCTTCCAGATCGGTTTCAATACGTTTCAACAAGTCCATACCCAACTCACGATGAGTCAACTCACGGCCTTTAAAACGCACGGTGATCTTGGTTTTGTCGCCTTCGTTTAGAAATTTGATCAGGCTGCGCAGCTTGACCTGGTAATCGCCTTCTTCGGTACCGGGCCTAAACTTGATTTCCTTGATCTGGATTTGTTTTTGCTTTTTCTTGGCGGCTTGCAGTTTTTTGTTTTGCTCAAACTGGTATTTGCCAAAGTCCATGACTTTGCAAACCGGCGGATCGGCATTGGGCGATATTTCGACCAGATCCATGTTTGCATCGTAGGCGAGCTGTAACGCTTCGTTTATGGAAACAACCCCGACTTGTTCACCTTCAGCGCCTACTACCCGAACCCGCCTGGCGGTAATTTCGGTATTTAAGCGCGTTGCATCTTTTTTAGAGCTGATACCCTAATCCTCCAAGTTGTTATTATTTTCGATCCGCAATCTGGTTCCTCAAGCGTTCGCCAAGTTCGCCAATTGACAGACTTCCTAGATCCTCGCCCTGTTGTGTGCGTACACTAACAGTCCGAGTTTCTAATTCCTTGTCGCCGATAATCAAAAGATACGGCACTCGCTGCATGGAATGCTCGCGGATTTTAAAGCCTATCTTCTCGTTTCTCAAGTCAATTTTGACTCTAAGACCTTGTTTTTCAAGTTCTCGCCGCACCTGCTCCGCATAATCGGCATGGCGGTCGGTGATATTCATCACCATCACCTGCACTGGCGCCAACCATAGCGGAAAAGTTCCGGCATATTGCTCGATCAAAATTCCGATGAAACGCTCCAAGGAGCCCAGTATTGCCCGATGCAACATTACCGGCACATGCCTGGCGCTATCTTCGCCTATATACGAGGCATCCAGCCTTTCCGGCATCGAGAAATCGACTTGTATAGTACCGCATTGCCAGACCCGACCTATACAATCTTTCAAGGAAAACTCTATTTTAGGACCGTAGAAAGCACCTTCGCCCGGCTGCAATTGCCAATCCAGGCCTTTATTGTTCAAGGCCAATTCCAGCGCGCTTTCCGCCTTATCCCAGACCGCATCGTCGCCGACTCGATTTTCCGGACGAGTTGACAGTTTGATAATCACTTCCTCGAAACCGAAATCCTTGTATACCTCAAACAACAGATCGATAAACGTGGAGACTTCGGATTGAATCTGATCTTCGGTACAAAAGATGTGCGCATCGTCCTGCACAAAATTCCGGACCCGCATCAAGCCATGCAGAGTGCCGGATGGCTCGTTACGGTGACAGGAGCCGAATTCAGCTAGGCGCACCGGCAAATCCCGGTAACTTTTAATACCTTGATTGTAAATCTGAATATGGCAAGGACAGTTCATCGGCTTCACCGCATAATCGCGGCTTTCCGAATGCGTGGTGAACATCATCGCACTGAATTTATCCCAGTGACCGGATTTTTCCCACAGCGTGCGATCAACGATTTGCGGGGTTTTGACTTCGCCATAGCCATTGACGCGCAATTTCTCGCGCACGTATTGCTCGATCTGCTGATATATGGTCCAACCCTTGTCGTGCCAGAACACCATGCCCGGCGCTTCTTCCTGGGTATGAAACAAATCCAGGGCCTTGCCGATTTTACGATGATCGCGCTTTTCAGCTTCTTCCAGACGATGCAGATAAGCGGCTAATTCCTTAGCATCGCCCCAGGCAGTACCATAAATGCGTTGCAGCATCTCGTTCTTGGAATCGCCGCGCCAATAGGCGCCGGCAATTTTCATCAATTTAAACGCTTTTAATTTGCCGGTGCTGGGCACATGCGGACCGCGGCACAAGTCGGTAAAGTCGCCTTGTTGGTATAAAGACAAATCTTCATTGGCAGGAATCGAAGCGATAATTTCAGCTTTGTATTTCTCGCCTAAACCTTCAAAAAACTTTACGGCTTCGTCGCGCGACAACAGCGAACGGCTAACGGCAATATCTTGCGCAACCAGTTCCGCCATTCTCTTTTCGATAGCCGTCAGATCTTCAGGCGTAAAGGAACGCTCAAAGGCAAAGTCGTAATAGAAACCGTTTTCTATCACTGGACCGATGGTTACCTGCGCTGAGGGGAATAACTGTTTGACAGCCTGAGCCAGCAAATGCGCTGTGGAGTGGCGGATCACATCAACACCCTCCTCGTCCTTGGCAGTGACGATTTGCAAACTCGCATCGGAATCGATCAACGTGCCGGCATCTACCAATTTGCCATTTACTTTACCTGCCAACGTCGCTTTAGCCAGACCCGTACCAATAGACAGGGCCACATCCATTACAGATACCGCTTGGTCGAATTGACGCTGAGAGCCGTCGGGCAAAGTGATTACAGGCATTTTCGATTCCACAATAAAAAAAGCACCGTCATGCGGTGCTTTATGTTTTGGTAGGCGCGAGTGGACTCGAACCACCGACCCCCACCATGTCAAGGTGGTGCTCTAACCAACTGAGCTACGCGCCTAAAGTCTATCGTTCGAGCCGCGCATTATAACGACCTAAACCGTTTATGCAAGCTTTTTCTATAGCAACAACGGTTCAAGCTGTAGCAGTTAAGATAGATCCCTTGGCACCAGAGGCCGGAGTGTTACTCTCACGATTACCTGACAACTTGTTTAAAAACTCCAACAAAGTCGGTTTTTTACCATTCGCCGGAGCTCCCAACACGTTCACTAAATCGTTAAAACTATCTTGCAATTCTTTATATTTGCCACCAGTTTGACCAGTAGCATCACCCAAAGCCGCGATCAAATTTTGCAAATTATCGGTGAATTTACCATAGCCATTTCGACCTACTGCTTTGTCGCCATGCCGACCGTCATCGTCGGAGCCGTGACGACGATCAGCACTGTATTTCAAAGCCTGACGCAAATCGTGCAAGAAGCTGTGCAACGCTTGGCGTACATCGGCAACAGTTGCGCGTGGCGCGGCAGTAGGTGTGGTCGTTGCAGATCCGTTGGTCGTCGTTGCTTGCGTACCCGCATTATTCGTTACGCTAGTTGACGATGTCGCAGCCGTTGTCTGTCCGGTTTGCGCCCTACTCGTTGTTGCAGGCGTCGGTGTAGTCGCGGCCGATGCGACCTGCTTTTGCGGCGTTTGAGCAGCACTTGCATCGCCTTGCGCCGCTGTAGCCGGTTGCTGCACACCGCTTTGTTTCAATACCTGCCTTAAATCCTGCAAAAAGGTCTGCAACAATTGCCCAAGATTGGATGAATTATTTTGACTACCGCCAGCATTGCTCTCAGTAGTGTCATCGGCGGCAGAATCACTATTACCACCAGGAATATTCAATCCAAAACTTTGCAATGTTTGTATGACATTGCGCATGAACGCCCCACCACTATGATGATGCCCATGCTTCTCCCCTCTCCCGCTTACCGCCGGACGCTCTTGATCGTCATCGTTGTGCGTACTTTTGGTGCTGGATATGCTGATGGTGGTTTGCGATACATACAATGATGTTGTCAATGAATTGATCGTAGTCATTAGATTCACCTTGACGCTGCATAAAAACAAATGGCGGATAGCCAAAGTCAGGACAGATTCAAATCACTTCCTATATTTTGGCGATTACAACCATGCCGTTTCTTTTAGCGGCAGAAATTTTGTGAACTTTAGCTAACTATCCAAAAAAAAGACCCCACACGCTTGACTGAAAACAAAACCTTGCAAACAAATCTTGCTAAGACATTCCGAAGCACTGTTACTAACCAATTTCCGCCTAAATTCCCAGCCAGTTTTGTGGGCGTAAAAATGTGTCGTATAACCGGGCTTCCGGACTACCTGATTCAGGCTGCCAATTGTATTGCCAGTGCGCGACCGGAGGCATGGACATCAAAATCGATTCGGTCCGCCCGCCAGATTGCAGCCCGAATAGAGTCCCCCTGTCGTACACCAAATTAAACTCGACATAACGCCCACGCCGATACAATTGAAAATTACGCTCCCGGTCGCCATAGACCGTGTCTTTACGCTTTTGCACGATGGGCAAATAGGCATCCAGGTAATGATCGCCAACACTCTGCATAAATGCAAAAGCTTGAGCAAAATCGGGCTCGTTCAAATCGTCGAAAAACAACCCGCCGACGCCACGAGTTTCGTTGCGGTGCTTTAAAAAGAAATATTCATCGCACCACTTTTTATAACGTGGATACACATCCTCACCAAACGGCAGACAAGCCTGACGCGCCACTTGATGCCAATGCAACACGTCTTCTTGGAAAGGATAAAACGGCGTCAAATCGAAACCACCACCAAACCACCAAATAGCCGGCTCACCGTCTTTTTTGGCGATAAAAAACCGCACATTGGCGTGCGAGGTCGGCACATAAGGATTGCGAGGATGCATCACCAGGGACACGCCCATCGCTTCAAATTGCCGATTGGCTAGCTCGGGACGTTTGGCGGTTGCCGATGGCGGCAGATGACTGCCAAACACGTGCGAAAAATTAACCCCGCCTTGCTCAAATACCTCACCATTCGCCAACACCCGCGAACGCCCACCACCACCTTCGGCGCGTTCCCAGGCATCTTCAACGAAGCGCGCGGTGGGTTCTTCCGCGTCTAAAGCAGTGCAAATTCGATCTTGCAACTTCAGCAAATACGTTTTAACTGCGGATATATCGTTCTCAATCATGATAAAGCACTGTCCCGTCGATAGTAATTTTACTCAGCAACCGCTATGCGGCAGCCCTCTGAGCGCAAATTACCACAATAAGCATTCCGCAAACACTTAAGTCGGTTCTCCGGAAAACCCCGGCAGCACCCGATAAAGTGCGGAACGCTATGTTATTTATCTAAGAAATTGTTAGCCGAGCGCACCAAAATTCGATTGCACTATTGGCTTGATGTTTCCCGATGTACAATCTGCTTTTTATTCCTTGATAAAAGTGTGGATACATTATGGGATTTGAAGAACTAGCAGCGCTTAGAGATGAACTTGCCAAGCAAGCAGCTGCCAATAAACCGGTAAAACGAGAAAAAAAGATAGCGGAGAAATCGCCTATCAAAAAGACCGGCAAAGCTGACGCGCTAGTCGCCATTATCGGCTTGCTGCAAAAGAATTTTCCCTTGGCATTTCCCAAAAAACCCGCTGCCAAACTGCCCTTAAAAATAGGCATCCACAAAGACATCCTGGCCCATGCCGATCAACTCGGTGCAGATAAAAACCAACTCCGCACCGCACTGAAGGCCTGGTGTTGGGGACATCGATACTGGGATTGCCTGACAGAAGATGCCGTCAGAGTGGATTTGCAAGGAATGCCGGCCGGCCAAGTAACAAAAGCAGATGCTGAACAAGCGAGCAAATTAAAAGCGCAACGGCGGAAACAGCCAGAAGCCGTCGAAGCATTACCTACAGGGTCAGCATAAGTTTTTCTCATAAAGAGATTGCACACACCAGGATAGCGCGACTTCAAACTATTGATTTTCCAAGACTTTAAAGCACGTATAAGCACCGAAACAAGTTATTTCCAAAGCCTGCTTGCCGATGCGACAGCCCGTCCCCATCCAAATCTCAGAACCAATCGATACGCGCTTAGCACCCAAAGTTGTCTCGGGTGCTTACCGACCTTGTCAGTTCCCGGAAAATTTTTGTCATAAACCCTGAATAAGCCATTAGAATGCGCAAATATTCTGCAAAAATATTGTGGAATCACAACGTATCGACTGCAACATTTGCGTCGTTTTCTTCGCGCGATCACGCCTTAGGTTAATCCCCCCAAGGCAACCTCTTCACGACCAAGCCCAAAAAGCAAAAGTCGGCAACACAGAGCCTTAAAGCCCCTCGGCATCTGCCAGGCGTTACTCTTATACCCTTTTCAAACTCCGACACTGGATCGCAGTTTACCCGATCCTAGATTATTCCCAGGGGGAATTATGTGTTGGAGTGGCGAGGCATCAGCCGCGCTTGCCTTAACCGGCTTTGCGAGCACTGCTTTTTTTTATCGGCGCGGCGAATCCCAGGTCTTATGCCTGGCACTGGCCTACTTTTCCCTGATGGAATTACTACAGGCCTATACCTATTCGGTGATAGACCAATGCCTAAATCCGAACAACCAGATTGCTACGTTTTTGGGATATATGCACATTGCGTTTCAACCGTTTTTTGTCAACGCAGTAAGCATGCATTTCATCCCGGAACCGTCACGAAAACGCATCGCGCCGTTTGTCTATATCTTGTGCTTTGCAGCGGCCACTGTTTTTATGATGCGAATTTATCCGTTCCAATGGAGCAGTTTTTGTTTTGACCACTACTATCAATTTCTACCGGGTACTCAACTCAAATTCTTAATGCCCTTTTGCGGCACGGAAATTTGCTCAACATCCGGACAATGGCATATTGCCTGGGCCATACCGGCCAGCGGCAGTATTCAGATGGCTAACAGTTACGTATACGCTACCTTTTTGATGCCATTGCTTTACGGCTCATGGAAACTGGTGTTGTATCATTTCACGACCGGCCCGCTGTTGGCCTATTTGACTACCAACGATATGAACGAATGGGCTGCCGTATGGTGTCTATATTCGATAGGGCTGCTGCTATTGCTAATTAAAACACCCATCCGCCACTATCTGTATGTAACCAACTGGTACGGTTGCCGGTATCCGCAGTTTTTTAAATAAGTTGATCAATTAACCGCACATCCCTCAAGTTTGTTGAAGGTTCAAGCCGACTAGGAAATAATGCACAAAAGGGTAGTTCTATACTGACAGCCAATCACTGACAATGCCCGCATAAATCTCAAACTACCCAGCCATGGACACAGATAAAATCTTCCGCAAAGGCGTGTTTGCAATCCCCATAGGAATTTTCGGCGTATCCTCGGTTTTAACTTGCGCTCAAGCGGAATGGCATGGCGAACTGACGTTTCTCAGCGATTACTTATACAGGGGCTATTCCAAGAATCGCGGCAACCCGCTGGCTCAGGCGCATATCGATTACCAGGATGCTATGGGCTGGTTCGGCGGCGTAGGCGTTTCACAAGTCAGCTTCGACGACCGTCGCTATAAAAACCATGCCGATGTCGAAATCAAACCCTATCTGGGTTGGAGCTTGCCGTTAAATCGCGACTGGCGTACTGAACTCTCAGTAACCGGCTATCTGTTCGACGGCAAGATTTTTGGGAAATATGCCGATTACGCCGAATTTTACGCATCCCTACACTATCAGGACTGGCTCAGCGGCACCGTGTCCGTTGCGCCTAACGCCTATCGCCGCGACGCCACTGTGCTGAATTACGAACTCAAATATCGCCGCGACATTCTCGACAACCTACAATTTTCAACGGGATTGGGCTACTACCAAGCCAACAAACTATTGGATGAGGATTATTTTTATTGGAATGCTGGGGTCTCCTGGTTCATCACCCACAATCTGGCACTAGACTTACGCTACGCTGACGTTCATCTGGACAATCATCACGCAGATACCCATCACCACGAGTTTTATCCACGCTTACAGGACAACAAGTTTTTAATCTCCGTGACCGCCGGATTTTAAATAAATTTCCCGCCTTTGAACCTTCCGGCCTCGCTGCGGAATACACTCGCACACCAAGCTAAAATCACCGGAACCCAGGTTTGAGCCATGCTGCGTTTAGTCCCTAACTTACATCGACCACCCATGCCCGAACAGCCCCAAATCGGCTCGGACGAGTACGCCCTGCTGCAACGTATCGGCGAAGGCGATACCGCTGCATTCGAAGCCTTCTACAAAAACTACTATCCAAGGTTGTTTCGATTCATCTTGCGCATGACGCGCCAACCCGAAGCGGTGGAGGAATTGATACAGGAGACCTTGCTGGTGGTTTGGGAAAAACCCCAAGGCTTCAATCATGAAAGCAAAATTTCCACCTGGGTATTCGGCATCGCCTATCACAAAACCTTGAAAGCCATGGCCAAAAGCGCCCGGCGTAACAACGATGTCGACATAGACGACTTGACCGAATCCATGGGTGATCCAACCGCGAATCCAGCAAATAACTGGGAAAACGAGGATTGGTTAAACTATGCCTTGGCCACTTTACCGCCGGACCAACGCGCCGTCATCGAACTAACCTTTTACCACGGCTTGTCTTATCAGGATGTCGCCAGAATCCTCGATTGTCCGGAAAATACCGTCAAAACCCGTATGTTTCATGCCCGCAGGAAACTGCAGGTTTTTGCCGACGCACAGGAGAAATAAGGCCATGAACTCACAGATTTCCTCATCCACTACTTCCCATTCGGACATCGTGTTGTTACTGCCCTGGTATGTCAATCAAAGCCTGACAGTTAACGAACGCCAACAGGTAGACCAACATTTAAAAAGCTGCCTAGTCTGCAGACGCGAACTGCTAACTTTGCAAAAACTTGCGGCAGCCGTGCAACAAGCAGCCGACCTGGACATAGCCGCTGAAGCCTCTTTTGCCGGCCTGCGTGCCAAAATGCAAATAGCCAGTCAAGTCCCGCGTAGCAAACAGACCGACATCCCAAGCGAACAACTGGGTGGCGGCAATATAAAACCATTCAGCGCGGGCCAGGGATTTTGGCGAATCGCCAGCAATACCGGTAAAGGTCTGGCTATTGCCGCGTCCTTGTTATTGGTCACCCTGCCGGCAGCCGTCCAATACCTACGGCCGGCCAACACCTCCGATTATCACACGCTGTCAGCGGCCAAACCGGACGCCAGTGCGACCGGTCAGATGCGTGTGGTATTTGCAAAGAATCTGATGGAAAAAGACATAGACGCCGCGCTTAGCCAAATTGGCGGGATACGGGTAGATGGACCGAACAGCGTCGGCGCCTATACTGTCAAAATCGCGACCGGCAAGCCCGATGCCGACATGGCCGGCGCCTTGGCGTTGCTGCGCAGCCGACAGGATGTCATGCTAGCCGAACCGATTTTACAACCATAATCGATCATGAAATTAGTGCGCTTAAATCTGTTTATTTGCTTGATCGGGCTGCTTAGCGCCTGCGCGAGTACCAGCGATTTATCGCGACTAGGCGACAGCACAACTGCCGAAGAGCGGCGTCTGCTCGTCACCTTTACCGACCGCAGCATTGACCGCGCGTTGCCCGCCAACAGCTTGGACGGTTATCGCTTGCGCGGCCATTACGGCAACTCCGGCTGGAGCGAACATATTGCGCAGGAACTGGCCGAGCGTCACCATTTACAGTTCGTCGCCCAGTGGCCGGTGACGACCTTGGGCGTCAGCTGCGTGGTGTATGAGGTACCGGACAGCCTGCCCGTGCAACAGGCAATAACGGAGTTGCAACAGGACAGCGACGTGTCGTCCGTCCAGCAAATGCATAGCTTCCAGGTTTTAGGTAAACAAGTTGCGCCGACTCAAACCTACAGCGACCCGTAGCTGCATTTACAAACCGGCTTCAACGCCCTCGGCATAGCCGATTTGCACCGCACCACCACCGGCAGAGGCGTGCGTATTGCCGTGATTGATACCGGCGTAGATACCGAGCACCCGGACTTACGAGGCCGGATCAAGTATTCGGAAAACACCGCACCGGAACCCAGCGATCATAATTTGGCCGACATTCACGGTACGGCGGTAGCCGGCGTATTATCCGCTCACCCCAACAACGGCATAGGCATAGCCGGTATCGCCCCCGAGGCGGAAATCTTGGCATTTCGGGCCTGCTGGCCGGAGAAACCCAATGCCTTGCCGGCACATTGCAACAGCTTTACCCTAGCGTTGGCCTTGAATCAGGCTATCAGAATGAATAGCCATATCATCAATCTGAGCCTGAGCGGCCCCGAAGACCCTTTAGTGCAACAGTTAATCGAGAAAGCGTTGTCCAAAGGCATTATCGTGGTTGCGGCAGTCCCTAGCCAGGACCAAAGCGGTGGTTTCCCGGCCAACATCGCCGGTGTGATAGCCGTTGGTCAGGAAAACAACGGCAACCACCAGCAAATAGCCGCACCTGGTAAAGACATTCTGACCACCGTGCCGCACCAAGCCTACGACTTTATGAACGGCAGTTCCTTCGCCACACCGCATGTGGCCGGCATGGCCGCTTTGCTGTTGCAATTGCATCCGGACTGGAAAGCGGCAGACATCAAACGCCGGCTGGGCAACGACGCCTCGACCGCCAATTTACTGGATTCGAGCACCGCCCTCGCCGTTCCAGAGCGCGCTCACTGATCTTCACAAAAGTCGCCGTCAAGGATTGCCCTTATCCGCCGACTGATTTCGGCCGCGCCGTTAATCGCTATGGCCTGCTGCGGATAAGCCTGATTTATCGTTTCTCTGATCTTGATACTAAGCCGTTCCGGCGGCAGATCGTTGTCGGTTAACGGAAACACAAACCCCTTGCCGGCCAGTTTTTCAATCCGCAGCCCTTGCTCGCTATTGCCGGCGTAAGGATACGCCAACGCCGGCGTGCGGGTGCTGATCACGTCCATCAATGTATTGTCGCCGCCCAGACTGATCGACAACGCCGCAGACTGTAAATTTTCCTGAAAGTTGTGCAAAAACGAGACGACTTGGACATTAGGACTGCTGACCAGCGCTTGCAATTCAGCGATTTCGGTTGCCGAAGCTCGGGAGCTGGTAATCACTAAAAATTGATATTCCGGCAGCAGCGGCGCGGTCCGGATCGCGGCGCGCAACAGCGATTTACCGATTTCGCCGCCGCCTTGGCTGACCACTATCCGGTTTCGTCTTACTGGCCAGCTTGTTGGCGGTGGCGGGCTGACGTAGCCCACGTAAACCAAACGGTCGGCAATTTCGGCGGTCAAGCTAAAGGTTTCCTCGAAGCGGACAATATTCGGATCGCCACGCACGAAAACGGTATGGATATGCTCCCGCACCAGTTTCACCATGCGCCTTTCTGCGTCTAGCGCTGCCGGCACCAAAATTTCCCGCACAAAACAAAAAATCGGAATCGCCCCGCAGCGCTGTCTGACCTTGGCAAATAAACCCAGAATCTCTTGTTTCAAGCGGCGCCGGCCGAACGGGAAAAACTCGACTATTACCGCATCGTAAGGCCAGTTTACAAATTGCTCGATAGCCGCCGCCCGTTCAGCCCAGATACGTTCGATAGGCTCATCGCTGTCCGGTGCGTATAGTTCGTCGCTGGCACTATCGATCAAAATCGTCGGCAAACGCAGATGCCGAAATCCCGGCAATTCCGGCATCTGCTGTAGGCCTTGGCCACCGTGGATCAAGTCCACATCGGCGTAAGCCGACAGCTCGCGGATCACCAACAAGCTGCTGGTCAAATGCCCCAGGCCAACCAGGCTTTGGCAATAAAACAGCATTTTGCGGCGCTTTGCAGGCATGGCAAACAAGCCGCTAAAAGCTGTATTTAAAGGTCAGGTCGAGCTGGAAGGAGTTATTCCCTTCCAACGCGCCGAACGCCGGGCCGGCCATGAAGACCGAACCGGCAAATTGCACCTGCAAATGCTTCCATTCGTCCAATGACAACACCAGATCAAACTCGTCGCCCAGCGTGCCGCTGCGGCCGTTGGGCGTGGCGCGAATTCGCGAATCGCGAATCACCGACGACGGCGTAGCCTGTTCGTAGTGGTGGTAAAGCAAATCGATAGAGCTTTGCTCGGAGATCGGAAAGCCCAGCGCCGCAGTCATGATGTTCAAATTCGATAACTCCGGTCGAAACAGTTCGCCGTAATAACGAAAGCGTTGGCTTCCGGATAATTTTATTTTGTTATTGTGGATGCCTGATTGCCGGTAGCTGTTGTCGGTGCCGTCATCGGGATTGCTGTCGCCGGAGCCGTATGCGTAGCCCAGCGTGACATAGGGTTCGAGGAACAGGTTGCTGTACCAGGTGATGCCGGCGTCCATGCCCCAGGCTGCGACGTGTTTGGGTGTTTGCGCGCCGACGCGGGATACATTGCTGTTGATGTCGGTAAAGGTCTGGGTAGTCTCATCGCCGAACACTAATGCCGAATCCAGCCAATAGCCGATTTTACCGATATGTTCGATTTTGAATTTACCCATGGCTCGGCCGCCAAACCAGGTCAAGTCACCATCGCTGCTGTCTTTACGATTGGCGCGGATCAAGTCGCCGGGGCGTTGATTATCGGAATTGTCGAACTGGCTGAGAAAAAACAAGGATAAATTTTGCTTCGGGTCCCATTGCCAGACCATATCGCCCATTAGCCGTACCACCCGGTCGCTGACCGGATCGATGAAATCCTGATCCGACTGTTTCGAGCCCAGTTCCTTAGCAATCGCCAACTCGGCGAACAGCGTGTCTTCGCCAAAATAAATCCGCGCCGCGTCCAGTTCGTCGTTCCACCACCATTGGCGCTTATCGGCAATGCGTTGCCGGCCCAATTGCAGACTAAACCCCGAATCCAGGAGTTGGTGAATAAACAGCCAGGCCTGGGTCAGTTTGATGCCGGCCTCGTATTGGTCCAGACCGCTTTCTGTGTAGACCTCTGGGTCGTAATACACATCGGACTGCACAAAAAACGATAGCGATTTAGACCACTGGTAAAACAACTCCAGCTTTAAATCTTGGTAAACATTGGCCACGTCGTCATCGCGGCGTGGGTCCAGCCGTCGGTCTTCCACGTAGCGAGGTTCCAGTTCGTAAGCGCCGCCAATGGTCAGCGGATGGCCGAACACATCGACCTTGAACTGGTCAGCCGGCCGTTTATCGCCGGGGTTGATACGTAGCGGCTCTTTTCTGACGGTATCGCCGTTATCCTGGCGGAAGGCGTTGTCTGCGCGTTTTGTGGAAGCCCCTGCTTGTTGGAGACTCGCGTCGGCAAACACAGACAGGCTGAGCAAGGCGCCGCCGGCCAGCAGGGCCGACTTAATTGTTGTTATTTTGAAGGGTTTGGAGCTCATCAGTGGAACGAAAATCAGTGGATGGGTTGATCAGAGGCAAGGCCCAGGGGCGTCAACGGCTTGACCAGGGAATCAAGCGCCAAAGCACCGGTCGCCATATCGACAACGTCTGCGGGACGTAAAAATTCGCGCATCAAGCGGCAGCGCGTATTGGGATGTTCGCGGAATAGCTGCAATACGGCTTGCAGATGCTCAAGGTCGTCACCGTCCATCACGGCGTGGTGCAACATGATGCCCAGTGGTAGCGGGTGCGTCGGATACAACGCCTCTGCGATGGCTTGGCCCAGCGCCATCCAGGGCTGAGCGGATTTGATTCTGATCCCGCACCAATCAATAGCCACCGGAATTTCCCGTAATCTTCCGGTATACAGCGGCGCGGCGCCTAGGTTGCGCGACAGGGCTTGGAAACCCAGTTTGATCAGGCTATCAGCCGTGGTTTGGCTGCAGCGGTTCCAAGGCGGCGTGAAGATGCTGTCCAGCGCCGACCCGAACAGGCACTCAAGCTGGTGTTTGCCAGCCAATAAATCCTTAAATTGCTGCTCTTCGCTACGACTGATGCCGAATTCGCATTTGCGGCCGTGGTTTTCATGGTTTTGATGGCTGCATCCATGTTGATGTACGCCCAACAGAAACGGATTTCGCCGCCAACACCCCAGCAGCGAGTCCGCCAGCGACTGGCTAAGAGCATCGGGAATCACCGCAAGATCGATGGGCGTATGGCAATCCCGAAAGCAGTCCAGCAAGGCATAAAGTCGGTCATCATCCCAACCAGCGTCGTCGTCGCGAAAGAAAATCTGGATGGCTTGTTCTCGGTCATCCAAGGCCATACGCACAGGTCTGAGCCAATCAGCAAGCATGGGCATACTCCTTTGATTGAGCTTCTGGGATAGAGTCGTTTTTGCTGGCCCGCAAGTCCTGAATCAGGCGTACGGTGGTATCGGCCCCAGCCAAATCCAGGCCGGCGGGATTGGGTGAAAAATCCCTTAGTTGCAAAATCCGTTCGGCCAAACGTTGGCCGGTCAATTCGCTAGGATTCAGCATTTCGACTAATCCCAATTCGGCTAACTTTTGCGCCCGCTGAATTTGCTCGTCTTCCTGGCCGCGCACGAACGGCACGACCAGGGCCGGCGTGCCTGACTCCAGAATATCCATCACCGTGTTGTAGCCGCATTGGCTGACCGACAGGCTGTGCGCCTCCAACAAAGGCTGCATCGCCGGCACAGAGCGCAACAGGGTCAGACCCTCCAAGCCTTGGGCTTGCGCCGATAGTTCCTGCCAATCCGCCTCCGGTAAAAACGGCCCGGCGACGATGGTCATCGGTAGTTTTTCAAGGGCCCAATTGATGACATGGGCCTGAACCGCTGCTTGAAACAACGGTGCGCCGACCATGCCGCCACCGGCCGACACCAACACGCCGCTCCGTGGCGGTTTGATCGCGGCCGGCACACGGCCTGGAGCGACAAAACCGGTGTACAGCAGCGGGGTTTGCAAGGGATGACGCGGCTTAAAACTGTCTTCCAAACGGGCAAACCTGGGGTCGGCATGCACCAGCAGGCCGTCGAAATAGCGGTCGGTTATCCAGCGCGCGCGTTCGTCGTGGCGGCTTTGATCCTTGCGGGCGTTGACCATGATGTCGCGCAGACTGCACAGCACCAATGGCCTAGCCTGTTTGTCCCGGCGCGCGATTTTTAATAGCGGCAGCAACTCGCCAGCCAATTTCTTGCGGCCGAATGGGAATAATTCAATCAATACCAATTCCGGCCTGAGTAAGGCATAGGTATCGAGTATCAGTTGCCGGCGCACCGCCAGCGCTTCCTTAACGCTGTAACGCTCATCCTGGCTATACAGCTGATGATCCTCGCCCATGCCCAGCGGCGGCAGATTCAACATATCCAGGTCGCCAGCAGTTGTCTGATGATCGGGAGCCCGTCCGCCGTTCAGAAATGTCACACTAAATTCGCGGCTCAAGGCATTGGCCAAAGTCATGGCTCTGACCCAATGGCCCATGCCCAGTGAATGCTGGCAATACAGCAATAAGCGCGGTTTGTAGTGGTTCATGCGGCACGCAATCCGTGTTGAAGTTTATACAGTTCGTGATAATGGCCGCCCATCTGCATCAAGGCTTCATGACTGCCTTGCTCGACAATCACGCCTTGCTTGAGCACTAAAATCCGGTCGAAATGGCGGATGGTGTGAAACTGATGGGCGATCATCAGCACGGTTTTGCCGCCGTGCAATTGGTCGATGGCATCGCGGATTAGTGCTTGAGACTGGGCATCCACTGCGGAAGTCGGCTCGTCCAGAATCAGAATCGAGGATTGGCGCAACAAGGCCCGCGCCAGACACAGGCGTTGCTTTTGACCGCCGGACAGATTGCCGCCGCTTTCGCCCAGCACCGTGTCGTAACCGTCCGGCAGATTGCGGATGAATTCGTCGGCATGCACCATGCGCGCGGCTGCTTCAATCGCTTCAATCGTGGCATCCGGGCTGCCGTAGCCGATGTTCTCGCGAATACTGGTGCCGAACAGAATCGAATCCTGTAACACAACACCTATCTCCCGGCGCAAGCCGGCGCGTTGATAACGATCAACTTCAATGCCGTCGATGCGCACAACGCCCTGTTGCGGGTCGTAAAGTCGAATCAGCAAGCGGGCGATGGTGGATTTGCCGGCCCCCGAAGCACCAACCAACGCCACCCGTTCGCCCGGCTGAATATGAAAGGAAACATCCCGCAGAATGGGTTTGCCAGTCGGATAGCCGAAGGAAACATTGTTAAATTCGATTTCGCCGCGCAAGCCGCTGGGCACTATCGCATTCGGCGGGTCCTGAATGTCCGGCTCGGTATCCAAAATTTCGCTGATGCGTTCGATGCTGACGCTGGCCTTGGAAAAACGGGTGGCCAAGCGGGTGATTTGCCGAATCGGTTGATACATTTGGGCGATATAGGAACTGAACACGAGCACATCGCCCGGCGTCAGCACGCCGTCGAATACCTGCAAGCAGCCGAACAACACCACGATGCCGGTGCCGATGGCGCTGATGATTTCGATCATCCGCGTCGCGCCAGCTTCGATGCGCGCGGTACGCACGCTTTCGGTCATCGACTGGCTGCTTTCCACATCGAAACGCTCGCGCTCGACATCTTCCATGCCGTAGGTTTGCACCAGCGGCACCGCGTTCAACAGTTCGCTGACCCGCGACGCCAAGCGGCCTTCGTTATGCCGTTGCTTGCGCGCCGAGCGTTTCACCCTGCGGTAAATCAGCACGATAGCCAAACACAGCAGCGGAAAACTGGCCAGCACAATCAAGCTGAGTTTCACGCTCAGGCTGAACATGATCACGAACATGCCCAGGACGGTCAGCACATGGGTGGTGAAGGTCAAGGCCGAATCGGCGTAGACGTCCTTCAAGGTGTTGGTGTCGCTAGTCAGTTTGTTCAGCAACTCGCCAGACGGCGTGCTGCTGTGAAACGCCAGCGACAGGCGTTGCAAATGATCGAACAATTCGCTGCGCAAGGTGTAGACCAATAAATAGCCGATACGCGAGGTCAGGAACAACTGGTAGTAGGAAAACACGCCTTTGCACAGGGCAATCAGCACCATGCTGCCGCACAGGATCCACAACGCTTGTTCGCTGCCGCCGTGCAACAACGGTTGCGCAGCCGCCAGATGGGCCGGCAAGGGATGATTCAGCAACACATGATCGAAAATCAGCTTCATCGGCCAGGGCACGATCAGGCTGGTCAGTGTGGAACCGATAATGCAGACAATCGCCGTGACTATACTGCCGCGTACCCGGCGCAGATGCGCCCATACGATTTGTCTGAAGCGGCTGTTCGATTGGGTTTGGTCGGTCATGGGTAGTTTTCCGGTGAATTCATTCGGCCAGCGGCCAGGGACGCAAAGCCAGCGCAATAAAATCAGCGACCCGTTGCTGGGCTTCTGATTTTTGTTGGATGAAGCAACGGTAGGCGCGGGTCAGCAACTGGCCGCGCAGATGCCAAACAAAGCGTTGCGGGTCGGTTTGGTTGTGGTTGGCTGAATAAGTCGTAAACAGTTGCTGAACCAGTCGGTCTATTACGGCAACCGGATAGGGATAGTTGTATAAATCCGCCGCGAAATTGGCCAAATCCTGCAACGGGTCGCCCAGCGTCAATTCGTCGTAATCAAACAGCGCCAATCGGCCGTCCGCCAACACCAGTAATTGATCGATGTGAAAATCGCCGTGGATCAAGCCCAGAGTTGCAAACTCCGGGCGAGTTTGGCCCAGTTCGCTTAGCAAAGCAGTCAGTTTCGCTTGCTGCGCGGGATAGGCCACGCTCAATTTGTCGGCTTTCTTACGCCACTCTTGCAAGTGCTGCGGCAAGCTTATGGTGGGCAGCGATGGTGGCGGTGTAAGCCGATGAAATGCGGCAAGAGCAGCGACCAGAACCGGGAGTTTGGCTTCTACCTCGCGCGTAAAATCCATCGCCGCCAACGCTAGGCCCTGCAAGCCGTCCAACCACAGGGTCCGGCAGTTGGCAGCGTAAGCCAGTGCTTGGGGCATGACAAAGTCTGCGACTGAAGACGGTTGCTGTTGCAGCAAACCCAGATTTTGATAAACCGTCCGGCCGCGTTGATCGACATAAGTTTTGCCGTAAACCACCCGCGCAGGTTCAGTTTCGCCGGCGGCGAAGCGGTAACGCGCCGTGCAGCGAATTTCCGGCCGGTAATTGACGATCTCGATAGCCGATATTGGCCGTTGTTCCAACTCGGCAATCTGCCGACTATCCATCAACGCCGCCAGCCAGGGCATCGCCGGATCGTCCGGAAAATGCCAGCCCACCATGCCCAGTTCCGCCAGATGTATCGCCCGTTCGCCGTTGGCTTGCGCTTCGCTGTAGGCCTGCTGGCTGCGCTGACCCAGATAAGCGCGGGCGTACAGTATGCGCTGCTCGGCGGTCATTGCCGCTGGATGCCGGCCGCGTAAATGGTAAACCAGCGATAAAAACGAGCGCTCGCGGTTTTCAGCCAGCCGATAGGTTTTGTAACGCGGATGCTGAATCTCGCAGCCGGTCACTTGCCAGTCACCGGCTTGGCATTCGGGCAAATGCTGGTGCAGCGCGGCGGCCATCAGATCGGCATTCAGCAAGGGGGCAAATTGCGCCAAGGGGTTAGTCATGTGCGCAACCCCGCATAGCGCCGGCCATGCTGCTCCCCGCCCAGACGTATCGTCATCACCTCCGCGTTACTGTGTAAATCGATGGCGTACAGGTATTTGTTTTTGATATTGATCTTGGCTACGCCGGCAAAATCGGCGCCCAACAATTGGTTCAAGATGATTTCGTTGGTGTTGCGATGGGCGACGATCAACATCGCCTCGCCGCCGCCGGCCAACATGGCTTGCAGAGTGCTCAGCACCCGCGCGCTAAAATCCGCATACGCTTCACAACCGGGTACGCTGAAGCCGTGTTTATCCAGTTCCCGCGCCGCCCATAACCGGCTGGCCTCCGGGTCGCGCTCGTCAACATGCCGGCCTTCCAAGATACCTAGGCCAATTTCCCGTAGACCCGCCAAAGTCTTGATGGGCAAACCCTGCATGGCCGCGGTGGGTATGGCGGTTTGTATGGCTCGGATCAGGCTGCTGCTGTATATCGTGCTCAAAGTTTCCTGTTTCAGCACGTCCGCCAAGGCTTCAGCTTGCTGCATGCCTTTGGCGGATAGTTTCGCATCGGCTTGGCCGGAAATCCGTTGTTGCAGATTCAATTCGCTCTGGCCGTGACGAGCCAAATAAATCCGCCGAGGCTGATCAGATGAGTACATCGTCCACCCCAGCAGCCTGCCCACAGCGCCCCGCGTACATATCGCTCAGTTCCAGATAGCGTTTAATTTGTTTGAGGCGTGTTTCGTCCAATTGACGCAAACTGCGGCGCACCACTTCGTGTATCAACGCGGCGGCAACCTGCCAACGTAAATCCGCCAAATTCAGCGTCTGCCGACGGTGACGTTGGTAACTCAATACCAAGCGATTGACCAGTGGATGGATGGATTCAATCGAAGCTGCATCGCGGATGCCGTTTAAATAAATATTGGCGATCAGGCTGGCCAAATCCAGCAGCGGGTCGCCGAGGCATACGCAGTCCATATCGATCAAGCCCAAGCGCTGACCATCATATAAAAAGTTATTCAGTTTCAAGTCGTGGTGCAGCGTCGCCAGCCTAGATGGCGTTTGAAGCGGCGCCTGCGCCAACAAGCTGTTTACCGAGCGGGCAATACGGCCGGCCCATTCCGGGCAAACTTGCTCGGCCAGCGTTGGCGTATCCAACAAACCCTGCACCACATCGCTTTGCGTGTAACATCTTGGCGTATCGATATGGCAGGCGTGCAACTCCGCCACGCACTGTGCCATCTGATCGGCCACTACCCCATCACGATCCGCCTGCAACTCCGCCCACGTCAAAGCCTGACCAGGCAGATGGGCTTGCCAAAGTGTCAACGTGTCCGCGTCAAAAGCCAACGCCTCGGCGCCCCAGTTAAATGGTCCGTTAAGTTGGCGCATGACGGCAAAGGTTTCGCGGCCCGCATCATCGGCATAATTTTTGGCGTACACCAGCCGCGGCTGCGTTGATTCGGCAGTTTGCGCGCTGTAACGAAGCATGCAGGAGCGCTCGGCAAGATAATGCAACACCTCGGATTGCAAACCTTCTACCGGCATGCCAAGCAGGTCGGCTGCTTGCAGGCGGATTGCCATTGCTTGGTGGTCCAGCAACTTGGGCAGATGGCGTAGTTTGCGATCATACGGAAACGCCCACACCAGCATGGCCGGGTGTTGCAATAGTGTCAGCGCGCCTTTTGCCAAGTCGGGCCGTTTGGCGAGCTCCCGTTCAAATTCGCGGTTAACCTCAGCCGGCGAACATAGCCGCCCGGTGGCGAAGCGGGTGTGCGGATTGTTAGATTGTCCAGTCCAGCGATAGCCCACCAATAGGCTCTTCCCCGGTTTGTAACGTTTTTCGCCGATCTGCCAGCCGTTTCCGGACGATTGACTGCTCGCGCATTCCAGCAGCCAATCCAGCAAGGGCCCCATCAAGGTTGGATTCAATGCCTCCGACATCTGCGGAAATTGCGGGTCTTGACTCATGCCGCGCGCTCCCAAACCGCCGATGGTGTTGGATTGGTCGGGCTTAGCCGATAATTTAACGTAACCGGTTTGTCTATGCTGTCCACCAGCGTGCGGCCTGCAATGCTCAGACTTTCGATGGCATCGGCTTGCAAGCTGACGATCTCCCCCAGCAGATTGCGACGCACGAACAATAGCCGCGCCCGGCAGACAATATCCGCAAAGCGGTATTCCGCAGGCTTATTGAGATGGCTAACAAAAAAACAGTCGCTATAAACCGTGCCGGTGGTCTTTAGCGTAATACTCAGGGCCATGGCCTGCATTGGCGTTGCCGGATGCTGCGACTGACTGACCGGCAAGCTGTCGATCCGGATGTCAGGCGCGTCATCGCGATAGGGATACAGCACGGTTTGAAACCAACGGGTACCGTCGCCCTCTTGGCTGAAACTCAGCACCGGCGCGGCGTGTTTGACGCCATACTCCGGCGAAAACCAGCCCGATTCAATGCGCATCGCCACCTCGGCACGCGGCGCCTGCGCGATTATTAGGTTAGGCAGGCAAACGCCCTGGCCTTGCCGATTATTCAGGGACTGAATTGGCGCTGACCATGGTGGCGGCAGATGAAAAAATTGTTGGTAGCGATGACTGGTACAGCCGCTTAGCAGGTCGCTGATAATCCAGTACTCGTTTTCGGCATAGAAGATGCTGCGCTGATGATCGACTTCGTAACGCGGGCTGAGGGCGCGGCCATGCACGAAATCAAAGCCTTGATTCGATTCAAAACGGATTACCGCAGCATGGGGTTGCGGGCCGACCGGTTCATGACATTGGTAGGCCATTTGATCCTTGCCATCGATCATGACGGTGTTGTGGGCGGCGGTGCCTTTAAACGCATGCCGCCAGTTGACGTCGTCGCTTGGGTGTTCGTGATAGGTATAACGGCCCGGATCGACGATCAAGGAGCGGCCGAAAGCGGCCATTTCAAAACTTAACAAGTCATAATGGCCGTGGCTGCCAAAGCCCAAATCGCCGCAGTCGAAAAACAGATAACGGCCGTCGGCATAAGGCCGTTCGGCCCAGTCGCTGCGCAGAATGCAATAACCGCTGTCGGCAAACAGCCGCGAGCGTTGCGTCGGCGGCTGGCCTTGCTTGCCTTGGCTGAGCACATAGCGCAGCGCGTCGCTGGGGTAATAGCGTTCGGCTTTACCCAGTAGCGATAGATAACTGTTGACGTCGCCGTCGTTGATGGCCGGCAGCCAGCCGTCGGGTTTGTGGGCGTAAATCGAAAATTCCAGGGCTTTTTCAATGACGGCATCGAATGGCTCGGGCAAGTTCACGCCGTTTAAATCCGCCAGTTCGCGGACCCGTAAAAAGTTCTTCAATACGGTGTGGTGATAGTCGGTGGACAGCTCTTTTTGCACGCCGTCGGCCAGGAAATCCTGGCGTAGATTGGCCAGCAGTTCGCTCTGGGCAAAGGTCAGTAACTCGGCCGAAGCGCTAAGCTCCGGGAATAAAATCGCAACCGTGAAAATCGCCGACAGCTCGATGGTGCGGTGATTGCCTTCCTGGGTGAGATTGCGGCTGAGAAATAGCGCCTGCGACTGTATTGATTGCAAAAAAGCCAGCAAAAATTCGGCGTTTATCGCTTGGCAGTGCCGGCCCGGCACGAAGTAATGGTAAGCCAGCAGCCATTGCTGCAAGCGGCGGCCGGTCACCTGGCTGTTCACGAAACCGTCCGGCACTTGCTTGATCCAGGAACCGACCAACGCCACCCATTTATCGGCATAACGTTCGTCGCCGCTGTAGTCGTAAGCCAAGGCCAGATCGCGGGCGTAGTAAAATTTGTGCAGCAGAATCAACCATTCCAGATCGACGCTGGGGTTATGCAGCCAGTCAAATCCGCTGTCTAAACGGTGGGTTTCGTTGTTCAGAGTAAATTGGTTGTCGAGAATAGGTGCCGCGCTGGCGACATGTTTGGCTTTTCCGAGTTTGAGCGGAAAATAGTTATCCACGGCGCGTTGGCGAAAATGAACCAGCACCTCAGTAGGTGACCACGCAGCGAACGCCGGCAGCAATAACGCAGCTATACCGGCGCCTGGGTTGCCTGACAAGATTGATCTATCCATCCCGCGAAATTCGGGTTTCATCATTTATTCCCTTACCGCCGCAGCCGATTCGGTATGCCATGCCATCACCCGGCCCTGACTATCCTGACGGCGGAATACGAACGCGCTATCGGTGTATAGATCGGCAAGCGCGTAGCTGCCGCCCTCGCGATGCGCCAGGAATAGCGTGTCGAGATAGTCCCCGTGCGCCTGTTGGCTGTGAATCCGCAGGGCACTGGCTATGGTATTGCCCACCGATTGACCGTGTTGGCTGACCGGCAGCTGTGCAAGCGTCAGCCGAGGAGGCGTCGATTGATAAGGAAACAGCATGGTCAGAAAGCAATAGTCGGCGGCATGCGCGGCAAACTTGACGACCGGAGCAGGGTATTTGACACCGTAGCTGGGCGAGACAAAACCCTGCTCCAGCGTTAGTTGGGTATCCGGTTGCGTGGGTTGCAGCATGAGCAGATTCGGCGAATCGACGCGCAAGCCGGCGGCATCGACTCGGGTGGTCGTACGTTGCAGAGCTAGCGCATCCAGATGAAACCGCAGTTCGTAGTCGTGGTTTTGCTTCGCGCGCAGCAAATCACAGATCAGCCAGTATTCGCCGGCGATGAACAGGATTTTGCGCTCGTGAATCACCGGATATTCATGGCTGGCGGCGATGCCGTGCAGATAGTCAAATCCCGGCCGGTGCAGCGCGCATTTAAATTCGCGCGCCGGTTCCGGGCCTTGAATCTTGTATTTGCGAATGTGCGGCGCATAAAGCGTCTGATTTTTGCCGTCCACCTGCACGGTGTTGTGGTAGCCCGTGCCGCGAAACACTACCCGCCAGTTGGTGTCGCCGGATTCGTCGTAGGTATAACGGCCCGGATCGACAATCAACGAGCGACCGTAAGCGGCCATTTCGATATTCAGTAAATCCAGATGGCCGTGGTTGCCGGCCCCCAGTGGCGCGCAATCGAAAAACAAATAGCGTTCGTCCTGATACGCTTCGCCTTGATCGCCCCAGCCGCTGCGCAAGATGCTGTAGCCGCTGGCGGTAAAGGTTTTCGAAGGCTCCGCTGGCGCTTGACCTTGTTGGCCGGCCATGGCGACATACAGCATCGCCTGATCTTGATACAGTGCATGGCCTTGGCGCAGCAAGTCCAGAAAATTGGCGCTGTCACCGTCGCTGATGGCCGGGATAAAACCGTCGGGTTTATGCGCATGCAGGCAAAAGTTCAGGGATTTTTTGATGGCTGCGTCCATGTCGGCCGGCAGCGCGATGTCGTTCAGCATCGCCAACTGCTTAATCCCCAGAAAGTTGCGCAGGACAATGTGGTGGTAATCGGTCGATAACTCGCAATGCACACCGTCGGCGAGCAAGTCGGTTTGCAGGTTGCGCTGCAATTCGGCAATCGAAAATTTCAACCATTCATCGGCACCGCGCAATTCCGGAAACACCACCGCCGCCAGAAAAATCGCGTAAAGCTCCAGGGTGCGGTGATTGCGGGCCGGGGTCAGGTTGTCGCACAGATAAGCCACTTGTTGTTGCAGCGAGGCCAGAAAATCCAGATGAAATTGCGCATCAATGGCCGGTTGGGTGGCCGCCGAGACGAAATAACGGTAGGCAAAAATCCAGTTTTGCACGCGGCGGCCGGTCACATCGCTGGAGAGAAAATCGATGGGTACGCTAGCTATCCAACGGCGGGTTAGCGCTTGCCATTTATCGCGGTAGCGCCTATCGCCGGTCTCTGCAAAGCGCCGGCCCAATCCGACTGCATAATAAAACTTGTGCAAAAGAATCTGCCATTCGACATCGGCGCTGGGGTTGCTCAGCCAATCGAAATCATCAGCAAGCTGATAAGGCTCGTGGTTGAAATCAAAGCGATTGCGCAATATGCCGTCCAGTTTTTCCGGGGTATTTTGCTCTTCGTCGATCACCGAAAAATAGCTGACATGCCGGCGGCTATGGAAATAAGTCAGCAAGTCAACCGGCGTCATATCGCAATACGGCGCCGCCAGCGCCTGCAGACGCGGGTCGGTATTAAGAATGTTCAGCACAGTAGACATGCGCTTCCACCATTTCACCGGCCAGGCAGGCGTCGAACAGGTTTTTCAAGGCTACCGTGGTGTGGCGGGAGTTGAAATCCCGGCAGACGGTTTGCCGCGCGGCTTGGCCCAGGCGCTGGCGCAGAGCCTGATCTTTTAACAAGCGTTCGATGGCATCGGCCATGGCTGCGGCATTTTTCTCCGGCACCAGCAGGCCGTTGACTTGGTCTTGAATCAGTTCCGGGATGCCGGAAATGTCGGTGGAGATGACCGGCATTTCCATCGCCATGGCTTCGACCAAGACGTTGGGAATGCCATCGCGGTCGCCGTTGTCCACCACCAGACAAGGCAGGGCAAACACGCTGCCTTGCTGATAAATGCCACGCAATTCTTCTTGCGTGACCGCGCCGGGCAGGCTGACCAGATCTTGTAAATCCAGATCGGCGATCAGTTGTTTGATCACCTGCGCGTATTTATCGGCCCCTCCGACGATGCGGCAGTTAAATTTAACGCCACGGTCGCGCAGCATCGCGCAGGCTTTGACCAGATAATCGAAGCCTTTTTTCTCGACCAGCCGCCCAACTGACAGAATGGTTGGAACAGAATCAGCGACGGATTGCTCGCGCGGCTCCGGCACAAACAAATCGGTGTCCAGGCCGTGATAAATCCGGTGCACGGCAATATCGCTGCCTTTGCAGGCGTCCAGATGTTGCTGATTGGCGCCGGTGCAGGTCACGGCAAATTTAGCGCGGCGCATTTTGATTTGCAGCAAATCGCCGGGATTCAATTCCTTTAGGTAAATATCCTTGGCGTGGGCGGTAAAGCTGAACGGCAGGCCGCTGATCCGGCTAGCGAACATCGCCACCGTCGTGGCGCCGTGGCAGAAATGCGCATGCAAATGACGAATGGCCGGATTCTGCAATACCGCTTCGGCGATAGTGCCGGCTTGCAGAAATTCCTTGATGAAAACGGTGCGAGGCCAATCCAGCCAGCTTTCGCGGTACTTGATCGACATGCTGAAACACTCCAGCAAAGCGCTGAGATAGGCGATTGGCCGCTTCCGGAACAGCCGGCCGTGGCTGGCCGTAAATTTCGGCAGGTTTTCCTTCAGCCAGACCCAAAAGCTGCGCCCGGTCAAATCGTCGGCTTGCGGCAGATAAGTTACCGGCGCTTTGATTTGGTCAACCACGGCATGGTGCTTTTGGCCCTCGAGTTGCTTGATCGAAAAGATCGACAGTTTGAGGCCAAAGGTTTCCAATAAATGGATTTCATTGGTGATAAAGGTTTCCGAGGTGCGCGGAAAGCCTTTGAGGATGTAGGCGACTTGCGCCTGGTTGTCGTGGTTTTGCATGGTGTAATCCATAAGGGGCCGTTCGGCGTTGCTCGCGCCGAGTGATGTATTCGGCAAATTGAGTTAGTCGGCGCTGGCGCTGCGAGTCGAAGCCCTGATCGTTGCCGGCAGGTTTGCCGGGCAGTCGTAAAGCAGGTCGCTGATCGACTGGCTGATGCGCGGCAAGCCGCCCATGTCGATTTGATACATCCGGCTGTGGTGGACGTTGGTGCGGCGCAATTCCTCGCGGACGGTATCCATCAGCAATTTGGGCGTCAGATTGTTGGGGTGAATGGCGCGCACCAAACCTTGCAGGGCCAGGCGTTCCGCGCGTATACACTGTTCCTGTGAAGGTTTGACGCGCGGCACCAAAATCGCCCGTTTACGCAGGGTCAAAAGTTCGCAGGTGGTGTTGTAACCGCCCATGCTGACCACCAAATCGGCGGCTTCCATGCAGGCCATCATGTCGGTGTTAAACTCCTGAATCACCACGTTACGGCAACCACGAGCCAAAACTTCGAGCTGGTGGCGGCGGCTTTCCGACATTTCCGGGCCGCAAATCATCAGGGTCATGGTGTTGTCGCCCAGATCTTGCCGATTCAAGCCTTCCAGATAATTGTGCAGCAATTGGTAGCCGTCTTCACCGCCACCTGCGGTCACCAGCACCAGTCGTTCCTGGGTACAGCCGATTTGCTGCCGAATATCGCCGGCGCGTTTGTCGCTGCGTTCGCGGGCGATGTAGCCGCAGAAATCGACTTTTTCGTGGCTGGCGTCGGGAAATTCGTATTCCTTGCGCATGTCGTAAATCTCAGGCGAACCGACCACCAGCACCTTGTCGTAATGGGATTGAATGGCGTCGTGATAGCCGTTTTTTTTCCAGACCGGTATCGTGCTTTCCGGACTGTCGAGGATGTCACGCAACAGCAAAACTAGCTTGGCACGGTGCCCGCGGCGTTGCATCAGATTGAGAGCCGCGCCCAATTCGTCGCTGACGCCGTAGGGCTTTTTATCGACCAAAATCAAATCGGGGTCGAAATCCAGCACTGCGCAGCGGATGATGTTGCTGCGCAGTTTGAGCAGTTGCGCGTATTCCATGTCCAGAAACTTCACCGAATAATCGCCTTTCACGCTACGCGACAGACACGGCAATTTGATGTAATCGATCCGGTCCGGAATCCGGAAGGCGTGCAACATCGGCGAACCGGACAAAATCAGCACCGAGACATTCGGGTCGGCATCCACCAATGATTTAGAAATAGCCAACATCCGCCGGATATTGCCCAGACCGAAGGTATCGTGGGAATACACAATGATTCTTTTGGATTGTTTGCTAAGCGTCATGGCCCGGATTCCTTTTGCTGCATCGTCACTATGCGGGCGCAAGTACTTTCCAGTGAGGATAATCTGACGCCCGGTTCAATTTCGGTAACCAGACAAAACCGTGGTTACGTGCAGCGTTTATTCCTGGGTAAACCAGCAAGGTTCATTCAAATCGGCATTTTCATCAAACTTTAATCTGGCGATGTTACCCGGCCTGACCAAAGATGCATGAACCTGGTTATTGCGCAGCATGTTTTAAACACGGTGGAAATAAATTGAGAAGGACGGAATCCGGGATTTTGAAGCGCTTCGGGAATGTGGCTCCAATGGTTTGGGCGATGTGCGAGTCGGCATTCGATCTACTCTGCGTTCAAACAGCGCAGCGGAATTAAGAGGTTTTTAAGCAAAAAGGCGAACAATCCGCTGCGACTGAAACAATCCCACAAAGGAGGATATATGTTCAGGCTTACAACGATATTGTTAATCGGCGTGTTATGGTCCGGAACCGCTTTGGCGCATGGAGATGATTGGGGACATGGCCACCATAGGCGGCATCATCACCATCACGGGCATGCTTACCGGCCATATTTTAGGATGCATGGCCCGGCAAGATTGGGCTATTACCCGCCCCCGCCTCCGCGTTATTTCGCGCGGCCGCCGCTGGACTATTACGGCTATCCGCCGCGGCCGATGCCCCGATATGATTACCGGGAGCGCTGGTGATTGGAGGCTTGCCGGGAGTCAAACGATTGATTGCTTTGACTCAGGATTAGAGATAACAGCCATTTGCATTTGGGGTTGGTTGGCACTTCCAAGCATCTGGCTTCAATCGGCCATTACCGGTCGATCAAAACTTTTTTTGAATGACTGTTTAGCCCTGAAATTGCTCGGTCATAATGCTGCATTCTGCGGATTTTGGGGAGAGCCAGCGAGCAAATTTTCCGTAGCAGTGTTTTATTAGCTTTTATTCTGATTGCTCTTCTCCCAAATTGAAATAATTGGCTGTATTATATTTAATCCTTCAATGCCATTTACTGATACCTCTCCATAAGTTATTCCCTCAACACCCCTTGAAAATGGGACCATAAAAAAATATCCCTCACCTGACTTGTTGACACCAATTAGGTTTAAAGCCTCTTGTCTATCAGGGCAGTCAGCAGCATGTCTATGTGGATAATTTGGATCAAATGGTGCTGTCCAAGCCTCTGAAACCATCAAGAATTGGTTTGCACCGATCTTTTCCATTTCCGAAGCAACAAGTCTTAATGTACGATACTTGTCTGTTTGGTCCTCATTCCGTAGCTCTTTAATTGCAACAATTTTAGAGTCAACAAATATGACAACTAAGTGAACATGATATCCATCTTTCTTTAACACGAACATCGCTTGCTCTAAGAACAACTCACATAATTCTTTAAAATTGGTTGGATTAATTTTTTTATTTAAAAATGGAGAGTCACCATACCGCTCCTTAGAATTCTCAGCATCTGTTTTTGTTATAGTAATTGATTCTTGGTGCATTTGAGTTGGTACAAGATCATCGTCCTGAACTTTCATCCAAATAGAGCGAGTCTCTGAACCTTGATACATACAAGGTGGAATCCTTGTTTCGTTTATCCGGTTAATTTCATCATCGGTAGCACCAGGTGCATCAAACAATAATTCAGCTACGGCTATCCAGCATATACCTAGTAATTCAAGAAGCTCATAATCTGGATAATTTGAGTCAATCCATTTTCGTTGTAGCTTCACATAAGAGTTTTCTAAAACTTCTTTTGGCATTCCGGAATCTATTGTTTTTTGAAAAATTTCCTTACTTGATATGTTCACCTCATAATCTTGCTCAAAAATTTTTACTTCACCCGCTAAATATGAGCCAATAACTTCAATGCGAAGCATACTTTTTAGTTCTAAATCACCTTGCTTAACAATGTAATTCCTTGCTGAGACCAACCACCTTAGTGACTTGTTGGATCGCATTCGATCTTGCCAAGGCTCATACCATTCATCAAAACCTTCTATTCCTCGTTTATTACTTTGAAGCACAAACGTGACATTACGTAATTCTTGAATGCACGAATTTATCAGCATGCGAAATGCATTTGGATCAAAATACTGTTTGTTTGCATTGTGCCAATGGGCTTGAGCATCAAACAATCTTTTGATTGCGGGTTTTATTGCTTCATTCATAGAACTAAATAAATCTCCGTTATTGATGCACCAAAAAAGCTAACCCTGCAAAAAAAAACAGATGTAAAAAGCACGTTGCGGTTTTTACGGTCCGAGTAAATTTACCTTGGTATGCACATCATTCTGCGTATTTAAACAGAAAATATTCGATTTGATCCAACTCGCAACCAATAAGAGTAGATTGTGCTTTTGCGAATTTTAAGAAATCGATATAAGCCTTTACTTTAGATTCTGCTTGGATTGTTACAAATTTCAAGCAGCCAACATTTGATAGATTAATTTTAACTAAACCTACAGATACGCGATTATCAAGTATTAGCGGGTAAGTATCTGTGTTTTCCGACTTACCGAGGAAATACAAATGTTTTGTGAGAAAGCTTGGGCCACACCAGTTAATATTCTTCTTGATTTTCGAGTAACTTTTTGAAATATCATTATAAGTTTCACTTCTTACGTCGCGTAACGTGCTTGAAAAAGTATCACTTGCAAACATTTCTCTAACTTTAAACGGACCTCTTGTGTCCCTTCTACTATTTTCTGGAGCTTCATGCCCCCAAATCATTGCAGCTAAAAACTTTGTTTCCAAATCAACGTCGGTTTTATAAAACTCTATTATTTCTTGGCGGCCAAATTTGATGCCTAATTTTTCTTTTACAAGATTTAACCTGCCATTTACTTGTTCGTTATCTTTGAATTCATCATCCCAGTATGAGTAGTCACAACTTACAAGAAATTCATTAACATTTAGATTTTTTATCTCTCCGTAGAATTTTTTATCAATATCCATTTCTTACACTCTCCTGGCTAATAATCGGGAATCTTTCCGTTTATCATCGATGATAAATAACAACGACCGGAATTGATCAAATTGCAACCATTGAATCAAGCTAAACGACAGGCTGCAACGGGTCGATAGCGGTAAGTCAACAATCTCAATCCTCCCGCTTTGCCCTGAACACCAGACTTCCCTGTTGGTTATTCAGCCGCAACTTGCGCAAGACAGAAATATTTTCAGCTACCGGCCAAGATGATGTTTGGACCTGATAATGTATATAGCGGAAATACAAAGGGGACAGCAGCCAGTTTGCCAAGCTTTTACAAAAACCTTAGCCACTGCCCCTTAACTTCAGCGGCGACTCAAACCGCCACGCCTTGCGCATCGAACAAGCCTTCGAATAAAGCAGAGCTCAAATAGCGCTCGCCGGAGTCCGGCAGTACCACCACTATGGTCTTGCCGACATTTTCCGGCCGTTTTGCCACCCGCACTGCCGCCGCGACCGCCGCGCCGCAGGAAATTCCGGATAACAAGCCTTCTTCCCGCGCCAAACGCCGCGCATATTCAATCGCTTCATCATTACTGACTTGTTCGACGGCATCGATCATGGATAAATCCAATACATCGGGCACAAATCCGGCCCCTATGCCCTGAATTTTATGCGGACCCGGTTGCAAATCTTGACCGCTACGGTGTTGACTCAATATCGGGCTGGCTTCCGGCTCCACGGCAATAGAAACGATGGGTTTGCTTTGCGTGAGCTTGATATAGCGCGATACGCCGGTAATGGTGCCGCCGGTGCCGACGCCGGCCACTAAAATATCGACCGCACCGTCGCTATCGTGCCAAATTTCCGGCCCGGTGGTTTGTTCGTGAATTTGCGGGTTGGCGGGGTTCTTGAACTGCTGCAACAGTACGTAGCGTTCCGGATCGGAAGCGACAATCTCTTCGGCCTTGGCGATGGCGCCTTTCATGCCTTTGGCGCCCTCGGTCAGCACTAGCTTGGCACCGTAAGCCACCAGCAATTTGCGGCGCTCGATACTCATGGTATCCGGCATCGTTAAAGTCAACGGAATGCCGCGGGCGGCGGCGACAAAGGCCAGTGCGATGCCGGTATTGCCGCTGGTTGGCTCGATTAACTCTTTGCCGGGTCCCAGCAGGCCGCGCTGTTGCGCATCGTTGATCATTGCCGCGCCGATGCGGCATTTCACCGAATATCCTGGGTTACGCCCTTCCACTTTAGCCAATAGTGTGACTTGAGCGCCGTCGGTAATGCGGTTAAGCCTGACCAGCGGTGTTTTGCCGATAGACTGCGAATTGTCGGGATACCAATATGCCATAACATTTTCCTTCAAAATGGATAGTCCAAAAAAAGCCAGTGCGCATTGACCTGCACTGGCTGTTTGTGGGGTTGAATTAAGCTCATACCGCTAAATCAGAAAAACGTGCTGCACACGCCCTGAATAGCCGTAGTACCACAGCTCCAAGATTGCGCCTGTTTGAAGATTTTTGCAACCTGCAGCCAGGCGCATCGTGCATCCCTGGGATAGCCGGCCATCAATCAAAGACAGTAAATTCAAGCCGCAAGAAAGCTCCGCCAGCCAAAGCCTAGCGTTACCGGAAAGTAATTGAAGGTTGGAAGAATGATCCTAAATGCGCACACCGGTGAAGGCATGCGCGAAATCGGCAGAATTTACTTTTTGGATGTTCTGATAATTGAAGTCAGATGACGACCGCATTGTGCACAAACGAAGTTTCCGGTGGGTACGCCGGAGACATATTCTTTGGCTAAGGACGGGTGGTCGCAGTGCTCGTCATTTCTGCTTTTAGTTGATGTATCTAATTTCTTTGCGTCCATAATCTTCCCCTTGCTTTACGCATACTTACAGGATTATTTAACAAATTTTTTACGTTAAAAGTTAAGCAAAAAACATACACACAGAACACAAGCTTATGTACTTAAAAGACTTTTAATAGCCGCAGACCAAACCCAGCAAAAGTCGAACCGTCAGGTGTAAATTTTCTCGACTTAGCCATTGACGCTAACCATCCGCTTTACCGATACAACAGCCGCTTAATACGCCAATTTGCAGAATTTGAGCAGCTAATAGAGTGAAATCGAAAAAATCAACTGAACCAGTTTGTTTGCTTGCAAAAAAGCTGCTGTAAAAAATTCCGACAGCTGATAAACGCCGGGGATCTGGCCGGCTACCAGGGAATTTACCGGGCCAAATACCATTATTCAAGCCGCCGGACCGCGCAACCATTTCGGAAAATAATCAATGTTCGGCAAACCGACAGGCACAAAAAAGGGGCTCGTAAGCCCCTTTTTACGATTGCGTGGAGCAGTTTATTTAACCGCTTCAGCAATTTTGTTGAACGCTTCAACCCGTTGCTTGCCGGTATTGGCTAAATCGATGCCATTCTCGACGATCATTTGAATCAAGCCCGGTGTGCTGTAAACGATTTTGCCCATGTAAGCCACTACCGGCACGGCAACAATCGCACCGAACAAGGTACCGATACCTACCATATGTAGCATTTTGGTAATCAACACCACTATATCCAGCGGCAACAAAATCAAAGTACCGAAGTACAACAATACGATGAATGTGAACAGCGCGAACACCACAAACTGCAGCAGTCTTACCAATGCGACATTAAGGTTTTTCATGTTAATTTGTCTCGAATGAATGAAGAATCTTTTGCAAACACAGGCAACGAACTTGTTTTTCGTTGCCATTTCAGCCGGTTAGCCAACTGGCGGCATTATAAAATAAAAGCCCTACTGTTTCTTGCTTTTTTGCCGACTAACCGTGGCTTGGACGCCTATTCATCTGACTGGAATTGATATGCCGCGGGTTTCTTTTCGATAAAAAACGGATGCAGCAAAGCGCCGGCAACGAAACCACCCAGATGCGCCCACCAGGCCGAATCTACTGCGACATTATCTAAAACCGCTGCGGTGAATACATCGCCGATTTGGATAATCACCCAGAATCCAAGAAAGGCTATCGCCGGCACATGGAAAAACAGCGGATAAAACAGGATGGGAACCAGTATCACTACGGTAGCTTGCGGGAAGCGAAAAAAATACGCCCCCAACACGCCGGCGATGGCGCCGGATGCACCCACCACCGGCACCGCCATCTTGGGATAAAAATACCACTGCGCATAGGTTGCCAACAGTCCGCACAACACATAAAACGCCGCAAAGCGTTTATGTCCCATCAAGTCTTCGATGTTGTCGGCGAATATCCATAAAAACACCATGTTCATCAACAGGTGCAGGAAACCGCCGTGCAGGAACATATTGGTAAAAAACGACAGATAATGATCCGGCGGCAAACCAAAACTATAAGCCCAATCCGGATTGGAATAGCGAATCGGCACCATCCCGTACATGTAAACAAAGTGCTGCCCCATTTCGTCCGGCATAAACAGCATCGCTACGTACACTGCTATGCAAATAGCCATGATGCCCCAGGTCACATAAGGCTTGATGTTACAAGGTATCGAATCTCGAATGGGTATCATCTTGGGCTTCCTTCTGTAGTGGGCACAAAAATCAGAGGCTGATTAAAACTTTTCGTTCCAAGTCTTTTCCAGACGCTGCACCGAAACCGGATAAGCCGTTTTCAGTTGCTGCGCAAACAAGGACACACGCAATTCCTCCAAACTCCAGCGGAAGGCTTCGCGTTCCGGCATCGGCACCAAAGTCTTCATTTGCTTTTCGACATGCTGCCAAAAGCGTTGCGATAGCCTGTGCAGACCTTGGATGTCCGCCGAATCGGGCTTTTGCTTATCCAGACGACACTCAATGGCTTTTAAATAACGCGGCATCGCTTGTATCTGCGCCAACGGCGTATATCGTAAGAAACCACTAAACAGCAGCAAACTCAGTTGTTTTTCCAAGTCTTCCCGCAAATTTGGGCTGATGCCAGGCTGCTTCAATCGCTGTCTTACCGTTTGATAGTTTGCCATGATTTCCGTGACATGCTTGCCCACCTGATTCCCAACCGTGACCAGCGTAGCCTTTTTGGCCGCCAACGCTGCTTCGAACTGCTGTTGACTGCGGATCGCACTATCAGCAACAAACACACTGTTAAAGATCAAGAATAGTAGATCCTCCTTAAAATCGCCGCCCGGCCGTTCTGTCAACAACGGATGCTTGGGCAGTTGGTTATAGGCCAATTGCAAAGTAGCCTGGACCCCACTGTTTTTTAACAAATACTGCGCGTCCTTGCGGCATTGCAATTGAAACAATTTGGTTAAACCGTCGAAATGCGCCAGATCGGCCTTGTGCTGGGTATCTAGGATCTTCACCCCCACCGTTTCGCCTTCATCGACAATAGCCGGAAAGCCGATAAAAGTCTGGCCTTTTTGCATGAACTGCCAGGTCTCCGGCAAGTCGTCGAAGGCCCAGGCAATGCAGCCGGTATGGTTCATCTCCTCTTGCGCCAGCTTGTCGAAACTGTCGCCAGCCTTGGTGGCATAGTCGGCTTGCAGCTTGGCCAGGTTACGGCCATAACCCAAGGCCCGGCCATGATCGTCAACGATGCGGAAATTCATCTTCAAATGATCCGGCAAGACATCCGGCTGCCATTCATTCAAGGGTATCGACTCGCCGGTCAACTTGCGCAAGCGCCCGCTCAACCACTCGAACAACGAGCCTTTAAAATCCGGCTCGATCTCCAGGCAAGCCTTGGCGGTATTCGGTACAGGTACGAAATGTTTACGCAGATGCTTAGGTAGCGATTTGATCAACGCCGTGACTTTTTCTTCCAGCATCCCAGGCACCAACCAATCGAAGGGTGCTTGGCGGATTTGATTGAGCTGATGCACCGGCACGATGGCTGTAACCCCATCTTCGTCATGGCCGGGTTCAAAGCGGTAATGCAATTCGATAGTTAAATCACCAACCTTCTTGCTATCCGGAAAGTCCCAATCGTTGATCTTGCCGTCGTCGTGGCGGGTCAAATCCTCCTTGGTCAGAAACAAAATCTTCGGATTATCGCGCTCAACTTTCTTGCGCCATTGATCGAGGGTAATGCCGCTGACCACCTCGGCCGGCAGCTTTTTATCGTAAAACTGATACAGCCATTCCTCGTCTTCCACCAAATCGACGCGACGGCCCTTGTGCTGGATGTAACCCACCTCTTCCAGCAAGGCCTCGTTGGCCTTAAAGAACGGCGCATTGCTGTGATAATCATGATTCACCAGCGCGTGGCGAATAAACATCTCCCGCGCGGCTTTAGGATCGACATTTTCGTAGGGCACTTTGCGCTTGGCCTGCAAGGTCAAACCGTACAATAGAGTGCGCTCGTAAACCCCGCTGCGGCCGGCGTTTTTTTCCCAATGCGGGTCGTAGTAATTCCGTTTAACCAAGTGCTGCGCGGCAGCTTCTATCCATTCCGGCTCGATCTTGGCCACAGTGCGGGCATAGACCTTACTGGTCTCCACTTGCTCGGCGGCCATGATCCACTTCGGCCGCGCTTTGTGCTGGCCGGAACCAGGGAAAATGAAAAACTTCAGGCCACGCGCACCCAAGTATTCGTATTGTTCGTGGCGGAAACCGATGTTGGACAGCAAACCCGGCAGCAGCGCCATGTGGATTTGCTCGTAATTAGCCGGATTGCCGCTAGTTTTCAAACCCAAATCGCCGCGCGCCACCTGCATAATTTGAGTATGAATATCGTGCCATTCGCGCATACGAATGTAGGACAAAAAATTGTCCTGGCAGTATTTGCGGAGCTTGCTGTTGGTCAAATGCTTTTTCTGTTCTTCAAAGGCATTCCACAGATTCAGCAAACTCAAAAAGTCCGAATCTTCGGCCTTGAACTGGGCATGTTTGGCTTCTGCCTGCGGTAGCTTATCGGCCGGCTTGTCGCGTGGGTCTTGAATGCTCAAAGCCGATACGATGATCGCGACCTCGTGCAGCGAACCCAATTGCGCGGCCGCCAGCAGCATGCGCGCCAGTTTGGGGTCGGTCGGAATCTTCGCCAACTGCCGGCCGGTTTCCGTGAGATTGCCCTGCTTATCCAGCGCATCGACTTCGAACAACGAAGTCTTGCCGTCGCGCACCATTTTTTCATCAGGCGGCTCGACGAACGGAAACTCCTCGATGTCGCCCAACTTCAAGGCCGCCATCTGCAAAATCACCGACGACAGATTGGTGCGCAAGATTTCCGGTTCGGTAAATTCCGGCCGCGCCAGATAATCCTCTTTCGAATACAGCCGGATGCAAATACCCTCAGCCACCCGCCCGCAGCGCCCTGCCCTTTGGTTGGCGCTGGCTTGGGAGATACGCTCGATAGGCAAGCGTTGGATTTTACTTTTGTGACTGTAACGACTGATACGGGCATGACCCGAATCGATCACGCAGCGGATACCCGGCACGGTCAAGGACGTTTCCGCCACGTTGGTGGCCAGTACGATGCGCGGCTTGTTGCCGCTGGGTTTGAACACCCGCTCCTGCTCGGAAACGCTGAGTTTGGAATACAGCGGCAACACCTCGTAGCGGGTATTATTGTGCGACTTGCGCAAGGACTCGGTGGTCTCGCGAATTTCGTGCTCGCCACTTAAAAAGATCAGAATATCGCCGCGCATATCCCGATACAACTCGTCCACCGCATCCAGAATGGCTTGCTGCAAATCGGCGGAAGTTTCGTCGTCTTCCTCGATCAGTTCGATGGGCCGGTAACGCACATCCACCGGATAGGTACGACCGGAAACGTTGACAATAGGCGCATCGTTAAAATGCTTGGCAAACCGCTCCGGGTCGATGGTCGCAGAGGTAATCACCACTTTTAAATCGGGACGTTTTGGCAACAACCAGCGAAGATAACCCAGTAAAAAATCGATATTCAGGCTGCGCTCGTGCGCCTCGTCGATGATGATGGTGTCGTATTGATTTAAGTAAGGATCGTTCTGCGACTCGGCCAGCAGGATGCCGTCGGTCATCAGTTTAACCAGAGAATTGGGATGCGTTTGGTCATGGAAGCGCACCTTGTAACCCACCGCCTGACCGATGGGCTGGCCCAGTTCCTCGGCAATGCGGTCGGCGACGGTGCGCGCAGCAATTCGGCGCGGCTGGGTGTGGCCGATCAAACCGGTTAAGCCACGGCCGATTTCCAGACATATCTTCGGCAACTGCGTGGTCTTGCCGGAACCGGTCTCGCCGCAGACGATGGTGACCTGGTGGCTTTTAATCAGCTCGGCAATCTCGTCCTTCTTGCCGCTGACCGGCAAATCCGGGTAATTAATCACCGGCACCGAAGCCCGGCGCTGATTGCACCGCCCGACCGAACGCTCGATCTTATCCGCCACTTGCTGCACTTGTCCGGTCACATCCTTTCCTTTACTCGCCTCGCTGCGTAAGCGGTCGAGCTGGCGCTTCAAGCCGTGGCGGTCAGTGCCCATGCAGTTTTGGAGATTTTTGGCGAGTTGTTTCAGGGTGTCAGCAACAGACATGAGGACGGAGAATCTGATAAAAGCCCTGCATTATAAGGGCAGACGGGGCGGGTTTACATTTGACTTGGGAGAATTAACTTGGCTCCGGGCTGTAAAGTTTTGCCACATATTCCACTGGTTACCAAGCTCCAGCTTGGTAACCGAGGCTCGAAAGCTCCAGCTTTCTTATTAGCCAGGAAGCAATAGCTTCCAATATTTAGGTTCCATACGAGAGCTTGGAAACCAGAATCAACAATTCGCAGGCATTCATAACGGCACACCGTCGCGTTTAACATTTTCCAATAAGCGCGGATGCGCGGAGCTTTCCGGGCAATCCCATTTGGATTGCCAGATAGGCAGGGGCTGGATCAACACCCCGGTTTCCAGCAATACATCGTAGGCAATGTCCGCCAAAGCTAGCTTGGTTTCCAGGAATGGACCGGGCGCACCGGATAACAACACCGCCACGTCGGTGTCGCTTTGCGGCTGATAATCACCACGCGCCCGACTGCCGAACAGCAACGCTCCGACTAAACGGAACTGGCCAGCCGTACGATCAGAGAAAAGCCGCGCAGCCGCTAGGGTGTTAGGGTCGATTGGACGTGGAGGCATAGGTAACGGTAGATCTATAAAACCAAGCCGTATCTTACTATTAGCCGACTCATTGCGAATCGGAATTTTCGCTTAATCTCAGCTACTCCCCTAACATATACTCGCGGCCACGAATCCGAAAAATCAACTAGCTGGATCACGGGCCTAGCGCAGCTCCGCTACGCGCCTATTCTTTGGCCAACATCCGGTATTCAAAGTTTGATTGGATTTTTATCGGAGTGAACGTGGTCTTGATCGGAAGTCGCACTGTGAGGGCTTAGAAAAATCCAATCTTCGCCTTAACCTACCGAGATTAAACCCAATAAATCGCGTATTTCCTTCTACCAGCCACCGATTCCGATAAGATTACGCCATAAGCGAATCACGGCTTTTGGAAGTAGCAAATTGTCGCAATCGACCCGTTGCGGACAGCCCCCGATTTCTGGTGAGCGACTAATTTAGCCTTTACATTAGCCCATGGATCCCGACAGTTTGTTCACAATTTCAAGGTGGCTGTAGGGCGGATAAGCGTAGCGTCATCCGCCAAATGGGTTAAACTCTTTTCATGCCAAACTATCGACGCAATCGCATTCCTGGTGGCACCTATTTTTTCACCGTCAACCTGCTCGAACGGAAATCGATGCTGTTGATCGACCATGTTGTAGCGTTACGGGAAGCGGTACGAGTGGTACGGGAAAAGCAGCCATTTTACTTGTGCCCTATGGGTATATCGATGCTTGGGTGGTTTTGCCTGATCACATGCATGCAATCTGGACATTACCGGCCGGTGATGATCAATATTCCAACCGATGGCGGGCGATAAAAAAAGCCTTTTCGAAAGCGATACCAAAAACCGAATATCGCTCTGCAATCAGAATAAAACGCCACGAGCGTGGCATATGGCAACGTCGTTTTTGGGAGCATACCATTATCGATGATGCCGACTATGCGGCACATATGGATTATATTCATCATAATCCGGTCAAGCATGGTTGGGCGACAGCGGTTAAAGATTGGCCGTATTCAAGTTTTCACCGATTGGTCAAGATGGATATTTATCCATTAAATTGGGCGCGGTTAGATTTGGCATCATTCTAAGTGGGCGAACCGGATAATTGACGCATTATCGGCGGATGACGCTTTGCTTATCCGCCCTACGGCCCTAAATACTAAAAGCCAGCGCAAATTATTGGGTTTAGTTTTTCGATCACTTCAAATCGCTTTCCATCAGGATCAATACCGAACAAATTCCAGTTGAATCGATATAGTTTGCCACGAAAACATAGCGGTTCTTTTGTTATGGCAATGCTATCGATTAACTGCGCGATATTTACCGTACTCGACACAGGAATAATCGTCTCGCCATCTAGCTCGCCTCCTTTGCTTTTCTCGACGGTCAAATGATAGCAGCCTTCACAAGCAAGCATCTCGTATCGCGCACTGACAATTGACTCTTCAAGCTGAAGTTTAGATGCCACGAGTAACCCACTAATGGCCATGGCGGTTAAACCCAATATAATAATATTAACCTTCATTACTTGATAAGCCTTTGTATTTCATCATGTTCAATAATCCCTTTTTAGTTGTTTTTAAAAGTAATCCGCCATTGTGATAGATAGAACGTTTCCCACTGGTTACCAAGCTCCAGCTTGGTAACTGAGGCTCGAAAGCTCTAGCTTTCTTTATTTGCCGGGAAGCAATAGCTTCCAAGATTGAGTTTCCAAGCCAGAGCTTGGAAACCAGAATCCAACAGAGAATCAACCAAAACCAGCCCAGATTCTAGCAAACAAAATCACGCGCGCCCCCAAGAATGGCCTACGCTTTTCTTCTGCGGACCACACCCCATCCTCCGCAGTATCACAAACGCCAAAAGGAGATAAACATGAGTCAACATCTGATTTCTTTAAGCCTATCCGATAATGATCTGACCGACATAGACGCTGCGTTAAAGATATTGGAAGAACGCTTCGCCGGCTTCCTGGTCTTAACACCGGAAGAGCGCCGCACCATCCTGAAGATGGGTGATAAAACCGAAGCCTTCTGCCGCCAGACGCTGACGGTGGCCACCCAAAACACCCAAGCCATCCCGCCCGGCCTCGATATGGTCGAAGCGCAAGCCGATCTGGTGACGCTCGATAAACTCCGCCCTCGCCTGCACCGCCTGCGCGATTTATTGAGCAGAGGCGAAGATACCGACATGGCCCTGGGCAGTGATATTTATAGTTTTAGCCTGGATGCTTATGCCTCCTTGAAAATCGCCGGCAAAGGCGCAGGCTTGGAAACGCTGCGGCAGGCGATGTCTGTTCGGTTTAATCGCGGCGCCAAGGCCAAAACCCAGGCCACCCAACCTACCGGCTAAGCAAGATAAGCATAATGACTGCCCGGCAAGGCTTTCCGGCTTACCGCCTAAGCTTTATCCCTTGGCGGAATAGCTGAAAGCATAGCGCGCAAGCCTTTCCGCTAAAGCCGCAAGCTTATTAGAGCCACTCGCGACTTTCAAAGCCTTGCCCGCAAGGTAAATTGCTTCGCGGGCAAGGCGATTTGCAATAAACGCAAGCCGAAATGGCTTAAGCGCAAGGCCTTGAGGCCAAATCGCCACCTTATTTGGTTCGTGCGCTAGCTTCAATGGTTTGCGCGCAAGAAAAAAAGCCTTGCCCGCAAGGTAATCAATCTTGCGCGAATCCGGAAAAGCCTTGCTCACCACTCTAATTGGCTTGCGCGCAAAGCTCTGAATCTTGTGGGTATGGCAAAAACCGGGGGTATCCCGAATTTTTGCAAAGTGGACCGACCGACCTGCTTACGAAGACTTGCTTCAATCCAGTCTTACTCGGCCCGCAGTACCATCGACTGTCACTTTGTCGCCGTTCGTCAACGCATCCAGCACACCTCGGACGCTCATTACTGCGGGTAACCCCACCTCTCGCGCAGTCACTGCACCATGCGACAAGGGTCCGCCGCTTTCAGTGATCACAGCCGCCGCCTTATAAAATAAAGGCGTCCAGGCGGGATTGGTGGTACGAGCAACCAGTACCGCGTTGGCCGGAAAATCGGCGAAATCGTCCTGCGACAACACCTTAAATACCGCGCCGCTGGCAACGCCGGGACTACCGGGCAAACCAACAAAATCCCCGTCTTCAGCGGAACAGGCTTGTGACTTACCCAATTCCCATTCCGGTGAATGCTGCCTATGGTTTTGATAAGCCTGTTTTTCCCGGACTATGCTATCCGCCAAACAATGCCACGACTCGGCGTCGTTAACGCGGATTGTTTCCGAGAGCTGTTCGGCTCTGGCAAAGAACACATCCATCGCTTCCGTAATAATGCCCCTCGCCTGCAAGGCCACACCCAAGGCCCTTAAACCCTTACGGAACGGCAATGTCAGCCGTGTAGTCTGGTAATGTTCTATGTCGTCCAATGCGGTATAAACCCGCGCCAAGCGCAATAGCTCCTGAACAGGAAACCGCAAATCCTCCGGCAACCCGCCGATCAATTGCCGCTCGGTTTCCAACATCCGGATTTTCAGAATACGTTCTTTTTCGGCAGGATCTTCCAGGGTCGAGTCCAACATCATTTTCAGATTTTCAATCACCAGCCACGGCGCTTCCAACCAGGTCGGATGATAGGGATCGAACTCTACTTCCCGATGCCCATGATCCTGTAAAAAACGCTGGAAAGCGGCTGCAATATCTGCTTCCTGCATGAATCCGCCGGAAGCCAGAAATTGCTGGCCAGTTTGGGCGCGCAACGCTTGCACGAGTTTGGGGCATTCGGCTATCCGCCGTGCCAACCGGAAAAGCTCCCTATTGACGAAACCCGTTTTGGTTTCGCAGTACGCCAGCAAGCTATCAAAGGTCGTCGGCGCATCCGCTTCGCCAACCGCCGCCCCAACGATGCTGTAGACCAATTTGTAAAGGGTGCGCTGAGTAATGGAAATGGCAATATTAGGCAGAAAATACTCCGCACCCAGCTGCTTCACACGCAGTACAAAATCCCACAACTCGGGAATCGAGCGTCCTGTCAGCGGCTCGGCCATTAATTCGCCGAGGCCGAGTAAATAGCGATCCAAATCGCGCGACCACGCCATCGGTAATTCCTGCACCCAGGCATAGCGTTTGCGCAGTGTCGGTAAAGCAGACAGCAGTTCGGCAACCGAACGCACGTTCAATGAATTTGCGGTGCCTTCGGCATAAACTTCGACGGCATTCTGATTGCCGTATACATAATTATCGAACAAGGCGAACCACTTGCCGTGAAACGGCGGCAAGCCCATCAATTCGAAAGAATGCGACAGCGATTGGTGAAAACCCTCCGCCACCAAGTCCCAAGCCAGCGGCGTAATCACCGAGGGAAACCGCTCGGCGGATTCGTCACGGGTCCAGCGCGGCGGGATACGGGTAATCGGCCGTGCTTGCAACAGCCATAACTGTTCACCCTCAAAACCCCACTCTATATCCTGCGGATAACCGTAAAACTTTTCGACGCGGCGCATCAAATCGGATAACTCAGCCAATTCAGGTTCACTGAGACAAGGTAAATTAGCTTGATCATCTGACAAGTTCTCGCTGCGCGTACCGGTGCGGTCGGCGACGATGCATGAGGATTTATGGGCTAAAACCGCATCCAATACTCGCCCGGACGACTTATCCAGCAACCAATGATCAACTTGATGCTCACCGCCCACCACCGATTCACCCAAGCCAAAATTGGCATCCACCGATTGCTGCGCAGGATCGCCGGTAACCGGATTGATGCAAAACCCCACGCCGGCGACCCGATTGAAGGCCATTTTTTGCACCACCACCGCCATCGCGGTGTTAGACAAGCCGATGCCGGCCTGCAAGCGGTAAGCTATGGCGCGGGCACTCCACAGCGACACCCAGCAATCCCTGATGCGCGATACAATGTCGTCGATGCCGATGCAATTCAGATACGTTTCGTGCTGCCCGGCGAATGCGGCGCCGCCCAAGTCCTCGGCAGTGGCGGAGCTACGCACGGAGAATGCCGTGTCGCCCGGAAACTCAGCCAACATCTCCGCAATTGCCTGCTTCAAGCTTTCTGGCACCGGTAGCTGGATCAGCTGCTCGCATATACGTGTGCACGCCTGTTCCAAGGCCAGGGGTTCGTCTATAGGCAAATTCCGAAGCAAATCCGGCAATGCATCGTATTGCTCAATGAACGAGTAATAACCCTCCGGCGGCAACACAAAGCCTGGTGGTACCGCAAACCCTCCCTGAGTCAAGCGGGCAAGGTTGGCACCTTTACCGCCGGATATGGCAGAGTCGAGAGCAGACGGATGATGAAACTCAAACAGGGTTGGCATAGGTATCCTTCTTGCTGGGGTTAATGGCAGGGTGAGCGGCATGACGGCGAGCTTCGTACAAACCAAAACCGGCCAACGCCAAGCCGCTGAGGACATCGACAAAATAGTGATAACGCAAATAAAAAGTAGCGATCCATAAACCCAATATCGGCAACAACAAAATCCAGAACTCAAGGCGATGATGCCGTGCCGCAAATCCCAGTATATAAAGCGTCACAGCCACGTGTAGACTCGGCCAGACATCGACTTTATTACTGCCTTGTTCAACCATGGCTTGATTAAATGCCGTGACCGCGCCGCCGCTCAATTTGACGTTGAACAACTCCGGATAGGCCAGCCAAGGCCCGGCAGCCGGCACCAGCAGATAACCGAGAAAACCCAAGCCGTAAACCGCGAATAGGCCGGTGTAAAATTCCCCGAGCAATTCCCGGCGCCGGAAAAAATAACGCAGCAGGCTGACCAGCAATAATGGCATCAATAACAAGTAGCAAGCGCTCATTAGTTCGGTGAGCGGTGGGCTAATCCATCGTTCCAACCATACCGACGGCGTTTCCCCTATCAATAGCCGATCCAATGCCAATAGCTGGGCATCGAAGCGTACGCTCCGGACAGCGGGGATAGCCCCGGCCATGGCTTGATATGACACATTCATACCCACGGCCAAGCTGACGCAAATGGCCGCCAATAGCCCCCAACTGCGTTGTCTGGAATATCTGCGTGCCAATCCGGCCATGCCGGCCAACATCGGACAAAACAATAGACTCCAAACCGTCAGATGCGCGATTTCCATGGCTGAAACAGCGCCCAGATAGATACTGAAATAGCGTAAGGGCGGGTCGAGAAGTTTATTCATGCGCTTTGCGCTCCGCCAAATTCCGATAGGCTGTTACCAATACCGCCCTCACCTCAGGATGAAAAACCGCGTTACCGAGTGCTACCGTCAATTTACGGAATCGGTACCAAGCCAATACTCCAACAATGCTGATCGCGCCGTAAAGAACACACCAACTTGGTCCGGCACATAAAAACAAACCCACGCAGACGGTCACGAACCAAAATAATCCTACCGGCACACCGACGACCATGCGCCAAAAGGCAATAACATTCGGCTCGTCCGGCAGAAGCTGACTAGCGATATGCCCGGCAGCCAGCACCGGGAAATTCAATACGCTGAAACAAGCGATGACAGGCGCCAGCAGTAACCACTTGACTAAATCCCGCTGCCACAAGCGGAGCGGCATTAAAGGTAGGCCTTGATGAAGAAAAAGACCTTTATCCTTGGCCACTGCCTCCAACGCCCGTAGCGACTCGGATAAAGCAGGCGCTATCTGGCCCTCGAGTTTTTTTAAGTGTTCAGCGTAAGAAAGATCGGTACCTAAAATGCGGGCATAAGCCAATTTTTCTGCCGTTTGCTGAGCTTCGGTATCGACAAAATTAACCCCAACAGCCTCCAGGCCATCAACAATCGACTGGTGTATCGCTATCTCGTCGGCATTTTGCGGAATTATGGGTTCACCTATCAAAACCTCAACACGGCTTTGCCAGCGAGTAGGGTCTTCGTAGTGAACAGCCAAGGGTTGGATAATGGGCCTGACTCCAGCAGCCATGGCTTGGGCTACGATACGCGCGGCACCACGATTAAACGGTAAATGTCGGCAACCGAGCGAACTGGTGCCCTCCGGCATGATGAACAGTTGTCCACCCTCCTTCAGTAACTCTATACATTCTGCCAAGGCCTTGCCGTTATCGGCCTTAATGCCGCGAGCCTTATCCTTGGCACGGGCTACCGCGATACCACGGAACAAAAATCTGCCCAACGGTAAACGCTGCAGCTGCGCCGATACCATCGGCATGGCCAAAGGAACGGCAAGCGAATACGGTGCGGCATCGAGTGCGCCATTGCGGTGAGTGGCTACAAACACGACAGGGCCGCCTAACATTAGCCGCTCTTTGCCGATGACTCTTATTCGACTGAATGCCAGATAGCCAATACAGCGCCATATGCCGTAGTGGAGCAAACCCGCAATATTTAGATTCGTCATACTAACGCCCTTCCTTGTCAGGCAATATTCGTAGCACGAAATATAGCTGGAGAATCCAGTTAAGGCATGTTGCTTAGCTGACGCATTGCGGTAAGCGGTATTTGTCAGAACTTTTAAAATTGAAGCTAGCCATCAACCAGCAAACGAAATCCAAAGAACTCGCTGCGTTGGGATTTATCGAAGTGGTATCGGTAGGCGGAACGGGCGAAGGTCGCATCGGCATCCCAGGAGCCGCCGCGGGCGATTCTTTCATTTGGAGAGTCCCAAGACAATGGCATATCAACTGAGCTTCCAGCACTGAAACCCTCTCGCCAAGCATCCTGACACCACTCCCAAACATTGCCATGCATCTCGTAAAGCCCCCAGGCATTCGCCGGCAAACTCTTTACCGGCACGGGTTTACCGCGAAATTCACACTTCGGCGCGTTTGCGTAGGGGTAGTCGCCGTTGAAATTCGCTTGCTGCGAATCAATCGTTTCACCAAAATTGAACGGCGTATCACTACCGCTACGACAGGCGTATTCCCATTCCGCTTCGCTAGGTAGCCGGCCTTGAAAACCGGGGATAGCCTGGTTTAACTGCGCAATAAAAGCTTGGGCATCGTCCCAACTCACCCGATGTACGGGAAAGTCGGGGTGTTCCTGATGGCGGCTGGGATTATCATCCGGATGAACTTGCAGCCACAGCGCTTGAGTCACAGCGGTGTCGGCCAGCCAAAAACCGGATTCGAAGTCCACCCGCCGCCGAGATTCGTAGTCGTAGCGTCCTGTTTCAGTCTCCGGGGAACCCATCAAAAATGTCCCGGGCTCGATCCAGCGAAACACTTGCCTGACATTGTTGAATATTAAAGTCTGCCATAAGCCATAACCATCCTCGCCCCATTCGCTGGCCCAAGCCAGGGGAAACATCGGGGGCGACAAGTGATTGCGGTGGGGTAAGCTCATAATTTACAGGCAGATAAACATCAGCGTCACAAAACGCACAGTTAACACGGTAATAAGCACATTGCCACAGTATCGTGGAAACGAGGATCGGATGGCATTCATTTTCTGGTTTTCTTTCTGAGTTGATGCCATCTGTCGCGTATTGCCGCTGCCAACCCGGCCTGCGGCTGCTCCGCGACGCCGCTGTCTGGACGGGGCGCGTCCCTGGCCGTTGCTGGTTTTACGGCTCCTCCGCCTGATCCTGGCTTGAGCTCAGCATGACCTAGGGCAAGCCGGAAACCGAGGTCGCTGGAGCGAAGGCCCGGCGTATTGAGGGAACGAAAGGCGGAACGCACGTTCCTGCCGCGATCATTCCACGAGCCGCCGCGCAACACAAGGTCGCCGCCTGTACCTGCATCCGGCTGCGTCAGCGGATCGACTACGGTCGCCGTGCCCAGGTTGTCTTGCCAGACATCCTGACAACGTTCCCAGACGTTGCCGTGCATTTCGTACAACCCCCACGGGTTGGCCGGCAAGGATTTGACCGGCACGGTTTTTTTACGATTCAAGCCCCGTTCGCCGCCAGCATAAGGCCAATCGCCATTGTAGTTAACCTGATCAGGTGTGATGTTGTTGCCAAACGAAAACGGCGTTGAAGTACCTGCCCGGCAAGCGTATTCCCATTGCGCCTCGGTCGGCAATTGTGCTTGCAAACCGGGCACCAGCGCATTCAGGCGCTCGATAAAACGCCGGGCATGCTCCCAACTGACCTGCTCAACTGGATTTTGCAGGGTGTCATTAAAATGACTCGGATTGTGGCCGCCCAACACCTCCAGCCAGAAGGCCTGGGTGACCGTGGTGTCGGCCAACCAGAAACCCTGAGTCAAGGTCACGGCATGCAGGGTTTCATCATCGTAACGTTCCGGCTCGTCCGGCGACGATCCCATCATAAAGCTGCCCGGCTCGATCCAGCGGAAGCGTTGCGTGACGTCGTTGACGGTGAGGTCGGCGTAGAGGCCGTATTGGTCTACCCCAACAGGCCAGGATGTAGGATTTTCCGGCTCCCATCTCGCTTGGGTAAGCAGCGTCCTTCTATCTTCCTGATTTAACAGGATCGTATTGATAAACCGCTCGCCCCATTTTTCCGGCAATGGTCCGGCCTCAGTAAACCGTCTTAACTCGATGTAATGGTTGAAGCCATCCCCTGCTTGTAAGCAAAAGCGATAATCGTTGCCCGCAAAGCGTAAATTAGCCGACAGCCCTTCTGTATTACGGACGATACTGTCAGCCCAGCTGGGCTTTGTAAATGCTGAAAACGTCATTCTGGCCAATCCAGTATCAAAATCCAGGATCTGCCCATCCAACTGAGCGACGATGCACGACTCGCCATGGACAGGCAAGCGAAGCAATTGCTTATCCACTCGGATCCGGCCATTTTCTACCCAACTTCTGAACAGCATTATACTGTCGTGGATTGCTTCGAATTCGGCCAGTTTCGCGCCACCTATCGCTACGGGCCTGGTGTCGGCATAAGCGATACTCAAGGCTTCACCAACTTGCCAAATGCCATAGCGATTTAATTCGGTGCGTTCACGAGTCAGCTCGTGGACGATGGCGGCATCGTATTCCGCAGGCAACGGAGCGCCGGCCCGCAGTTGCTCGCGGTATGCCAGTCCATACAGCGCGCTGGTATAGCGGTCGTTATAGTGACAAATCGCTTCACCGCTTAACCGGTTTAAATGCCGCCGGGCAAATTGCGTCATGCCGCTGTCGGCCTGGGCACCCTGCAGGGTTTTGGCGAAGCGTTGCATAAAAGCCTCCGCCTGTTGGACATCGGCCAATTGTTCGAGCGGGAAAGCCACCAAAGGCAAGGCGTTAATGACTTCCTCCGCCCAAATCGCCGGAAACTGGCCGATATGCTGGCGTTTGAGCAAACTCAAGACTTGATATTGCAAGCCAGCATCAAGCTGTTTAAATTCGGCCTGATACTCGGCTCGTTTTTCCGGGCGCATGCTGATGGCGGTATAACCCCATTGCATATCGGCATGCTGATACACCGCCGCTTCGATGCCGCTATCGGCTTGTTCAGCGGGTAAACAGCTTAGCACGGCGCGCAGCAACTCAGGTTCGACGTGTACGGCGACGGATAACAATGCCAAGACCTTGCGGACATTCTCAGCGTGGGCCTTGATATCCGGATCGATCTTTTCCGGTTTGAGCTTGCCGTGTTTGTTCCACAACACTTGGCGGATGGTTTTTAGGCGCTCGGGCTGTTGCTGGGCCGCCGATACGGGTGCCAGCACGATCGGCGTAGTGTTTTTGCGGCTTAGTTGCCGGAAAAAACTGTCCCACCGCGTGCGTATGGGGCTGTGTTGTTCAGCCAATTGCCCCAGGTCGCTGACGATGAACACCACACTTTGCGCGGTGAGCGCTTGCCACTGCTTAAGCCGTTGCTGTTGATCAAACCAATCCCAATATTCGCCTAGCGGGTCATCGTCAATCACGCGAATTTCCAGGCCGTTCAATCCGTACTGACGGACAATACTTTCACACAAGCGATGGGCGTCCAACCAGAACGGCAGCAAGCGTTTGTTTAGGTCGAGGACGACATAAACCCGCCCGGCCGGCACAACACGTGGCTTGCGCGGTAGATGATACAAGGTTTGCAGGCGGGCGATACGTTTGACCAACTGCGGTATATCCAGTCGCTGCCCCAAGCTATGGCTTATGGATTGCCGCAAAAAATCGCGCATGCGGGCTTCGGGGACGATGGCTTGATGCGGCAGCGGTTCTCCGCTGGCAAAGGGCTGCAGATCGGCGTCGGAGAGCGGCTCAACGCCTTGAAGCGCCCGCGGCAAGTTGTCGTCGAGCTGTTGCGGATCGGCATAATGCTCATAATGAGCAAGGGCGTAGAACAATGCTTGCGGGCGTTTCTGAGCGAATTTAGCCGGCGTAGGAACAGGGGCTGGGTCTATTTCGGGTGGCTCCCGAGGGGAAACTTTAAAATCAATTTCATGGCTTATCGTGACTGGCGCAGACCATTCGTAACCCAATATCGTCGCGCCCAGGCATTTTTCGTCCTGAGTTTGACAGCGCTGCAGCCAGCGCAGTAAGTCGCCGCGGCTGGTCTGAGTATGAATCGGCATTACAACGCTTTGCGCAACACAAAGTGCTGGATCTCAGCCAGCAAGCATTGCTGATAAGTATCCCGCTCTTGGCCTTGCACTGAGGAATCAGTCATTTCATCCAGCGCCGCCAATAAATCCAGATACTCGGCCAAACCGGCCTTGATGGTGCCGTGGCGCTCAGCCTCCTGCCGGTCGGCGATTAGTTGTTGTAGCGCCAGGCGTTTGATGGCGTCGCTGCACTGGTTATCACTGAAATGCACCTTGGCCCGATCCAAAAACCAAGTTTCAAGGTTTATATCATCCACCGCCAAATGCAGCACCAGACAGCGCCGAATAAACGCCGCCGGCAATTCACGCTCGTCGTTGCTGGTGATGATCACTAGCGGCGGCGCAGCTTGTTTGTCTGCCGTTTGCTGTGTCTTGCCGATGGTTTCTTCCAACAGCGGTACGTCAAAACCGCCGTTACCCAGCACTTCTAATAGTGCGTTCGGCAACGAAGGTTCGGCTTTGTCGATTTCGTCGATTAACAAAACAATGCCGTTATCCAGTTCCCCGTCGTCGGAAATCTGCGGACGGTAGACTTTATGACGGCACACATCGTTGTATTGCTTGGCCGCACTATCCCAGCCGAAGGTCCACCACAGCACACCGGGATTGAGATAATGCTTGGGGTTGAGTTTGTCATCATCTTTGATACCGGCGTGAGCGTCGTTGAGGCGTGCGACCGGATCGTAACGCCAGAGCAAATCCTGGCCTTCGGTGTTGATGTTGACGACTTCGGCGATGAATTTACGTTTGAGTTTGGCCGCTGCCGCGCGCGCCAAGTAGCTCTTGCCCAACCCTGGATCACCTTTTACCAACAGAGGGCGGCGGGTCGCCAAGGCCATTTCCAGGGCATAAGCGCTGGCTTTATCCAGAAAATAACGGCCTTGCCGCCAGGAACCACAGTCCGCGTAATCGATAACGCTATCGGCTTGAAAATGTTTGAGAGTGGTTGCTGTCATGTGCTTGGTTGGCTGGTTTCGAGTATGTTGAAGAGCTCTTCAAACTTGGCACTGAGCTCTGCTTCTTTTTCCGCCTCGGCTTCGCCGTAATAGACGATAGGTAGATCTGGCAAACAATCCGCTGCACTCAAAGCCTGACAATTGACTTCTTCTTGCAATGGGTTGTTAAGCAATTTGGGGTCACCAAGATTTAGTTCCAGGCGATACAATTGATTTAACGCGGGGTCTTGACGTTGCTTGATCACTGCGTTTAACTTCCGACGCTCAAAATTACCTAGATGTTTTGTCGGTGGCAATTTGTGAATGGCGGTGTGAATCGATTCGACTGCATCTTTTTTGAATGCCTCCGTATCCCACCCTGTTTCGCGAGTAATCACGGTCGCATCAATGGCATGCTTTCCCCGTACCTCCCCTTCACGAAACACAAAATCGGGATTAGTCCCATAAATTGCTGAAAGGGACAATTCGGTGGCCATTGCAGAATAGACCGAAAGTTTGATCAAGACCTGTTTTGGAACAGCGCTCTCAGGCGTCATCAGTCTGGCAAAAAAATAAAATAGATCAATTAGTTTATGCCGCACAGTATCGCCGGCATCCTGTTTGAGCGCACCAGAACCCGCATATAGCAATATATCCAATACAGCCAATTCATCAATTTCGAATACTTCCAATAATCGATCATATAAATTTTTTTTGCTGGTGGTATTCGGCAATTTTAGTTTCAATTGATCAGCAAGTTCCTTGAATAGAATTTCCTCATTGGGCATCTTCGACAAGACGTTGAAAATTTGTTGCTTCTGCTCGGCAATGAATTTTTGATGTCTTTGAGCGTGACTTTCTATGCCGGTTACTTCACGAAACCTTTGACTATGATTGATTAAGTATGGAATGGAAACACCGATCAACTGCTTCTGCATCCATTGATTATGATCAGTGATGATGGCCTGAATTTTTCCACTGGCAAGATCAAAAACCGGCGCGCCCGACATACCACCCCAGCCGTTCTGCAAACCGTTGGCTTGGGCAACAGTAGGGTCTATCGTGTCATCCAGCGTGAGCTTAACTTCAGGCTTTTCCAAATCGGCGCCAAATTTGCCGGTAGTCGATTCCATGCAATTACCAGTTACATTTGGATAGCCTGCCGTTTGCCAGCCGGTTCTGGCAACGAAAAGTCGCGATGCCAAGATCGATTCAGCCGGTTTAGTCTTAATTTCAGACGGTAAATCGCAATAGAGGACAACCAAGTCGCATTTGGATTTTATATCTTCCGCCGGGCCTTCTCCGTCATAAGCGATACCGTTGACTGTGGCGGTCAGTGGTTTGTCATTACTGTCTTTAATGGCCGGCCATTCGACAGTGATAGATTCCCCACTTTGCCAGTCGACAGCTTCGATTACGTGTCTAGCTGTCAGCAGCAAGTTCGGAGCGATAGGATAAGCAGTACCAATATTCCCTCTATGTTTGATTCTGGCAGTCAATATAAGCTCCATTAGCTAACTCCTGACCCCCCACCTTTTAATTTGACCTTTCCGGGATTACCCGCTTGCGGATCAAGGTTTTTCGCGTCCTCCGGCTCTAAACTCAATTTAATTTTATGTGTGACAGCATTTTTGTAGCTTGCAGAGGCCTCTGCATCGATGCCGCCCAACACCCAGAAATTAAATTTACCGCCAGCTTTTCCACCCACCGATTTTTCGACCACCATTTGCAATTCCACTTCTACGCTATTGACTTTAAAGCGGATGGTTTCCGCCTCCCCGTGCATCGAAGCCGTCACCAAACTTTGTCTCAGCTCTTGAATCACTTCCGCCAAGTTCAGCTTGTCTTTCTCGTTCATAGCCACTCCCTTCGTCATTTATTTAAAGTGTTGGGTGTAACTGACTGTGTTTTACCAATTCGTTATCGGGCGCCTTTCTGAGCGCTCTGAATTGTCTTTGAACTCAATCTCCCCAACATTTATCTTTCCCGTGCTCCAGCGATGCGCAGCGCCGGAGCACGGAAACGATGACCGATAAAAAAATTAAGCCAATTTCGGCTTTATCGCGGTCATCAACATGTCCACGCCTTCACGATAAGGCGAATGCACATCGCTGAATCCGAGAGATTGCAGGGTGGATATGACGGCTGGCACATGCATGATGTGGTCCGGTGATTCGTCGCTCAGCAAATGTACCACCCAGTCTTCCAAAAGATCGTAGCGCTGCAGTTCCCCAAAGGTCTTGAACCAATGGCGAATGTCGGCTTGCGTGGAAGCCAAATGCCGCACGGGATCATCGATAGCGAAGCGGTCGCCGTTTGCGAACAATCCACCCGGTTTAAGCACGCGCCAGATTTCGGCAAAGACTTGATCCCGATAGTCATTCAGAAAATTGTGAATGGCATAATTCGAGGCTACAACCTCAACGCTGGCGTCCGGTTGCTGCTGTAAAAAAGCTAGCGCATCGCTCTCGATGAATTCGACACGACCGTTGTCGACATACTCCGCCAAATTCGCGCGCGCCTGGGTAAGCATTGCCGCTGAGGCATCGAAAGCGCGCAGATGCAGGTCCTTGCGCTGAGTAAGCAAGGACAGCGTGCTCAATCCTGTGCCGCAGCCGATCTCCAGCCCCTGTAGACTATTGCCGGGATGCCATGCGGCGACTGTCTCGCCGAGCTTTTGCGTCAGCACCACGACATTGGGACACATCATACCGAGAAAATCGTACTCTTCACCGATACGGCCGGTAAACGGATTCTGTGCGGTTAAAGAAGGCATCACGGCATTTTCATTCGAATTCATAAATAGCGTCCCGGTTTGTTTAATAAATACGCGCTGGTGCTTGATTGCAGCGGGCAGGAAGGAGTGTGTGGATTTCGTATTTTTGCTCTGAAATTATAATCAGATAAACGCGCTACGGATACCGAGCCACCCACTTCCCCACACGCTGGCATCCTTCGCGTTATCTTCTAGCCGTTAACCTCGATAAATCGCAGTCAACACGCTAAGTTTCAAAACGCGAATGGGGCCAATCTTTAAGCGATCTAATCCAGCTATGCGTGACCGGATTTCGATGAATGTGGCGGACATGCTGCCGCTAATTCGATACAGCGTTATTGTCATATAAACCCGGCAATATTTTGTTATGATCTGACCCATGTAGTCTGCTCTCTGCCTAGAATACTGGCTTGGCCTTAAATTCCCGGCATTCTTCGTTACCGCCTGCCGCGGTGCTAATCTACTTGAACCGCTGGACTGCATGCTGCATGAGAGCGACGATATTGACGGGTTGAATTGGTCATCAAACTAAAGGTTTAGACCTCTTGGGAAAATGATTTTCAAGCGCTTTTAAATTGGAGAAATACGTTATGTCTAAATTACGATTTGTTGTTTCCACGTTGGCGTTGGCTTGGCTACCCAATGCTCAGGCGGCCTACAGCGGTAGTCTGTCGTTTGTTCAACCTACGGGCACTGTCGTTGCAACCGATAACATTCCGATTTGGTTGAAACTAAGTTTGGACGCCACATCGGATCCCTTGGTTTTTTCCAGCACAGGTGGCGGTAACCCGCCGTTTGGCATCAATCCGGCCAACTACCCAAGCAGCTTTACTTATTACGATTCAAACACTAGCCAAAGCAGCTACATAGAAAATGGCGTACTTATCACCGTGAATAATATTTCTTTGAGTTCTTCTATTGGTTGTGCCGGTACATTTCTGGCCGATAGCTGCTCTCCCGGACCTTACGAATTCAATTTCAACTCCAGCCTAAGCAGCATAGATATCGCCGATATCACCTTGAACCCTGGCGATAGCGTTGAGTATTTGCTCGGCGAATTTACCCCGAAAAATGGCGCAGCCCCAACCGGCGAATACGAGTTTTATACAGCGGGATTGGGTATATTTTTTCGCGGTACGGTTAGGGCTCCGCAATTAGATGAAAACGGTGCGCCGGTTCTGGATGAGAACGGAGATCCGATTTTGCAAGATTTTGTTAACGCCGAGAGCCGCCTGGAAATCGCCAGCACCGCATGTGCAGCGCAACCCGATCCAACTTGCTCAGAGAAATTTGCGCGGACAGTCGTCGCTGCTCCCGTGCCTGTGCCCGCCGCTTTTTGGTTATTTGGTTCAACCCTGCTCAGTTTTGTCGGCTACCGCCGGCGCAATATCTTTACGCGGTCTGTCTGAGTCTTAATTAAAGCACGTCTGTCTTCGCAAATACTCCAAGCCGCCAGCCCTTAAATATGCTGGCGGTTTTGAGGTTTGCAGCCAAATAGTTCAGGTTGCACGCCGGCGTTACCTGACACTTCCGCCAGTCGAAATGATCAAGCCCCACGACAGTGCATGCGTTTAAACTAGCCGAGGATTGGTATCTGGAGGCTATTCTCTGCTACCATTCAAATCGGTCGAGGCGGGATTGCTTGGCCGTAAATGGATTTCGGTTTTGCAGGGCAGCCTCAATGCATCATCGAGTAAATCACTATCGACGAGGCGCAATATTAGAGGGACAAACATGGACAAACTTACAGCACTTTCTTTAAGCATCGGCGTATTGGCGGGCGTAGCCACATTTTTGGCGGTGGGACCGGCCAGCGGCGTGTTCTTTATCTGGGCCGCCACCATTGCCTGGGCAGCCTATTTTTTCTTGGGTGCGACCAAGGAAGCCTTGAAAAATACTATCGTCTGCGGGATTTTCGGCGTATTCATGGCCTGGGTAACGGCGATTATCTTGACCGGGATTTCGCCGGACACTGCCTTAGGTTTTCCAACTATGGCCGCCATTACGGTGACTTTTGCGGTCGTGGTGATGTGCCTTGCCGCCAATTTTCCGCAATTGGCAACCATTCCTGCCAGCGTCTTAGGCTATTCATCCACGTTTGCCTATTTATTGCAAACCCCGGACAAGTTGACACAAGAAGTCTTGTTCGGCGCATCGCTGAGCAATCCTTTGCTGGTGATTTCAATCTCAATTGTAGTGGGTACTTATTTTGGTCAGCTTTCCGCGCAATTAGCGGCTAAGTGGACTAAAGAGTAACCACATTTTTAGGCTGAACCGTCGGGCTTACCGGCAAACACCCACGCCGATTGTTCGGCAAAAATAGGCGGAATGTAAAAACTCCGCCTAACTATCAAAAAAATTTCGGTCGTTTAATCATCGTTCCGTTCAGAACTCTCCGGCTCCCAGCGAGGAACGCGAGTGCCGATTTCCCTCCCCTGAGTTTCGCTGCTCGCAGCCTCGGAATTAGCCGCAAATTGCCAATTCATTCTGTTTTAGGCGAAAATGGCACGTTACGCATAGCTCAGTCTCTTTCGGAATAAGCAATCAGATTGCTCATAAACCGCGCGACCAGCTTATGCACAATGGCCATTTAATGAAGATGCACGGGGTGTCGCTATCGCTCTACCCTGTCTACGCATTAACTTGGTCAGATACCGCTACAGGACGCATCGAGAACAACAAAAATCATGTCTACCCATTCAAGACACATCCAGTTAATGGATACCACGCTGCGCGACGGCGAACAAACCCAGGGCGTTGCTTTTACGCCGATGGAAAAAGTCAGCATCGCCAAAGCTTTGTTGCAGTTTTTGCGCGTTGACCGCATAGAGGTCGCTTCGGCGCGGGTTTCGGAAGGCGAGAAGGAAGCCGTCAGCCTGATCAATCAATGGGCACGACACGAAGGTTTTGCCGAGCGCGTTGAAGTCTTGGGCTTTGTCGATCATACCCGCAGCGTCGATTGGATCAAATCGACCGGCGGTAGCGTGATCAACCTACTAGCCAAGGGCAGCGAAAAACATTGCCGCGAACAGCTCGGCAAAACCCTGGAACAGCACAGCGCTGATGTGCTGCAAACCATTACCTACGCCCACGAGCAAGGTTTGAAGATCAATGTTTATCTGGAAGATTGGTCCAACGGCTACAAAGACAGCCGGGGTTATGTTTACGGCTTGATGGAACGCTTGCAACAGGCCCCGATCAGCCATTTCATGCTGCCCGATACCTTGGGCGTGATGGCGCCTGACGAAGTTTTCGCCAGCTTCAGCGATATGTGCCAGCGCTACCCAACCCTGCAATTTGATTTCCATCCGCACAACGATTACGGCTTGGCGACCGCCAACGTCATGGCGGCGGTGCGGGCCGGTGTCAGCGCGGTGCATTGCACTGTCAACTGCTTGGGCGAACGGGCCGGCAACGCTTCCATCGCCGAAGTGGCGGTGGTACTGCGCGATAAAATGGCGATGGAATTGTCCGTGGACGAGAGCCATTTGGTGCGCATCAGCGAGATGGTGGAAAACTTCTCCGGCAAGCGCGTCGCCGCCAATGCGCCCATCGTCGGTGCCGACGTGTTCACCCAAACTGCCGGCATCCATGCCGATGGCGACCAGAAAGGCGGTTTGTATAAAACCAAGCTCGGCCCTGAACGCTTTTCCCGTATCCGCAGTTATGCATTGGGCAAAATGAGCGGCAAAGCCTCCTTGAAAAAAAATCTGGAGCAGTTGGAGCTGGATCTGTCGGAAGAAGACCAGAAGAAGGTGCTGGCGCGCATCGTCAGTATCGGCGATTCCAAACAAACCATTACCACCGACGACCTGCCGTTCATCATCGCCGACGTGCTGGAAAGCAAGAGCTATCAGCACATCAAATTACTGGCTTGCTCGATCAACAGTGGCCTGGATTTGCCGTCTACAGTCAGCATCCGCGTAGATGTCAAAGGCGAGAAACACCAGACCACCGGGGCCGGCAGCGGCGGTTTCGACGCCTTTATCGACGCCATCGGCAAGGTATTGCAACATTACGATTACACCTTACCGACGCTGGCCGATTTCGAAATCCGCATCCCCAAAGGCGGCCACACCAGCGCCTTGACCGAATGCGTGATTACCTGGGATTGCGGCACCGAACTGCGCAAAACCCGCGGCGTACACGTCAACCAGGTATTTGCCGGCATTTTGGCGACCATCAAGTTGATCAACATCCAGTTGCATGAAAAGGCCAATAGCCCGCAAGCTTAGATGAGCGGCCCGCAGGACAGCCTGCCAAGCCGAAAGCAAACGCCTTCAATCCCTAACCCAGTCATTGTCCGAGGAAAATCCGCTCGTCGAGTTGTACCGAATTTAAGGCATCCACATAGTAAATTTTGATACAGCAAGCCATCATAATTTATATCGAGAAAATACTATGCGGACCACCGTAACCATTGACGACACCTTATACCAAAAGCCCTGAAAATGGCCGACCCGGACATGGATAAAGCCGAAATCTTCCGGGAAGCGATGAAAACCTTTGTATGGGTTCAGGCCGCCAAACGCTTAGCTGCCTTGGGCGGGAGCCTACCGGAGATGACTGATATTCCCCGAGAACGCGGCCAAACCAACTCGTCCGCATGATATTGGTCGATACTTCGGTTTGGGTTAACCCATTTCAAAAATCGTAACGAGGATTTGGTTCGGTTACTGCTTTCCGATTCGGCCTTGATTCACCCTCTGATCATTGCAGAATTGGCCTTTGGCGCGCCACCCGCGCCGAGAACTCAAACTCTGAACAACCTCCGCCAATTAAGGTATTGCAATCAAGCTGGTTTGCAGGAAGTGGAAGACTTTATCGAACGTGAAGCGCTATATGGCTTGGGTTGCGGACTAATCGATTTGCAGTTGCTAGCCTCGGTTTTGATTACGCCCGGCGCCAAGCTGTGGACGTTGGACAAGCGGTTGGCGAAACTGGCTGAGCGGTTTGGTGTGGCTTATCGAATATCGCCGACTACGAATTGATTTACATGTTCCGTGCGGTTCGTTACCTCACCGCACGCTACGAGCTAAGGCTGCGTGATTTATCATCGTTCCCACGCTCCGCGTGGGAATGCAGCCCCGGACGCTCGGGCGTCATTATGAATCAAGGTAAAGCATGGGAAGAAGCCGTTATCTCATCATCGAAGCCGACAAACCCCATTTCATGACCTGCACCGTCGTGGAATGGCTGGCCGTGTTTACCCGCCCGGAAACCGTGCAAATCGTCCTCGATAGTTGGCAATACCAACGCCAACACGCAGGTTTAAAACTCTACGGCTACGTGGTTTTGGAAAACCATCTGCACTTTATCGCCCAAGCCCCGGAACTCGACAAATGCGCTGCCAGCTTCAAAGCGTATACCGCCCGCCGGATCATTGACCACCTCCAGCAGCAAAAAGCCGAGCGCCTGTTGCAACGCCTGCATTTTGCCAAAGCCGCACATAAACGGGATCGCGAATACCAGTTCTGGCAAGAGGGCGTACATGCCGAAATGATTTTGAACGAAGCGATGATGCGGCAGAAGCTGGACTACATCCACGCCAACCCGGTCAAGCGCGGTTATGTCAACTTACCGCAGCATTGGCGTTATTCCAGTGCCGCCAACTATGAAGGCTTGGCGGGGTTGATGGAGATCGATGTTTGGTGATGGACGCTGGAGCGTCCGAGGCTGCGTTCCCACGCGGAGCGTGGGAACGATGAAATGAATCCGGCGCAAAGCTGTGGGCGCTGGACAAACGCTTGGCGATTCTGGTCGAGTGCTTTAGCGGACTATCAAACATTGCAGAGCACGAATTGACTTTAGGCTGTTAGTTTCGATAAATATCCTCGACTTGGATTATTGGCATATGAGCAATCATTCCTGAGGAGATTGACGCTGTTCGCTTTGATTCTTCGTGAGCCACCGCTGCTGTAAGATAAATTAAAGTACTGCGGACCAATTTTAGTAATTTAATCGTTTGCGCTGTAAGTTCAATCTCTGTTATTGGAAAGCTAATTTCTAGCCCATTCAAGGATCTATCGTCCTCAGCATTATATAAATCATCTACATGAACACGCAAATATTTATGAGCAATATGATTTCTAATATCATGTAGAAGCTTAGCTTCTGGATCGAGAGGGCGATCTGCATTTTTTTGATAATAAAAGTCCCGACTTAATGAAAATAAACCTCTCAGTGGCCAATTATCGCATTCTGTAAATTTTTCAATCAATTTACGTTGATTTCCTTTTCCGAAAAACCAGACTGAATTGAAATCAACTTTATGAATCGGGTGGCCTATTTCCCAATATTCATTAATAATATAGGCAACTTTGTCGAGTATCGTATGTGCTGAGAGAAAAGCCATCTTTAGTTTCTCAATCCATAGCCTATAAAAACGGTAGTCGAGTGTGTCGTACAAAATGATGCCATAATCGGAAAAATGCAACGGCAAGTCTTGCTCTCGCGTTGCTTCAAACAGGAGAAATCTAGCAGAAACAAACTCTTGTTTAAGTTGATTGAATATAGCGTATGGAACTGGCAACCATTCGGGCTTTTCACGGATGTTGGTTACTATTGATGGCAAAGTAAGTGTGTCCTGTAGGCCATCTATTGATGAAGATAAGTCGTTTGCTTGGTTTAAGACAAGTCGATGCTGAACACACCATTTTCTGTAAGCCTTTTCAAGCTCATCTTCTCCACCAAAGATCGAAAAGCCGGGATTTAATTCATCCCAATTTGCTAATTTATTTAAGTGTTCGAGTAACTCTAACATTGGAGCTTTGGCATGATTTTCTACTCCCAATGACAAAGCATTGCAAAAAGCGACTCTACTACTCTTAAGAAATAGTGCTTGAGTTTCTGGATCTTCGATAAATCTCGAATACCAAAAAAGTGCCATACCTCGATTCCCAATTGCCATTGAGAATTCAGGTATATCAGAAATTGCTTGATCCCAATATTCTATAGCTTCAGTAAAACGACCAACATGATTAAGTACATTGGCAAGATTGGTTGTAATACGTAGCTTAAGATCGGTGCCAATTTCCCTTGTCGATGAGTTTCTAAGATAATTGAGTGCTGACCTAAGGAAGTAAATTTCGTTATCAACGTTCGGATTAGCCCAAGCAAAATCTTTTCTATCGTTACTCGCCTGTCTTAAACAGGAAAAAACGTTCGCTGTATAGAAGTCTAAGGTAGCATTTTCTAAATCAGTCAGCGTTTTCCTATCGAAACTTTCAATATTTGCCAGTGCTGAATTTAAACTTTGGATGTCTTCAGTCTCAATTGATGTGTCGATCCAACTAGCTAATTTCTCCAATTTTAATTTCATTAGATTTTAGAAACGTAGAGGTAATTAATGAAGTGCAATAACCGAATCATACGAAATATACCACCAATCACGCTACAGCCGTGCCGCGCCAGCGGTATAATGCCTGGGAAGCCAGAGCGTCTGTCGCTGAGTCCTCATGTAGGAGCCTGGGGACAATAAAGACGAATACGTGCGCTGCGGCAAATAAGCCGGCTGCTGGTTATCTTTTTGCCATCGCTTTACTCGGCCGTTGAACATATTTTCTCCATCGGCCAAGCTTTTTTCTCGGTCATTGGACAAAATAACTCTAACGTTTCAGCTCAGAACTCGAGCGATGTAGTTCTTAGGGAGAATGATCAAGAAAAAAGCTCGGACGTTTTGGTTTAGAACTGCAGCGTTTTAGAAAATTTCTTGATCGTTCGAGTCCGGAGCTCGGCCGTTCCGGAAAATTTCTAAAACCTTGCGGCTCTGAGCTCGAACGTTTGAGAAAATCACTCGAATTACCGCCATATCCAACAGCTCGACGGGCTATTCAACCCTGCAGCAACGGTTTTGCTTCCCGGTAATTCAGTAAAAACGTTTACAAAACCCATTCCATTTAGGTTTTGCCTAGGTTTGCCGGGTGGCTGTTTTTCGGGGGAAGCATCGCAACCAATCTGCTAAAATCCGCTGTTTATTTTTCGATAGAAATTTCCTGATTTAACGCTTTAACCACTCAGCACTCACCATCTCATGAAAAACTACAAAATCGCAGTCCTGGCCGGCGACGGCATCGGCCCTGAAATCACCGCGGAAGCCATTAAGGTTTTGAAAGTCATCGAAGAACGTAACGACGTTAGCTTCGAACTGATGCCGGCTTTGTTCGGCGCCTGCGCTTACTTCGCAACCGGCGATGCTTTCCCGCAAGCCACCATCGACATTTGCGATCAAGCCGACGCCATCCTGAAAGGCACCATAGGCTTGAATCACGAAGAATCAAAGAAAATCCCGGTCGACAAACAACCGGAGCGTGGTGCTCTGTTGCCGCTACGTCGCCGCTATAACACCTACGCCAACTTTCGCCCGGTTTTCCTGCCCAGGTCTTTGGCGCATTTCTCGCCGCTGAAGCCGGAAGTGATCGGCGATGGCATCGATTTGATCATGGTGCGCGAGCTGGTGGGCGGCCTGTATTTCGGCCAAAAAGAAGCGGGAGTCAACGAGCAAGGGCTGCGTTACGTGCGCGAAACCTTGGAATACGACGAGGAACAAATTCGTCGCATCATGCACCAGGCCTTCAAACTGGCGCAAAAACGCCGCAAATTGCTGCACAACATCCATAAAAGCAACGTTCTGAAATCCAGCGTGCTGTGGAACGAAGTGATGGAAGAAGTCGCCAAGGAATACCCGGACGTGCAAATCGTCAATTATCTCGTCGATTCGGCCGCGACCGCACTATGTCTGAAACCGACCCAATTTGACGTGATGGTGATGGAAAACATGTTCGGCGACATTCTCAGCGACCAAGGCGGCGGCATTTTGGGCTCGCTGGGCCTGATGCCGTCAGCGTGTATCGGTCCTGAAAAAGCTTACTACGAACCTTCGCACGGTTCGGCACCTGACATCGCCGGCAAAAACATCGCTAATCCATACTCGATGATCGGTTCGGTGGCGATGATGCTGGAAAACAGCTTTGGTATGGAAGCGGAAGCGAAAAACGTCTGGGCAGCAATGCAGGGCGTGTTTGCCGACGGCTACTCTACCGCCGACCTATCCAAACCCGGCAGTGGCGTCACCATGATCAGCACGGTTGAATTTGGCGACAAAGTGGTGGCAAAGCTACGGGAAATGCCTAAGGTCTAATAAGGGCTTGCCATACGATAACGCGGCGTAGGCTGCGTTATCTTTGCTTTTACAAGCCTCGTATCCCAGTTGCTGGTATTAACGTCAAGGACGGGTGATTAAAACAGTATCCGCCGCGACGCCTACTTTTTCGAAAATGCTTTAGTCCCTTACCCACTCTTCAACCAAACGGCTGGGTATATGCGGCGATTCGCTGGATTGCGGGTGGTTTTTGCCGGCGATGACGCAAAAGATCACCCGCAGGGTGTCTGCCAATAATAACCAGGTGATCAGCATAAATAAGCTGGTTAAACCGGCGTTCAAGTAGTCGTTGAAAATCAAATGCGGTGCATTTTTGACTTGCTCGGCTGGGAGAGCGCCGTTGGCAAGTCTGGCGGATAAATCTGCGGCATGCGATAAAAATCCCACCCGCAAATCGGCGGCAAACAATTTTTCCCAAGCGGCGGTGCTGGTGACGATAATCAACCAGGCCAAGGGTGTTGCCGTGACCCACACATATTTCAGTTTGTCCGACTTCACCAATATCGTGGTGCCCACGCATAAGGCTATTGCTGCCAGCATCTGGTTGGCGATGCCGAACAACGGCCAGAGGCTGTTGATGCCGCCTAAGGGATCGATAGTGCCCATATACAGGAAATAACCCCAAGCCCCGACCACCAGAGCGCTGGTCAACAGTATGCTGGGATAGCTGTTGGTTTTAGGCAAACCAACATTGCTCAGAATATCTTGCAGCATGAAGCGGGCGACGCGGGTGCCGGCGTCGAGCGTGGTCAGAATAAACAAGGCCTCGAACATGATGGCAAAGTGATACCAGGCCGCCAGTAGATGCTCGCCAAATACTTGCGCAAACAAACTAGCCATCCCGACCGCCAACGAGGGCGCGCCGCCGGTGCGAGCAAACAAGGTGGATTCGCCCATGGTTTTGGCCAGGGTTTGCATTTGGTCGACGCTCACCGGAAAGCCCCAGCCGCTGATTTTGGCCACCGCGTCCACCGCTTCCTTGCCGACGATGCCGGCCGGGCTGTTGATCGCGAAATACACGCCTGGCTCTAAAACTGAGGCGGCGATCATCGCCATAATCGCAACGAAGGATTCCATCATCATCGCCCCATAGCCGATGAAACGGGCGTCTTGCTCGTTCGCCAGCAGTTTGGGCGTGGTGCCGGAGGAAATTAGCGCATGAAAGCCGGAAATGGCGCCGCAGGCAATAGTAATAAACACGAACGGAAACAGTTTGCCGCCGAAGATAGGCCCGCTACCGTCGATGAACTGAGTCAAGGCCGGCATTTTCAGTTCCGGACGTAACACCACGATGGCAATCGCCAGCGCGCTGATGGTGCCCAGCTTCATGAACGTGGATAAATAGTCTCTTGGTGCCAGCAAAAGCCAGACTGGCAACACGGCAGCGGCAAAGCCGTACAAAATCACCATCAATGCCAGTTGTGGGGCGTCGTAATCGAACCAACCACGGATGGTCGGATTGTCGTCGATCCAGCCGCCGCAGACTACGGCGAAAATCAACAGGGACACACCGATCAGCGTGGCTTCCGCCACCCGGCCCGGCCGCAACTGATTTAAATACAGACCCATCAACATCGCGATCGGAATGGTCGCGGCGACGGTGGAAGTGGCCCAGGGGCTGTGTTTCATCGCATTGACGACTACCAAACCCAATACCGCGATCAGAATCACCATGATCACCATCACGCCCAGCATCGCTGCCGTGCCGCCGATATTGCCCAGTTCATCCTTGGCCATTTGCCCCAGCGAGCGGCCGTCGCGGCGCACCGAGAAGAACAGCGTGACAAAATCCTGGACACAACCGCCCAACACCGCGCCGATCAAAATCCACAAAGTACCCGGCAGATAACCGAACTGTGCGGCCAGAGTTGGGCCGATCAACGGGCCTGGTCCGGCAATCGCGGCGAAATGGTGGCCGAACACCACCCATTTGTGAGTCGGCATGAAATCGCGACCATCGTCGAAACGCTCTGCGGGAGTGGCGCGACTGGGATCCAATACCAATACTTTAGTCGCGACAAATGCGCTATAGAAACGATAGCCCAGCGCGTAGATGCAAAGCGCCGCGACGATTAGCCACATACTATTAATGCTTTCACCGCGTTGCAGAGCAATCCCGCCGACGGCGAAGGCGCCGGTCAGGGCGACGCAAGCCCAGAAAAAAATGGACGGTACTTGTTTGTTAGGGCCAGACATGGCGGGTTCCTTTGGATTGTAATCGGTGTACTGCGTGATAGAGTTGGCAAAATGGTAGCATGCCAGCGTCAATTGCTGTTGGCGGATTCGCTTTCAAACAGGCTGTTTTTCCAGGTTTTACCGCTAATTCGCGATTGTCATCGACTGGTTTGATTCAGCTGGATTGAACAGGCGTTAGCCGCTAAGCTGCCGGCGTATAATAATGGCTTGTATCCATTACTGATAAAGGAGGACGAGAATATGAACAGAACTATTTTCAGCGGCTTATGTTTGGCAGCGGTGGCGTTAATGCCGTTTAGCCTGGCTTTCGCGGAAGCCCAACCGGCTGCTAAACCCGAACATGGCGAATACCGAGACTGGCGTTTGTTGGGCGTGTCTTTACGTCACGATAAAAACAGCATACGCGCCATCGTTGGTAACCATGTGGCTATCGCTGCCGCGCGTGCAGGTAAAGTCAAACCTTGGCCGGACGGCAGCATCATCGCCAAAATTAAGTGGGGCGAAAGAAAGCATCCGAACTGGGAACAAGCGACTGTGCCAGGCGAATTCACTGCGGCGGAAGCGATGGTGAAAGACAGCAAGAAATACGCTGAAACCGGCGGTTGGGGCTTCGGTATTTGGGAAGGTAAAACTTTAAAAATGTTGGATCAGGAAAAATCCGCACCTTGTTTTGCTTGCCATATGCCTATGAAAGACAGCGATTACGTTTATACCCTGCCTAATCTGCAATAAACGCGGTATTTTATGACGAGAGGCGGTTCATTCGCCTCTGGTTGGGCTGCCCATCAAGCTGCGGACATGAGCGGCAACACTGTCAGCTAATGCGCTTAGATTGTATCCACCTTCCAATGCCGAAATGATTCGCCCCTGGCAGCAGGCATTGGCGATGCACAGCAATTCATCGGTAATCCAGCGATAGTCGTCTTCCACTAGGTCCAGCGATGCCAAAGGATCGTCTCTATGGGCGTCGAAACCCGCGGAAACCAAAATCAATTCGGGCTTGAAGGTTTTCACTGCCGGCAAAATGGACTGGCGATATTTATCCCGAAACACCTCGCCGCCGCTGCCGGTGGGCAGGGGAATGTTGATAACGTTCCCGACACCGCTTTCCGAGGGATGGCCGCTGCCGGGGTAATGCGGCCATTGATGACTGGAAGCATACAGCACTTGCGGCTGCTCGCAAAAAGCCGCCTGGGTACCGTTGCCGTGGTGCACGTCAAAATCCACGATGGCGATTCGGGTCAGGCCGTAGCGGCTGCGGGCATATTCGGCGGCAATGGCGATATTGTTGAACAGGCAAAATCCCATCGCATAATCCGGCATGGCATGGTGGCCGGGAGGGCGGGTGGCGCAAAAAGCCCTGGCGTTTTGGCCGGTGCAAATTCTATCGACGGCATCGCAGACTGCAGCCACGGCCCGCAGAGCTGCAGGTTTGGAGCCGGGCGATACCACGGTATCCGCGTCAAAATTGGCGTAACCTTGTTCAGGAATGGTTGATAACACTTTCGCTATCATGGCCTTGCTGTGTACCAGGCCAATCTTATCGAGAATGTCGGCGGGAATGTCGACTGTGATTCTTTGCAATGGCGCAAATTCGGGTGCCGACAAGGCTTGTTCGATCACATGCAGCCGGTCAATGCTCTCTGGATGGGCTACGCCGGTGTCGTGGCCCAAAAAATCCGGGTGACTATAGTAAAGTGTGCGCATAAGCTTACTCCTGCGGATGTTGCTTAAAGTCGTATCTTTATCGGATTGGCTTCGGCAGTGTATATCCCTTGTGCAAATATATCTATAAATATTAAGTGTTTAGCCTATTTTTTATTGATCTGAGTTTTTGCGCTGGGAGATAGCGGCGCGGGGGGTTCGTGGGTAAATAAGGGCTACAAATGATGGTATCGGCCGTGAAAAAACTGTGCAGGAATCGCTTGGCCGTAAGCGATTCCGCATGATTTGGATTTAAAAAATTGGCTTTGAATTAGCTTTCAAAGTTCTCTGGTCTGACTAAAATGAATGTCCGGCCAGCGTTCTTCGGTCAATTGCAAATTCACCCGACTGCTGGCTAGATAAACCAAATAGCCACCACCATCTTCAGCAAGGTTTTCGAAGGCCTTGTTCTTAAACTCTTCCAGTTTGGCCGGATTTTTCGCGCTGACCCAACGTACGGTATTGATCGGCGAAACGTCGTAAGCACATTCGACGTTGTACTCGTTTTTTAGACGATGGGCGGTGACATCAAACTGCAAAATACCCACCGCACCTAAGATCAAATCGTTGTTTTTCAGAGGGCGAAACAGCTGGGTAGCGCCTTCTTCGGTTAATTGAATCAAACCTTTTTGCAGTGCTTTGGCACGCAGCGGATCTTTTAATACCACGCGGCGAAACAATTCCGGCGCAAAGTAAGGGATGCCGCCGAATTTCAAGACTTCGCCTTGGGTAAAGGTATCGCCGACCTGAATAGTGCCGTGGTTATGCAAGCCTATGATGTCGCCGGCATAGGCTTCCTCGACGTTTTTACGACTGTCCGCCTGAAAAGTAATGGCATTGGCAACCTGGATGTTTTTACCGATGCGCACATGATTGACCTTCATGCCTTTATCGAATTTGCCGGAACAGATTCTTAAAAACGCCACGCGGTCGCGGTGCGCCGGGTCCATATTGGCTTGGATTTTAAACACAAAGCCGGTGAATTTTTCTTCATCGGGCATCACTTCGCGTTGCTCGGCCTGGCGTGATCTAGGACCAGGCGCGTATTCGGCAAAAGCGTCCAGCAATTCGATGATGCCGAAGTTATTGATCGCCGAACCGAAAAACACCGGGGTTTGTTGACCCGCCAAATATTTCGCGTGATCGAATTCGTGACTGGCACCTTTTACCAGTTCAATCTCATCGCGCAATTCTTCCGCTTGATAACCAAGTAGCTCGTCGAGCTTGGGATTGTTCAAGCCTTTGATGACTTCGGCTTTGGCGATACGACCGCCATGGTGCGGACTGAACAGCAAAATTTCGTCTTTATACAGCTGATAAACCCCTTTAAAGCGCTTGCCCATGCCTATCGGCCAGGTCATCGGCGTACATTGAATTTTTAGCACGCTTTCGACTTCGTCGAGCAGTTCGATAGGCTCACGGCCTTCGCGGTCCAACTTATTGATAAAGGTCAGGATCGGTGTATCCCGTAACCGGCAGACTTCCATCAATTTGATGGTCCTATCCTCTACGCCTTTCGCCACGTCGATCACCATCAACGCAGAGTCTACCGCTGTTAATGTTCGGTAAGTATCTTCGGAAAAGTCTTCGTGGCCTGGGGTGTCCAGCAAATTGATGATGCAATCGTTGTGCTCAAACTGCATCACCGAGGTGGTCACGGAAATCCCCCGCTCTTTTTCCATCTCCATCCAGTCGGAGGTGGCATGGCGCGCCGCTTTGCGCCCTTTGACCGAACCGGCTAACTGAATAGCACCGCCGAACAGCAGCAATTTTTCAGTGATGGTGGTTTTACCGGCGTCAGGGTGGGAGATAATGGCAAAAGTGCGGCGTCGCTTGTATTCAGGAAATTCCATTGATTGCTTTATTTGAATTTGCATAGTTGTGTACGCGGTGACGTACACAAAATTAAAAGTACACTTCCGGCAATGCGCTACGTGTTGCCGGAAAATCTTGGAATTATATCGTAGATTCTTCCCAGGCGATGACGTCGTCCGAATCCTCGAATTGCCGCAAATTAAAATTAACCCAAGGGGTCATTAAAAACGGGTCGTCACTTTAGATTATCGGTTGGTTTTTGCCATGCGCAGCTTGGTTTATCGCAGGACGAATGGGTAAACAGCCGATGGCTATCGGTGTTCTGCACACAAGGCTTAGCTTCAGGAGATTGGCCGGCCATCTAGGGGGGATATTCGGCCAATTCGCTATTAATCGCCACCACCGCCTTTTTTAACCATCATGCCCTTACTGGGGTTATAGCCCATGATCGCCGCGCCCATAAACAGCAAAAACGCCGCGCCGGTAAAGAGTAAGGCCTGTTGATTAAACTGCTCGTACAAGGCAAAACGGATCAACTCCACCGCTTGCGAGAACGGGTTGTATTGCGCCAGGGTTGACAACAATTCGCTGGACTCCTTGATCTTCCACAACGGATACAAAGCGGTGGACATGAAGAACAGCGGGAAAATCACGAAATTCATCACGCCGGCAAAGTTCTCCAATTGTTTGATGAACGAAGACAGCAGCAAACCCAATGCCCCCAGCATCATGCCGGACAACACCAAGGCGGGCAAAATCCAGACATAGCCCATCAGCGGCGCTTGAATGTCATACAGCCAGGCGATGCCCAAGAAAGCGTAGGATTGCAACACGCCCACCGCCGTACCGGCGATCAGCTTGCTGCACAATAAAAACCAACGCGGTAACGGACACACCATCAACATACGCATGCTGCCCATTTCCCGGTCGTAAACCATCGAAAGCGAGCTTTGCATGCCGTTAAACAACAGGATCATGCCCAACAATCCGGGGGTGATATAAACCTCGTAAAGAATGTAAGTCTCGTAGGGCGGCGCAATGGCTATGCCCAACGCGGCGCGAAAGCCGGCGGCGAAGACGAACAGCCAAACCAGCGGCCGCACCAATGCCGACACAAAGCGTTCGCGCTGATGTAAAAAACGCAGCAGTTCGCGGCCGACGATGCCAAGCGTTGCCCGCCAGTAATGTAAAACCCTCATGCTTGCGGCCCCTGAGTCAGTTTTTGGAATACCTGGCCGGGATCGGCCCAACCGGTGGTCTGCAATATCTCGGAGAGCTTGCCGCTGGCTTTGACCTGGCCTTTGTGGAGCACAATCAAACTGTCATCGGCGGCGATTTCGTCGATCAAATGCGTGGCCCACAGCACGGCCAGATTTTGCTGTTTCACCAAGTCATGTACATGGCTAACAATAGCCTGACGGCTGGGCATATCCAGGCCAACGGTGGGCTCGTCCAGCAGAAGCAAACTGGGTTTGTGCAGCAAGGCCCGGGCGATCTCCACCCGGCGTTTGTGGCCGCCGTTTAATTGCCTGACCTTTTCGCCGCGGCGTTCGAACATAGCCAAACGCTCAAGCTCTTCTTGGATGCGTTTGTCGGCGGCTTTGCGGCCTATACCATGTAAGGCGGCGTGGTAACGCAGGTTTTGTGTGACCGACAAGTCCGGGTCCAGCGTGGTCTGCTGAAATACCACACCCAAGCGCGCCAAGGCTTGCAGGCTTTGCTTTTTAAGATCAAAACCGCAAAGCTCGATGCGCCCTTCCCTGGCATCGTAAAGCCGAGTGATCAAGGAAAACAGCGTACTTTTGCCTGCACCGTTAGGGCCGAGCAAGATGGTGCATTCGCCGGACTGCACGTTAAAACTCACGGCATCCAGCGCCTTTTTCGCGCCGTAAGCAAAACTCAAGTTTTCAACCGCTAAGGCAATCTCGGTCATGGTTTAACCGCCACGCCCCAGGGATAACGGCCCACAGCCACCGATTTGGTCACTTTATGGTTTTCCAGATCGATGATCGAAACATCGTTGCTGACACCATTGGTGGTGTACAAACGCTTTTGATCCGGCGAAAACGCTAGATTCCAAACCCGTTGCCCAACCAATAAAAACTTCTCCACTTTATAGGTTTGGGCATTGATTACCGCCACGCGGTTAGCCGGCCCCATCGCCACATAGCCGTAACGGCGTTCCTTATCAATCGCGATCCCCACCGGCTGAATCTGATCGCTACTGACGCCTTGGACGTCCAGTTTGATGTTCTGCACGATCTGTTTAGACGCCGCATCGATAATGGTCAGCGTGCCGGCCATTTCTGACGTCGCCCATAATTGCTGGCTATCGTCGGCAAACGTTACCGCGCGCGGCCGCGGATCGACCAGCGTGTTATCCGCAATCTGGCGGCTATTGGTATCGATCCAGTGCAGCATATTGGTGGTTTCCGAGGCGCTGATGGTCCATTTGTTGTCCGGGCTGACCGTAATGCCTTCCGGCTCCACGCCTACCTTGATTTTACCAACGGCTTTTTTTGCGGCGATGTCGATGACTGTTACTTCCGCGTCATCTTCGTTGGATACGTACATAAATTTGCCGTCCGGGCTTAACGCGAAAGTTTCCGGATCTTCGCCGGACGGTAGTTTGCCAATTTCCTTGAGCGTTTCCGAATCGATCATGCGGATGGTGTTATCGTCGCTGGTAGCAACGAACAGCGTCTTGCCATCCTTGCTAATCGCGATCCCGCGTGGCCGCTGACCGACAGGTACGGTTTTGACTAGTTTGCCTTCGACGGGATCGAGTACCGCAATCGCGTTATCTTTTTCCAGCGTGACGAATACGGTTTCGGCTTGCGCGGCCGTCGCAAATAAGATGGCGGCCATTCCGGCCATTTTTATCGGGTGCATAAACTTTTCCTTGGTATGCCTGATGTCATTTTACTGGTCTATTTAGTGTAACGAGAGATAACGCTTCACCAACAAATCGATGTAGTCAGCGGAGATGGATAGATATAAAACCGCTAACACGGCCTATCACAAGCAATGCCCTCCCCTGCGGGTGGGAAGTTTAACCCGAAGCTCGACGGGTTTACATCCCTTCGCGCGTAGGGAAATTATCCTAATTTATCCGACCGTTAAATATCGCCACCGCGGGTAAAAAACGCTGCACCCTGTACCCTAGAACAATACCGGATCAGCTACTGTCAAGGCGAAGATATGCACAACACTCGCCATTTGTTATTTGCATCGCAAAAACCGGCAGAGCAAGTTGCCAAAAAACTTAATTTGGAAACACAAGATCAATTGCTGTTAAATTCAGGCTGCCAAGGACATAGAAATGAAAATTTACCTAATAACGGAAGACCAACTGGAAAACATTGGAAAAAAGCATGATTCTCTGCTTAAAACCGGAAGCATGTGCGATCTGATGCTGGACATCGCGGCGCAAGCCGATGATGTTCAAACCTTCGATGCCGCACTGGAGTTAGCCAACTGTGAGCTGGATAGATTGGAACTGTTTTTCGATACCTGTGACTTGGTTTGAGTTGATTACTGTCGGATTACCGACCAATCACTGTTGCGCAGAGATGCCCTTATCTGCAAAAGCAACGCCGGCCCGCTACAACACCCAAACTAAGCTCGCAGCATTCACACTTGCTGTGGCCCGATCCCAAAAACGAACAGCATAGACATGACTGACTTACCCCCGGCGAGCTTGGCGACGATCATCTCATAGGGCCTCTTCTTCCTGGCTGGAATATAAACCACGAGATACCCAGCCCCCTGATTTTTAATGCCGATTCTGCGTCCGCCAGTTCGCGACGATACCTTCCACATCCAGGTCATCCGGGCCTTCGCGCCAGCTAGTGTAGTAATCGACATCGTTACTTTTCGGCTCCGGATTGGGCCTATAGATTTGCACCCGGGTCGGCAACGGCGCAGCCTCGCCGAGCACTAACGCTTCCCCCCGGCCGAGCGAACTAAGAATGTCGGCCAAATCGCCCTCGGCCTCCGGCACTAGGCCGCGAATATACTGCTGGTCGTCCGGATTGGTGGTGCGCAGACAAATAAACGAGCTGCATTGCGCCAGCATGGTTTCCGACAGTTCGGTGGGCCGTTGGCTAACCACGCCGATAGAGACCCCGTATTTCCGGCCTTCCTTGGCGATCCGCTCCATCATCCGCTTGGTGCCGTCGAATTGGCCGCCTTTTTCGCGCGGGATATAGGCATGCGCTTCTTCGCAGATTAGCGTGATCGGAAATTCGCGGCGGCGCGGGTTCCAGTAGTTGAATTCATACGCCAGCCGCCCAACTTGCGCGGACACCGCCGGCCGCACGTCGGTCGGTACGGAGCTAAGATCGACCACGGTAATGTTGGCTTTTTTTTGCCCTAGACCGACGAATTGCCGGAGCAAATCCGCCATGCTGGCCGAGTTGTTGCGTTTTTTGGGTTTTAACAAAAAGTCGTAACGCACGTCGTTGAAACGGCTCTGCATCGTCACCAGAAACTCGTCGAACTGGCCGAATAAAGCACCCTTGGTTTTACCGAAATCCTTGCGCTCTTCGTTGGCGGCTTTGAATTGCATATACATTTCCGCCAGCGAAAAATAAATCGGCGTGTCTATCGATACCACGCCCAGACCAATGGCTTTGGCTTCCTTACGCTTCAATTGTTGCAGCACTTCGCGCATGAAAGACATCTGCATCGAGGCCCCTCTGTCATCGCGATCAATGAACAAGTCCACCAACTCAGCATAGGACATCATCCAGTACGGCATCTCCAAATCCATGGCATCCACGTAATTGACTTGCTCTTCGGGAAATGCCGATTCGATACTGCCGTCCGGGCGTTTCCAACAGTATTCGCCGTGCAGATCCAGCATGATCATATGGGTCTTAGGCATGGCTTTCATGGTGTGCTGGATCAAGCTGGTGACGGTCCAGGATTTACCGGAACCGGATTGACCGATAATCGCAAAATGCCGGCCAAACAACGCACGTGGGTCCAGGCTCAGGTGATAATCCTTGTGACTGGCCAGCTGCCCAATAAAAAATTCGTAATCGCGGAATTTGGAAAAAATCGCGTTGATCTCGCTGAGCCCAACCGCATAAACCGCCGCGCCCGGCGTCGGATAATGCCGCACGCCGCGAATGAAGATATTGTTTTCGTTCAACTCGCCGACCGGGATTAAGGCAATAAAACGGTCGGTTGCACGATTGCCGGCAGCGTCGAAACGATCGCGTTCCCACATTTTGAACACCAGCGCCAACACGCCTATATGCGACTGCCTGATCACCACGTACGAACCGATATGGCCGGCCAGGATTTCTTCATCGCCGAGTTTGATGATGGGCGCCGCTGTTGAATGTTCTTCAGTGATACGGGCATCCATACCGTCGCCTCTGACTTCGGTTAAATGGCCGATCAGGATGTTTTGCGTTTGTTGGGTCATGATGTTCTCTCTGGTAAAGCCGCTGGGCTAAGCTTAGACGATTTTTACGGCCCGTCCCGTCCAGAGCAGTCTAGGCAACCGCCTGGGACAGCACAGCGCTTTTGCGCCAAAATGGCGAACAAATCGCTACAAACGCGACAACATGGCGCTAGGCTCGTAAGAGTAAGTCGTTGAACATTTGACACTTTTGACTGACAAAGCCATACGGTCTGATTATTGCTGTCATCAAACCGGCATCATTTAATATTGCACAAGAGGTGAATATGAAAATCGGCATACCCAAGGAAATCAAACCTAACGAAAATCGGGTATCGGTGGTACCGTCCGGCGTTGCCGCGCTTGTGAGCGCCGGCCATAGCGTCACGATGGAGAGCGGCGCCGGCGTTGGCGCCGGCTTTGAAGACGCGCTATATCAAGCCGCCGGCGCACAGTTGGTGGACGGTCCGGAACCTGTATGGGACTCCGCTGAGATGATTATCAAGGTCAAGGAACCGATAGAACCCGAATGGTCGCGGATTCGTCCCGGACAAACCCTGTTCACCTATTTTCATTTTGCCGCCAATCGCCCGCTAACCGAAGCACATTTGGCATCCGGCGCTACCTGTATCGCCTACGAGACCGTGCAGTTGCCGACCGGCGAGTTACCCTTGCTGACGCCGATGTCCGAAGTAGCCGGCCGGCTGGCGGTGCAAGAAGGCGCGCATTATCTGGAAAAACTGTACGGCGGCCGCGGCATGTTGCTCGGCGGCGTACCGGGGGTATTACCGGCCAAAGTCTTGATTTTGGGCGGCGGAGTGGTCGGCACGCAGGCGGCAAAAATGGCGGCAGGTTTAGGCGCGCAAGTCACAGTCATGGATTTGTCGCTCGAACGTCTGCGCCAACTTAGCGACATTTTGCCGGCCAACGTGCAGCTGTTGTTTTCCAGCCGTCATGCCATCCTGGAACAAATTCGCACGGCGGACCTGGTCATCGGCGGCGTATTGGTCACCGGGGCCGCAGCACCCAAGCTGATCCGGGCCGACGATTTAAAATCGATGCAACCGGGGGCGGTCATCGTCGATGTCGCGGTGGACCAAGGCGGCTGCGTGGAAACCACCCACCCCACTACCCACGCCGATCCGATTTATGTCATCGACAATGTCGTGCATTATGCCGTTGCCAACATGCCCGGCGCTGTACCGCGCACTTCGACCCTGGCGTTAACCAACGCCACCCTGCCCTATGCTCTACAACTCGCCAATAAAGGCTGGCAACAAGCATTGCGGGACAATTCGGCGTTACTGAAAGGCTTGAATATCGTGGGCGGTAATGTTATTTGCCAAGGGATTGCCGACGCATTTGGTTTTAATTATCTGCCGCCGGAGCAGTTCTTGAGCTGAACCCATCGCCCCGACCGGCCAAAATAATTTGTAAATATCCCCCGGCAAAACCGGGGGATTCATATTCCCGCTTAATTCTACGTTGTCAGACGCTGAAAGGTGTGCATGATTTGGTCTGGGATTGCCAAAGTCGGGTCACCACAGATGGGGCCGAGCTTACCATCCACGGCACTGGATACTCGCTTCCGCACCGGGATCAAGACATTTGCTCAAATCCCATAAAGTAAAGTTAAGCTGTGTTGGGACGACTCAACGCGCTTTATCGGGTTATCAATTCGAAACCCACTCCGCGCCTTGGCTCAGATCACTTTAGAAAATTGCTGCTGTTTCCGCGCCAGGTATTTGTCAAACACCATGCAGATATTGCGGATCAGCAAGCGGCCGGCGGTGGATACTTGAATACCGTCGGCGTCTAAATCCAATAAACCGTCGGCTTTCATCTGCCTCAGTTGTTCCAGCTCGAGGGCAAAATACTCGGCAAAATGGATAGCAAACTCGGTTTCGATTTTGCTGAAAGTCAGTTCGAAATGGCAAATCAGTTGGGTAATGACCGCCCGGCGCAATTTGTCGTCTTCATCCAGATCCACGCCGCGAAACACCGGCAATTTGCCTTGGGAAATTGCCGCGTCGTATTCGTCCAGTTCTTTGTAATTTTGCATGTAAGCATCGCCGACCCGGCCGATGGAGGTCACGCCCAAACCCACCAAGTCGCAATCGGAATGGGTCGAATATCCCTGGAAGTTGCGGTACAACTTGCCTTCGCGTTGCGCCACCGCCAGTTCGTCGTCCGGTTTGGCGAAGTGGTCCATACCAATGTAAACATAGCCGGCATCGGTGAGTTTTTGCCCTACCATTTGCAGGATTTCCAGCTTCACGGCTGGCGTTGGTAAATCAGCATCGTTGATTTGCCGCTGGGTTTTGAAGCGGCTGGGCATGTGCGCGTAATTAAAGATCGAAAACCGGTCCGGCGCATAGGCCAGCACCTGGCCCAAGGTATCCGCAAAGCTTTTCACGGTTTGCAACGGCAAGCCGTAGATCAGATCGATGTTAGTTGAGCGAAAGCCTTCCTTGCGCGCAGCTTCCAGTACAGCAAAGGTTTGTTCCTTGCTTTGCAGGCGGTTGACTGCTTTTTGCACGTCCGGATCGAAATCCTGCAAACCCAAACTGATGCGATTAAAACCCAGCTCGCGTAATTGGGCGATGGTCCGGTCGTTGGTTTCGCGCGGATCGACTTCGATGGAATATTCACCGCTGTCGTCATCATACAAATTGAAATGCTCGCGGGTGGTATCCATCAAGCGTTTCATTTGCTCGTAGTTCAAAAAGGTCGGCGTGCCGCCTCCCCAATGCAGCTGATTGACCGGCCGGCTGTTGTCGAACAACGCACCTTGCATCGCCACTTCCCTGCACAAGTTATCCAGGTAGGGCACGGCATGGGAGCGATTTTTGGTGACGATCTTGTTACAGGCGCAATAAAAACACACCGTGTCGCAGAACGGGATGTGAAAGTACAGCGACAGCGGCCCGCCGCCGGCGTTGGATTTTTGAATATGCTGCAAATACTCGGCTTCGCCGAAGCCCTCGTGCAATTCCAGCGCGGTGGGGTACGAGGTGTAACGCGGCCCGGACTTGTCGTAGCGTTTGATCAAGTCCAGGTCGAATTGAATTGATTGGTCCATTACTGTACTTCTTGATTGATGGTGATGCTGACGCTGGGATTAGCCGATACAGCATCCAGCTGCGCCGTGCCGATCAAATCGCCGGCTTGCGGCATGGCATTACCGGTTTTGGAGATTCGGGCAACGATGCGCAACTGTTTGAAATCGGCCAGATGGGTTTGCGGTTGCATCGCCATGCTGTCGTTCAATACCACGCTGGCTGGTAAATCAGAAACCTGTTTACGGACGATGGCCAGCGGCATTTTTGGACCGTTGACGGCCTGCGCATAGATAAACACGGTGTATTGCGGTTCTGCTTTGGCTTTGAGTGCCGCATCCAATTCGACTTTCACAGTAATATCTATAGCCGCCGCCGATGATGCCGGCGCTTGCGGTTTTTGCTGTTCCGCTTCGGCCATTTGTATCATTTTTTGCAATTGCGCCTGGGATTCGTCGTCGGCAGGCAGCAGAGCGGATAATTTCTTCCAATGCGTGATTGCCTGGGCAAAATCCCCGGCTTCCGCTTTAGCCATGCCGGCCAACCATAAGGCGGTGTGGTCTTCCGGCACCAGCTTTAAGGCTCTTTCCACCAGCTCGCTTGGTTCGCCGTCCATTTGGCCGTTACGCGCCATCGACAAGGCATCGGCATAATGCAGCATGACGGCCGGATCGTTGGGTTTACGGCGATTCAGTTCGGCAAATACGTTGGCGGCGTCCTGATATTGTTGTGCGTAAACATAAGCACGTCCCAACATCATCCAGCCTTCCAAATCTTCCGGATGCTGTTTTAGACGCTCTATCAGTTTGTTGACCATGCTTTTGACATTGTCGGCCGCTTTTTGATTGTTCGCCGCCAATTCGGCTTTGACCAAGGCTTGCGGTTCGCCGAGCAAGCCATATAAAAACAGGCTTAGCAGCGGTAGCGTAATCGCGACGACAGACACCATCCAACGGCCGGTTTTGGCGCTGGGCACGGCCGGCACATCGTCTTCCAGGTCATCCAGCAGAGTCAGTTGCAATTCGCGATATTGAGCATCGTACTGCTCCTGCGACAACACGCCGTTTTGCAATTGCAGTTTAAGTTCGGCCAGTTGTTGACGAGCGATTGCGGTATTGCGTTGTTCGCCATCGGCGTAACGTAGCGGCGTTTTTTTAAATAATGGCGGCAGCAACACCAACAACGCCAGCACGATTAAACCGGCTATCACTAGCCAAAACTCAAGATTCACGAGTCGTCACCTTTTTCCAAAATGCTGTTTAGCTTGGCTTGTTGCTCTTTCGTTAGCGATTGGTCCTCGCTGGTACTGGTTTTGCTGCGCAACACCCAGACCGTGGCCAAGCCGATGACCAGGAACAGAACCGGCCCCAACCAGAGCAGCATGGTTTTTAGTTTCAAGGCAGGTTTGTACATCACAAAATCGCCGTAACGGTCGGTCATAAAATCGACGATGTCTTGCCGGGATTTGCCTTGCTGCAGCATTTCATAGACTTGCCGGCGCAAATCCTTGGCCAGGTCGGCGTTGGAATCGGCGATGGTTTGATTTTGACAGACCAGGCAGCGCAGTTCGGAAATTAGGGTTTGATAAGCCTGTTCCTGCTCGGGTTGTTTGAAGTCACGGTATTCGATCTCGGCTTGGGCGTGAAACACAAACAGCGACAAGATCAAGGCATGGAGAGTTTTCATGCGCTTTCCGCCTCCAGTTTTTCAATCAGCGGTAGAAAAATGCTTTCCAGCTCGCCGGGCTGCACAGGACCGGTATGTTTGTATCGCACCACGCCGCGTTTATCGATCACGAAGGTTTCCGGTACGCCGTACACGCCGTAATCGATACCCACGCGGCCATCGGTGTCCATCACGCTGACGTTATAAGGGTTACCGTGTTTGCTCAGCCAGACGTTGGCGGCCTGTGCTTCGTCCTTATAATTCAAACCCACCAGCAACACCTTGTTTTGCCTAGCCAGCTCGATCAATAGCGGATGCTCTTCTCGGCAGGATACGCACCAGGATGCCCAGACATTCAACAACCAGACTTTACCTTTAAAATCAGTTTGGCTCAGGCGCTGTTCCGGCGTTGCCAGAATCGGCAGATTAAAGGCCGGCGCGGGTTTGTCGATCAGCGGCGAGGGGATTTCGCGGGGATTGAGTTTTAAACCAATCGCCAAAAAAACCGACAGGGCGATGAACAACAGCAGCGGTAACAGATATTTCATTAATTTTACGCGAGAGGCTTGTTAAGCAAACGATAGCGGCGGTCGCTGGCGGCAATCAGGCCGCCCAGAGCCATGAACACCCCGCCCATCCAGATCCAGCGAATGAAGGCTTTGTAGTAAACCCGCAAGCTCCAGGCACCTTGTTTATCCAAAGGCTCACCCAAGGCCACGAACAAATCGCGGAACACGCCGGCATCGATAGCGGCTTCGGTCATCGGCATGGTTTGCACCCGGTACACCCGCTTTTGCGGCGATAACTCAGCAACAGTGGCACCGTTATGATTGACAGTCAGATAACCTTGCTCGGCGCGGTAATTGGGTCCTTCGGTGCTTTTCACGCCATGGAATTGAAACACGTAACCGAACAAATCCAGGGTTTCCTCCGGCGCCAAACGTACATCGCGCTCGATGCTGTACACCGAGGTAAAGGTAATCCCGATCACGAACACCGCGATCCCTATATGCGCCAAGGTCATGCCGTAAAAACCGGCTGGAATTTGTTTCAGGCGCTCGATTGACCAGCTTTGCAGACGTTGTTTGAACGCCAAGCCGGTGATCGCCAAAGTCCATAAAGCCAGGCCGGTACCCAAAGCCGCGCCCCAGGAATAAAACGGCATGGACAGTGGCGTCAGCAACGCCAAGCCGATAGAAGCAGCGATCAGCCAGCGTACCCGTGAGCCTAAGGCTTTCAAGTCGTCGCTTTTCCAGCGCATCAAAACACCCAAGCCAACTACCAAGGCCAAGGGCGCCATCAGCGGAATAAACACCGCATTGAAATACGGCGGACCCACCGACAATTTTCCTAGTCCCAGGGCATCGACCACCAAGGGATACAAAGTACCCAGCAAAATGCTGGCGGCGGTGACGACCAGCAACACGTTATTCACTAGAAGTACCGATTCTTTGGAAACCAATTCAAAACGCGCGTGACTTTTCACCTGCGGCGCGCGTATCGCGTACAGCAACAGCGAACCGCCGACCACCACGGCCAAAAAGATCAGGATAAACAAACCCCGCGCCGGATCGCTGGCGAAGGCATGTACCGAGGTCAACACCCCGGAACGGACCAGGAAGGTACCGAGCAAGCTCAAGGAGAACGCGAAAATCGCCAGCAACACTGTCCAAGTCTTGAACACGCCCCGTTTTTCGGTGGCAGCTAAGGAATGAATCAAGGCGGTACCAACCAGCCAGGGCATGAAGGAAGCATTTTCCACCGGGTCCCAAAACCACCAACCGCCCCAGCCAAGTTCGTAATAAGCCCACCAACTGCCCAAGGTGATACCCATGGTCAAAAACATCCAGGCGATATTGGTCCAGGGCCGCGACCAGCGCGCCCAGGCCGCGTCCAAGCGGCCTTCCAGCAACGCGGCTATCGAAAACGCGAATGCCACCGAGAAGCCGACATAGCCCATGTATAGCATCGGCGGATGGATCGCCAAACCGGGATCTTGCAGCAAGGGATTTAAATCGCGGCCTTCGGCCGGAAACGGGAACAAGCGCTCGAAAGGGTTGGAAGTCAGCAATAAAAACAGGATAAAGCCGATGCTGACCAAGCCCATTACCCCTAACACTCTGGCACGGGTGGCATCGGGGATATGCGCACTGAATGCCGCGACCAGCGCGGTCCAGATCGACAAGGTCAAGGCCCACAGCAACAAGGAACCTTCGTGCGCACCCCATACCCCGGAAATCAAGTAGATCAACGGCAACGCGGTATTGGAGTTTTGCGCGACATAAGCCACCGAAAAATCGTGGCTGATGAAGCTGGCGGTCAAACAGCCGTAAGCCACGCCCATGAACAGAAATTGCCCGAACGCGGCGGGCTTGGCGACATGCACCCAACCGGTAATAGACTTTCCGGCGCCGAAAATAGGCAAGATGCCTTGTACAATTGCCATGCACAAGGCCAGAATCAAAGCGAAGTGGCCGATTTCCGGGATCATGGCTGCGCCGCCGGTTTTTTCAAGCTGCCGGCCACTTCGGGCGGCATGTAATTCTCGTCATGTTTAGCCAGCACTTCTTCCGCCACGAACACGCCGCGGCTATCCAGCGCCCCCTTGGCAACGATACCCTGCCCTTCCCTGAACAAATCCGGCAAGATGCCTGAATATTCCACCGTCACTTCCTTTTCGAAGTCGCTGAGTTTAAAGCGCACCAATAAATCGGCGTTGGGCCGCTCCACGCTGCCTTTGACCACCATGCCGCCCAAGCGAAACTGCGAATTGGCTGGCGCCTTGCCGGACGCCACATCGCTGGTCGAGAAAAAATACATCAAATTTTCGTTAAAGGCTTTTAGCGCAAAGGTTGCGGCCAATCCCAGCACCGCCAACATTAAAACGATCAATATCAAACGCTGTTTTCGTATCGGTTTCATCGTGCTTGCGTGCGTTTTTGTTTAATGGTGAGTTGCCGCAGTAACTGCTTGCGTTGCAGCACCGGCCAAACGATGTTGACGATCAATACCAGCGCGGTCACGCCGTAAGCCGGCCAGACGTAAACGGCGTAACCGCCCATGTATAAAAAGCTTTCCCAGCTCATGCTTGTTTCTCCAGCAGCGCTTTCACCCATTGCGAGCTGGTTTCGCGCTTTAATAATTCCAGTTTTGCGGCCTGCAATACCGCGATCAAATAATAAAATTTGAAGGCCACTGCCATCAGCAACAGCGGCACCAGCATGCTGAGGTGAATGGAGGGCTTATCCATCTTGCTGACGGTCGGGCCTTGATGCAGTGTGTTCCACCATTCCACCGAATAATGAATGATGGGTACGTTGACGACACCCACCAGCGCCAATATTGACACCGCCCGCGCCGCCGAGCGCTTATCCTCGATGGCGCCGTACAAACTGATCACCCCCAGATACTGAAACAACAGGATCAACTCAAAGGTCAAGCGCGCATCCCAAACCCACCAAGTGCCCCACATCGGTTTGCCCCACAAGGAACCGGTCACCAAGGCCACAAAGGTAAAACCGGCACCGATCGGCGCGCTGGCGATCAACATCACTTCGGCCAGTTTCATGCGCCAGACCAGCGCAATCCCGCCCATCACCGCCATCAGCACGTAAATGAACAAGGACATCCAGGCCGCCGGCACATGGATATAAATGATCCGGTAACTGTCGCCCTGCTGATAATCGGTTGGAGCCCGATACAAGCCCAGATAAAGGCCGGAAACCAACAAAATCAAAAAAACAATGGTCAACCAGGGAATAAAACGATCCGCCAGCGCATAAAAATGGGGTGGCGAAGAAGTACGGTGAAAAAACCGGCTAACCGGCGCAGGTATCCAAGACATCAATTAACACTCATTTTTAACGCGGCCGCTGTCGGCAGCGGCACCAATACCAGTGCCGACAACAACATGGCCAATAAAATATATAGTTGGGCGCCCACCGGCAAGCCGCTGGCGGCCCTATCGACAGCGCCACTAGCAAAGATCAACACCGGTACATACAAAGGCAATACCAATAAGGACAACAACATGCCGCCCCGGCGCAAACCGACCGTCAACGCCATGCCGATAGCGCCGATCAGGCTCAGCAGCGGAGTAGCTAAGATCAATGTCAGCCATAAAGTTCCCATCGCTTGCTGCGGTAATCCCAAAAACACCGCCAGCAGAGGCGCCACCAATAACAAAGGCAAACCGGTCACCAGCCAGTGGGCGATGATCTTACCGAGCACCAATACCGATAAGGCATGCGGACTGAGCAGCATTTGCTCCAGCGAACCGTCCTCGAAATCGCTACGAAACAAACCATCCAGCGACAACAAGGCCGCCAACAAAGCGGACACCCAAATCACGCCCGGCGCCATCGCCCGCAGCAGATTGGGTTGCGCGCCAACCGCCAGCGGGAACAAGGTTACTACCAGCACGAAAAAAAACAGCGGATTGGCCATTTCGGCACGGCGCCGAAACGCCAGCAACAAATCGCGGCGAATGATCGCCCAAAAAGCCTGGATTATTGGCATGCTTGCAGATGGATGCGTTGCAGATTGAGATCGGCCATGCTCAGGTCGTGATGGGAGGTCAAAACCGCCATGCCACCGTGCTCGATGTGCTCGGCCATCAGCGATTCTATCAATTTGATGCCTTGCCTATCCAGCGAGGTAAAAGGTTCGTCGAGTATCCACAGCAAGTTATGCGTGATCAATAACCGAGCCAGCGATAGCCGGCGCTTTTGGCCGGCCGACAAGGTATGTACCGGATTATCGTCAAAACCGGCCAGTTGCACCTTGTCCAAAGCTTGCTCGATGTCATATTTGCCTGCACTACCTAGTGCCAGCGCAAACTTCAAATTTTCCAGCACCGTCAATTCCTTTTTTGTACCATCGGCATGACCCACATAAGCCATGTCTTCGTAATAGCTGCTGTCGGCGATTTTGGTGCCGCACCAATAAATCTCGCCGGCATCGGCTTCCCTAAATCCGCACAGAATGCGCAACAACGAGGTCTTGCCGCTGCCGTTGGCACCCTCCAGCAGCAAGGTCTCGCCGGCGTGCAAACTGAAATTCAAATTGGAAAACAACAAGCGCTCATCGCGGAAACACGATAATTCACTGGCTTGCAGCGAAGCGTGTTGCGAGCTTTCCATTCATCCGTCCTGGGGTTGATCTGTTATGAGGGGCGCTATCTTATCATCAAGGCAGCCAGAGTTAGTAATTTGCCGACAGAGAAAATCTCCCCATTTATGCGATAATCGGGCTTGTTTCGACTGATCGCAAATACCGGAGATTTTGCATGACCGCATTGATAGGCATCATCATGGGTTCCACATCCGATTGGGAAACCATGCAACATGCAGCGCAAACCTTAGAGCATCTTGATATTCCGCATGAAGTGGAAGTGGTTTCGGCCCATCGCACCCCCGACAAGTTGTTTCAGTATGCGGAAACCGCGGAAGGCAAAGGTTTGGAAGTCATCATCGCCGGTGCCGGCGGCGCTGCGCATTTGCCGGGCATGACAGCCGCGAAAACTGCTCTACCGGTACTGGGTGTGCCGGTGCAATCCAAAGCCTTGAACGGTATGGATTCTTTGTTATCCATCGTGCAAATGCCGGCCGGCATTCCGGTGGGCACCTTGGCCATCGGCAAAGCCGGCGCTATCAATGCCGCTTTGCTGGCCGCCGCGATTATCAGCAACAAACATCCGCAATATCGCCCCGCCCTGGATGCTTATCGGCAACAACAAACCGACAGCGTGATCGCCACCCCTGATCCAAGACAGGTGGCGGGATGAAGATAGGCATATTAGGTGGCGGCCAGCTCGCCAGAATGATTGCCTTGGCCGGTTATCCGCTGGGCTTACAGTTTATCGTCCTCGATCCCGATCCCAATGCCGGCGCCGCCGGTTTAAGCGAACATTTGCTGGGGGCTTATGATGATCCGGATTTGTTGGCTCAATTAGCGGAAAAAGCCGACATCGTGACTTACGAATTCGAAAACGTGCCGGCGCATGTCGCCGAATTCCTGTCCAGCCATACTACTGTATACCCACCCGCGGGTGCGTTGGCCGTTGCACAAGACCGCCTTCTGGAAAAGAATTTCTTCAAAGACTTGGGCATCCGCACCGCACCGTTCGCTCCTATCGATAGCCTGGCAGACTTGCAACAAGCCATGCCTGAAATCGGCTACCCGGCTATTTTGAAAAGCCGACGCATGGGTTATGACGGCAAAGGCCAGGTGGTTATAAAATCGGCCGACGAACTGGAGTCCGCCTGGCAAAGCATGCAAGGCGCCGCGTCCATCGTCGAAGGCTTTGTGCCGTTTCAGCGCGAAGTATCGATCCTCGCCGCCCGCAGTCCGTCCGGCGAAATCGCGTACTACCCTTTGTCGGAAAACCAGCATCGCGGCGGCATTCTCCGCGTGGCCGAATGCTGTGCTAACGACCCCGAACAAGCGATTGCCGAAAATTACGTCAGTCTGTTGCTGGGAAAACTGGATTACGTCGGCGTCATTGCCCTGGAGTTGTTCGATCTGAACGGCGAACTCCTAGCCAATGAATTTGCGCCGCGCGTGCATAACTCCGGACATTGGACCATAGAAGGCGCGGAAACCAGCCAATTCGAAAACCACTTGCGGGCCATTCTGGATTTGCCGCTGGGTTCAACCCAGCCACGCGGGTATGCGGGCATGGTGAACTTCATCGGTGGTCTGGCCGACGACGCGACACTGTTAAACATTCCCAACGCCCATCTACATCTTTACGATAAAACGCCGCGCAAGGGTCGAAAAGTCGCGCATGCAACGGTCAGAGCCGACGCGGAATCCGCCTATCGCGAGGCCTTACAGCATTTGGCTAATTTAGCGCTGGCTGTAGACGAATCATGATCTCTTAGCTTGAATCCGGGCGGTTTTGGCACCCAAGCCAAAATCGCTCCGCAGAACGTAGAGAACACAACCATGAAAAAAATTTTATTCTTATTGTTGATAATGGTCGGCATCGCCATCGCGGCATTTGTCATTTTTAATCCTGCCCCTGCCACCTACAAATCGCAAGGCGATATTCCTTATTCCAACTTCATCCAGGATGTGCGCGGCAAAATGGTAGCCGAAGTGGTGATCGACGGTAGAGCCATCAACGGTCTGAGGCATGACGGCACACGTTTTACCGCATATAGCCCTGGTGACATCACGGTGATAGACGATCTATTGCAGAACGGTGTGAAGATCATCGTGCAAAGACCTTTAACCCAATCGACATTCATGCAGGTGTTTTACTCCTGGGCGCCGACCTTTTTGCTGATTGGGGTATTGATTTATTTCATGCGTAAGCAACTGCTGGGCGCCGGCGCGCAAAACAATTTCGGTAAAAGCCGCGCCAAGTTGATGACGGAGAATCAGGTAAAGATCCGTTTCAGCGACGTTGCCGGCGTCGAAGAGGCCAAGCAGGACGTCGCAGAAATGGTCGATTTCCTAAAAGCACCGGGTAAATACGAGGCCCTGGGCGGCAAAATCCCCAGAGGCGTGCTGATGGTCGGCCCTCCCGGCACGGGTAAAACCTTGCTGGCCCGCGCGATTGCCGGGGAAGCCGGTGTGCCGTTCTTCTCGATTTCCGGCTCTGACTTCGTGGAAATGTTTGTCGGCGTTGGCGCATCCAGAGTACGCGATTTATTCGTGCAAGCCAAAAAGCAGGCCCCGTGCATCATTTTTATCGACGAAATCGACGCAGTCGGTCGGCAGCGCAGCCCCGGCAATATGGGCGGCACGGAAGAGCGCGAGCAAACGCTGAATCAATTGCTGGTGGAGATGGACGGCTTTAGCGGCAACGAAGGCATCATCGTCATCGCCGCCACCAACCGCATCGATGTATTGGATAAAGCCTTGCTGCGCCCCGGACGGTTCGACAGGCAAGTGCAAGTCAGCCTGCCGGACATTAAAGGCCGCGAACAAATTCTAAGGGTACATTCCAGCCGGGTACCCTTAGCCGATGACGTCAATTTGAATGATCTGGCGCGCGGCACACCGGGCTTTTCCGGCGCCGAATTGGCTAATCTGATCAACGAAGGTGCATTGTTCGCCGCCCGCAACAATCAGCGGGAAATTACGATGAACGACCTGGATAAGGCTCGCGACAAAACCATCATGGGCGCGGAAAAGCGCACAATGATAATGAGCCGCGAAGACCTGCTGATGACCGCCTACCACGAAGCCGGACACGCCATCGTCGGCCGTTTGGTACCCGAGCACGATCCGGTTTACAAAGTCAGTATCATGCCGCGCGGCGGCGCGCTCGGCATTACCATGTTTTTGCCGGAGCGCGATGCATACAGCGCCAGCAAGGACAAATTGGAAGGCCAAATCTCCAGCCTGTTCGGCGGCCGAGCCGCGGAAGCACTGGTTTACGGTAAGAATAAAGTCACCACCGGCGCGAGCAACGACATCCAACGCGCCACCCAATTGGCCCGTAATATGGTCACCAAATGGGGGCTATCCGACAACCTGGGGCCGCTGGACTACGGCGATAACGAAGGCAGCTACTTGGGACCGCAAGCCAAACCCATGTCGGAACACATGGCGCGCTTGATTGATCGGGAGATCAGGTTAATTGTGGACAACAATTATCAACGGGCCGAAAACCTGCTGAAGGAAAATATCGATATTCTGCATAATATGGCGCAAGCCTTATTAGACTGGGAAACATTGGACAAACATCAGATAGATGAATTGATGCAAGGTCGAACCATCGCTCCGCCGACACCTGATGTAAAACAATCATTGGACACAGACACTCCAGAGCAGTAGCGCGCTTTTCTCATCAAGCAGAATAGAGTCTGTCAGATATACAGCGGGGCCATTCTGCGCCAGTAGTGGCCTTGATGCGCACGCCCTTCCCATTCGTATAAGGCATGGGGAATACCCTTGGCCGCTAATATGTGACTTAACTCGTGATTGTTCTGCAAAAACGGATCTTCCTTACCGATCACCAAAGTAATTTCCATTTGCTGCAAATGCTTTAATTGCGCTTGGCAATTCAGGTTGGGTAAAAAATGCGTTGGCGTATGAAAATAAACATGATCGTCATAGTAGCCGTCGAACAAATTTTTGAAACACTCTACTTCCAGCGTCAAATCGAAACGACCGGAGAAGGCTACTAATTTTCTGAACAAATGCGGGTGGCGGAAAGCAATATTGGCCGCATGATAACCGCCTAAACTACAGCCGTGCGCGATGACGCAGGGGTGTGGATTTTTCAAGGCCATGAACGGCATGATTTCGTTCAGTATGTAGTCTTCGAAAAACATGTGCCGCTGAATACGGTCTTTCGGCTTGCGCCAAAAGCAGTAAAAAGTTTCATGATCAATGCTGTCAACACAGTACAGTTGTATGTGTCCCGCTTCAATTTTATTGCGTAACCGTTCGACAATGCCGAGGTTCTCGTACTCGTAAAACCGGCCGTCGCGAGTAGGAAAAATCAGTACTTTGGCTCCGGCATGCCCGAAAACCAGGAATTCCATGTCGCGACCCAAGCGCGGGCTGTACCAGTGATGATATTCGCGATTCATAATCTAAAGCGACGATTCCCCGAAAAAACTTTGCAGCTCCGCAATCAGCTGCCGCTCCTGATCATGTTGGCGCGGATAATCAAAATGCCCCGCATCCAATATAAATAACTGTTTATCGCCGGCCCAAGCGTTGTAGATTGCAAATTGTCCGGGTGGCGCTACGACCGGATCGAATCGCGCGACGGCACCATGCAAGGGTTGCAATGCATAACGCGCAGAGACAGCGGCATCATAATAGGCTAATGTGTCAAACACATTATGGTGAGATTGACTGTAGGCTTTCAAAGCCGCGGCACTGCCACTGGTAGGCAAGCTTAAACGCAAAGGTTGGTTGCCGAAGGTGGGCACATTTAAGTGTACTCGCTTGATCCTGGCGTCCCAGGGCGCGGCCAGCGCTCCGATTCCGCCACCAAAGCTAATGCCCATGTAGCCGATCTTATCCACGCTTACTGGATAATGCTCAGCTAGAACGGATACAGCCAACCATAGATCTTCTACGCATCCGCCGATTACATAATGATTAGGATCATCAATGCCTTGCACGACATGTTGATTGGGTTGTTCCGGCAAACGCTCGCAGCGGCTGCGAGATATGCCGCGAAAACAAGGAAAAAGCAAGGCGGCACCCGGTATGTTCAGATGAAAGTCGGGTTGCTCTCTGCCACCGTAACCATGGCCAACCACTATGCTCCGAGTAATGGGTTGCGCATCCGGCTCAAGCAACCAGCCGGCTATCTGAAAATCATCGGTAGACCGATAGCTAACGTCATAAACCCGATAGCCTGCGCGCTGGCATTGGTAATTCAGAGAAAATTGCGGAGAGACCGTTAAGGCTTTTTGATATTTATCCTGCCAAAACCGACAGAAATCTGCAGGCTCTTGCGGTGCGGGAACACTTAACAGATCGTCGAGACTGTAGCCATAGCCAGGATCATAGCTGTAATAATGATCAAATAAGCTCACGGGCTACCGGCCTGATTAAATTCTAGCTAGATCCTGTATTAAGGGTCTATTTAGCAATGGGGCAAAATTTTAAGCGGCGGACACTGCCGCCACTAGAAAATCATCTAAAGTACAACACCATCCCTAACATGGGAGGGCGTCGCTATTGTTGGTTTACAAGCTATCGTCAATCGACGATTTTGTATTTTTCCCTGGAAGCATCAACCATATCCCGTAACTCCTTTCCCGGTTTAAAATGCGGCACATGCTTTTCTGTTAAGGACACTGAATCGCCGGTCTTGGGGTTACGTCCCAGTCGTGCAGAACGATGGTGTAACGAAAAACTGCCAAAACCTCTAATTTCTATCCTATCGCCACTTGCCAACGTATCGCTCAAGTGATCAACAACGCATCTAACTGCCAATTCAACATCTTTAAGCGCGAGATGAGGCTGTTTTCGTGCCAGCATCTCTATCAATTCTGATTTCGTCACATCCAGCCCTGAATAATCAAAAAAGGGTGACATGAGCTAGTCATGCCACCCTTGGAGATGGTTTTACTACTTGTCCATTTGTTTAAAGATATCGCCTAATGTGGCTGTGCCAGCATTTTGTGACGAGTAATCTTTAATAGCATTAGACTCTTCTTCGACATCTTTCGCTTTGATAGACAAAGAAATAGATTTAGTCTTTTTGTCGACACCGACAAATTTAGCTTCGATTTCTTCGCCTTCTTTCAACAAAGTACGCGCATCTTCGACGCGGTCACGTTGGATTTCGGAAGCGCGCAGATAGCCTTCAACGTTATCAGCCAAGGTCACCACTGCACCTTTAGCATCGATTTCCTTGATGACGCCTTTAACTAAGCTGCCTTTTTCATGCACGGCAATGTAGTTTTGGAAAGGATCTTGTTCGAGTTGTTTGATACCCAGGGAGATACGTTCGCGCTCGGAATCAACAGCCAGAATGACGGTTTCAACTTCGTCACCTTTTTTGTAATTGCGAATCGCTTCTTCGTCGTTCTCGTTCCAGGAAATATCGGACATGTGAACCAAACCGTCGATACCACCGTCCAGACCGATGAAGATACCGAAATCAGTGATGGATTTGATTTTGCCGGAGATTTTGTCGCCTTTGTTGTGCGTGGCGGCAAATTCATCCCAAGGGTTGGAACGGCATTGTTTCATGCCCAGTGAAATCCGACGACGTTCTTCGTCGATTTCCAGAACCATAACTTCAACTTCGTCGCCCAATTGCACGACTTTGGATGGATTGACGTTTTTGTTGGTCCAATCCATTTCGGAAACGTGTACCAAGCCTTCGACGCCTTCTTCGATTTCCACAAAGCAGCCGTAGTCGGTCAGGTTGTTGACCTTACCGAACACGCGAGTGCCGGCTGGGTAACGACGAGCAATGTTTTGCCATGGATCTTCATCCATTTGTTTCATGCCCAACGAGACGCGGGTTTTGTCTTTGTCGAATTTCAGGACTTTAACTTTAACTTCCTGACCAATTTCTACACACTCGGATGGGTGACGTACACGGCGCCATGCCATATCGGTAATGTGCAGCAAACCATCGACGCCGCCCAGATCGATAAACGCACCGTAATCGGTGAGGTTTTTAACGATACCGGTAACAATCGCGCCGTCTTGCAACGTTTTAACCAACTCTTCGCGTTCTGCGCTGTATTCGCTTTCGACGACCGCACGACGTGACAACACGACGTTGTTACGTTTTTGGTCGATTTTGATGACTTTAAATTCCAGATCGCGGTTTTCCAGGAAAGCGGTATCGCGTATAGGACGAACGTCAACCAGAGAGCCTGGCAAGAAGGCGCGCAACGCACCGACTGCAACAGTGAAACCGCCACGTACTTTGCCGTTGATACGGCCGACGATGGTTTCTTGTGTTTCAAAGGCTTTTTCCAGTTCCGCCCAAGCTTTACTTTTCTTGGCTTTATCACGGGAAAGAAGAGTGGCGCCCAGGCCATCTTCAAATAAATCGAGAGCAACCTCAATTTCGTCGCCTACGTTGACCTCTAGGTCGCCGTCGGCGTTCAGAAATTGCCATTTAGGAATGACCCCTTCTGATTTGGCTTGTGTGCTGACGATAACAAATTCATTTTCGATATCAACAACTGTGCCAATTAGCATTGCGCCAGGACGCATTTCGGTCTTGGCATAACTCTCTTCAAACAACTCTGCAAAGCTTTCGCCCATCTCTACTTTCCCAAACTTGCTAAGACTCAAGCAAGCTTTCTCTTCTCTGAAATTAAAATAAAGTCATCGACAACAATTCGATAACCACCAATAGCCTTAATCGACTAAATTTACTACCTGATCAATCACTTGTTGAATAGTCAAACTAGATGAATCGATAAAATGTGCACCTTCCGGTACGGTGAGCGGAGCTGTAGCTCGCTGCTGATCGCGAAAATCGCGTTCTTCTATTTCCCGAGTGATTTGGGGAAGGTTAGCATCAATTCCCTTTTCAATCAACTGTTTATATCTTCTCAGCGCTCTTTCCTCCGCGCTGGCGGTTAAATAAACCTTGATATTGGCGTCCTGAAATACGACGCTACCCATGTCTCGACCATCGGCGACCAAGCCCGGAAGCCTTTGAAAATCCTTTTGTTTTTGCAATAACACTGCCCTTACTTCCGGATAAGCGGCAATGATGGACGCAGTATTGCCGGTGGTTTCGGAGCCAAGTTGGCTAGTAATATCGGCGCCATCAAGCTTAACGATCAACTGTTCGCCACAATCGAATTCTAACGACATAGCTTCAGCGACTCGGCAAATAGCGGTTACGTCCGATAACTCGACACTGGATTTTAAGACTGCTACAGCCAACGAGCGGTAAATCGAGCCACTATCCAGATAATTCCAGCCCAAAAGTTTCGCGACGGCGCGGCTGACCGTGCCTTTACCTGCGCCACTGGGACCATCTATCGTCAATACGGGTACTTGCATCTTAAAAACTCGTTAATGCCAAACCCAGTTTGGTAGCCAAATCGCGGAACTCCGGAAATGATGTATTCACGTTCGCACAATCCCTGATGGTGATCGGGCCGTTGGCGCGCAAACCGGCAATCGAAAAGGACATAGCGATACGGTGATCGCCATGCGATTCCACTTCCCCAGTGCCAATGTGACCGCCGCCGTTAATCACCATACCATCTTTGGTTGGCTGCGCATCGACACCGAGAATTTGCAAACCGTCAGCCATCACTTGAATCCGGTCGGATTCCTTGACTCGTAATTCTTCGGCGCCAGTCAATACGGTTTGGCCTTCCGCACAAGCAGCGGCCACGAACAAGACTGGAAACTCGTCGATGGCCAGCGGCACCAAATGCTCGGGGATGTTGATGCCTTTCAACTGTGCCGAACGCACACGCAAATCGGCTACGGGTTCACCGCCGACTTCTCTCTCGTTCAATACTTCGATATTCGCCCCCATCAGGCGCAAAATATCGATCACGCCGGTACGTGTCGGATTGATGCCGACGTGACGCAAGGTCACATCCGAATCAGGCGCAATACTGGCACCGACCAGAAAGAACGCCGCCGAGGAAATATCGCTGGGTACATCAATGCGCGCGGCAGTCAATTTGCCTTGATTGGTAATACGGGCTGTGCTGCCTTCGCGGATGACTGGATAACCAAATCCGTTCAACATCCGCTCGGTATGGTCGCGGGTCGGCGCTGGTTCGGTGACGCTGGTTTCACCTTCGGCATACATGCCCGCCAACAGCAAACAGGATTTGACCTGAGCGCTGGCGATAGGCATATCGTAATGAATGCCTTGCAATTTTCCGGCCTTGCCTTTGATATGCAGCGGCGCGGTGCCGTTTTCCTGGGTAACAATCTCGGCGCCCATCAGCGCCAACGGCACGGTGACGCGCTTCATCGGCCGCGATTCCAGCGACTTATCGCCAGTCAACACCACATCGAACGGCTGACCTGCCAACAGACCACTCAGCAGTCGCATTGAAGTACCGGAGTTGCCCAAATACAAAGGTTTCTCCGGCGCTTGCAAACCGTGCTTGCCAACGCCGTGTATCGTCACTTCGCCATTGACCGGCCCTTCGATTTTTACACCCATGGCCCGAAACGCTTCCAAGGTAGAAATGGCATCTTCCGCATTCAAAAAACCGGTGACGTGCGTGACACCTTCCGCCAGTGAACCCAGCATAATCGAACGGTGCGACATGGACTTATCGCCCGGCACACGGATTTCGCCGCGCAAACTACCGCCCGGCTGCACTTGAAAAGTAATGGTTTGTGACATGTTAATCTTCTTAGTCTTCTTGTTGATCGAGAAAACGCTGCCGGGCATTTCTGGCATACGTAAAGGTTTCGAACAATTGCGCGGATTGATCCTCGACCAGCAATTGTTCTATTTTGCTTAATTCCGCTTGAAACTGGCGAATCAAGGGCACGATTTCCTGTTTGTTTGCCAGACAAATATCCTGCCACATGGTCGGGTCGCTGGAGGCGATGCGACTGAAATCCCGGAAACCGCCGGCGGCATATTTGAATATCTCGCGCTGTTCGTCCTTGCGCCCCAACAAACCGACCAAGGCGAAAGCCAAAATATGCGGCAGATGGCTGGTGGCGGCCAGCACAGTGTCGTGATGTTCCACCGACATCACCGAAACACTGGAGCCGATCTTTTCCCAAAATGCATGGATTTTCGCCAGCGCCAGCTTATCGGTGCTTTCTAGCGGCGTCAGGATCAGGCGGCGATTGACAAACAAATCGGCGGTCGAGGCGTCCACACCGCTGCGCTCGGCGCCGGCAATCGGGTGAGCAGGCACAAAATTGCTGGGTACGGTACCGAAAACTTCCGCCAATGCGGAAACCACGCTGCCCTTGGTGCTGCCCGCATCACTATAAATAGCATTCGAGTTCCAGTGCGGTTTAATTTGTTCGAAAATAGCCTTCATGCTACCGACCGGAGTGGCGACGATTACGCAATCGGTATTTTGCAATGCCGCAGCTATGTCGGTGTAAAACTGGTCGATGACACCGAGTTGCTTCGCCAATTGCATATTCGGCAGATTTTTCTCCCGGCCGTAGGCAACGACTTCACGACATAAGCCTTGGGCGCGCGCGGCCCTGGCAATAGAACCGCCGATCAAACCGATGCCGATGATGCACAGGCGGTTAAACACCGCTCAGCACCTCGCGCAACGCTTTTATGAATATGGCGTTTTCACGTTCCGTGCCGATACTGACACGCAGGTGGTTAGGCATTTCGTAATTGGCAACCGGCCTTACGATTACGCCCTTGCGCAGCAAGGCCTCGTAAATCGGCAAAGCCGGTTGTTTCACATCCACGGAAACGAAATTGCCGGACGAGGGAATCCAGGGTAAATCCAATTCCTTAAAAACATCAGTCAGTTGCGTCATACCGGCGTTGTTAAGAGCCACGGTCTGATTCAGGTAATCTGTGTCCCCCAGCGCGGCTTCCGCTGCGGCTAATGCCAGCATGCTGCAATTGAAAGGTTGGCGCACTCTGTTCAACAGATCGGCGATGTCAGGGGAGGAAATCCCGTAACCGATACGCAACCCCGCCAAGCCGTAGGCCTTGGAGAACGTGCGGGCAATAATCAGATTCGGATAACGATTCGGCCAAGCCAACGATTCGGTTCGCACGGCAGGATCGACAAACTCGTAATAAGCCTCGTCTAAGACGCACAGCACATGCGCTGGCAAATCAGCGATAAAGCTTTCCAGTTCGTTTTTATTCAGCAAAGTACCGGTTGGATTGTTGGGATTGGCAATAAACACGACTCGGGTTTTTGGACCGACTTGCGCCCGCATTGCCGCCAAATCATGCCCGTAATTTTTAGCCGGCACCACTTTGGCTTTGGCGCCGACGGCTTGCGTCAGAATTGGATATAACGCGAATGCGTGCTGGGAAAACACTACTTCCAGTTCCGGCGTAACGAAAGTCCGCATCACCAATTCCAGAATCTCGCTGGAACCGTTACCCAGGGTAATTTGCTCGGGCGCCACATTTAATTTGGCCGACAATTCGGCTTTCAATGTAAAACCGCTGCCGTCGGGATAACGGGTTAATTCGGGCAAGGTTGCTTGAATAGCCGCCGCGACTTTGGCGCCGGTGCCCAATGGATTTTCGTTGGAAGCCAGCTTGATGACTTCTGCGATACCCAGCTCGCGCTGCAATTCATCCACCGGTTTACCGGGCACATAAGGCACCAGCTGTTGAACGCCGGCAGTAGCAAGTTCTAAAAATTTGTTCATCGAATTAAAGATTAAATGACGGCTTTTGGATAAGAGCCGAGGATTTTCAACATTTTGACGTTGTTTTGCAGGGTTTCCAGAGCTTTGGCGACATCGGGATCGTCGCGATGACCATCGATATCGATAAAAAACACGTATTCCCACAAGCCCTGCCGCGATGGCCTGGACTCGATATGCGCCATGCTGATGCCGTATTCGGCAAACGGCCCCAAAATCTTATGCAAGGCGCCGGCTTGATTGCCGGTGGACACCAAAATGGATGTTTTATCCAGCCCGGTGGATGCCGGCTGCTGTTTGCCGATGACGATAAAGCGTGTGGTATTGTTGGATTCATCCTCGATGTGTTGCTCGATGATGTTCAACTCATACAATTCGGCCGCCATCAGACCGGCTATCGCGGCTTTATTGTGGTCCAAAGACGCCAGCCTGGCGGCTTCGGCATTACTGCTGACCGCCGTGCAGGGCACACCCGGCAAATAGCTATTCAGCCATTGCCGACACTGCGCCAAGGATTGTTGATGCGAATAGACTTCGTTAATCGCCGCCAACGTGTCCATTTTACCGAGTAGGTTTTGATGCACCCGGATTTCGACTTCGCCGCAAATTTGCAAGGACGTGGTCATAAAACGGTCCAGCGTATGCGCAATTACGCCTTCGGTGGAATTTTCCACAGGCACCACGCCGAATTGACAATGACCGGTTTCCACCGCCAAAAAAATCTCCGGTATTGTCGCCACCGGAATGCCCTTCACGGCGTGACCGAAATGTTTGAAGGTTGCTTGCTGGGTAAAGGTGCCAACCGGCCCCAAAAACGCCACTTCCAAGGGTTTTTCCAAAGCCAAACAAGCCGACATCAATTCCCGGAACAAATGCACCGAAGCATCGTCACTCAATGGACCCGGATTCAGCTCCTTGATTTTGCGCAACACCTGAGCTTCGCGATCAGCACGGTAAAAACTACCGGTTTCGCCTTCGGCCATTTTGGTTCTGGCTACTTCAATAGCGCACTCCGCCCGCCGATTGATCAACTGCAATATTTGCTGATCAATCGCGTCGATACGTTCGCGCAGCTCCGATAAAGGAATAATCGCCGTCATTTTGGATTGCTTAGTGAGTACGTTCGAACTCGGCCATGAAATCGATCAAGGCATCGACCCCGGCTTCCGGCATAGCATTGTAAATACTGGCGCGCATGCCACCGACGGAACGGTGGCCTGCGAGCGTGCTAAGGCCGTTTTTCTCGGCCAAGACCAAAAACTCTTTATCCAGCGCCGCATCCGCCAACACGAAGGGCACGTTCATTCGGGAGCGGTAGTCTTTCACCACCGGATTGCTGTAAAGGCTGGATTCATCGATAACTTGGTAAAGCTTGCCGGCTTTACGAATATTATGCTGCTCAATGGCCGCGATACCCCCTTGCTGTTTCAGCCATTGCAACACCAACCCCAACAGATACCAGTTATAGGTGGCAGGCGTATTCAACATGGAGTCGGCTTTTGCCTGTTGCTGGTAGTCGAACACAGCCGGCACGGTTTTTGGTGCCAAGCCGACTAAATCATCGCGAACGATAACCACGGTCACGCCGGAAGGCCCCATATTTTTCTGAGTACCCGCATAAATAATGCCGTAGCGACTGACATCGACCGGACGCGACAAAATGTTCGAAGACATATCGCACACTAAGGGCAAATCCCCTGCGTCGGGAACTTCGGAAAATTCCACGCCGTGAATGGTTTCGTTAGAGGTGTAGTGCAGATAAGCGGCGTCTTTATCGATATTCCAGGTATCGAGCGCTGGAATAGTAGTAAATTTTTCGGCTTCCGAGGTGGCAGCAAGCTGTACTTCGCAATATTTACCGGCTTCTTTGATAGCACTGGTAGACCAGGCTCCAGTGTTCACGTAACTGGCCTTGGTTTTGCCGTTCAGAATGTTTTGCGGGATCATTGCAAATTGCGCGCTGGCACCGCCTTGCAGAAACAGGACCTTGTAGTTGGCCGGAATGGCGAGCAATTCGATCAAATCATTTTTCATCGCTTCGGCGATGGCCATGAAATGCTTACCGCGGTGGCTCATTTCCATCACCGACATGCCGCTATCTTGCCAATTCAACATCTCTTGTTGAGCTTGCACCAGTACCGATTCCGGCAACATGGACGGACCGGCGCTAAAGTTGTAAATCCTTGCCATCGTTACTCCTCTTCTCCGCCTTGTTCGGCGCTGTCTGTTTCCACCACATCAACATCGTTTTCGTCGATATCGCCGTCCACATCGTCTTCATCGCCCAGACCATCGATACAATCAACGCCAACGACTCTTTCGCCCTTATCCAGACGAATGACGGTAACACCTTGAGTATTTCTGCCGACGATGGAAATTTCCTTAACCCGTGTCCGCACCAGCGTACCGCCGTCAGTGATCAACATGATCTCGTCAGTATCGTTAACCAATACCGCGCCGACTACCGCACCATTCCTCTCGGAGGTTTGAATCGCGATTAAGCCCTGTCCGCCGCGCCTATGCTGGGTAAACTCTTCCAGCTTAGTGCGTTTGCCGTAACCGTTTTCGGTGATATTCAACACCGTGCCTTCGCTGGCGATGATTAAGGATATGACTTTTTGGCCTTCCTGCAGACGGATACCGCGTACGCCGGTAGCGGTCCTGCCCATGGAGCGCACATCGGTTTCGTTGAAGCACACGGCCTTGCCATCACTGCTGAACAACAACACGTTTTGCTGCCCGTCGGTAATCGCCACGCCCACTAAAGTGTCGTTTTCGTTTAGATCGATAGCGATTTTGCCGTTACTGCGCTGGCGTTCGAACTCGGGCAACGGGGTTTTCTTCACGGTACCCGATGATGTGGCCATGAAAATGTATTTATCCGCACTGTACTCACGGACCGGCAACATCGCATTGATCTTCTCGCCTTCTTCCAACGGCAACAGATTTACAAACGGCTTGCCGCGCGATGCCCGGCTGGCGACCGGCAGATTAAACACCCGTAACCAATAGACTTTACCCGCCGAAGAGAAGCACAGAATCGTATCGTGAGTATTAGCGATGATTAGTTTTTCGACGAAATCGTTTTCCTTCGTTGCAGTCGCCGACTTACCGCGGCCGCCGCGGCGCTGAGCTTTGTAATCGCTGAGCGGCTGCGTTTTCACGTAACCCTCGTGCGACATCGTCACCACCATATCTTCTTCGGTAATCAGGTCTTCAGCGGACAGATTTGAATAATCCTGGACGATTTCGGTGCGGCGGGTATCGCCGTATTGAGTTTTGATCTCTTCCAGCTCTTCGCGAATTACTTCCATCAAGCGCACATCGCTACCCAAAATATGCAGATATTCGTCGATCAGTTCCAGCAGCTGCTTGTATTCGTTGACGATTTTTTCTTGTTCCAAGCCGGTCAAGCGATGCAGACGCAAATCCAAAATAGCCTGCGCCTGATTTTCGGATAAGCGGTAAGAGCCGTCTACCAAGCCAAATTCGATAGACAAATCGTCCGGCCGCGAACGATCCGCATCGGCTCTATCCAGCAAGGACGCAACCAAACCGGCATTCCAGGTCTGCGCTAGCAGGCCGACTTTGGCTTCTTGCGGGCTGGGCGAGGATTTGATCAGCTCAATCATCTCGTCGATATTAGCCAATGCAACCGCCAAACCTTCCAGAATATGCGCCCTCTCCCGTGCCTTGCGCAGGTTATAAATGGTTCTGCGGGTAACGATCTCGCGACGGTGATCGACAAACGCCGCCAGAATCTCTTTCAGATTCATCAAATGTGGACGGCCGTCGTACAGCGCCACCATATTGATACCAAATACGGTCTGCATTTGGGTTTGTTTGTACAGATTATTCAGCACCACGTCCGGCACTTCACCACGACGCAGTTCAATCACCATGCGCATGCCGTCCTTATCGGATTCGTCGCGCAGGCCCGATATACCGTCTAACTTACCTTCTTTAACCAGTTCGGCGATTTTTTCCAGCAAGCGGGCTTTGTTAACCTGATAGGGTAGCTCGGTGGTGATGATGGCTTGGCGACCGCTATCGCCAATGTCTTCAAAATGGCTGCGGCCACGCAGGTAAATCCGGCCACGACCGGTGGCATACGCTTCAAAAATACCGGAGGCGCCATTGATGATCCCTGCGGTCGGAAAATCCGGTCCCGGCACAATTTGCATTAATTCAGGAATCGTCAGATCGGGGTTTTCGATCAAGGCCAGGCAGGCGCTGATAATCTCACCCAGATTATGTGGAGGAATATTAGTGGCCATACCGACCGCGATGCCGGCAGAGCCATTGACTAACAGAGTAGGCACCCGAGTCGGCATCACAGTGGGTTCAGATTCCGATTCGTCGTAGTTGGCAACGAAGTCCACGGTTTCCTTATCCAGGTCCGCGAGTAATTCATGGGCGATTTTGGCCATTCGCACTTCGGTATACCGCATCGCCGCCGGCGAATCACCGTCCACCGAACCGAAGTTGCCTTGACCATCGATTAACATGTAGCGCAAGGAAAACGGCTGCGCCATCCGCACCATGGTGTCGTAAACCGCTGTATCACCATGCGGATGGTATTTACCGATCACGTCACCGACGATACGCGCCGACTTTTTATAAGGTTTGTTCCAGTCGTTTCCGAGCTCGTTCATCGCGTAAAGGACGCGACGGTGCACCGGCTTGAGGCCGTCTCTGACATCGGGGAGTGCCCTGCCGACGATGACGCTCATGGCGTAATCGAGGTAGGATTGTTTCATCTCGTCTTCGAGATTGACGGGGATAATTTCTTTAGCGAAGTCTGACATGGGTCCGTGGTTCCAGTGCAGTCGAAAGCTTATCGATCGACGGGTTAGCCTGAAGCATCAATTCCATTTAAGCATGGCTAACAGGTTTATAAAGCAGTCGATTATAGCAAACGCCACCCTCTGCCGTCAGGCAAAAATCTCGCTCAAAAAGTTTTGCATCGCCTGCCAAGACCGGCGATCAGCAACCGGCTGATAAACGGTACCAAAATCAGGATTATTAGCCACCGGGTTGGTAAAGGCGTGCATCGTATGCCCGTAGCTATGCAACTGCCAGTCCGCACCAGCCTTGGTTAATTCGTCTTGTAAGGCAAGCACTTGCTCAGCGGAGGCCATAGGGTCGTCATAGCCATGCAACACCAGTACCTTCGCCTTGATTTGAGGGTTCGGGATATTTTCAGGCGCACCGAGCAATCCATGAAACGACACTACTCCACGCATATCCACACCGGTCCGCGCCAAATCCAGCGCGCATAAACCACCAAAACAAAAGCCTATCGCCGCAATCCTGGCGTTGTCGGCCCAAGGCATCAGCTTGACTGTGGATAGTGCTGCCTGTAAGCGCTGTTGCAATTTCGCCCTATCTTGTATGAAGGGTTGCATCAATTTGGCGTTTTGTTCGGGCGTCTTACCTAGGACGCCTTTGCCGTACATATCGGTAGCGAACGCCAAGTAACCCAATTCCGCCAACTTGAAGGCCTTGTCAGCCACAAACTGGTCTCGCCCACCCCAAGCATGATGGATCAACACCACCGGTCTCTGACCGACAATCGCATCGTCGTAAGCAAAAAAACCTTCCAGCACCGTGTCGCGATCCAGGTAACTGACCGTATTCGAGATTATCGCCATGAGCTTTTTCCTACCCCGTTAATTACAGCTCGCCCGTTTGTTGCAATGCCTGCAAAAATCCCGCCGATGCCTCTTCGACCATATCCAGCACCCGCTCAAAACCATAACTACCACCGTAGTAAGGGTCTGGCACTTCGCGTTGATTCAAGTGCGGTGCATAATCGAGAAAATGGCGAATTTTATGACTCAAATCAATCGGACAGGCTTCTTTTAGTACGGCGTGATTTTCGTCGTCCATGACCAGAATGTGATCGAACGCTTCGAAATCTGCGGACACAACTTTGCGCGCCCGCAGATGTTTCAATTCAATCCCCCTGTCGCGAGCGGCTTTTTGCGCGCGCAGATCGGGCGCATCGCCAACATGGTAGGCATGGGTACCGGCTGAATCTATTTGAAAGCGCTCCGCCAGGTTTCTTGTAGACACTAAATGAGAGAAAACGCCTTCTGCGGTGGGCGATCGACAGATGTTACCCATACACACAAACAAAACCTTGATTTTCCGCATAGTTGTTAAGTTTTTAGAATAGTTGACGCTAAATTGTAAGCTATACTCGGTTGGCATGTCTTCAGGGCGGTACTGGAAAGACAGTTAATACAAGAAATTTAAAGCGTATTTTAGGGGAGTTTCGGATGTTGATGATGAACTGGCATTCTGTAGGGGTAAAGGTGGTTTCTATCACCATGTCGGTGCTAACACTTTTAGGCATAGCCATCTTGGTTGTTTACTCAAGCTTTGAGAAACAAAAGCTGATTGACCGGGAAATCAAAGCCTCGCGGCAACTACTCACTTTGTCCGAATCAATCCGCGACAATGTCGTAAAAAAATGGGAAGCCGGCATCTACACGCCTGAGCAACTCATGCAATTGGTCGAACAAAAAGGTAGCTCTAAAGCCAGAGAACTGGTGATCGCCACCGTACCGACGGCCAATGCCTGGGATGTCATCGAAGCAGAAGCCAAAGAGCACGGCTTTCGTTTTAAAGCACCGTCTCTTAACCCCCGAAACCCCCGGAACGCAGCGGATGACATCGAGCGTCAAGCGCTGGAGTTTTTCAGAAGCAACCCGTCCGCCCAAGACTTCAGCTACGTAGACGAAGAAAAACAGGAAGTCCGCTATTTACGCCCGGTCAAATTAGTCAAACAATGCGAATTGTGCCATGGCGACCCCAAGACATCGCAAAGTCTCTGGAATAACGAAAAGGGCCAAGATTTACTGGGGTATCCGATGGAAAATCGCCACGCCGGCGACTTGCATGGTGCATTTGAGATCGTCACCCCATTTAGCGTGGCGCTAGCCGAGCTGAAGAATAATACCTTCTACGCTATCGGCTTCTTATGCATAACACTGATCATCATTGGTTTTACCGGCTACTTCACGATGAGCAAAATCATCATCGGTCCGCTGACAGCATTGGCTTTGAAACTGCAGGACATCGGTAGTGGCGAAGGCGACCTGCGGGCTCGCCTGGATGCGAGCGGCAAGTCGGAATTTGCCTGGATTGCATCGAGTTTTAATACCTTCGTGCGCAAAATAGCCAAAACCATCGACCAGATCAGCTCCACCAGCGAAAAACTGGCCAGCTCTTCCCATAAGCTTGCGAATATCACCCAATCGACTCAAGCCGGTGTTGAGCGGCAATTGCACGAAACCACGTTGGTGGCTAATGCCATGAAGCAAATGACATCGACGGTGCAAGAAGTCGCAAAAAATGCCGTTAGAGCATCGGAAGCCGCCGAAATCGCCGACCGTGAAGCGTCGTCAGGCAAAAACATCGTGAAAGATGCGGTACATGGCATCAACAGCTTGGCGTCTGAAGTGGAAAACGCCGCCAATGTGATACACGAACTGGAAAACGACAGTAACAGTATTGGCGAGGTATTAGGCGTGATTCAAGGTATTGCCGAGCAAACCAATTTGCTGGCACTGAACGCCGCCATAGAAGCCGCGAGGGCTGGCGAGCAAGGTCGTGGCTTCGCGGTAGTAGCGGATGAAGTGAGAACCTTGGCCAGCCGCACCCAAAACTCCACTTTGGAAATTCAAAAAACCATCGAACGCTTGCAGGACCGCGCGAAACAGGCCGTGGCCGTGATGGAAAACGGTAGAAGCCGCGCCAACTCCAGCGTAGAGCAAGCCGCATCCGCCGGAGGTTCGATAACCACTATCAGTGAACGTATCGATACCATTAACGATATGAATAATCAGATAGCCAGCGCGGCCGAGGAGCAAACCGCTGTAGCCGAGGAAATCAATCGCAACATCAGCAATATCAGCCGGGTATCCGAAGAGACTTCGATTGGCGCGAAAAATACGGCGGATGCCTGCCACGAATTACTTGACCTGGCGAATCAGTTACGCTCCATGGTTGGAAACTTTAAGACCTAGCTAAACCGCTATCCGCTTGGCCCGGCGTAACCTGGATTCAGGCGGCGCCGGGCCCTGAACCGGTTTAAATTTATAAGGTTTGTTCGCCGAGGCTGGCTATAATTCTCTAAAAATAATTACAGTTTCGTAGCTTAAGGATGAAGACATGCCCACAAAAATGAACCAACTGTTCGATGAAATCCACAAAATTCCGCAAGTACCCGAAGTCGTCAGATCCCTCATCAATCAGCTAAACAATCCCAACGCGGATATGCTCGACATAGCCAAAAACGTGGAAAAAGAGCAGGTGATTGTTTTAAAAATCCTGCGTTTGGTCAACTCCGCGCATTTTGGTTTATCCCGTAAAATTGGCTCAATAGATGAAGCCATCACCTTGCTGGGCATGAACCAGCTGAAAACCTTGGTGATCGCATCCGGGATTGTCGGTGTGGTACCGCAATTGGATAATTTCGATGTCAAACAAAGCTGGCGGAATAGTTTTCGCACAGCAGGTTATGCAAGATGGTTCGCGGCCCAAGCGGGCCTGGCAGCCGACATCGCCTATACTGCCGGGCTAATCAGCAATCTGGGCAACCTGCTCATTCACATTGGCAGTCCCCGTGAAGCCAACGAAATTGATCAGCATGTGAAAAACGGCAACGTCAGATTGGAAATTGAAAAAAGGCGCTTGGGCTATACCAGCCCGGCAGTCTGCGCGGAGCTTTGCCGTCGCTGGAAATTTGCTGACGAATTAGTCGAAACCATCGAGCAATCGGCGGAACCTTTGGCTGCGGAGACGCCTAACAAGTTAGCTTGCACAGTTTTCCTCGCCCATGCAATCAGCGATTACCAAGATCAGGGTTTGGATGAAAATCAGATTTTAGCCTCGTTACCCAATCAATTAACCGCACTTTTAGGCCTATCGGAGCAACTTCTTAAGGAAAAACTGCCGGATGTTCTAGCGGCTAAATCTGAACTCGACGGCCTTCTGGATTAAGAAACATAATTTTCAATAATCGTTCAGACGAATTTATTTGCCTGAACGATTGCCACACCAGTCTCGCTATTTAAGCCCCCGCCTCATAGAGTCCACCGCACCCTAAAACCCAGTATCAGCGCGCCGTCATCCCCAAATTGACCGCAATATGAGCAAGCTCGGTGGTAGTGTCCACCTGGAGCTTTTTCTTGATTTGCGTGGCGTAGTTCGCCACGGTTTTATGACCCAAACACAGTTGATCGGCGATCTTATGCACCGTCAACCCTTGGGCAAGCAAGCTAAATACATCGAACTCGCGTGCAGAAAAACCGGCGATTATCGCGTGATAACCGGTGTGCTGGCGTTCTTCACCGCCCCCCTTGACCAAACCGCGCTCGACATACTGTTGACCAGCCATAATTGCCGCTATCGCTTCGGCAAGAATACCGGGAGCGCTATTTTTGGTGATATAGCCCTGCGCGCCGGCTGCCAATGCCCGGCTGACATAAACTTGTTCATGATGCACACTAAAAACTAAAATTCTTGCCTCACTATCGCGCTGAATGATCCGCCGAATAGTTTCCAAACCGCCAATCCCCGGCATGGACAAATCCATCACCAACATATCGGGCTGTAATTCTTGATAAAGCTGAATAGCCTGTTCACCACGCTCGGCTTCGCCGATAACTTCGACACTATCCCCGGCAGCCAACAGCATTTTAAAACCAGCCCGCACCACCAGGTGGTCATCCACCAACACGATTTTTATCTTGTTATTCATACGAGTGGGATTCGCGCATTAACCAACATACCTGAACCAGGGCGAGACAACACCTGCAATTCGCCGTCCAGCGACTTGATACGTTCTTTTATACCCAGCAAACCAAAGCCTTGACTGGTAGTCTGCAAATCGCAGCCGCGTCCGTCATCCTGCACTTTAAGTTGCAAACATGCCTGGGGGAGATCCAGCTTATCCAAGTCAATTGTCACGCTATGGGCTTGTGCATGGCGCACCACGTTAGTCAAACACTCCTGAATCACCCGAAACACTTGAATAGTCAGATTTTTATCCAAACCATCCACTGCGTCGCTACAACGAATCGTCAGACGCAGGTCGGCATTGCGTTCCGACCAATGATTAACCATCTCTTCCAAAGTGGCCTTCAATCCTAATTCGGTCAAGACCAGAGGATGCAATTGCTGCATCATCGAACGCACCACAGTCATTAAGTGATCGCAAATTTCCGCGATTGTTGCGGTTATTTTAGCCGCGTCGGCTTTACGATGCGCTGCCGTAACCGCCATCACTTTGATAGCCGTCAGGGATTGGCCAAATTCGTCATGCAATTCCTGAGACAGGCGTTGGCGCTCTTCTTCCTGAATGGCTAGCGAATGCTGTGTCAATGCGCGATTTTCCTGGCGGGTTTTTTCCAATTCAACCGTCATATGATTGATTGCCTTGGCAATATCATCGAATTCCTGCGTGGAAAATGGCGGCAATTGTTGCCGATATTGGCCGGTTTCGATCAGGCGCAAGGCGTCCACGATGACCGCAATCGATTGCAAAGACTTATTAAATACCAGATTGACCGCCAGAAAAGTCAACATAGTCAACAAGGAAATCGACGCAAAAAACGCCACGCTTTCCTGCCAGACTTCAGTGATTTCATCGAGCGGCTGAGCCTGAATAATCAGCGTCAATAACTTGCCGTCCTGCATGTTCAGCTGATGCTCGACTTTGGGATAGTCGCCCTTCACCAAGCGGATAAACCAACTAGGCGGCATTTCTTCGGGATTGGTCGGTTGATTTTCGCCGGCGAAATGGATTAACTGTCCGTCCGGCTTTTGCAATTGAATGCTCAAATGCCGCGTTTGCCGCAAGGCGCTGAAGCGGGATAAATCGTCGCTTTGTTGAAATACCGGGGTATCGGTGATGCCCAAGGTCAGCTGCAAGGCCAGATGAATCGAGGCATCCACCTCCTTCTCGACCGCTTGGCGGGCTTGCCAGACCGCAATCGCCCCGCCCAATACCAAAATACAAACCGAAGACAGCAGGATGCGACAGATAATCTGGTAGCGAAGGCTCATAACGTGGAGTGCGTTGAAAACCCTCTATTATCCCGTCTAGCTTCCCACACAGCTATAGGAAAAATTCTTATTTATTTCCTGGCGATGAGAACTGCAAATTGGAGCCCCTGAATCATGGAGAGGCTCGGGATATGGGTTACTCAAGCTCGATCCTATTTAACCAAACGAAAGCCTCGGCGCTGACTCAGCCTACCCAAACCCGAGCATTTCTGAACATTCGCAACCACGCCCCATCTTCCAACCAATCGGCAGGATGCCAGGAGTTCTGTATCGCCCTGAAACAACGTTCCGGATGCGGCATCATGATGGTAAAACGGCCGTCGACGGTGGTTAAACCGGTAATGCCCAGCGGTGATCCGTTCGGGTTGGCCGGAAAGGCTTCGGTTTCATTGCCGTAGTTATCGACATAACTGATCGCAACCTCGGCTTCGGCAGGGTTTTCGGAATCGAACTCGGCGCGCCCTTCCCCATGAGCGACCACGACCGGCAATATAGAACCCGCCATGCCTTGGAAGAAAATCGACGGCGAAGCCTGCACCTTGACCATCGCTACCCGCGCCTCGAATTGTTCCGACAGATTGCGTTTGAACTGCGGCCAGTGTTCCGCACCTGGAATAATATCCTTCAGGCCGGACATCATCTGACACCCGTTACAAACCCCCAAACCAAACGTATCGGGGCGGGCAAAAAACGCGGCAAATTCGTCGCGTGCTTTCGGGTTGAACAAGATGGATTTGGCCCAACCGCCGCCCGCACCAAGCACGTCACCGTAAGAAAAACCGCCGCAAGCCACCAGACCGGTAAAATCGGCCAGCGACACCCGGCCGCTGATGATGTCGGTCATGTGTACATCGATGGCCGCGAAACCGGCTCTATCGAAGGCTGCCGCCATTTCCACGTGGCCGTTGACGCCTTGTTCGCGCAAAATCGCGACTTTAGGTCGATGCGCATCCGCGAATCTTGCAACGATGTTGTCGTTGATGTCGTAAGTCAACTGAGCGGACAAACCTGGATCGTTGTCATCGGCGATTCGCTCGAATTGTTGCCGTGCGCAATCGGGATTGTCGCGCAAGGCTTGCATCCTGAAGCTGACTTCCGACCAGGTTTGTTGCAGTTCAGCGCGTTCCGCGCTGTAAATTTCCTTGCCGTTACGGACGATTCGTAACTTTTGATCTGAACTTAATTTACCGACGATATGGGTAAATTCGTCCAGCCCGGCCTGATCCAACAGTCGCGCGACATGATCCAATTCAGCCGTTTTTACTTGCAGTACCGCGCCCAATTCCTCGTTGAACAAGGTCGCCAGCACGTCGTCGCCCAGTTCGGAAATATCTAGTTCAACGCCTTTACGGCTGGCAAACAGCATTTCGGTTACCGTAGCCAGCAAACCACCGTCGGCCCGATCATGGTAAGCCAGAATCAGCCCTTGGTCGTTCAAGGCTTGAATGGTATCGAAGAAACGCTTGAACAAACTCGCGTCGTCCAGATCCGGAGCCTGGTTGCCGAGCTGATTGTAAACTTGGGCTAGCACCGAACCGCCGAGACGGTTCTTGCCCCGGCCAAGCTCAATCAACAGCAACACGCTATCGGCATTTTTCAACTCAGGAGTGAGTGTAGAACGAACGTCCTGCACCGGCGCGAAGGCAGTGATAATCAGCGACAGCGGCGAGGTCATGGTCTTCTCATGCCAGACGCTTTTCATCGACAGCGAATCCTTACCTACCGGAATCGCAATGCCCAATTGCGGGCACAATTCCATACCGACTGCCTTGACCGTATCGAACAGCGCGGCGTCTTCACCGGGACTGCCGCAGGCGGCCATCCAGTTGGCGGACAGTTTGACATCATTGAGCTTGCCGATACGAGCCGCTGCCAAGTTGGTCAACGCCTCACCTATCGCCATGCGTCCGGAAGCAGGACCGTCGATCAAAGCCAAGGGCGTGCGCTCACCCATTGCCATTGCTTCGCCGGTGTGGGCATAAAAGCCGGAAGCCGTGACCGCAACATCAGCCACCGGCACTTGCCAGGGGCCGACCATCTGGTCGCGAGCGACCAAACCCGTCACTGAGCGGTCGCCGATGTGAATCAAGAAGCTCTTGTCCGCCACGGCCGGAAATGCTAAGACCCGTTTCACGGCTTCGGCCAATTCGACTTGATCCAGTTGCAGGCCGGGTAAATTCTTGTTTAAACGCTGGACATTTCTATGCATTTTCGGCGGCTTGCCGAACAATACCGACATAGGCAGATCAACGGGTTTACCACCCAGCCATTCGTCGCTCAGCGTCAGATGTTCCTCGTCGGTGGCATGACCGATCACCGCGTACAAACAATGCTCGCGTTTGCAGAAAGATTCGAACAATGCCAGCGATTCCGGTTTGATCGCGACGACATAACGTTCCTGAGCTTCGTTGCACCAGATCTGCATCGGCGACATGCCCTTGTCGGCGTTCTGCACCTTGCGCAATTCGAAACGGCCGCCACGATCGCAGTCGTGAATAATTTCCGGTACTGCGTTGGATAAGCCACCGGCGCCGATGTCGTGAATAGAGATGATGGGTGTGTTTTCGCCTAGCGAATTACAGTGATTAATCACTTCCTGGCAACGCCGTTCCATTTCCGGATTCTCGCGTTGCACCGAAGCAAAATCAAGTTCCGCAGCACTTTCGCCGGAAGTTTGCGATGATGCCGCGCCACCGCCTAGACCGATCAGCATCGCTGGGCCGCCCAGGATAATGATCAGCGAACCTGCCGGAATAGGATGTTTATCCACCAGCATCGGCCGGATGTTGCCCATGCCGCCGGCGATCATGATCGGTTTATGGTAACCGCGATATTGATTGGCTTCGCCGGTTTCCGATGGTTGTTCGAAGCTGCGGAAATAGCCGGCGATGTTGGGCCGGCCGAATTCGTTATTAAACGCTGCGCCGCCGATTGGCCCTTCCAGCATGATGTCCAACGCGGAAACGATGCGCTCGGGTTTGCCGTAATCCGCTTCCCAAGGCTGCGGGAAACCAGGAATTTTCAGATGCGAGACGCTGAAACCGGTCAGACCGGCCTTGGTCGCCGACCCCCGGCCAGTGGCGCCTTCGTCGCGAATCTCCCCGCCGGAACCGGTTGCCGCGCCGGGATGCGGTGAGATCGCAGTCGGATGGTTGTGGGTTTCCACCTTCATCAGCAGGTGCGCGTGTTCTTCGACATAGCCATAGGCATAGTTATTCGCCGCATCGCGGATAAATACCTGGGCTGTCGGGCCTTCCAGCACCGACGAGTTGTCGCTGTAGGCTGACAGCACGCCTTGCGGATTCAGCGTGTGGGTGTTGCGGATCATCGCGAACAAGGACTTGGCTTGCTCTTCGCCATCAATGGTCCAACTGGCGTTGAAGATTTTATGCCGGCAATGCTCCGAGTTGGCCTGGGCGAACATCATCAGTTCCACGTCGGTCGGATTACGACCCAAACTGATGAAGCTCTCGGTCAAATAATCGATCTCGTCAGCCGACAAAGCCATGCCTAATTCAGCGTTGGCCTTAACCAAAGCGTCCCTGCCCTGCTCTACGATAGCTACGGTTTGTAAAGGCTGGGGATCGTGCTCGGCAAACAAATCAAGGCCAGCCTGATCGTAAACCACTTGCTGAATCATTCTATCGTGCAGTAAAGACGCCAGTTGGTGTTTAACAGCATCGCTCAAAGGCTCGGAAGAGGTAAAGCGGTATTCGATACCGCGCTCAATGCGTTTTACCGCGGCCAGGCCGCAACGCTCGGCTATTTCCGAGGCCTTGCTAGACCAAGGGGAAATAGTGCCCAAACGCGGCACCACCCACAAGGAGACAAATTGGGGTTCAGGTGATTCACCACCCTCTTCCACCGCCGCATTTTCGCTGTTTTCCTCGCTTTGACCGTAATCGAGCAAGCGTTCCAGCATCGCCGATTGCTCGGCGGATAGCTGACCATCGATTTGCACAAAATGCTGAAACCGGGCACTAACGGCATTAATGCTGCCGGCCACTGCCTGCAGTTCGGTCAGCAGTTTTTCAATACGAAAACGGGAAAGAGCGGAGGTTCCGGATAGGGTCAACATGGGCTGTGTTTGAGTGGTTTTTATAGCTAAAAGAGTAAATACAGAACATTCCGCAGATAAAACACGGCAAGCCCCAAATCGCAAACAAGGCGGCGATTTTATGGCGACGGCGTATCGTCGGCTGCTTTGTCCGACTTGTCAGCGGTACCGCTGGGTATATCCTGATTAATGCCTTCGGTGATCAATCTGAGCAAAGAGGTCGCAGCGACATTTGACAGGGTCTTACCATCACTATCTTGCACCGTCACTTCGGTAAGCAGTTCATCAAGTTGATGCAGGCTTACCCGATATTCCTGTTCCTGGCTGGGATCGTCGCCGAATAAAAAAGTGATTTCGTCCAGAATGGAACCGTCTTCCGGCTTAATCGCGTCAGGATCGTATTTGACGAAGAAATAGCCTTTGTCCATATTCCGCTCGACCACTTCCAATTTTTGGCGGCTCAAGGCTTTGCCGACTATCCACCACGCTTGAGTGGCAGATTGATCGATTTGTAAACTGCTGACGCCACTGCTGCCGGCCGCTTGCACACTTTTCCCGGAACCGGCTGCCGCGACAGTCTCTTTAGCTTCGGTTTTTTCCGGCTTACTAGGCGCCGGCTCTGCGGCTGCCGCGGATCGGACAGGCTCTTGCCGCACCGGCTCTGGTGCAGGTTCCGGCGCATTGCTTACCGGACGGGTCGCCAAGGTCTTGGTTTTTAGATCGTCCGGGACAACTAATTCGGGGATTTCGGTAGTAAATTGATAATCTCTTTCCTTATCCGGAAACCAGCTCTTGATGGTGCTGCACGAGGCATTCAACAGCAACGCCGAAACCAGCGTCAGACGACCGTATAGGCGAGTTTTCATGGTTATAAAACGCCGGCTTGATGCATCGCCGCGCGCACGGTAGCAAAACAGTCTTCAGTCAGCCAAGTCAAAGGCAAACGGATGCCTTGGCCCATCAAACCCATTTCCGCCACCGCCCATTTGACCGGAATGGGATTGGATTGTATGAAGAGACTGCTGTGCAAACCGGTCAACTTGGCGTCTATCGCCTCGGCAGTCGCGCGATCACCCACCATTGCCGCCGCCAACATTTCGTGGACCAGTTTCGGTGCCACGTTGCCGGTCACGGTGATGCTGCCGTTGCCGCCCAATAAACAAAATTCGCAGCTGGTGGCGTCGTCGCCGGTGTACAGCGCAAAATCGTCACCGGTTAAATCCCGGATTTCTTTAACTCTTTCCAGCTTACCGGTGGCTTCTTTCACACCCACGATGTTATCGATTTTCGCCAGTCTACCCACGGTTTCCGGCAACAAGTCGCAAGCGGTACGCCCCGGCACGTTGTACAGAATTTGCGGAATATCGACCGCTTCGGCGATGGCTTTGTAATGCAGGTACAAGCCTTCCTGGGTCGGTTTGTTGTAATAAGGCGTGACCAGCAAACAAGCGTCCGCGCCGGCTTGCTTGGCTTTTTGAGTCAGGTGTATCGCTTCGCGGGTGCAATTGGCACCGGTGCCGGCGATAACCGGTATCCGTCCGGCCACGCAATCGACGATAAATTTAATGACTGCGCAATGCTCGTCTTCGTCGAGAGTTGCCGATTCGCCAGTGGTACCAACCGCTACCAATGCGTCAGTCCCTTGCTCTATATGAAATTCGACCAGCCGTTTGAGACTGGTTTCATCCACCGCACCGTCTTCCGTCATCGGGGTTACCAGCGCAACGATACTACCTTGAATCATGCAAATCTCTCGTGTTTAGGTATATAAAACCGGGGCATTATATCAAGCTAACCCTGAAAACTCAGCCTGTTATATTTGCCGGGCGGCCAGAAATCTATCCAGCGCGTTGGCGAAATTTTGGACATCTTTGGCCGTCATGGCCGCCGCACCACCGGATGCCAAACCGTTATCGCGCAAGCCTTCCATGAAATCGCGCATGGCCAGTTTTTCACCGATATTCTCCACCGTATACGCTTCGCCGCGCGGATGAATCACAAACCCCTGCTTGGCTAGGATTTTTGCAGCCAACGGAATATCGCCGGTAATCGCCAGATCGCCGGCCCGCAGATGCTCGACGATATAATCATCAGCGACATCGAAACCGCCGCTGACGCGAATGGATTGGATATAACGAGATGGCGGCACGGCGATGCTTTGATTGGCAATCAGCAGCAATTCCAACTGCCTTTTTTGGGCGACGCGGAACAAAACCGTTTTAATCAAATTAGGACAGGCATCCGCATCCACCCAAATCTTGATTGCCACCGTCATTGCGCGGTCTTCACTTCCGGTTTTGTTCGTATATACCAACCGTAGTACAAGGCATAAGCCACCAAAAATACCAGGTATCCGGACCACAAAATATCCGACGCGAAATGCCCGCCCGAAGTCATCCGGGTAAAGCCCAGGGTCCAAGCCAAGACTATGGTCAGAAGAAAATAAATCGCTTTGTGGTTTTGCGACAGAAAATACAATACAAAAAATGTATAGCCCACCGAACAGTGACCGCAGACGAAAGACTTATCCGGGGTGTGGCCAAATTTGGCAGGCGGCACATATTGGTACTCGCCGCCGAACTGGCTGACATGCACCGGCCGGGGTCTTCCCCAGTGATCTTTGACAATCAGATTAACCACCAAGCCCGGCCCCAAAGCAATGACCAATAAAATATACAAGGCCTTACGGCGAAAGCGTTGCGTATGAGTATTGAAATGACTGAGGACATAAACCGCTAAAGCTATCAGACCGGCCCACAAGGTGAACGGAAAAGCATAGTCATACAGCAGTTTCCAGGGCCACCAATGCTGGGTCGGCCAGACATCGCCGGGATTTTCCGGATGATAAAACAAGGCCGCCAGGCGCAAATCCAGGTCTGTCAGCCCAAACAATAGCGTGGTCAGTGCCGCCAATAGCAACACGAGCATGAGTTCGTTGCGCGCGCGTCTAATTTTCCGATGGGGCATAGCTTTCCTTATCCAATGTTAGCCGGACGGTTTCCGGCCAAAACTTCAGGTTTTCACCTAAATACAGGTAATACGGGGAACTCGGCTTGGCAGGATTGGGGATTTGCGCCAAGAAGCGAAAATTTTGAAACGCCGCTTTCAATTCTGCGGGTAGGTTTTCCTCCGAGGTTTCACCCAGCACAAAGCCATTTTTGCCGACAAACGCCTGCGGACCAGGCCAAACTTCGTACTGCGACGTCACCACACCACTGGGTTCGTAACGATAAACCTGGGGATGATCGGGCAAGTAAAACGCCAACTCGCTCGCCAGATAACGATGGCCCAAGGCTACCACAAAGGTGTTATCCAGATTGGGCAAACTGATCAAGCGCTCGAAATGCATGTTAATCGCCAACTCCTGCCAACTGTTGAAACGCTTGGTGGGATCGAAGGCCGTGTTTTGCAATTTAAATACTTGCAACACGATGGGCAGCGAATAGGTCAACAGCACCATTGCCAAACCCAATGCAACACCGTATTTCAAGGCTTTCTTCCAGGCGCCGGCCAGCCAGTTGCCGGCCAACAAAATCAAGCCGGTAAAATAAAACGGCATCGGCCAATTGCCTTGGGCTTTTTGCAGCACACTGAGCAGCAACACACCAAGCAACAAGGCTGGCCCCATCAATAGCAAAAAGCGTTGTTCCGCAGCCAGGCGTTTAAAATTGAACGCCGCTTGCGCGCTGCTAATCAGCACCAGCACAAACAACACCGGCGAGACCAGTAACAGCTGGTAAAGCAGAAAATCTCGGGCCCATTGTAAATGCTTAAGTACGCTGACCGGTTCATGGTTACCGAAATGACCTCTACTATGCCCGAACATCACCCAATCGTGTTGCTGGTTCCACCATAAAATCGGCACTGCCGCGATCACGATAGGGCTTAAATAAATCAGAAACTCTTTTTTCAACAGCCCCCGGCGTTGCTTATCCAAGGCTAAAAAGATCAGTAACATTAACGGCAAGATCAATGCTGATTGCTTGCTGAGCAAGGCGGCGGCGCTGGCCAAACCGGCCCATAGCCAGGCGTGCGCCTGATTGTCGAACAGTGCCCGTCTTAAATAGTAAACGGTGATTATCCAGAAACAATACAGCGGCGCGTCGATGGTCATCAGGAAGTTGGCCAACACATTGATCGGCGTCGCCAACACCAGCAACAGCGCCAAAGCCCCGCCGCGCGCACCGTAAAATGCCTTGGCCGTGGCGTGAAAATACCCCAGAAATACTGTACCCAACAACAGCGCCGGCAAACGCACGGTAAACGTATGATCGCCCAATAACCAGGTAAACGCACCGATCAGCCAGGCGATCATCGGCGGCTTGCTGTAATAGCACCAGTCCGGTCGCCGCGACCAATCCCAGTAATAGCTTTCGTCACCGATCAAATCAAAGCCATTGATCAGCAGAAATCCGCCGCGCAACAACATGAGCGCCAGCAGCAAAGCCAACGTATGTGCGTCTATCCAGCGTAACAGTCTCTCAGACATAGGCGCTTATTCCCATTTCTCCAGATAATGTAACAACAGTTGCAGACTGCGTTGCCCGCGAAATTCGTTAATATCCAACTTAAAGGCCGCATTGATTTTTCGGCAACCCAGCCATTTTTCCGGGTGGTCGGCAAAAAACGCGATCGCATCCAGCAACTGGCCGCTAAACGGCAAGCGCAACACAAACTTTAAATGCTGCTGCCCGACGATGCGGCATTGGATGACATCGAATACGCCATTGAACACCGGCTCCGGGAAGGTTTGCCCCCACACCGCCGCCTGCTGGAGCGTTTCCGCGAAAGCCAAAGTCATATGCTGCTCATCCAGTTCGCCGTCGGAATAGACCTTCTGTTCCAGATCCACCAACTCCAGTTTCGCCGCCACTGTCTCGGCAAAAGCCAGGGCAAAATGCGGATAGTCGTGCAATTTAATCGTCAGACCCGCGGCCATGGCGTGGCCGCCGAATTTGCTTAATATCTGCGGATGCCTGGCAGCAATTTCGCTAAGTACATCGCGGATATGCACACCATTGATGGAACGGGCAGACCCCTTAATGTCGCCATTGTCGGCTGGAGCAAACGCGATCACCGGCCGGTGTAAGCGGTCTTTGATCCGCGATGCCAGGATACCGATCACCCCCTGATGCCAATTGCCGTCGTATAAACACACACCAGCCGGCACATGTTTTTCATCAAGAGCCTTCATTTCCGCCAGCAATACCATCGCCTCGGTCTTCATCTGCCCTTCGACTTCTTTTCGGTCCTGGTTCAAGGCATGCAATTGTTCGGCAATGTCATGTGCCAAGCCGGCATCGTCAGTCAACAAGCACTGAATGCCTAAGGACATATCGTCCATCCGCCCGGCCGCGTTCAAACGCGGTGCGATGGAAAACCCCAAATCGCTACCATGAATCCCGGCCAACTGCTTGCCGGCCACTTCGGCCAACGCTTTGATGCCCGACTGACATTGCCCGGAACGGATGCGCAATAAGCCTTGATGCACCAAAATTCGGTTGACCTGATCCAAAGCCACCACGTCGGCGACAGTGCCCAAGGCCACGTAGTCGAGCAAACGCGCCAGATTCGGCTCCGGGATGCCGGCTTTTTCAAACCAATGCAGTTCACGTAAACGAATCCGCAAGGCCATCAAAATATAAAACATCACCCCCACGCCGGCGATGTTTCGGCTTGGAAATTTATCGTCGGGCAAATTGGGATTGACGATGGCATCGGCGTCCGGCATTTCCAGCCCCGGTAAATGGTGATCGGTAATCAACACCTTGATACCTGCAGCCTTGGCCGCTTTGACACCGTCAATACTGGATATGCCATTATCGACGGTGACAATAATCTCTGGACTCTGCCGCTTCACCAGTTCAACGATTTCCGGCGTCAAGCCGTAACCATATTCAAAACGGTTGGGCACCACAAAATCCAAGGCTTTCGCCCCGAGCAGCGCGAAGCCTTTTAAAGCTAGGGCGCAGCTGGTGGCGCCATCGGCATCAAAATCGGCGACCACGGTAATTTTTTGCTGCTGTTTGATCGCCGACACCAAATGCTCGACCATCTCCTTCATGCCGGTCAGCAACCACGGCGACGGCAAACTCGCCAGGCTCCGATCCAGTTCATCGGCACTCTGCACGCCACGGCTGCTAAAAATCCGTTGCAGCACTGGGTCCATCTCGCCAAAGTGCGGATTTTTAATCTGCACCGGCCTGGGCAGGATGACTTTTTTAACGCTTTGTAAATACATATCAGGCAATAAAAAAGCCGGCAATTGCCGGCTTGTCGATGCTCATCCCTAGACTCACATCGAATCCAGAATGGCTTTTTTCACCGCATCCAGTGAGGCGTCTATCGTGATCGGCTGATCGTCCTTGCACTGAGCAATGGCGGTATCGGGATCTTTAATACCGTTGCCGGTCAAGGTACAAACGATGGTACTGCCTTCCGGGATGTTGCTGTTAGCGATGTCGTGCAAAGCGCCAGCCAAGGAAGTGGCGGAAGCGGGCTCACAGAAAATACCTTCATAAGCCGACAACATTTTTTGCGCGGCCAGAATTTGCGGGTCGGTAAACGATGCGAACCAACCGCCGGATTGTTTCTGCGCGGTCCAAGCCCCATCCCAAGATTGCGGATTACCGATGCGGATGGCCGTCGCCACTGTTTCCGGATTTTCCACCGGATGGCCCGCCAAGAAAGGCGCAGCACCGGCCGCTTGGTAGCCACACATTACCGGACGCTTTTTGGTCACGGCTTTATGCGTAGCAGTATCGGTTGAATATTCCTTATAACCCTTCCAGTACGCGGTGATGTTGCCGGCATTGCCGACGGGCAAACAATGGAAATCGGGCGCATCGCCCAAGGCATCGACAATTTCGAACGCCGCAGTTTTTTGGCCGTCGATCCGATAAGGATTGATCGAGTTAACGATGGTTACCGGAGCATGATCGGCAATTTCCTTGACGATAGACATGCCGGCGTCGAAATTACCTTTGATCTGAATGATTTTGGCACCGTACATCATGGTCTGCGCCAATTTACCCAACGCTATCTTGCCTTCGGGAATCAATACGAAGGCACGGATGCCGGCCCGTACCGCATACGCGGCAGCGGCAGCCGAGGTATTACCGGTGGACGCGCAAATAATGGCTTGACTGCCTTCTTCCACGGCTTTGGTCACGGCCATGGTCATACCGCGATCTTTAAACGAACCGGTCGGATTTAGGCCTTCGAATTTCACATAAATATCCACATCCTTGCCAATCAAGCGTGGGATGTTTTGCAGTTGAATCAGCGGGGTATTGCCCTCGCAAAGACTGATCAGCCGGGTGTCGGCGGAGACCGGCAAGCGGTCGCGGTAGCGTTCGATGATGCCTGTGTAGCGTGTTTGCGTTGTCATTATTATCCTAGAGTTTCCAAGCGAATCCGCGCCACTTTACCGCTGACTGTCGCCAGCGCTTCGATGGCCGCAATCGCGGCGTTCATTTCTTTTTCTAAGGTCAGTTGCGTCAGCATGATGATCGGCACCGAAGTCTCGCCTTGCGGCGGTTCTTTTTGAATCAGTGCTTCGATACTGATGTTGTGCGCTGCCAAAATTCGGGTTACATCGGCCAGTACGCCCGGCTTGTCTTCGGCGGTCAGGCGCAAGTAATAGGCGGTCTTAATTTGCTCGGCAGGCAACACCGGAATATCGGCGATGGCATCGGCCTGGAAGGCCAGATGAGGCACCCGGTTCTCCGGATCGCTGGTCATCGCTCGGACTACATCGACCAAGTCCGCTACCACGGCTGACGCAGTAGGCTCGGCGCCCGCGCCGGCACCGTAATATAAGGTTGGACCAACGGCGTCGCCGCAGACCAACACCGCATTCATCACGCCGTCGACATTGGCGATCAAGCGGCGCTTGGGAATCAAGGTCGGATGCACTCGCAACTCAATGCCGTCCTCGGTCTTGCGAGCGATGCCCAAGTTTTTGATCCGATAACCCAGCGCTTCGGCGTATTCAACGTCCAAGCGGGTAATCTTGGTGATACCTTCGGTGAAGACTTTCTCGAACTGCAATGGGATGCCGAAAGCGATTGAGGCCAAGATAGTCAATTTATGCCCGGCATCGATACCTTCCACGTCAAAGGTGGGATCGGCTTCTGCGTAACCCAAGGCCTGGGCTTCGGCCAAGACGTCGGCAAAATCGCGACCCTTGTCGCGCATTTCGGTGAGGATGAAATTACCGGTGCCGTTGATGATACCGGCCAACCATTTGATGCGGTTACCGGCCAGGCCTTCGCGGATGGCCTTGATGATGGGTATGCCGCCGGCCACCGCCGCTTCGAACAACACCATCACGCCTTTTTTGCTGGCTTCGGCGAAGATCTCATTGCCGTGCAAGGCAATCAGGGCTTTATTGGCGGTAACCACGTGTTTGCCATTGGCAATCGCGGTTAACACCAATTGTTTCGCCAGATCGTAGCCGCCGATCAATTCGACAACCACATCAATGTCCGGGTCGTTAACGATTTCGAACGGATCGGCCGTTAAGATAATGCCATCGGTAGCGCAAATCCGCGTCCGGTTCAGGTCGCGCGCAGATGCGCGGGTGACCAAGATTTCACGGCCGGCCCGGCGAGCGATTTCCCCGGCATTCCTTTTCAGTACGTTGACGGTACCGCCACCGACGGTACCCAATCCCAAAACCCCAACTGTTACCGGCTTCAAACCTGACTCCTAGCGTTATACCCAAAAATGGCGGCGATTATACTACGTTGTCTTTTTTCAGCATATTGCGGATGCTGCGCAAGGCCTGCCGGGTTCTGTGCTCGTTTTCGATCAAACTAAAGCGAATATGGTCGTCGCCGTGCTGCCCAAAACCAATGCCGGGCGATACCGCGACTTTAGCATCAATGATCAATTTCTTGGCAAACTCGATGGAGCCCATTTCCCGATAGGCTTCGGGAATTTTGGCCCAGACAAACATGGTAGCCTTGGGTTTCTCGACGTGCCAACCCATCGCATTCAAGCCGTCGCACAACACGTCGCGGCGCGCTTTGTACATCTCGCAGATTTCTTTCACACAATCTTGCGGGCCTTCCAATGCAGTAATCGCCGCAACCTGGATCGGTGTGAACGTGCCGTAGTCCATATACGATTTGATCCGGGTCAACGCCGCTACCAGGGTTGGATTGCCGCACATGAAGCCAACGCGCCAGCCAGGCATGTTGTAACTTTTTGACAGGGAGAAAAATTCGACGGCGATGTCTTTCGCCCCTTCCACTTGCAGTATCGACGGCGCTACGTAGCCGTCGAAGACGATGTCGGCGTAAGCGATGTCGTGGACGATCCAGATATTGTGTTCTTTACAGATCGCCACCACTTTTTCGAAGAAATCCAGCTCCACGCATTGGCAAGTCGGATTGCCCGGAAAATTCAGAATCAACATCTTCGGCTTTGGCCAAGACTCGGCAATCCCTTTTCGCAATTCCTCGAAGAAATCCACTCCCGGGGTCAACGGCACATGGCGAATATCCGCGCCGGCAATCACCACGCCATAGGGATGAATCGGGTAAGCCGGGTTCGGCACCAGCACTACATCGCCGGGGCCTAAGGTGGCCAGAGCCAGATGCGACAAGCCTTCCTTAGAGCCTATGGTGACAATCGCCTCGGTATTGAAATCCAGATCAACATCAAAACGCCGCTTGTACCAACCGCAAATCGCTTTCCGTAAGCGCGGAATGCCCTTGGAAACCGAATAACGATGGGTGTCATCGCGCTGCGCCACTTCCAGCATTTTATCGAGGATGTGTTTGGGGGTGGGCTGGTCCGGATTGCCCATGCCAAAATCGATAACATCCTCGCCTTCCGCGCGGGCTTTGGCTTTCAGCTCGTTGACGATATTAAAAACGTAAGGCGGCAGGCGGCTAATACGATGAAATTCTTCCATTAATCACTCTTGTGGTTCTGAATTTTAAAGACGGCTTCTAAAAGAAAGCCGGCTAAGGTACTGTTGTTGCAGGGCGATGTCAATTTCGGTGCAGCGAGACGCTTCCGAAAATGCTGATCGGGCGAAATTTAAGGTTGCGCGGCAGTCGTTGCCGGGACTTGAGCGCTATCCGCGCTCTGCTGATGCAGATAAGAACCGCCGACCAGAAAAGCCAGCACCAATAGGTACAAAACTGCGGCAATATTTTTAACTTTCTTGCTGTCGTCGTGCTGCTGGTTGTTCATGGATTAAAGTCTCGTGAATACATAGGTTACTAAGGCAATTGTAACGCTTGCGCAAGCAGCTGAGAATGAAAAGCTGGAACTAAGCAGCCGGCCAAACAATGACCGCCGTCCGCAACCGCGATTTACCAAAACAGGACATCCGATCAAAGTCTTCGCGGGCAATCGGAATAAACTGGCAATCCAATTCGTTCTGCCGGCCGTCGTCCGGATCGGAATCGTGCATGTACAAACAATCCTTATCAAAGCCGCTCATCACCACCCAATGCGGGGCTTTTTTGCGATCCATCGAAAAGGTACTGATCAAAATGATCGGGATTGCCCCGGATTCGAACGCGGCAATCAAATCGTTCTGCGTGACGTTGGCATAATGTATTGCCACACCCTGCTCCGCCGCTTCCTGCTTGAAACAGGTATCGACCAACTCGACAATTTGCTTTTTATCGTCACTGCGCACGCTATCGATAAATAAGGAGCCGGTTTGGTTGATCCACACTTCCACCGCGAATTGCCGGCGTTTGGCAGCCAAGGCCAAACCGATGGGATGGCAACCGCCATGACCGGAAGTCATAAAAATAGTAGTGGCTTCCCGCCATAACTCGATTTCTTGCTCGCGCGACGGCAAATAGCTTTTGTTCAAAGCGTGCATCGCCATCATCAGCGCCGCCGGGCCGCAGGTAAACGGCGTGGTTTGCCGCAGCCAGTGCACCGAACGATGCTGCGGCGTATCACGGTAACGGCGGATGCGCTTTTGATAGCGCAACGCATCTCTATGGTCTTGGTAATAATCGCGATACAAACCAAACTTTTGAAAACCCAGCGCCTCGTATAAACGGATGGCCGGCGTGTTATCCACACTGACTTCCAGACGCAGATACAAACGGCCATCATCGCGCGCGGCTTGCTCGCCGGCCAGCATTAAGGTCTTGGCAATGCCCTTGCCGCGCAGCTGCGGCGCCACGGCCAGCGAATAAATCCGCGCCAAGCGGGTGCCGGGGTGATAAATGATCAAAATATAGCCGGCGACCAGCCCCGCCCATTCCGCTAATAACAGGGCGCGATGATCGGAACTTAACCAATGCCGGAAACTGCGCCGGCTTAATTTGTCGGTGGCAAAGCTGGCATTTTCCAAGGCTACCAAGCCCTCCAGATCGGCGCTTTGCGCCGGCCGCACCGCCAACTCGTTGGCTAAAGCTGTCACAAGGACACTCCGCGCAGCGCCTGACCCAGTACTTGCCGCGCGCGGAACAACACCATTTCCTGCCAGGCATTGTCGTTGGGACAGAAATGCCGGCGCATTTCCATACTGTGCGCAAAACGTTGATCGTTAAAATCCTCGGCAGCCCACAGTTGATGATCGCGCAGCAACACTTCAAACAAGTGGTCGGTGCTATACGTACCAAACTCCAGCGTCACATAACAACTTTGCGGGTTCATGTTGGCGTGCCACAGATAATCCAACAGGCCTAACTTGGGTACCGAACTAGACGTGCCCGCCAGCGGCAAGGTTACAGAATCGCCATACCAGCGTTGCGCAACCGCTGCCCCGGCACTGTCGGGCTGATGATCGCAGATAATCTCGCCGTAGCCGTAAGGGCCGAGGCCGGTATGCAAATCCACCACGGCCACGCGGCGTTGAGCCAGGCTGTGCCGATTAATCAAGTCCTCACAAACCAGCCGACCATGCGCCGGCGCACTGCCACCATAAAACGGCCCGGACGGGTCGCGGTATTGACCGCCACTGATGGCTTTTTCAAGCGCGACTCGACCGTATTGCCGGCTAAAATCAGCAAACGCCTGCTGTCTTTGGCCGGCATCCGCCACGAATAGCCATTCCCGCAACTTGTCGTAATCCGGGTTCTCCGGCAAGGGCTGGGAAAAATCGACCGCATTGCGATTCAAATCCACGCCGTCGCCGTCGCAGCGCCGCGACCAGGCATAGCCCCAGGGTGTTAAGGCGTGGACCAGCAATAGCGCCGTATCATTGGGAATATCTAGCTGGTGTTTGCTTAAGCCTTGCAGCACATCAAGCTGAATCGCGCTGCCCGCAAAACCTTCCACCCCGTGCGTCGCGGCAAGGCACACCACCACATTGTCCGCATGCTCATCGCCTATCCAGGCGGTATCTGTCAGCAAGGATTCTCCGTTCGGCCCCAGTCCGGCGCATTCGTAAATCTCGTGCCGCAGCGGCTGTTCTAGCTGATCGCTGAGCGACAACCAAGCCTCGCGTGCCTTGGCATAACTCGCCGGAAATACGCGGGTATCAATTTCAGTGCCGAATGGGGACAAACTCATCTGCATACTCAAATATTCGGAGACAGTAATTGCACAGTGTGGCAAACCCCTCTGCCGCAAGCAATAGGCATTCTTAAAGGGAATTGCAGAATTCGGCTTGTCTTAAAACTCGACAGGTTTCAAAATCCCCGCCTAACTTAAACCTACCGAGCATTTTTTACCATGGCAAGCACGCTGCTGGTCGTTGACGACCTTTCGGATTGGAATCCTTATTATCCTAGCGACCAAGTCGTCAGCTTTGAAGACTATCTGGCCAGCGAGCAAACTGATCCCGACCAGCGGGTGCGGGTTATCAACCTGTGCAGCAGTTACACCTATCTATCCGATGGCTACTACTGTTCGCTGCTGGCCGAAGCCCGCAATCACCATGTCATTCCGTCGGTTAAAGTCATCAACGACTTGGGCAAAAATGCCTTGTACCGCCTACAACTGGAAGACTTGAACCAGCCGCTGGCACGCGCATTCAAACATCAAAATAAAAACGGCGAAGTTACTTTGTATAGCTATTTCGGCACCACGCCGGAACCGGCTTTTCAAGAATTGGCGCGGCTATTGTTCGAGCGTTTTGCCTGCCCGATTCTGGAAATCAGCTTGCGCTTTGAGCAGCAATGGCAAATCACCGATCTAAAAGCCGTTTCCCCCAGGCAGTTGGACGATGCCATGCAGACCTTGTTCGCCGATGCGCTGGATCGCTTCAGCAAAAAGGTCTGGCGAAAAAGCCGGACCCGAAAAACCGCGCGCTATGATTTGGCGATTCTGATTAACCCCTCCGAACAATTACCGCCCAGCAATCGCGGTGCGCTGAAAAAATTTATCGATGCCGGCCGGCAATTGGGCATTGATGTGGAACTGATCACCCTGAATCATTACGGCCGCCTGCCGGAATTCGATGGCTTGTTCATTCGCGAGACCACCGCCATCGACCATCACACCTACCGGTTCGCCAAAAAAGCCGAAGCGGAAGGCTTGGTAGTGATCGACGATCCGACGTCTATCTTGCGCTGCGCCAACAAAGTCTATCTGGCCGACCTGTTTCGCACCCATAAAGTCCCCTCTCCCAAAACCTGGATCTTGCACAAGGGTAATACCCAACACCTGGATAATCTGGAAGCCATCGCGGGTTATCCGGTGGTGATTAAAATTCCGGACGGCTCATTCTCACGCGGCATCGTCAAAGTGCATAACCGCCAGGAACTGGAGGACAAAGTCGCCGAGTTATTCGAGCAATCGGCGCTGTTGCTGGCTCAGGAGTTTTTGTACACCGATTTTGATTGGCGCATCGGCATTTTCAATCAAAAAGCCTTGTACGCCTGCCGCTACTTCATGGTGAAAAACCATTGGCAGATTTACCGGCACGGCGCCAAACGCACCGACAGCGGCAACTTCGACACCCTGCCCACCTTCGAAGTCCCCAAAGGCGTGCTGGACGCGGCGTTACGGGCCACGCAGCCAATAGGCAATGGCTTGTACGGCGTCGATGTCAAAGAAATCAAGGGCAAAGGCTATGTCATCGAAGTCAACGACAACCCCAGCATCGACAGCGGCGTGGAAGACAAATATCTGGGCGATGAATTGTACAAAGCCATCATGGGCGAATTTCTAAGGCGTATGGATAATCGCAGTAAAGGAGTCGCGCAATGACCGCCCATCCGCTCGACGTGCTTTGTATCGGCCATGCCAGTTACGACTTGGTATTTTCGGTGCCGCATCATCCCGGCGCGGATGAAAAAATCGTCGCCGACGATTTGCTGGGTTGCGGTGGTGGACCGGCCGCCAACGCCGCTGTAACGGTGTCTAAATTGGGAGGCAAAGCCGGCTTTTGCGGCTATTTGGGTAATGACGTGTACGGCGATAGTCATTTGCGGGAGTTGCAAGACCATGGCGTCGATACTCAGCTTATCGTACGCGGCATTTCACCGACCCCGTTATCGACGGTACTGGTCAAACCGAACGGCCAGCGCGCCTTAATCAATTACAAAGGACAAACCAGCGCCCTGCCCGCCACCGCTATCGACTTTGACGACCTAGCAGCCAAAGTGCTGTTGTTTGATGGTCACGAACCGCATATTTCCCTGCGCTTATTGAATCAGTTGTCCCACCCAGTACCGACGGTTTTAGACGCCGGCTCGCTGCACGACGGTACGCAGGCTCTGATGACTAATGTGGATTATCTGGTCTGTTCGGAAAAATTTGCGCTGCAATATGCCAGCGATGAAAACCTGGCCTTATCCAAACTAGCGCAAATTGCCCCGGTGGTAGTCATTACCCTCGGCGAACGCGGCTTGATCTGGCAACGCGGCCAGGAACGCGGCAGTTTAAACGCCCCGCCCATCGTCGCCATCGACACCACCGGTGCCGGGGATGCGTTTCATGGCGCCTTTGCCGCTGGCCTCGCCAAAGGCTTGAGCTGGGCAGAATTATTGCGTTACGCCAGCGTGGCCGGAGCTTTTTGCTGCACCGAAATGGGCGCCAGACCGGGTTTGCCTAGCTTCAGTGAACATCAGGAGCTGCTGACTAGCTGGTCGGTGAACGGTGAATCAAAATAGAGAAGACAGAAGGCTTTCCGTCTATTCTTCTTGCCAACCCTATGATCGAGTGATGCAAATAATGAATAAGCGAGTGGAATTGATGCATAGCACCTCAATGGAAGGCCTGTTTTCAACATCGCTCTAGTAAATTGCACTCTGATTGAGTTGTATCCAAAATCGAAAATAGCTGTCCGTTCAGGTGAATTGTCTGCAATCAATATCCCTAGGATTGTGCAAGCGAAGAATGAGGGAAATTGGAATAGGCGAATTGACGCAATCGACCCGCTGCGTTCTGTTGTTTTTTCTGAACCAATGGCTTTAACTTAATTAATATGCGGTCAGTGCAAAATTTAAAGGATTGATAATGAACCGAGACGAAGCCCAACAATTGCTACAAACTGCACTGGCCAACCCAGCCGCCGAGTTTCGCAATGGTCAATGGGAAGCTATTGATGCCCTGGTGAACCAACGCCAAAAACTACTGGTGCTACAGCGTACCGGATGGGGTAAAAGCTCGGTTTACTTCATCAGCACTAAAATCTTCCGAGATAGAGGCATGGGGCCTACGATTATTGTTTCTCCCTTGCTGGCTTTAATGCGCAACCAGATCGAATCCGCTCAGCGCTTGGGGATTGTGGCGGAAACAATGAATTCCACCAATACGGCGGATTGGCAAGCCGTGACTCAACGAATTTTGGCTAACGAAGTTGACTGCCTATTAATTTCACCAGAGCGATTGGCTAACGACACCTTTATCGAAACCGTCTTGCAGCCGATTGCTGATCGCATCGCCCTGATGGTGATTGATGAAGCACACTGTATTTCTGACTGGGGGCATGATTTCCGCCCCGATTACCGCCGTATCGTTAACATTCTTCGCCAATTGCCGCCTAATACTCCGGTGCTCGGTACCACTGCAACTGCCAATAACCGTGTAGTAGAAGATATTCAAACACAGTTGGGCAATATTCAGATCCAGCGAGGATCGCTGATTCGGAAAAGCTTGGCACTGCAAACCATGGTATTGCCGGATCAGGCGTCGCGGTTGGCATGGTTGGCACAGATTATTCCAACCATCCCCGGTACCGGCATTGTGTACACTCTGACGGTACGCGACGCCGAACAGGTTGCTCAGTGGCTGAGCGAAAACGGCATCAACGCCAAAGCCTATCATGGCAGTATCGAGGCCGACGGTTTCGAAAACAGCAATGTTTACCGGCAATTTCTCGAAGAGTTGCTAATAAACAATCAGCTCAAGGTATTGGTGGCTACCACGGCGTTGGGCATGGGCTACGACAAGCCGGATTTAAGTTTCGTAATTCACTACCAAGCACCGGGTTCCATTGTCGCCTACTACCAGCAGGTGGGACGAGCCGGGCGTGCGATTGACTATGCTGTGGGTGTGTTGATGTCCGGGGTGGAAGATCAAGATATTCACGAGTTCTTCAGGGATTCGGCTTTTCCCTCAGAAGCGCATGTTAACGAGATTTTGCAAGAGTTGGCACACAGTGATGGTCTGTCCACTTATGGTATTGAGGAACGGACGAATCTACGGCATGGACAAATCGAGAAAGTGTTGAAATTGCTCAGTGTGGAAAATCCGGCACCGGTGATTAAAGTCGGTAGCCAATGGCGCAGAACGCCTGTGCCCTATGCCATGGATCATGTTCGTATTGCTCACCTGACGCATCAGCGTGAACAGGAGTGGAGAGAGGTGCAAGCCTATCTGGGAGATGCGGGCTGCAAGATGACGTTTCTGCGCCGTGCCTTGGATGACCAAGATTTAACGCCTTGTGGCAAGTGTACTGCTTGCCTTGGACAGTCGGTTGTTAACCAGACAATCAACACTGTACTTGCCCATCAGGCAGCAACCTTTCTCAAGCATGCTGAAATAATAATTCACCCCAGAAAACAGGTTGCACCATCTAATGCCGAAACAGCAAGAGCATTTCCGATTTATCAGTTTCCTCGAAAACTTGGTGATTTGATGGCACAAGAAGGGCGTGTGTTATCTCGTTGGAAAGATGCCGGTTGGGGCCAAACGGTCGCCGACAATAAACATGTCGGCCATTTTAGTGATGAGCTAGTGGAAGCTATGGCTGAGATGATCCAGCAGCGCTGGCAACCAAACCCTGAGCCTGCTTGGGTTTGTTGTGTACCTTCGCGCAATCACCCTGAATTGGTGCCGGATTTCGCTCGTAGACTGGCTGCTCGGTTAGGTTTGCCGTTCATTGACGCCGTTAGCAAGGTGAAGAACAAACAGCCGCAAAAAGGACAAGAGAATAGTTTCCATCAATGCCGTAATCTGGACGGCGCTTTTGCTATCCAACAGCCCATACCTAATGATCCTGTCTTGTTGATCGATGACATTGTGGATTCGGGCTGGACCTTAACGGTGATCGCTGCCTTGTTACAACAAGCGGGCAGCGGCTGCGTTTATCCGGCAGCGCTCGCTTCCTCTTCGGTAAAAGATTGATGAATTTATCACCTACCGCCCAAGCTACACTTCTGTTAACCAGTTATTTCACCAAGGCAAGCAGCGACGATGTAAAACCGCTTACTAACGTCGAGTGGGGACGTTTTGCACTATGGTTAAAAGGGAACTCCACCACGCCAGCGGATTTGCTGGTAGCTGAGCCGAAATCATTGCTCAATGGTTGGCATGATTCACGTATCAGTATAGAGCGTGTTCTGCAATTGCTGAACCGGGGTCACAGCCTGGCCTTGGCGGTAGAAAAGTGGCAGCGTGCCGGCCTATGGGTAGTTACTCGTTCAGATCCTGAATATCCCAGACGACTAAAACAACGCCTGAAAACCGATTCGCCTCCCGTGTTGTTCGGTTGTGGTGACAAAGCCTTGTTGAATTCGGGCGGGCTAGCTGTGATCGGTTCCCGAAATGCCAGCGAAAGCGATTTATCGTTTACTGAGCAGGTGGGAGCTAAAGCAGCGGGTGAACGGATTGCCATTGTATCCGGCGGTGCCCGCGGGGTGGATGAAGCGGCCATGCTCGGCGCAGCGAAAAGCAGTGGGCTTGTCATCGGTGTAATGGCCGATAGCCTATTGAGGGCGGCAACCAGTGCCAAATGGCGAAAAGGTTTGATGGACGGCAATACGGTGCTGGTTTCGCCTTTTTACCCGGAAGCGGGATTTAGCGCGGGTAACGCGATGGCAAGGAATAAGTACATCTATTGTCTCGCAGATAGTTCCTTGGTTATTCACTCGGGCAAGAAAGGCGGCACCCTCAATGGCGCAGAAGAAAACTTGAAAAAGGGTTGGGTTCCATTGTGGGTAAAACCAAGCGATGACAAAAACGCTGCCAATGCCGATTTGGTTGCCAAAGGTGGGCGTTGGTGTGAGGCCGACATCCAACACTTCGATATTAGCGTCTTGCTGGTCTCTGATAACAAACCAGCGCATCAGCTAAAAGAAGCACAGGAAGATTTATTCTCTATTATTCAGAGCTCCAAACCAGTAGCACAACATGAACTATATAGTTCAGTAGATAAAGGTGTTGAGCAGGAAATGCCTGTTGTTAGCAATGCTACAGCGGAATCGATGCCGGATGAATACCAAGAATCGGTACCTCATGAAGAAGATGAATCTATGGGCATGCCTGTAGATTTTTATCAGTTTTTCTTGGATAGGTTACGCAGGCTGGCTGGAAATCCAGTTACTCTGGATGAGCTGATGCTGATTACTGGGCTGCATAAGTCGCAGCTCAATGATTGGCTGAATCGTGCTACTGACGATGGCGTGGTCAAAAAGTTTAATCGCCCAGTACGCTATCAATGTGTAGAGAAGACATGATAAGGGGATATTGATTTGTCACCCGACACCAAAAGCCCCCTACCGCTCGAAATACGCCAACAAAAAATCGATAAACGTAGTCAATTTGGCTGGATAAAAGCGCCGTTGCAGATAGGTAGCGTAAATGGCGATGGCCGGCCGGCGATATTGCCTGAGGATTTCTACCAGTTCGCCGCTTTGTAAATACGGAGCTACCGATAGTCTGGGCGCTTGCACGATGCCCATACCCAGAGCGGCCGCCTGACATAGCGCGCGCCCGTTATTGGACGCCAGCACCCAATCGGACTTAATTTTCTTCAATTCGCCGTCGACGTTGAACAACCAAAACTCGCCGTGCGGCGTGTCCACGTAATGCAGGCATTGATGATGACTGAGTTCGTCTATGGTTTGTGGACAGCCTTTTTCTGCTATGTAGGCCGGCGAGGCATAGGTACATAATTCGGTCTCGGCAATCTTGCGCGCCACCACGCCAAGGTCCAGGGTATCGGTCACCAGCAGGGAAATATCGAAACTGCCGACCCGCAAATTCGGCGGCCTGTTATCCAACGACATTAAAATCTTCACTTCCGGATAGCGCTTTATGTAAGCGTCGATGGCCGGCACCATGTACATGCCGCCGAAATCGATAGGCGCGCTGATTTTAATGGTGCCTTTCACCCGCTCGCCTGATTGTGCGGTAGACGCCTCCAAATCGGCCAAATCTTCCAGCAATTGCTTGCTGCGGTTATAGTAGGCCTCGCCGGCACTGGTCAGGCTTAGGCTACGGGTAGTGCGATGCAATAGCACCACCCCCAGAGACGCTTCCAATTGGGCAATGTATTTGCTGATCATCATGGTAGAAAGCTTCAGTTCTTTAGCGACTGCCGAGAAAGTGCCTAGCTCGACTATCCGGCAAAAAACGCGCATGTTGTTAAACTTATCCATTGAAGCATCCAATATAAACTTAAAGTTTATATTTTATAAACCAAATAGCGTCTTTAAACCAGAATGCCGCTTGGCTACAATGCCGCCCGGAGATAGTCGTTACCTCGTCTGGTTTGACATTCAGGCCAGACGTTTTTTCATGCACCGAGGTTTTTATGAGCAAAATTCACAACGAAGTACTGTTAGCCAACCGCGATTATGTATCCAGTTTCACCAAAGGCGATTTGGCTATGCCGCCTGCTCGTCAGTTTGCCATACTGACCTGTATGGACGCCCGCCTGGACCCGGCAAAGTACGCCGGTTTATCCGAAGGCGACGCCCACGTGATCCGCAACGCCGGCGGCCGCGCCAGCGACGACGCGATTCGCTCCCTGGTTATTTCCTACAAATTACTCGGTACCAAGGAATGGTTTGTGATTCATCACACCGACTGCGGTATGGAAACCTTTACCAACGACATCATGAGCGACTTGCTCGCCAGCAGTTTGAAAACCGCCAGCGTCGATGCCAGCGGTTGGCACGACAGCGGCGTTGGTCCCGGCTCCACCGACGGCAAATACATCAATTGGCTGACCATCAAAAACCAAGCCGAAAGCGTGTTGGAAGATGTTAAGCGCATCAAGTCCCACCCCCTGGTACCTAGCGACATTCCAGTCTATGGTTATGTTTACGACGTCAAAACCGGCCGTTTGATCGAAGTCCCGGAAGCGACTGCCGCCGGCCAAGCCAGCTAAAACTTGCTGCGAGCCTTAGGAATCCGTCAATTCTGTTGCGGAATAGACCCGGGGCATTCCCGTAGAAAGTGAAGTGATAGGACTCAAAGTTACGCTACTTTGAGCAATGCGCTCCCGCAAATGCGGGAGCGATTTAATCGCCAATCCTAAAAATGTCAGCTTTTGCTTAGCTGAAAATCAAAAGTCTATTGGACTTACCGCCCGAAGACTCAATCGCAAAACGCCGCAGAAATATCAGCGGTTTTGTCGTAGAAGCTTTGCAATATCCAACCACCTGAAATGGCAACGGAACACAAATCCTTACCGGCGTTCAGAGTCTTTGTTGGTCCCGCGGAGACAGCGGAAAGATTGCATCCATTTGTTATACCCAGCATCAATAACCTCGACGGCGCGGCATATTTCGGAACATATAAAACAGAAAAAAGCTGAAAATCCACCCAACCGCCGGGATAGGAACAACTGCATTCATGGCGCTAACATTAACTTGGTAGCCACTTGTGCTCTCCAGGGAAATGGCGATACCCAGAATATTTATCGTGTGAGAGCCGGCAGTCAATATACCGTCAAAGGACCAAGCTTCATCGGCAGGTCCGGCACTTTTAGCCAATGGACTTCCATCCAAGTTGACGGCGTATAACAGACTCCCAGTGTTAGCTTCTAGGGAACTCACTGAAACCCTAACTTGACTGCTGTTGTGTAAATTAAAAGTCCAATCGTCAAGCACATTGGTTTCAATACGTAGGCCGGTTACTATGCCGAATAGATCCTGCGGCGAATTTTGACCTGATTGCAAACTTCCGAGAATAGGGCCGTAACCGGTAATTGTGCTCCAACTTAAAGTTGACGCATTAACTTGAAATGAAAATGACGCGATGACCAGGCATATTATCGTTAAGTATTTTTTCATAAAAAGCCCCCAAGCAGATGGTAAAGATACGCTTATACATATCTTTGCCTATCAGGGAAACGGTAATATTTTCCCGCAATGATTATTTTCGGCTTGCCGGTGCTTGTTCGGTAATATGCTTTGGCGATCCTTCAAATAAAATCAGGGTCAACGCATTCTCACCATGCAAAAGTTGGCAAACCGTCCAATGACTTTGCCCTGGAAACGACTTAAAGCACCCAAAGCCCTTAATCTACATTGCGTATTGTGCCCCGAGAGGGAAGTATTTTGACAAAAAAAGGGGCCTTGCGGCCCCCTTAATCTTTAACTACCTGATAAAACTCAGTTAAAGCTGGAACCCGGTGTTCCTGGCAATTGCGGCATGGTTTGGGCTGGGAATTCGCCGGTCAGCGCATTCAAAAACGCGACGATGTCAGCCACGTCAGCATCGGACAACTCTTGATTTAATTGCAATTTACCCATCAACCAAACGGCTTTATCCAAAGTTTTTACCGAACCGTTGTGCATGTAAGGTGCGGTCAAAGCCACGTTACGCAGAGTCGGAACTTTAAACAGGTGCTCGTCGCTTTCTTTTTTGGTGACTTCAGCCAAGCCTTTGTCTTTTTGGAAGTGATATTGCGCTTCGAAGTAGCCGCTAGGGTTAACAGGAAATTTTTGGAATACCCCTGGGCCGTTAAAGGCCGGACCACTGTGGCAACTGGTGCAACCCAATTCCACGGCTTTTTTCAAGCCGCGTTCTTGCTGTTCGGTCAAGGCGTCTTTATCGCCTTTGACATATTTGTCGTAGGCGCTATTCGGTGTAATCAAAGTTCTTTCGTAGGCGGCAATCGCTTTCGTGGCATTGTCTTTGGTTATGGCTTCGGCGTCGCTACCAAAGGCCAATTCGAAGGCACGGCGATAGCCTTTGATGGTTTTCAAGCGGGCGACCACGTCATCCCAGCTTTTCATGCCCATTTCGATAGGGTTGGTAACTGGACCTGCCGCTTGCGCTTCCAGGCTGTCGGCGCGACCGTCCCAGAATTGCACTTTGTTGAATGCCGCATTCCAGACCGTTGGCGCACTGCGACCGCCAGTTTGGCCGTTAACACCCATGGAGTTTGGCCGGTTATCTTCGCCACCCAGCATGGTGTTGTGGCAAGACGCGCAAGAAACGGTGCCCGTGGAAGACAGACGCGGATCGTGATACAGCATTTTACCCAGTTCAACTTTTTCGGGGGTTGTGGGGTTGTTGGCAGGCGCTGGCGCCGCGGTGGGCAGCGCATCCGCCGCCATAACAGACATCGAACCAGTCAGCGCTATCGCAGAAACCAGCATACGAAATTTAAACATGAGATCCTCCTAAGTAATTATTTTAGCCGTGGGCTACCGAATTGTAAGATATTGACGCTGGGCAGGTAAATTAAATTGCATCGTAATCGACCGCACGCTGCAAAGCTGGGGTTAGGCTGGCGTTAAAGTTTTTGCTGCAACTCGCTCAGTTGCGCCAGTGCCTCGTCAATGGCAAATCGGTCGATTTTTTTGGCGATGTCCTCCAGCAAGGGCAAATACTGATGACCGGCCATACTACGCTGTAATCGCTCCAACATGGCTTCGGCCGCGCCTAGATCGCTTTCCAGCAATCGCGACAATGTCTGTAAATCCGCCGCTATCTCGGCATCGGTAACCCCTGTCACAAGCGGAACCGTATCGGGCGCTTGGCTGCTCGCCAGTGCTTGCAAGACCTCAATTTGCCCGATTACTTGGCGCAAAAATCCTTCCATGTGCTGCAAGTGTTCAGCGGGCGGTATTTGATTTTGCTTAAGGACAATATCCACACCGGCGGCGGCTTCGAATAAATCCGTCGCCCCCAGATTGCCGCTAACCCCTTTCAAGGCGTGGCAACGCTCTTCAGCCTGTTTGAGTTCCCCGGCATTGATCAAGCCGCGAATCTCGGCGACCGCATCCGGGTAGTGTTCTTTAAAACGGTATAACTGTTTGCGATAGGCCTCCGGATTACCGCCGATCCGGCGTATGCCTTGCACAATATCCAGACTGGTCAAGGTTTGTAAATCTTCGGGATAATCGGCAGCTTGATAAATCCGCGCCGCCTCCTGGCTCTGTTCGCCGTCGGCCGTGAGCGGAATCCAGGTTGCCAATGCTTTGAATAACCGGTCGGGATCAATCGGTTTCGTAACGTGATCGTTCATACCTGCCTCCAGGCTTTTCTCGACATCGCGGGCCATGGCATGGGCGGTCATCGCGATGATGGGCATAGTTGCAAAACGTTGATCGTTCTCGGATTCCGCTAAGGCCCGAATTTTGACGGTGGCTTGCAAGCCGTCCAGCACCGGCATCTGGATGTCCATCAAGACCGCATCGTAATGATGCTGCCTAACCATGCTGACCGCTTCTTCGCCGTTCACCGCTTCGTCAACCTCAATCTCGTGGCTGCGCAGCAATTCGCAGGCAAATTCGCGGTTGATTTCGTTATCTTCCACCAGTAACAACCGAATCCCTTGCAGTTGTTTGATACCGGCAATATCCGCCCCGCCCAATTGCTTAAATTTATCCACCGCCCCAAGCACCCGGCCACGTCCAAGTGCCGACAAAATCGCATCCAGTAGGGAGGACGGCGATACCGGTTTGATCAAAAAGCCATCGATACCGGCCCGGCCCGCCAACACCATCACATCTTCGCTGCCGTAAGCGGTGACCATGATAATCTTGGGCTGAGGCATCAGGCTGGTGTCGGCGCGAATCTGCCTGATCGCCTCATCGCCGTTCATACCCGGCATTTTCCAGTCCATCAACACCACATCGAAAGGCTGATCGGCCGGTGCCTCCCGCAACACTCTCAGCGCCCCGGCCGCACTGGCCGAACAGCTCACCCGTAGCTGAAACGGCCGCAACATATCGCTGATGATTTCCCGGGAAGCCTCATTGTCATCCACCACCAATACCCGCACCTCGGCCAGCAACACCCCTATGCTTTGCTCCAGCGCGTCTTGATGCAGCAAAGTATCCTTAGCCACGCCCAAGCGCACGGTAAAACAAAAGGTTGTGCCCTGGCCCAGTTGCGACTGCTCGATCCAGATCCGGCCCTGCATCATTTCCACCAGGGTTTTACAGATGGCCAAGCCTAAACCTGTGCCGCCAAAGCGCCGGCTGGTGCCCTGATCGGCTTGGGTAAACTCTTGAAACAGTTTTTTCTGATCGTCTTCCGCCATACCGATGCCGGTATCTCTGACCGATACCCGCAAATCGATAGTGCTATCGGTTTTGGCCAGGCAATAGAAAGCCAGTTCCAATTCGCCGGCTTCGGTGAATTTAAGCGCGTTGCCGCAAAGATTGGTCAACACCTGACCGAAACGCAAGGGATCGCCCAACAATACCGGCGGAATTTGCGGGTCGTGACGGATCAGAAACTCAATACCTTTCAAGCCGGCTTGGTAACCGATCATATCGGCCAATTGCTCCACCACGCTATCAAAGCGAAATTCGGTTTCTTCCAGCGCTAATTTACCGGCCTCGATTTTCGAAAAATCAAGAATATCGTTAAGAATCCCCAACAAGGTACGCGCGGAACTGTGCGCTTTTGCCAAATAATTGCGTTGCGACGCGGTCAATTCGGTCTGCAAGGCCAAATGCAACATGCCCAGCACGCCGTTCATCGGCGTGCGAATCTCGTGCGACATATTCGCCAGGAACTGGCTTTTAGTCTGGGTGGCCGACTGAGCGGCGTCCCTGGCTTCTTTCAACGCCAGCTCGGCCTGTTTGCGCAAGGTCACGTCCTCGTAAGTACTGACGAAACCGCCATCGGCTATCGGCCCGCCGCTGATCTCGATGACCCGATTGTCCAACCTTTGCCGAGTAAAATTGTGCGGCTGAAAACGTCTTATTTCTTCCAGTAACTGCTTGAGTTCGGCATCGGGATTGCGGAAGCGCAACTGCGGATCGGTCAAATCGAACTGCATGAAATCGGCATGGTCCCTGCCCACTGCCAGCATACTTTCCGGATAACCGCGCACCTCGCTGAGCTTTTTATTCCAAACCAATAACTTTAAATTGCTGTCAAAGGCTATCAGGCCCTGCGACATGCTATCCAGCACTGTTGCCAGCATCACGCTGTTATGCGCCAATTTGGCGTTGATATCCGCCAACTCCGTCGTGCGGGCAGCCACGCGCTCTTCCAAACCTTCGTTGATGCTGGCCAATAGTTTTTCATTCTCGGCAAGCTGCCGGTTCAAAGCCAACAGTTCGCTATCGCGAGCTTCGATGGTGGCTATCATCGTGTTGAAGGCTTGAATCAGCGCACCCAATTCATCGTTACTCTCTTGTGCGGCGCGCAAGGTGTAGTTCTTTTCGCTGTTGATCGTTTCGACGGTTTTCTTCAACCTGACCAGCGGACCGGACACCACTTGCTGCAAACTGGAAGCCAGTAGCAAGGCGAACAGACCGGATAACATCACAATGCCCATCGCCGCAGCCAAAAAATCCCGCCATAAGGAATCCAGCTCCGCCAGGCTGGAGGCTATCCAAACCCTTCCCAAAATGCGGCCGTCCAAGGCTATCGTTTCGCTTATGGTGCAATAGGCATCGTCGAATCGCGTCCGCTCGCTAGCCGAAGGCTCCGGATGTTGCAGCGGACAGGCCAAGCCGGGTTCGTAAAGTGCAAACAGCTGATTGGCGCTATCGTAAATACAGGCCGAAACCACGCTCTGCTTGACGCTTAAAGCGGCCAAAGTGGCGTTGGCGACGCTGCTGTCATTAAACGACAAGGCCACGGTACTGCGATTGGCAATGATACGAGCCAGAGAACTCAAATCCCGGCCCATATCCTCTTTTACCCGCATGTGTTCCTGGGCAATAAAACCGGCCCCCGCCAGCAGCAGGGACAAAATGCTGGTTGCCAACATGATCAGCACCAGCTTGGTTTTTATGGTCAAATCGCGTTTAAATTCAGCCTGGTTTGTCATGGGATTCCGGAGTGAATTAACGGACGATACGGGCGATTTCCATCAACAAGGCGTTGACTTTTAATTGCGCTCGGCGCACGGCGTCCGGATTGATTTCCAGTTTGATCTGGCCGTTTTCGCTATAAAAACCGATACAGCCGCCGCGACCGGCAAACCCCTCGGCATCGCTGACAGTTAATATCTGATTGCCGCGCACCTGCTGTATCAAGGCTGGCAATTCCGGCGCGTCATGGTCGATATACAAAATCTGGCAAATCTGCGGGTCGTCTATGCCCGACCAGATTTGCAATAAATGCCCCTTGGTATCGCGGCTGGCCAACTCGCTCAGCAAGTTAACGATAGGTTCGGCGCCGACGATGCAGACATGCAGCGTATCGTTCATCAGCGCCGGCCACTCCACGAACTTGGTGAAATTGAACACGTAATTGGCCTTGGTTTTGGCGTTGAGCATGTCGTCGGCAGCGGCAGCGTCGAAACTGCTGAGCAACACCCACAACAATAAACCCGCGCTCACTAGCTTGCCCGGCATCAAAACTCCAGGCGGGCGGTCAATTTCACCGTCAAACTCGGTCCGGCCAGCACAGTCAGCGGCGCCCCCAAATTCGGCGAGGCAAAGTCGCTGTTAAATGCCGCATAATTTTTAAAATCGAATAAATTCAATACATCCAGGCGCAGTTTCATCCGGGTGTCGTGCGGCGTATCGAAACTTTTTATCAGCGCAATGTCGACTTGTTTGTATCCCCACCACTGCCCCGGAAAAATAAAATCGCTACCTTGCGGCGTAAAGGTATCAAAACGGCAAGCACCGCTTGCACAGTTGACGCCGGAGCGGGTGTCCGGGGTCGCCAGCGTCAGCTTAGTGGAAAAAATCAAATCCCACGGCAAATCGACACTGGCGGTTGTCACCAGCTTATGTTTTCTGACCCCGGCGGTATCCAGCCAGCCATTGGTGTGGGTATTGGGATGTTCAAACAAATAACTGCTGTTATCGAAGAAAGACTGCGGTTTGTTTTCCTCGGAATCGGTAAAGGTGTAGGCAAACGTCATACCCCAGCCGCTGTCTTTGCTGTACGGTTTTTCGGCTTTGACAAATACCGAATTAGTTTTGGTCTGTACACCGTTATCGAACAAAATTAATTGCCCAAAGCCAGGCACGGCCTGAAAGGTACCCCCGAACCCGGACCCGGCTGCGTAAAAGCTGCCGTCGGCATTGCGGCCGCCCAGCAAACCGACCAAACCGTTGTAACTGTGCACGTGCGACACGCTGACTTCGGTATGCCAGTCGCCGAAACGATTGCGCATGCCGATATTAAATTGGTTGGCATAGGGCGTGCGCAGATTGTTGCGCATTAAATTGATTTCCCGGCTGCTACCCGTACCTACACCGGTCAGTGCGGACAATTGCGCCGGCGTATAGTTTAAATATTCGGGATTCCAGGCGATGCAATCGACGCCGGCCACGCAATCGTAATTGGGGTCGCCCTGAAAATTGACGCTAAAACTGGGATAACTGCCCTTGGTACGTTCCAGTTGCAACACGTCGTAAATATGGCGGTCGTAGGCTTTAGCGTAACCGCCGAACAACACATGCCGCTGATCTTCGAATAAGTCGTATGCCAAACCTAATCTGGGCGCAATATTATTGCTGTCGGCCGCCCGGTTCGCGCCGTTACTGAGGTAGTTCTCGATGTCGTAACCCGTATTCGCGTTGTGAATGTTACGCCAGTTGCGGAGCGCGCTGCTGACATCGCCCGGCGTGACATGGTTTAGATAGCCGGGGTTGTATTCGTAATCCCAGCGGACGCCCAGGTTCACGCTCAAATGTCGATTAGGGTTCCAATCGTCTTGCAGATACGCGCCGAATTGCGTCACATCGGATTGGGCGGAACCGTCACCGCCGCCGGCCAAGGGCGTTGCCCAACGCACTTGATACGGGTTGCCGGCAGGATTGTTTAAATTCAAGCCGAACTGCGGGTGGTAAGGATCGCGCTCTACCGCGCCGAGTTCTATCTGTTTAACTTTAGCACCCAACTTGACGACATGGGTGCCATGCCAATCCAAACCGCTGAAGGTTAGATCATCTTGAAAACCCGGCCCGCTTTGGCCCTTATCCTGATAATTGGTCGCGCCGCCGCTATTCAACACACTCCGGCTATTCAGATTTCCCCCGCTCAAACTGCCGTCCAGGCGACGCAGCTGCAAACCCGCGCTTTGCGTGGCCGGCAGTTGCCGCCAATTGGCATCTTCATAAGTAAACCGGGCTTCGTTGACCCAATGTTCCGCGCTGTATTGATATTTAAAATCCAGGCGTTTTTCGCTGTTACCCTTGGTCAGCGCGTAAGACTCTGAGTTTTCACCGCCAATCCCTAAGGTTTCGGTTTCGTCGCGCAACTTAAAAGACACTTCGATCAAATTACTATCGTTAAGCGCCCAATCCAGTTTCCCGAAGAACAAATCCGCCCTGAACGGCCTGTTCACCCGGCCCAGTTGCGCTTGATACGGCTCGGGTAAGCGGGAGCCGTCACCCGCGCTAATATTCGCGTAATCGTCGTTGAGTTTACGTTCGTATGCCATGAAAAAATGCGCGACATCCTTGGCGATGGGCCCGCTTAAGGTCACACCGAATTGCGCTTGCTCGGTGTCGCGCTTGCCGCCCGCCAGTTGTTCGCTGGGGGTAACGCTGCGCAGATCCTGATTGGTATGATCGTAAAATGTTTCGCCGTGAAAGGTATTGCCGCCGGATTTGGTCTGCACCGAAATTGCCGCGCCGCCGACTTGATCGTACTCGGCCTTATAGTTCTGGCTAATGACCTTATATTCGGCAACAGCCGATTCCGGAAACACATTGCCGCGACTGGAATCCTGGCCGGCTACGCCCCCCCTGACCACATAGTTTTTTTGACTGACGCCGTCGATAAACAAATTGACGCTATCCGGCCGCTGCCCGCCGCTTTGCAAGCGGGTACTGCCATTTTCATCGTTTACCACGTTCACACCGGGCGCCAGATCGGCATAATTCAGAAAATTGCGGTTTACCTGCGGCAAGCGCTGCATTTGCTCGGGCGTTAAATAGGTAGCCAACTCCGCGGAATTGCCCTCACTCGTCTGTTCGGCAACGCTATTATCATCGCCTAACGCAACGTCTACCAAGGCCACCTGCCCCACTTGCAGCGTCAGCTCTTGACTGTTTTGCTGGCCTTCCAAACCTAACACCTTGAGCTGGTAACGGCCGGGTTTCAATGCCATCAGTACATAAGAGCCGTCAGCTCGGGAAAAGGTCCGCGTGGAAAACCCCCGTTCCAGACTGGTAACGATGATTTGCGCGCCTGCCTGAGTGTCAGCCCCTCGCAGCGTGACTTGACCACGAATTGTCGCCGCACTGATGTCGGCCTGCACCGGATGACTCCAACAGCTTATCGTCAGCAGAACGCTGGCGGCGCTTGATAACCGGCTGACCGTAAAACCGACGAGCCTCTGCCAAGTTATCGTCTTGCGCAGAGGATGTTGATTAAAAACCGGCCGCATCTTAAAACTCCATTCCGGCTTTAGTAGCAGAGTTGCCTGGATCAGACTGATTCATGTCCTCCCCCGGATGCACGTTGGATTTAATCATGGCGTGGCGTCCCCAGCGTTTGCGGTGCCGGTTTGCCCAGATAAAAACCTTGCGAAAAATCGATACCCAACTCAACGACCTTGGCTTGGATCTCCGCACTTCCCACAAATTCGGCAACCGTGCGCATACCCAAGCGCCGCGCGGCATCGACTATGACGCGGGCAATCACTTCAGAATCCGGATTGTCGATAATATTCATGATGATGGAGCCGTCGATCTTTAAGTAATCGATCTTTAACCGCAACAAATGCACGAAATTGGAATAGCCACTACCGAAATCGTCAATCGCAAAGTGACAGCCATAGCCTTTCATGCGATTAACAAACTGGCGCACTTCCTCGTAACTTTCGATACCTTCAGATTCGGTAATCTCCAATACAATGCGCGAACCGACGCCGGGCTGAGAGAGTTTTTCGGCAATAAAGCTCACCGTATTGGCATCGATAATATCCTCGACGGTTAGGTTGATACTCATCTCCCCCTCCGACTCAGGCAAGGCTTTCACGACTTGTTCGACGATGGTGCGAGTCAAGGCGGTATATTGCCGGGTGCGTTTTGCCACGCCGAGAAAGCTGGGCGGAATGACATTACCCTCTTCGTCTATCATCCGCATCAGCGCTTCATATTTCACGACTTTCCCGTTGCGATTGTCGATGATGGGTTGATAAAAAGGCACGATGCGGCCATCGGCCAGGGCACTGCGAATTTTCTGGCTCCAGTGGATGTTGTCCTTGTAGTGCGACTTAATCTGCATCTGATCGGTATAAATCAAATAATCCCGACGTTCGATCCTGGCGCGCTCCAACGCCAGCGCTGCATGCGTATAAGCGCTGTCGGCCCCCGAACAGATGCCTGCTGTCACGCGGATGTTAATCTTGTCTTCGCCGCAATCGATCGCTTCCGATTCCAAATGCTTGATAATTCTGTCTATCAATTGCTCAAAACGGCCGGGATCGCCACCGTTTTTGGAGAGCAACGCAAATAAATCGCCGCCGATGCGGTAAGCCTGCGCATCGGCGCCGCTCATTTTTTGCAAACGCTCGCCAATTTCCAACAAAACTTTATCGCCGTTGCGCAAACCGTAAAAATCATTGATGGCTTTGAATTGATCGATGTTGATCATGCCCAATATCGACGGACCGGCGTCAGCCAAATCCTGCATCAGTTTCACCCGGTTGGGCAAACCGGTTAGCGCATCCGTGGTCTGTTCCTTAATCAACTCTTCCTGTTTGATCAAATGGGTGACATTAACGCTGGTGGATATAAATTCGCGAATCGAGCCGTCAGCGTCAAGGATGGGGACGATGGTGTTGTTGATGTAAATCACATCGCCACTTTTAGTAAGATTGCTGTAGGTCCCGCGCCAGATTGCACCGCCTAGAATCGTGTTCCATAACTCCCGATGCAAACCCGGAGCCGCGTCGGGATCTTTGAGAATCCGGCTGGTTTTGCCGATCACCTCCTCGCGGGTATAGCCGTAGGTTTGCACAAACGCATCGTTTACAAAAGTGATGACGCCGTGCGGATCGGTGCGGAATACGATATTAGACACATCGGTGGCATGCCGGTATTCGCTCAGACGTTTCACCCGGCCTTCCAGAGCGCGGCGTAAGCGGCTCAGTTCCAAATGCGTTTTGACCCTGGCCCGTACTTCGTCAATATCAAACGGCTTGGTAATGAAATCGGCGGCGCCCATGGAAAAACCGCGAATTTTTTCGATGGACGCCTCGACTATCGTCACGAAGAGAATGGGTATCCCCGAGGTTCTAGGATCGCTCTTGAGCCGCCGGCAAACCTCATAGCCATCCATACCCGGCATTCTGACGTCCAGCAATACCAAATCAGGCGGCGTCGGGCCTTGCGCCAACTCCACCGCACGCATGCCTTCCGTCGCCACCATAATGCCGTAATCGTCCTTGAGTGCTTCGAGTAAGCCGTGAATATTTTCGGGAAGATCGTCTACCACCAAAATAGTCGGCCTGGGATTGAGCGATAGGGATTTGTCTTTGTTCATTATCCAAGGAAATAGTTAGATCAGCGTTGCTTGACCCCAACGATTATAGTCTGCCATAGCGTTTCCGATAGGTGGCTAGCTCCAAATGCAGTCTAACCCGAGCTAGAAGCAACTCAGGCACTACGGGCTTGAGTAAATAGTCGTCGGCGCCCAGCGCCATACCCTTGGCGTCGTCACCGACTTCGGCGGCCGCAGTGACAAAAATCACCGGGATCTCGGCCGTTGCCGGATCATCGCGCAGATATTCCAACACCTGGTATCCATCCATTTCCGGCATTTTTATATCCAGCAAAATCAAATCCGGAGCCGACGCGCGCCTGGCGATTTCCAGGGCTTTTTCACCCGAAGTAGCAGCCATCACCGCATAATCTTGCCGCAAAATATTCAGCAAGGTATGCAGGTTTTCGTGAACATCATCGACGATCAGAATTTTTGGTTTTTCGTTTGAAATACAAATATCGTTCATAGAGCTCCCCCGTTCACTCCGATAGGCCATCGACAAAAGGTGAGTTCACTCTCCGGCAAACTCCTGCGCAAACTTAGACCACGATCCACTGAAGAGCAAAATTCAACAATTTATTTATCGAACAGCATATGGTTAACCGAGTACAAGTAAGGACTGATCGGACGCTAAACCAATGACTAAACTGGATTGTCTTTTAGGGAAGTAACGCCCATGGGAAATTCAAGGCCTAGGCCAATAACCGAGAAAATACTCGTCCGAATTGCAAAATAACCGTGTATCCATTATCCTAGTCGGGATTGGGTAGTCGCTATCACGGCGACAAAAGCAGATTAAGCTATGAAGCGATCAGTTTCTGAAGCACTAAATCTGCTGATCAGCCCAAAAATGTATTAGGAGAGATGGCCGAGCGGTCGAAGGCGCACGCCTGGAAAGTGTGTATACGGCAACGTATCGAGGGTTCGAATCCCTCTTTCTCCGCCAACTTATAAGTTATTGAATAACAATAATTTTTTTGAAAAGCCTCTTGTGTAACAGAGTTTGCTAAACAACCCTGTTACACAAGAGGCTTTTTTGTGGGGGCAATTTCCCCTATCTTTTTAAACGACGCAGCAACTACCTCAAAATTAGCAGTCCTGCTCAGCATCAAGAAGCGCTCGCTCAACGCAACTGAAATTGTACGAAGCTTAAAGACTGAAAGTCAGTCATGCAGCGATTCCGCTTACTTTGCAACTTGCGCTAAATGTTGCATTGGCTTTCAAATTAAAATTCTCAGCACTCAATTCTACCGACTCTTTCAAATGTCTTTTAGCAGCTGATTACGCTCGGATGCTTCTATCAGACTCTTGAAGCTTTCGACCGCGTCGATCAGCAGCGGCTGCAGGTTGCTTTCCGGCAATTGGTTTTGCCCGCATTGCTCCAGTGCGTTGATCACAAAGCTGATGGTCAGGATATGAATGTCTACAGCCGGCAGATAGACCTCGTCGCTACCATCAGGTTCTTTCAGTTCGGCCAGCAGGTGGCTAAGCAGTAATTTCGCCAGCACTTCCTGAATAATCGCTATAGGTATGGCCAGCTTACCGGCGATGTCGGCTGCACTTAAGGGAGTCTGCAACTGGCTAAAGTTTTTGACTATCAAATGCATGACTTGTAAAGCCACCAGTTTTTTCAGCGCAAAACTTAAATGGGCAAAGCGATTATTGTTTCGATAGGTTTGGTAGTTTTGGGTAAAAAAAGCCATCTCGCAGCCGAACAAAACAATCATCCAGCAGCTTTGCAGCCAAACCACAAACAAGGGTAGCGCCGCAAAACTGCCGTAAATGGCGTTATAACTCGACACGCCGATCTGCAAGCTTAAATACGCCCATTGCAACAAATGATAACTAACGCCCGTCACTACACCGGCGATAATGCCGGCGCGAACGTGTATTTTATGATTAGGCATAAAAATAAACGTAAAGGAAAACAAGGCAATCATCAGCAGCACCGGCGACAAACTCAGCGCTTTGACCACCAGCCAGCTGGCAAACGCCGGCAATTGCATGACGGTAATAAACCAAGTGATTTGCGTACTAACAAAGACGGTGATGCTGCTGGCGGCGATCAGCAACACCGGCGCCAACAACATCAGCGACAAATAGTCACTAAATTTGCGGCCCAACGACCGGCTCTTGCCGATTTTCCAGATGTAGTTGAAAGACTCTTCGATATTGCCTATCAAGCTGATCACGGTCCAAAACAGCACGACAATCCCTATCCCGGCCACCACTTCACCCTTGGCGCTTTCCAACAGGTTTTTGGCAAAACCGATTAGCTGCACCACTAGCGCATCTCGCTCCGGCATGCGCTGCAACAGTTCTTGCTCCAGCATGCTTTCAAAGCCAAAGCCCTTGGCAATGCCAAACAACATGGCAATGACCGGCACTATCGACAAGATGCTGTACAAGGTTAAAGCCGAGGCACGTAGCTGACAAAGATCCAAACCAAAACTTTGCCAGGACAAAATAACGATTTTTAAATACTTGATCAGTTTTTCTTGAACATAAGGCAGATCTTGCTCGTGCAACAACCAAATATCGTCTCGGACAAACGTCATTAATTTGTGGTGCATGGCTGAACTTGACGGGTGGCGGTAACTGGGAAGATAGAATCCGTTCTCCGCTGACAGTATAAATTGAAAAAGCCAAGTTGATGGCTATACATCTTCTACCGCAACAGGTTCGCCCCAGGCATTAGGCTTATGCAGACTTATTGCACATCGAACTGTAGATTCGCCAGCCTAGCATAGAGTCCGCTTTGTTTGCGCAAATCCTCGGGCGATCCGGTTTCGACGATGCGTCCTTGATCCAACACCACGATGCGGCTGACCTTATTCACGGTGGCCAAACGGTGCGCGATAATCAGGGTGGTACGACCCTGCATGGCGGCATTTAAACCCCGTTGCACCAACACTTCCGATTCTGCATCCAGCGCGCTGGTCGCCTCGTCCAGCAACAACAGCGGTGCGTTTTTCAGAATGGCCCGAGCGATGGCGATGCGCTGTCTTTGCCCCCCGGATAAACGTGTACCGCGCTCGCCGAGAAAAGTTTGGTAGCTGTCCGGCAAGCGGTCGATGAACTCCGCCACCTGTGCCAATTGCCCGGCCGCAATAACTTCCTCGTCGCTGGCGTCGGGCCTGCCGTAACGAATATTCTCCAGCGCGGTGGTCGAGAAAATCACAGCATCCTGCGGCACAATGGCAATTTTGCCGCGCAGTTCCTGTAAGGATAGGTGACGAATATCCTGACCGTTAAGGCGGATGGTACCGTGGGTGACATCGTAAAAACGTAACAGCAATTGGAATAATGTGGTCTTGCCGGCCCCGGACGGGCCGATAAAGGCGACGCTCTCACCTGCGGCTATGCTCAGATCTATACTATCCAGTGCGGCGGTTTGTAAGCGCGAAGGGTAACTGAAGCTGACTTGTTGAAATTCAATCGCCGCTTTATCGCCATTTGCCAAAGGCTGAGGTCTGGCAGTATCGATGATCGCCGGTTGGGCATGTAGCAATTCCAGCAAGCGCCCGGTTGCGCCGGTTGCCCGCATCACGTCGCCCCAAACTTCCGCTATGGTGCTGACCCCGCCGGAAACCAGCGTGGCATAGAGCACGAAAGAAGCCAGTTGCCCGCCGGTCATGACACCCGCGTTGACCTGGTTGGCGCCTATCCACAACACGAAAATAATGGAACCCATTACGGCCATGATGACGATGACCGTCAATGCGGAACGAAACCGGCTGCGGCGAACAGCAGTGAGGAAACTGATTTCGGCGCGCTCGCTAAAACGTTTCGCTTCGCAGCTTTCTTGGGTATAGGCTTGCACGGTAGGCACCGCATTGAGAATCTCGCCGGCCAACGCCGAGGCATCGGCAATCTTATCCTGCGATTCCCGCGATAGCTTTTTCACTTTCCGGCCCATTGCCAGAATCGGCAAGGTCAGCAAGATCATCAAGCCCAATATCAATGAGAACAGATGCAGGCTAGTCACCGCCAGCATAATCATGCCGCCGACAAACTGGAATACGCTGCGTAAGCCCATGGAAATCGAACTGCCCACCACGGTCTGAATCAGCGTGGTATCGCCGGTCAGTCGTGACAACACTTCCCCGGTTTGCAAGGTTTCGAAAAACTGCGGAGACTGCGCCAAGACCCGTTCGTAAACCGCGCTGCGCAAATCCGCCGTCACCCGTTCGCCAACCCAACTGACAGTGTAATAACGTGCGGCTATCGTCACCGCCCACAGGCAGGCCAAGGCAAATAGCGCCAGAAAGTGTCCATCCATGCTCAGCGCACCTAACAACCCACCCTGCTCTGCCTGTCGCTGCCCAAATCCAAAATCAATCAGATCGCGGAACGCCAAAGGTACTAACAGAATCGTCGCCGAGCCGAGACACAATAGGCAAAAGGCTACCAGCATTCTAGCGCGATAGGGACGGATAAACGGCCATAACGCCTTTAAGGTTGATATTTTTCGGGTGGGATCGGTTTGCTTAGAACGGGAGAAAGGCATATCAATACCTCGTGGAGAACCTTGGCGCGAAAATGCATCGCTTAAAAAAAAAACCGCTAAGTCTTTCGGCTGATCGAAACCTGCAAAGCCAACCAAATCGAACCTTACACCTATCTGGCGGCGTTTTTCCGTCAGTTGCCCCTGGCCAAAACCGTCGAAGACTTTGAGGCATTGCTGCCCTGGCACTGCGCCAATCCAACGGCCTAACCAAATCGCACGGCTTTGTAGAAAAATTCAATGGCGTGGTTTATAGGGCGCTTAGATTTCTTCTACAATTTCTACTCAACTTTCACGTTATTAATACAGAGGGGAATGTGTATGCTAAATCGTTTTTCGATAGCCGCCAAACTTCAACTGATGTCTTGGTTTGCGTCGCTACTGCTGGCCGGCCTGGCGTTACTTGGCTATCACGCCTTAGATTATGTCGGAGATGCGGCACACCGTATGGGACAAGGAAAAGATATTGTCGCAGACATTCTACCGCCCCCTTTATTTCTGGTTGAAGCTCAGTTAATGGCCGAACAGCTTTACCATGACAAAGATAAAGAACCGAAATATGTGCGATTAAAAGAACTGAAAATCGAGTATGACACCCGCAATCGCTATTGGGAGTCCACACAGGGTATTCCCGCCCAACTAAAACAAGCCATATTGGGCGCGCAACGCGAACAAGCTGATCAGTGGTGGAAAGAATTGGAGGAACGCTATATTCCAGCAATCAAGGAAGGTGATCTAAAAACAATGGACCTGGCGATGGAACGCCTGGATCAACAGTACGAACGACATCACGAAGCATTGGAAGAAACCGTCAAAATTTCCAACCGATATTCCAATGAAACCTTGGCAAACCTTAACCAAACCGTCGACAGCACAACCTGGTATCTGGTCGGACTGGCATTACTGGGCGCAATAGCTTTCGTGATAATGGCCTACGTGATTATTCACCAAATCCGTTACAGCCTTGATCAAGCGGAAAAAGTCACTGGGGCTATCGCCGCCGGCGACCTGACGGTGGTAATCCCCGATGCAGGCGACGATGAAATCGGACAACTTCTCAGAAAGTTAGCGGAGATGCGCAAGAACTTACACAATCTAATCTCCGATATGCACAACGGCGTATTCCAACTTAATCGATATTCGGCGGACCTGTTAGAGGCCGCCGCGCAAGAATCGATTATCGCCAATAACGGTTACGAGGCAGCTTGCAGCATGGCGGCCACTATCGAACAGCTCTCGGTATCGCTCGAACAAGTCAACGGTAATGCGCTGGACGCCAAGCAGGTTGCGTTCGAATCAGGACAGCGCGCCGAGTCATCCACAAAAGTCATTAGCTCCACCGCCAAAGAGATGCAAAAAATTTCAGCCATTGTTGTAAATGCGGCCGACTACATTCGCAATCTGGAAGCAATCAGCTCGGAAATAACCAGTATTGTTGATGTGATTCACGGTGTCGCCGAACAAACCAATCTGCTTGCTCTGAACGCCGCGATTGAAGCCGCTCGAGCCGGCGAGTACGGCCGAGGTTTCGCAGTGGTTGCAGACGAAGTAAGAACCCTTGCCGAGCGCACCAGCACATCCAGCGGTGAAATTAAATTAATGGTGGAAAAAATTCGTCAAGCCTCCAAAGCCGCCGTGCAGGCTATGGAAAGTGGTGTAACCGGCGTTGAATCCGGCGTGGCGCTTTCCAGCCAGGCGGGCCAATCGGTCAACGAAATTCTCGATGCCCAATACCGCGTCACATTGTCGGTAGACGGGATTAGTGGCGCACTGGGCCAGCAATCGGCTGCTACACGCGATATGGCTGGTCGGGTGGAACAGATCTCGCAAAATGCCAATTCGCTGGCTAAAACTGTAGAGAAAACCAAGCAAAGCGCGGAACAATTGGCACAACAGGCGGCAAGCCTAGATAAGTTGGCAGCACGATTCAAATTGTAAGAAGACTGTGCTTTTCAGACGCAAACTTAAAATTTATCCAAGCTTGGGGCACTTGAATGCACGTTAATCTTAGCCTGCAAAACCTCAAACTGAAGAATCTCACTTAACCAACAATACCCGTCCCAGGAGGCTTCCATTTTCCAGAGCCATCGTTGGCCCGGCACCGCAACGCTCGATCAACCCTGCAAGTTGCTGCCCCAGCACTTCATGCCGTTGTTGTTCGCCCAACATCGCCTGCTTGATCTCCGCCCTCACTTCCGCCAAAGCTTGCTGTAAACCTTTCTGTAAGCCTTTCAAAGCCGCTTTCTGCAAAGACGGCTGGATTTTTTTGTGCAGGAAAAACGGAATAAGCCAACTTAGCCCAATCAGCAACACGCTATGCACCGCAAAGTCAGTACCCAAATAAGCAGTGGCATTGGCGTCGGCGGCACTGTGGTAGTAGCCGGAGAATACTTGATAGCCCACTGCGCCCATCGCCGCCAGAGGCAAGACCGTTTCGCAGATCGCGGTGAATCTCAGCATAAAACGCTGAGCGCCGTTGCCGGGCTGCAATAAAGCCTGTCGGCCAGCCAGTTCAGTTTGAGCGGTGAGGTTTTTCTCGGTATTGTCGCGGATGCCTTGCAGAGCATTTTTTAAAGGTTTACTGGGAATATTGGCTTGCGCGGCTTGCAACACCAATTCGTCCAGCAAATCGTTCAGGCGATTCTGCGCCCAGTCGTCCCACAATTTGATGTCTGCTGCTTGGCCCAGGTTCTCCGCCCAGAATTGCGCGAGTTGTTTGATCGGCCAGGCCAGACCTTGTTGCAAGCTGGCTTCGGTATGCTGCCATAGTGCATCAAAGTTCTGCTGTAATTGCGCGTAGTTTTCCGCGGAAAAATCCTCGGCCAGTTGTTGCAAGGTCTGCTTTAGGTGCTGGCGGCGTAATTGTTCGCCGCGCTGCTCCAATTGGGCGACGCTATGCTGTCCAGAGAGTTGCCGCAACTGCTCCAGCAATGCGGCGAACTCGTCGCCGTCCGGTTCGCTGCAACTGGTGCGAAAGATTAAGGGATCGGTAAAACCGGCCTTACCCAGCTGCTGTTTAAAATCGTCGTATTGCACCGGCTGGCCACGATCCCGCTGATTCATCACAAACAGCCAGGCGTGTTTCGCACCTTCCGCCAGCAGCAGTTGCCAGGCTTTGTTATCGCGGTAGCGCTCGGGGCTGACTACATAGAGTAAAGCGTCGATATGCGGCAGCCATTCCAGTACCAAACGTTTGTTGCCGAGTTCAACGCTGTCGAAATCCGGCATATCAATCCAGACGATATGGCTGTTTGCCGCATCGTTGTGCTGGCTGATCTTGATGCTGTCCAAGGGCAGGCCGACCGGCAATTTATTAATCGCCAGGCTTTGATGGTGATACAAGGTCACCTCCCGCGAGGTGGGCCGCTCGATGCCGGCCCGGGCAATGGCTTGCCCCGCCAGACGATTCAACAAACTGCTTTTACCGACGCCGGTGCCGCCCATAAAGGCAACAATCAAAGGTCTGCAATCCGGATCGGATTGACTCGCGGCAAATAGGCTTTCCGTACTGCGTGCGTCTATAGTGGTCAATAATTGCGCCCGCTCCGCGCTCAATCGGCCTTCGGCTTGCGCGGCTGCGGCCCATTGCTGGGCTTGGGTCAGCAATTCAGAGTAATCGTAAGCCATGTTTCTTCTCTTTCAGCGCCTGCTCCGCGGCGTGGCATTGTTGTTCGGAGATATTAAAACGGGTGGGCGACAGCACGCCTTGCGGCAACAAATACAGCCGCTGTTTCAGGCAGGTCTCAAACAATGCCGTCTTCACGGTATTGAGCTGATGCTGCTTTAATTCGGCTTCGACCTTATGCATATAACTACCGATGGCGCTTTCCGCCAACAAGGAAGTCATGGTCAGCATCAAGGGCGTGAGCACCAAATCGTGGACGCCGATGCCACCGGCCTGAATAGCCAGCAATAAGGCGCCGGCATCGGTGGTAACCCGGGTGGCGCGCAGGCTGTTCAAAATCATCGGCTGTTCTTGCAGCTTTACGTATAAACGTTGCGCCGAGGCTTCCACATCTTGTTGAAAATCGCTGTGATAGTCCATCACTGCTTGTCTGTAAATCTGTAATAAATCGCCGCGTTTTTGTCTCAGCGCCATCGCGGTTTCTTTCCACCAGCGACTATCGGCCGGCTCGGTTTCGGTCTTTTCCAGCAAGCGGTCGGCGATCTGGATCAAGAGATGTTCGCCTAACTGATTCAACACCCCGAGTTCCTGATTGGGATTGATAGGCGTGCCGCCGCCCCACGCGAATAATTTACGAAACGGCCAGGTCATGGCCCGCCGGGTCTTGCCTAGCGCTTTGGCGATGCCGGGGATTTCCAGCAAGGTGAGCAAATTTAATAAAGCGTTTTGGAAGGTTTCGTAATGATGCGGATGGTTGAGATAATCGCGCTGGTACTCCTTAACCGCTTGCGCCAACGCTTGATCGACCAGGGTTTGCCAATGATGCTGGGCATGGTGTTCGGCAAACACCGGTTCTAGCCAGTCCAGCCAATAGCGGCTGATTAATTGCTGCTGGCGAGCAACATGTTTGTGACGGGTGACTTTTTTCGCCAGTTCGTTAAAGGCATGCGAGGCCGATTGCGGCCAGTTCGGCACCGCTGGGGCTTTTTGGAATAACAAGGGCACCAGAGTAGGTAAAGGATCGTGACGGGTCTGCAGCCACTTTTGCCGCAACGAATCCAAAATCACCTGCTCGCTGCCCTCATTGAGTTTATTGACGCAAATCAGGGTTGGCTGCTGGAAAACCTCGATGGCTTTCATCATTTCCCACACCGATTGATCGGCGTATTTTTCTTTACTCACCACCAGAACCACGATATCGGCCAAGGCAATCGTGCGGATCACGCCTTCCCGATAGTCGGCGGCGTCTATCGAATCGAAATCAGGCGTATCCCAGCAGACGCAAGCCGGTAACAAGGCCGAGGCGCCGGGGCTTGGACTCAAGGAATAGCAATCGTATCTTCCCGGCCGCAGCTCTGTTTGCTCCAAACGTTGAAAGCGGCCGAAATAATGTTGCATGCCATCGCAGTCGTCGGGCGTCAGGCCGTGGCAAAAGCCTTGGGCCTGTACCGTGTAACCGGCCAGCGGACTCACACCGGCGGCGTTGGCATCTAACAGCAGATTAACGACGGAACTTTTACCGGCCTGCGTTGGCCCGATGACGGCGATTTGCAGCGGAAAACCGGGATTGTTGTCGAGCAGCTCGCCTTTGCGAATAAAGGCTTCGCCGTGTAACAATTGTTCTATACGCTGCTGATAATCCAGGTACTGGGGATTTTTTTTATCCAGCTGCTGTAGCACAGTTTGGTAACGCTGTTTGAGAAGTTGGATAAATTCCAGCATGTGGTAAGCTTGTGTTTTTAATTACCGAGTAATTTGGTTTGTTTGGTAACCCGCGTTGCAACCATTATAAATACAAAATTCGGGTTTGTTTATTTAGCCACTGGGGGGCTACATCATGAAAAAAGCGTCTACTGTTTTGGTTTTTTTAATCTGCGCATTTTTAGCCGGTTGCAATAAAAGCAACCAAATCAACGGCAGCAGTTTAAAAACGGTCAATCGATCAATCAGTCAAATCAAGGAAAAATTGCCGCTGGACCAACGCATTGAGTTTGAAGTGTCTTTCTGGACCTTACGCGATGAAATCCGCAATAACAAGGAGTTTTTGGACGCTATCGATGGCAAGACACCGGAACAATTGGTAGAAGCCGGTAAAGAACTGTTTGCCAAACGCAAAGCGGCCGGCAGCAAAGACTATGAGAAATACGACAACTGGGACCAAATGATTTCCCAATACTCACAAGAACGTATCGACCAAAACCGCAAGAAAACCCCTGACCAACGTGACAAAAACCCACCGGCAAGAGTCGATTACAAAATGCACGCCATGTAAGTTACTTGCGCACTGGGGCCGGCAGTTGTTTCTGTTCCACTAGAACCGCGACAAACTGACTGGCCTCGCTGATGGTTTTTTCCATCACCTCGATCAACCGCGAAATATCCACACCAATTTCCATGAACTCGTGCCGCAATGCCGCGATAGCATGGGCATTCAAGTTATGCTTTAAAAACAGCACCTGATCCTGAAACGCCGCCAACACCGGATGCATCCGGGTTTCTGCGTTCTGTAAGGCTTTTAACAAACGGGCATATTGCTGCCGGGATTTTTTAAGTTGTTGCTGGCTGCGCGCCTTCAAGGCCCGGTTGCTGTATAAGGCCAGCTCGGCTTCCCATTCGTTGAACAAGGCTTCGCTAATGTCTTCCACCGCCTGAATTCTTTGACTGACTTGCTCAGCCTTACCCTTGCATAGGTCATAGCGGCGTTTGAGTTGCTGATAGCGCTGTTCCAGTGAACTATCCTTCACGTTGACGATGCTTTTGAATTTATCCAGAGCATCAACGAACTGATCGCGGCTGTCCTTTAAACTCTCGCAAGCCTTCCCGACGTGCATAACGACAATGTCACGTTTTTGATGGCCCAGTAAGGATTCCCGGCTTTGATAATAAGCCTTGCGCAAACGCTTGTTCAGTATGGCTTTAATAAAATTAATCATGGTGGGACAGGAAGCGGTCTTTATTCATTACGGTAATTTTGTAACTAGCCTGGGCGGTGAAATGTTGAAAAGCGGCATCCAGGATGCCTTGCTGCTGTAAGTCTGGCAAACTCAGGCGCTCAGGAATCGGCGCCGATTTCACGACAATTAGCTCATCAGCTTCTATAACGCCAGCCAACCAGGCCGCCAAACTATCCGAAGTAACGTCCCAACTGGCGGCGATATTGGCGTTATCCAATTGCTCAACTTGCGGCGACCAGATCACTATAGAATTGGCTTGCTCTGCGCAAGCTAATCTTGCCGCGTCAGCGATTACAGCAAATTCGGGCATCAGGCTATTCATCAACCAGGCCATTTGCTGCATCGCCAGAATTGCCATCCGGTGCGCCGCAACATCATCAAAACCCCACTGACTTTGCGCGATGCGCACTTGCTCGGCAAACGGCCCGCCGCCGGGCACAATAACAATCGGGCCGGCGCGATTGGCGATTGCCGCCAGGCAAGCGGGCAAGGCGGCTGTTTCCAGCAAGCTGCCGCCCAGCTTGATTACGCACGTCATACGCCAAACTGTTGGAGTAACTGCAATAAGGCGGCGGCCTTATCGAAACATTCCTGATATTCCTCGTCCAGCACCGAGTCATTGACGATGCCGCCGCCCGCCCAAAAACGTATCGAGCCGTGATTGTGTACCAGCGTACGAATCGCGATATTGGTGTCCATATTGCCGTCGAAACCGATATACCCTATCGCTCCGCAATAAATGCCACGCCGATGCGGTTCCAGTTCCTCGATGATTTCCATCGCCCGGATTTTCGGCGCGCCGGTAATCGAGCCGCCTGGAAAGCAACTGCGCAATAAATCGATGGCATGCTGGCCTTCCGCTAGCCCCCCCGTCACGGTACTGACTAAGTGATGTACGGTGGTATAGCTTTCTACAGAGAATAAGCTCGGCACCCACACCGAACCTTTTTTGCAACTCTTGCCCAAATCATTGCGGAGTAGATCGACGATCATCACATTCTCGGCCCGGTCCTTGGTGCTGGAAACCAAGTCTTCGATCTGTGCCTGATCGGCTTCCCAATCATTCCGGCGCGGTCGGGTACCTTTGATGGGTTTGGTTTCCACGGCGCCGTCGGTGACTTTTAAAAACCGCTCCGGCGACGAACTTAAGACCTGCACATCTGGAAAATTCAGATAAGCGCTGAATGGCGCGGCGTTGATCTGCCGCAACACCTGATAGGCTTGCCATGGCTGGCCTTGGCAAGGGCTTTCGAAGCGCTGGGTCAAATTGATTTGATAGCAATCACCCTCTTTCAAATAATGTTTGATGCGTTGAAAAGCCGCGGCGTAAGCTTGTTTGTCCATATTGGCGCACGGCGCTTGCAGCACTTTAAATTCTGTAGTGTCCGTCGGTGTAGAAATCGCACTGAATTCCGCGATTAGTCTTTGCTGCTCGCTTTCCGGTAAATCCACACTGACCAACCAGCTTTGCCGATGCTGATGATCGACAATCACCGCCCAGCGGTAAATGCCCACCGCCATCTCAGGCAGATTTTCCGCATCGTCGGCCATCGCCGGTAAACGCTCGATGCGCCTGGCCAAATCATACGCAAAATACCCGATTGCCCCGCCGTTGAACGGCAGTCCGTCAACACTAGCTAAGGACGCACCTAACTGTTGTTTCAACAACTCAAAAGGATCCTCGGTACTTTCGCTAATCACGCCATCACGTTCGATAAACGTCATATCGCCGCGTGTTTGCAGAGTTACAACTGGGCCGTAAGCGATAATATCGAACCTATCCTGATGGCTATGCGGCTGGGCGCTATCCAGAAATACCGCCCAAGGTTGCTGCGCCAACGGGGCAAATAATGCTGCACTGTCTTGAAAATAAGGCAGCGGTTGTTTGATGGGTTTGGCTAAAGGCATTAAGGAGTGCTGTTAAGCGGCCGGAATGTGCCGCAAGGACATGATTTGGAATGTACCGATTTTACCGCAGCCGCCGGCTTTAACCAAACCCGCCGGCAAGATAAGCGACGGCGGCGGCCGGCGCACAATCGCCAGCATCAATATCATTGCTTTTAGCGGTTGATGGTAGCAAATCGGTAAAGTCCAGATACTCGACGTCCAGATCCGCAGCAATATCCCGCGCCAGGAAGCGACCGACACCGGCACCGACTAATGTAATCGCCGAGCGGGTTGCCGCCCTTTGCAATTGTCTGAGACAAGCTTGGCTGATTTTCTGTGTTTGCTTGGTTTTGAGTTGCTGGGCAAAAGCTAACCAGAGTCCATAATCGCCCTCACTGTATTCGTATCCGGTCAGGCGCGATAAGCGGCGGGCGCTAGCCGAAACTGATTTTTCCGCGCCGTCCGCCGTGTCAGTTTGATCATGGACTTCATTCAAGTCACCAGTCAAGCGATACACATCGGCCATTGTCGCGAAATACTCGGCCATCAAACCCATTGATTGGCCGTTGAATTCGGCTTCCTGGGCAATCGCCATCACCGCCGTGCGGACAATACCGGTATACACCAACTCGCCGGATACCAAGCGCTGATAGTCGGTGAAGCCTTGTACCTTTAGCTGGTGATTTTCGACCAACAAAATATCGGTCGTGGTACTGCCTATATCCACAAACAAGGCATTTGGCTGGCGTTTTGCCACCGATAGCAAGCTAGCCAACCAGTTAGCAGAAGCGATGTCCATGCAATCCGCTGGGTGAATTTGTGCTGCCGACAAAAAGCCGCGTAGGCCGGCAAATACCGATACCTGCTCGGCGTTGAATTGTTCACAAACAGCCCGGACGATGGCGTTGACACCTTGCTCGCGACTGGTAAAGCAATCCACCAGTTCACCGGTCATCGTCACGGCATGCCGGCAATTTTGCAAATCGAATTGGCCGGCCAAATCGGCCAAAGTGCCATGCAGATACTCTATCCCCTTCCATAATGGACAAGCCTGCTGAGCAAGGGCCTGGATATGTCCGGACTCATCCAGCAACGCCAACTTAACGTGCGCCCCCCCAATGTCCCAACCTGCAATCTGTTTGTTCATTTTGCCTTTTTAATTGATATGGATTTGAACTGTTTCATTTCTATACGGCTGTAACACCGGTTCGGCATGGCGCAGGCGCAAAACCTGTTCGGCCACGTTGATCCCGGTCGCTTGGCGGATGCCGACGTAAGAACTGGTCAGACGCGGATTAATTTCCAACACCAGCGGACCTAGTTTGGCGTTCTCGATAACATCGATACCTACGTAGCCCCACAAGCCAGGCAGCGCATCGGCTATTTCGCTTACCAAATTTCGATAAAAGCTCAGCTTATCGGTTTGTAAATTCACTAAACAGCCTTGCAAACTAAATCGGCCTTGCTGCAAAGCAATTTGCTGGTGGTTATAGCAGATAAGCCAGGCTTGGCCATGCTTAAACAAACAAGACAAACTCGCAGCCTGTCCGTGAATATAAGGCTGTAACACATAGCGGTGCGGATCAGTTAATTCGGCAATAGCGGCCGGCAACTGCTCGGCATCGATTTGCAAACTATCAAGGCACCCGACGCCGTCGGCAATTTTGACGACCAGCTTATCCGCTAAACCGATACCCTCCTTGGCTTCGCTGAGCAGATGCGTTGCCACCGCCGGAATCATCCGTTTTTTCAAAGCTTGATATGTCGCATACTTATTGGCGCATGCGCTCAAGGCAGCCGGATTGGATAATAAGACTTCGACATTCGCGGCAATAGCCAGCTCAGCCAAGCTGTGCAACATACTGTCACTTTCCGGTGCGACGGGCCAAAACAAATCAGCTTGTGTCAGTAAATCCCGCAACAGTGCAAAGATGTCGCAAGCGGCGCTTACCGTCACAATTTCGCCTGGCAACAGCATATCCGGTCTGGCGCAGCGCTCATCCAAGGGCACACATAGCTGAAGATCGTCCAGACACTTCAGTTCGGCGATTAAAGCCTGTAACATCAAGCTGCCTTCCGTCGCCAGCGAAGCAGGCAATGCCTGCCCGACCAAACCGCCGCCGGTAATAAATTCAAATACCAGAACTCTCAATTCTAAAACTCGCTTGGCTTATGCAGATTATTCCAGTCATTGATTTGAAAGACGGCCTGGTGGTCTACGCCGCAGGCGGCGACCGCAGCCGTTATCAACCCGTACATTACACCTCGTCTATATGCGAGAGCAGCGAAATAAGCAACGTCGTGACGAGTTTATTAAAGCTGTATCCATTTCCAAAGTTTTATATCGCAGACTTAGACGCAATCGGCGGCCAAGGTAACCACGATGAGGCCATCGACAACTTGTTTCGCCAATATCCAAACAAGGAATTTTGGCTGGATAAGGGCAGTAGCTATCAAGCACTCACCATGACGAATCGTGCAAGTAATTGTAAGCCGGTCATCGGTACTGAGTCGCAACGACTACCCATATCGTTAAAAAATACCGATCTGATCCTATCGTTGGATTTTAAACATAACCAGGTTTTGGGTCATCCGGGATGGCTGGATAGCCCCGAACTGTGGCCGGAAACTAATGTGGTGATGACCTTGGATTTGGTCGGCAGCAATCAGGGTCCGGATTTTGCAAAACTCAGCCGGCTTTGCCAGGATCATCCCGATAAACATTTTGTTGCAGCTGGCGGCGTTCGGAATGTAAAAGATCTTATGCGCCTGAAAACTATCGGCATTACCGCTGTGCTATTGGCTAGCGCCCTGCATAACGGCAGTATCGACGCCGCTATGCTAGAAAAATTTTAGGCAAAAAAATACCCCGGCAAGCCGGGGTATCTTCGACAGCCTTTGAAACTAAAAACTTAAACGTTGTTAGTAGCAAATGGGTGTTTTGCACCAGATTTAGCAGCAACAACTTCTTTAGCAGTTGGAGTGCCGGCAACCGCGCGAGCGATAGCTTCTTTGGTGGCTTTGTAGTTGAATTCTTCGATTTTTGCATCGTCTTCAGCCAACCAGTGGATGAAAACACCAACAGAAATGAACAAATCATCAGCTTCGTCAGCAGGGATAGTGCCGTCTTCAACGGAATCAGCAACAGCCATAGCAACAGCGCGTTGAGCTGGTCCAAACATTTGAACAGCTTGTTTTGCACCTTTGATGGTTACTTTGTTGAACAGGATGGTTGCAGGTTTAACCAACAGGTTAGGAGCAACAACAGCCAACAGAGTAGAGAAACCGTCTTTGTTGTTTGTCAAAGCATTTGCGAAAGCAGTTTCAGCTGCTGAGCCGCGTGGGCCGATGATCAAATCGATGTGAGCAATTTCGTTGCCTTCACCAACCAAAGATTCGCCAACGCGCAAGTTATTGATTTTTGCCATTTTAAATTTATCCCCTAAAGATAAGATTGAACCAAAAAAATAGACACTTTCGTGTCTCAAGATTGTAGTTTCTGCTTAGTTCCCTCTATAACCCACCGGTTCCTTCACCGATAAGTTGTTCCAGAAGCACCACCAGTACTGTCGCTACAGTTATGTCAGCTGTTGTACCCGGATTGATCCTTTGTGCCTTAAAAGCTTTGTCCAGATCATACAAAACTGGCAAAAGCTCTTCAGGCTCACAAGCTGTTTGCATTGCTCTATCGAGTTTATGCATCTCAGCCTTGATCCACTCTGAATACCGCTCTCCATACTTCCGCTCAATATGACTATCGGGATATTGAGCCAGCATTGCGGTAAAAACCGCTAACGCCGCCCAAGCACAATCGCCAGACAAAACGAAAGCACGATTATATCTTAAAACGCCGAAATCAAAAACGTCTTTAAAAATTGTTGCGTATTGCAATGCAATTCGGTCCTTGTCAGCAGCAAAAACCATGGCCTCGGTCAGCGTCACATCCGCCGGTTTTTGGACGTCGTGCTGCGCGGATTCACCTAAACCGGCCGGCGCAGCTAAGGTGACCGCTTTGAAAACCCAATCTGCATCCTCACGGGTCGTATTTTCCAGCAATAGCCGTAAACCATCCCGCAAGTTTTCGCCCTTTTTTAAACCGGCAACCACTTGCAACAATGGCGCGCAAAGCAAAATAATACCGAGATTGGTATTGCAAGCCACCGCCTCGCGGGTTGCCTTGACTGCGTAATAAATCTTTTCACCCAAACTATATTGCGGATTGGTAATCGGCTCGCTGCTAACCCGAGCGCTGACACGAAAATCCTCAACCGTCATATCGTCAGCGGCACTATAGACGCTGACATTTCCGGGCTTGAACGCTTGCAATTCAATTTCACAAGATTGCAGATAAACGTCTATCAACTGCTGCCTACTCAACATAAGTTTTCCGCTACGCAATAACGATCAAGCAAATCCGCCACCAGGCGCTCGGCAATGTTGATATCGCAGACACTTTGCAAGCCTTTCCAGGCCGGCACGCTGTTCACTTCGATAATCCGGTAACCACCGTCGGCATCCTGAATCACATCCACCCCGGCATAATCCATGCTTAACGCCGCAACGGCGGCAATCGCCAATTCTGCTAAAGCCGGTTCCAGTTCGATACATTCACAAGACGCGCCTCTGGCCACATTATTCAACCAAGAGATTCCCCGCCGACGCATCGCAGCCACGGCCCTGCCGTTGATCACGAACACGCGCACATCGGAATAGCCATCACCGGCGCATTCGACAAAGCGCTGCAAATAATAAATACCGTGACTACTGGTTAGCCAGAGCAAATCGGTAGATTTTTCGATACGCCGAATGCCCTCGCCTTGCGAACCGAACAATGGCTTGCTGATTAGATAATAGCCGGCGCGCAACTGTTGTTCGGCAATCGCCAATGCTGCATCGCGATCCCGCAATACCCAAGTCATTGCGGTCGGCAAACCGCCATGTTGCAACAAAAAACTGGTCATGCCTTTATCGACGCTACGCTCGATAGCGCCGGCATCGTTATAAACCGGTATGCCCAGTATTTTTAAGCCGTGCAAAACATCCAGATAAAACACCACCTCTTCCAGCGAACCGCCGGGCACGCCGCGCACGAAAACCGCCGCCGGTAATTCTTGCTCAAAACCGGGAATAACAATCGGCAAATCCGAGACCGTTAACTGCAATTTGCAGGCTGTCAGCGAGACATATTCGGCAGCATAGCCACGTTCGGCAAAAGCCAAGCACAGCTGCTTGCCATGCCAACCGGGATCGTCGGTAATAATTGCAATTCGGCGCAATGGATGGGTTACGAATGAAGTTGACGAAACAAGCTAACAGGCTTTGCAACGCAAAACCCGTTAGCTGTCGAAGAGACTTAGAGCGAGTTAGGCCCCAAACGAAAGATCGAGTAAGGCATTATCCAGTTTGCCAGCGCGGAAACTTTTGCCGGATTCGACGGCAGTGACAATCACGCTGGCCGGGCTGAACAACATCGCATCGACTTTGAAAAAGTCGTATTCGTAGGCTTTGAAAATATCGGCAAATGGTTTGCCGTAATCTTTGGACGTTGAGCTTGGCAATTCCTTGGCCAATTTTTCCGCCGCTTCGTCGCTGCCTTTGACGAACAAATGCACTTGGCCTGCGAACAAAATTGCGTCGTTGGTTCTACCCATCGCCTTGACGAAATTCGGATGCGGCGGGCAAATCGGCGCGCTACCGGAACCATCGACAATGTTTTCCAGCGGAAAGTGCAAAGCGTGTGCTTTATGCATTGCTACTTCCAATACCCGACCGACTACTTGCACACCGCCGGCCAAACTGCTGGTTGGCGTGACGATGATAGTCAAATTGGCCGGCGATACGCCGCAAGCCGCCGCGACTTTCTCGACGATTTCGATTGGCGGCAAGGCGTCGTTTTCTATGACCAGCGCGGTTTGCTCGGCACTATCACGATATTCCAGTTCTTTATAAAGCTCTTCCACCGGCTCTACTGCACCGTCTTTCAACTTAGTTGCCAGTGCCCGCGCGGGTCCGGAACCTAGGGCATAATATTTGCCGTGCGACAAACTCCAACCTGCATATTGGCTACCCAGGCAAGACAGCACCGGATTGCTGGCGTGTACATTAATGGTCAGCGGCCAATGGCTGGTGTATGGACTTTGCGAGATCGTCGCGGTACCCAAGCCGCCCATGCAGATTTCGGTGATAATTCGGCCAGCTTCCAGACCGCCCGGCACCTTAATACCCGCATCGATAATGGTGCAGCCGTTTTCCAGCTTTTCGATACCCAACCGTAATTTATCCGCGTTATCCAACAGTTGTTGAACCAAGGGCTGGGAAAATTTATTGACGCTTGCCTGGTATTGCATGATGTTTAAAGACCTGTTTCCAAAAGATTTGCAACGATGCGTTGTTGGCGATGCAGATTATCCAGCACCTGCCCCGAATTTTTTCCGGTGGCAATAATACTGCATATCGGCTCGCCTGTGGCAACAATTGAGCCGGGATTCGGCCTATCCACAGTCCATGACGGCCATATCAGCCGCTCGGGGATCATTACTGTTTTTTGCGCATAAACAATCTGATAAGCTCTCGGCTCCGCCGATAATTCGACACGATTATCCCGGCTGTTTTGACAAGCCTGTAGATGTTTCAAGAGCAGTGATTTACCGTAAAGCTGGGCACTAGCGGAAATCCGCGCATTGATTTCCAACACGTAACATCTGCCGTCACACAGCATAAAATCCATGCTGTTTAAACCGCGCAATTCATAGGCATTGACAAGCTTATCCAACCAGTCGGCAATTTCAGTCTGAATCGACCTAGAAACCTTGGCATGACTTACAATCCCCGCAAACAGAAACGATTGCCCGCCCTCCGATTTTATCGTCCATTGCTCGTTAAAACCGATTAACTCAACCCCATCGTGACTCGCTGCAAACAACACAGACATCGAGCGGCCTTCGATATAACGCTGCCAATAGCCGTCAACAAACTCGTCATTATGACAGCGCCTAATCCCCAAGCCGCCCTCACCACGCCAAGCCTTTAACAACCAGTCAAAACCATACTCAGGCTTTGTAAACACCACCGGCGGATGCAGAATTGACAAGTAATCGAGTTGGGCAAAAAAATCACGCTTATCTTGGACCCGTTGAAAAATAGCCGCCGAATTCCCGATAATCCGCCAACCCTTTTCCAGACAGATTAAGGTTTCCGGGTAAGTTTCCAAACCACTGCCATATACCAATTCGCTTAAGCCATGAACCTCACGAACCGCAGCCACAGTAGCTTGAATATCATCCCAAGCCAATGACGGCACCTGATATGTATGCTTTGCCATTTGCCGAGTATCGCTATCGGCGAAGCAATCGATAGCCACCACCTCGCATCTGGAATCGACACACATTTGCACCAACATCCTTGCCGATTTGGCAATCACTAACAAACACTTAGGTATTAAAGCAGATTGCATTCGGTTGCAGCATGAAAGTGGACCCGCAAAAAACGCTGGATTTTAAAATATTTTCTGTAATAATACGCGGCTGTTGGAGAGCTGGCTGAGCGGTCGAAAGCGGCGGTCTTGAAAACCGTTGAAGGTTTATCCCTTCCTGGGGTTCGAATCCCTAGCTCTCCGCCATATTCTAAAAGGCCTTGTTAATCAAGGCCTTTTTTGTTTTAGAGGCTAAGACAAGCAAAATTTGCTGCAAAAGCGCCCTGCGTGGATACAAAACCCTATCAACTAACCAAGCGGAAATGTTTATTTCCCGTCGATTGTAGCCTGCTCAACAATATGCTTTGACGCTTCTTCCAGCAAAATTAGCGTCGACGTTTCCTCGCCGCCTAAATTTCTGAAAGCCTCGTATTGGGTGCCGGGCGCAAATTCCAATCCGGTAAAACGCTCGGCACCATCGTAATCGACCAACAGTTTGCCGTTTTTTGTATATTTGGCGTTGTAGACCAACGATCCCCTGCCCGCGCCGAAACCTACCGTCAATCGTAATGCGGCATTACCCGGATCAAATGCCGAAATCGCCACATCCAGCTGCGTAGCATTCTCGTCGGTAACAAGATTAAATCCCGCAGTTAATAAAGAAGCCTGAATATAACGCTTGAGTTTATCGACAATCTCCGCGTTCTCGCCACTTACATCAAGCTTAATGTCCTTCCCGTAACTCGAAACACTTTCCGACGATAGTGTTTTCAGTTGGTGAGTCGAACACGCGGTTAAGATCAATAGCGATAGAATCAAAGACAGTAATTGCACATTTACCTCAGTTTTTAAAATCCGTATTGCGTTGGCTCGATACAATCGAGGATTCGTTGAATATAGCCCCCTCGATTCCGTCAACGCTTCATTGAGGCCTATTGTATAAGATACCGCTATCGCGACGGCTACCTACCCAGCTGATTTACCAATCACCGCCGGCAATTGCTTGGGCGCCTTGATGCGCAGTTGTTTATTGATGTTATAGCGCCCGAACACCACCTCGATATCGCCCGTTGCCACCCCAAACTCTTTGGCTAGAAAGCGCACCATATGATCGGTGGCCTTGCCGCCCACCGGCGCGGCGGTGACGCTAATCTTGAGTTGCCGGCCTTTAGGTTTGCCGATGACATCCTGCTTGGCGGATGGCGTACCGAGCACATTCGGCACCAGCACGTCGCCATCCCAGCCGCAAAACGAATCCATCACCAATCCCTTGCCCGTTTCCTTAGCCCCGCCCTTCGCTTTGATTTTTTTAGGTTTTGCCATGCTGTCGATTAATTCCGGAAAAATGCGTGTTTAAAAATGAATAACCAACGCGGTCTTTGCAAGACGACGCGGAGCGTCTGGGAACGCACACCTTATCGCGTTTCCAAAGGACGCGAAGGCAATCCCCATGAAGCCGAAGGCACATAAAAATGTCACGTAGGCACCCACCCAGCTTTCGAACATACCCTCGCGAATCTCGAAGGCGCATTCAGCGACCTTGACCGCACCTCCAACACATTTGTCCGTGCCCCCACAGCCAGCGAACACACATTCCGGATATTTTTACATACGCCCGGGAAGTTTTTATACCTCTCCCAAGCCATTGAGAGTGCGTCCACGGGATTATTAGATACACACGGGACATCCGGATATACATTAATTAATACAACCGATGCGCTTCACGTTGTTCTGCACATCCTAAAAGGCGACGAGTTACCGCATGCCACGCCGAACATCGGAGATTTCAGCGGAGATAGCGCATAGGCACGATTAGGCCCGAAGCGCGGGCAAGCCCGTCGTTCCCACGCAGCGCATCGGAACGAGGAATTCTTTAAGGGGTTGGTTTACTCCCGTATGCCGCGCCGAGCACCGGAGGTTTTGCCGAGAATGGCCCGCAGGGGAGCGGCAGGGATGCCGCTCGTTTTCGGAGGGGGCAGGAAGCCCCTTCCGAAAACCCTCGGCAAATACCCACAGGGCACAAGAGCGAGGAGCGCAGGAAACAAGCAGCATCCGGGTCGCCTTTTCTTTGGATACTTTCTTTTGGCCACGCACAAATTCGTCTGGAGCGAATTTTTTCTGGTTACCACGCAGCGCGGGCAAGCTGCGGGTTCCCACGTAGCACGTGGGAACCAGAAAAAAGGCCGCGTAAGCGGCCACACCTTTTCGCGCGAAGCGCATACCAAATCCCCTATGCCGCGCCGAGCACCGGAGGGTTTGGGCGGATCAGCCCGGCAGGGGCGCGGCGCGCTTTCGGAGGGCTAGGACAGCCCTTCCGAAAACCCCGTTCAAATCCTACGGCGCGCAGGACCAAAGCGGCATCGGGGGGCTTTTTCTTTGGATACTGTCTTTTGGACACGCACAAATTCGTCTGGAACGAATTTGAACAGCCGATAGGCTGGCCCGGAGGGCGAAAACCAGGGATGATTTTCGTAGCAGAAAGTATCGGAGTTGCCGGTCCGCGAACCGGCGTTAAATTAGGCTTCGCGATAGCAAAACAATATTCATACAAGCTTTTAATTCCGCATGGTTACAAAAACCGTGCCCACCTTATCTGGCTTCGATTTAGCTATTCATTTGGATTGACTTAGATAACAGTATCTACGCTGGCTATTTATTCGATTCACTATTCGTTGAACTATTATTTCCTTGTGTGGATTGTACATTTGAACTTTGCATTGGAACTTTACCAGGAGCCATTTGCATTGTCGGGATATCAGCACTTAGTCCGACAATGCTCCCATTTCCAGGAGCAATCATCATATTGGGTATATTAGCGCTATCAAGTGCCAACTTAGTGGATAATGTAGATACTTCTTGTGTTTTTTTCTCATTGCTCATTTCAGGATTCCCATTGATGTTAACTGTTACAAAGAAAATAGTTAGTGAAATAGAAATAATAAATAACAAACCAGTTAAATGGTTTATTATTAAATTTATTTTTTCAAAGTGATTTTTTCTGTCTGCGCACTTATTAAAGCATTAATATAGTAATTTTCAGCAATAGACAATTGTCTATTTATTCCGTAATTACTGATCAAAAATGAAACCAACGAAAAAATTATTGTTAAAAGAAACAGAACCCACGACAATTTTATCGACCACAAATGCCCTGCGAGATCAATAGGAATAATAAGCTTTATTGCCGTAAGAGAAAGACCTAGCGCTGCTGATGACAGAGACAAAATCGCTTTGTCATAATTTTCGGTATTAGACAACTGACGTTTTAATAATTCGGCTCTATAGGCGTCATGAATTTCAATACATCTCTTTTGCTCTTCTTCCGTTCTAACAAATTTCTGAGCTTTAGCCATAACTTGTAACGTATTTAACTAATAGGTTTGGCGAACGCTGAAGTATTTTGACATTCAGCCACTAAAGTCCGTACGGCGGAACCACAAAATCATCATGCCGCCTGCAACTCCCTCAACGGCAAATGCAAAACCGCTAAATTTTGAATATCCGCTTTTTGACTTGCATGTTGAACATCGATCCCCACCAATGCACCGTTTTCGTCGAAATCCAATACCACACCATCACTGACTTCATCCGAATCGACCGAAGGCCTGTCGGCTAAATGAATGTAAAGAGAATCTGTCGCTTCGTCGTAGCTCAATTTCATGGTTTAAATCTCCGGTCGGGAAAGGCGTTGTGGATGGTTATGCCATCGGACAAGGTAACAACACGCAAATACTTATTTAATTCGGATACGAAAAACCAGTGACGAATTCTACCGTCTTCTTGAATTTCGCGGCGAAACGGTTCGGACAATGCAGATTGGCACCATTCGAGTCTCATGTAAGGCCTTTTTTGCAACACATCGTTACGAAAATACTCGGTCGTCGCTATCTCAATCATCGTCGGATTATAACGAACCGCACCAAATTAACCACACTTCGACTCCCCACAATTCAAACAAGTCATACACCCATCCATCAACACCATCGCTTTAGTCGAACATTTCACGCACAACACCGCTTTTTCCGGAAACGCCTGCCCCTCCGTCGTGCCATGTTGCGCTTCAAACTCCCGGCGCTTTTCGTCGACCAATTGCTGGTGGTGATCGCTGAGTTTTTCCGGCTTGATCATGCCGATGTGTTTCATGTGCGATTCGATGGCGTGACCGATCTCAGCCACCAGGGACGGCATGAATACCCCACCTTTTTTGAAATATCCGCCCTGCGGATCGAATACCGCCTTCATTTCTTCCACCAAAAAGGTGGCGTCACCGCCCTTGCGAAACACTGCCGAAATCAAGCGGGTCAGCGCCAGTACCCATTGAAAATGCTCCATGTTTTTGGAGTTGATGAAGATTTCGTAAGGCCGGCGTTCCTGATGCACCGTGCCTTCGTTCAGGATGATGTCGTTGATGGTGATGTACAGGGCGTGCTCGGACTGCGGGGTTTTGATCTTATAGGTGGAACCCAGCAGCATCTCCGGGCGCGCCAGATTTTCGTGCATTTCTTCCAGTGAAGGTTTTGCCAGTTCGGCTTCCGCCTGGGCAGCTGCTTCCAGGTTTTCTTTGGTCAGCACTTTGTAGCCGACGATTTTTTTGTTGATTTTGTGTAGGGTCATGGGTTTTCCGTATTCTGTAGCTTGGGTTTACCGGCCGGGCATAAAAGCGCATGCGTAACCCAAAATTGCCGTCGTGTTGGGTTACGGCTAACGCCTAACCCAACCTACATTTTTTAAAAATCAAAACTTGCCGTAATAGCCTTCTTTCAAAGCATCAAACAAGTTGGCAGCGGTGTGGGTTTCGCCATCGTATTCCACTTCTTCGTTGCCTTTAAATTCCACCACATGGCCGTCTTCCAGGGTGAACTGGTAGGTGGTGTTTTCCAGGTCGGATTCCTTGACCAACACGCCCTGAAACACTTCCGGGTTGAAGCGGAAGGTAGTGCAGCCTTTCAGGCCTTGGTCGTAGGCGTATTCGTAGATGGACTTAAAGTCTTCGTACGGATAATCGGTCGGCACGTTGGCGGTTTTCGAGATGGACGAGTCGATCCAGCGTTGCGCAGCAGCTTGAATATCGACATGCTGTTTGGGGCTGATGTCATCGGCAGCGATGAAATAATCCGGCAATTGCTGAGCCGGATCCTGGCTGTATGGCATGGCTTGCGGGTTGATCAGTTCGCGGTAGGCCAGCAATTCAAAGGAAAACACGTCGATTTTTTCCTTGGACTTTTTGCCTTCGCGGATTACGTTGCGCGAATAATGATGGGCAAAGCTCGGTTCAATACCGTTGCTGGCGTTGTTGGCCAGCGACAGTGAGATGGTGCCGGTCGGCGCGATCGAACTGTGGTGGGTAAAGCGGCAGCCAACTTCCGCCAGTTCCGCGACCAATTCCGGCAGTTCCTGCGCGACTTTTTGCATGTAGCGGCTGTATTTGGCGTGCAAAACTTTACCGGGCACTTGGTCGCCCAGTTTGTAACCGTCCGCCGTCATTTCCGGGCGTTTGTGCAGCATTTCGCCGGTGACGGTGAATAACTGCTCCATGATAGGTGCCGGGCCCTTTTCTTTTGCGAGCTCCAGGCCGGCTTTCCAGCCTTCCAAAGCCAACTCTTTGGTGACTTGTTCGGTAAATACCAGAGACTCTTCGTTGCCGTATTTCATGCCCAACATAGTAATGGTGGAACCCAAGCCTAAATAGCCCATGCCGTGGCGGCGTTTGCCAATGATTTCTTCGCGCTGTTTTTCCAAAGGCAGGCCGTTGATCTCGACGACGTTATCCAGCATCCGGGTAAAGATACGAATAGTTTTACGATAAGCTTCCCAATCGAAGCGGGCTTCTTTGGAGAATGGTTTATCGATGAAGCGGGTCAGGTTGATCGAGCCCAGCAAGCAACTGCCGTAAGGCGGCAGCGGTTGTTCGCCGCAAGGGTTGGTGGCGCGGATGTGCTCACAAAACCAGTTGTTGTTCATCTCGTTGACTTTGTCGATCAAGATAAATCCCGGTTCGGCGTAATCGTAAGTGGAGGACATGATGATGTCCCACAAGCGGCGGGCCGGCATGACTTTGGTAATGCGGCAAGCCACCAAGCCGGCCTCGTTGACCACATAGCCTTTTTTATTGGGCAGATCGCGCCAAACGATTTTGTCGGTATCGGTTAAATCCAGTTTATCGGCATTGGCTTCGCGTTCGGTAACCGGGAAAGACAGCGGCCATTGGCCGTTGCTTTTAACGGCTTCGACGAATTCGCTGGTAATCAGCAGCGACAAATTGAACTGGCGCAAGCGGCCGTCTTCACGCTTGGCGCGGATAAAGTCCACCACGTCCGGATGGGCGACGTCGAAGGTAGCCATTTGCGCGCCACGGCGGCCGCCGGCCGACGATACGGTGAAACACATCTTGTCGTAAATATCCATGAACGACAACGGGCCGGAGGTATAGGCGCCGGCGCCTGATACATAAGCGTCTCGCGGCCGTAATGTCGAAAATTCGTAACCGATGCCGCAACCGGCTTTCAGGGTCAGACCGGCTTCGTGAACCTTGTGCAAAATGTCGTCCATCGAATCTTCAATGATGCCGGATACGGTGCAGTTGATGGTGGAGGTGGCCGGTTTATGATCCAAAGCGCCGGCGTTGGAGGTGATGCGACCGGCCGGGATCACGCCTTTCCGCAAGGCCCACAGAAATTCTTTGTAGTGTTTTTCTTGCAGCGCCTTGGTTTTCTCCACACTAGACAGGGCCTTGGCGACGCGCTTATAGGTGTCATCAATGGTTTCGTCAATCGCTTTGCCATCCTTGGTTTTTAAGCGGTATTTGCTGTCCCAAATATCCAGGGAAGCACTTTGCAGCGGGATTTCGGTGGCGTCTTGTGTCACAACATGAAGTTTTGCGGTCATTCGTGGATTCCCTTTTCTAGTTGAATGGTTATAGGCCTATCTTGCCGCTCCGGCACGGCTAAGATGTTGATGTTTATTGGATTAAAACCGAAAACAATACAGTCCGGCGATATACTGCATATAGTGTCTATGTTGAAATTCTAGCACAACATATTGTGTTGTCAGCGGGAAATTTTTACTAAATAGCCGCACTTGCGTGCTTTGTTTTTTAACTCAAGGAGTTAGCGGCGGCATTTAATTTCAATTTCCTAATTAGATGGCCTAGCCATAAGATTTCGAATTGAGCGGATGGTTTACTCAGGCGCGGGAGGAGTCGAGGTTGCCGTATCAACCGATTATTCCCGGAATGCGGACGCGCCTAACAACAGCGGACCGCCACTGCATTTGGTGTTTATCGTGGGGATTGAAAATGGCGTTAATAAGACAGACAGTTCTGGTGTTGCGCTCGGCCTGGGCCAGTCAAAGGGCTGGAAGTAATGGAGAGTTCGCTAAACCGCAAAGCTAACAATGGCAAGGCAAAACCCAGCTTGCCATTTTGCCGAAAATAGGAATCCGTTGCGACGATGGCGTAGCGCTTGCCTTAGGAGTATTGATTGGGACGCTTGAGATTACCGAATAGAATCGTGGGAGATTCTACATTTAACCTCCGATAGTCTGGTGGGTGCTGAGGGGTTCGAACCCCCGACCCTCGCCTTGTAAGGGCGATGCTCTCCCAGCTGAGCTAAGCACCCGACTAAAGGACGCGCATTCTATCCAAAACTGGAGCTGCTGCAAAATGTTTTGTTAACTTTGCGATGCAAATACTCGTGCCACACGTGCAGTTGCCAAGAGTTTGCATTCTCCGGACAGCCATTAGAAAAACAGCCGGTACACGCAAACCATTTCTAGAAAAAAATTACACTGATAAACTCACCCCCTCAAAACCGGCCCCTACACACAAACCGCAAACACTGTGTGCGTCAGCTTATTTTCCGGATGTATTGAAAAATCCCGGTTTTAAGTTACCTTTATGTAGGCTTATGACTACGTAAAATGAAAGCCTGGAGGCTCATAGTGTTTCAAGCACAATTATCCAAGTTACCTTAAGACACGTTCTACTAAGCGCTAAACCCGGCGCATTGATACGGAACAATCGAAAGCAGTGACTGGGTTAACAATCCCGGCGCGAGCAGTACTTAAACCGTTATACGTTTATCGACAAAAATCTGATGAGTAAAGGCACCACTTACATACCGATTTACGATTTCTCGCCGAGCGTTAACGCCGGCCATCTAAAACAAATCCTGCCATTATTGATGCGTCATAACGTTGCTGCCAATCCCATCAACTACGCTATTTGGTACGACTATGTGGCCGGCGGAAACCCGAGCTTAAACAAAGCAGTCGACTCGTTGCTCGCCGAAAACAAGGCCTTCGATTACGACAACAGCGTCGAGCTTTACAAATCACACATTTGTAATGCGTCTTTGGAATCTTTCGAGCAAATCAACCGGCAACTGCACAAAGTCATCGAGCAAGCCACTAGCGCGATCAACGAAACTTACAACAAGGCCGAAGAGACCAACGACAGCTTTCAGAAAAAATCAATCATCTTGGAAACTTTCTCCGCTTCAGACGGCTTGAAAACCATCTTGGAAGAAATCATTCAGGAAACCAAAGCGCTGGCGATGACCAGTCAGGCCATGCAAACCAAGCTGACCGAAGCCAACCAAGAAATGGAGCAATTGCGCACCGAGCTGGCTCAAGCCAGACAAATCGCTACCACCGACGGTTTAACCGGCTTGTTGAATCGGCGCGCGTTCGACATGACCTTGGCAGAAATCATCGAACAATCCGCACCCGATACCGCGTGCCTGTCGATGCTGGACATAGACCATTTCAAACGCATTAACGACACTTACGGCCACACTATCGGCGACAATGTCATTAAATATGTAGCGAATTTAATGAAGAAACACGCCGAGGAACATCATCACGTTGCGCGTTACGGCGGTGAGGAACTGGCGATTATCATGCCCAACACCAGCCACGAAAAGGCGGTAGAAATCTCCGAAAATATTCGCACCGCGATGGCAGCCAGCCGCTTGCAACGCAAAAACGACAACCAGTCGCTGGGCAAAATCACCTTGTCGATAGGCGTTGCCAGATTGCAATCCGGCGATAATCCGGAAAGCTTTATCGTCCGCGCAGATAACGCCTTGTATAAAGCCAAGCAAAGCGGCCGCAATCGGGTAATCCATTCATAAACCGCAGAAAAAACTAGCGATCCGTCAAGCGCTGTACCACTATGCAACCCACCATATCGCCCTCGACGTTGACCATGGTCCGCACCGTATCCAGTATGCGGTCTATGGGTAACAGTATCGTAATGGCTTCGGTCGGGAGACCAACCGATTGCAACACCATCATCATGGTCACCATGCCGGCGCTGGGGATGCCCGGCGCGCCCATGGCGGCGATCATCGTGGTAAAACACACGATCAATTGTTGCGCCAAATCCAGCTCTATGCCGGCTAAATTCGCGACAAATAACGCAGCGGCAGCTTCGTAGAGCGCGGTGCCGTCCATATTGACCGTGGCACCCAGCGGCACCACGAAACCGGCAATACCGGGTTTGACGTGCAAATGCTGTTCAACGCAACGCAAGGTGACGGGCAATGTGGCAGAGCTGGAACTGGTGGCAAATGCGGTGATTAAGGCTTCCCTGGCGCCCAGGAAAAACTTCAGCGGCGAAACCTTGGCAACTATACCTAACAACAAAGGCAACACGACCAAGCCATGCAGCATGGTGGTGCCAATGACCACCGCGACAAATTCCGCCAAACTGCTTAACAAGGCCATATTTTGCGTCGCCAGCAACTGCGCCAGCAAAGCCATGATGCCGAACGGGGCCAGCCGCATAATCCAGCCGACCAAGCGCAGCATTAACTCCAAGCCTTCCTGCAATAGCAGCAAGATATTGCGGTAACGATCCCCTCCCACTACCAAAGCAATCCCCAACAACAGTGCAAACATCACGATGGGCAGGATATTGGCCTGCGCTAGTGCGGCAAACGGGTTAACGAATAAGCCATGCAGGAAGCTGGCTACAAATTGCGCAAAGCTCATTTGCTTGGCGGCGAAGTTGGGAACAGCGTTATTGAATAAGTCTAGATTCAAACCTTTTCCGGGCTCGAATATATTTGCCGCCGCCACGCCCAGCAGGATAGCCAGAGCCATAGAAACCATAAAAAAAACCAAGGTAGACAGCCAGACTTGATGCAATTGGCCGTGCATGCGCAAATTTGCCACCCCAACCGCAATGGAGGTAAACACCAAAGGCACCAACACCATTTTCAACAAATCCATGAATAAAGTACTCAATAGACCGCAAACGTAAATACCTTGTTTGCTGAGCGCGGCGTCCGGTCCCAACTTGGCGAATCCCATGCCCAACGCTACGCCGAATACGGCACCCAGAAAAATTTGTGTGTTTAATGCGACTTTCAATCCGGCCTCCTGAAAATACGCTGATCGTAAAACCCCAAAGCTTAGAGATTTATCATAACAAGCCCAGCCCCCATCATCTAAAAGCGCTGTCAGTGCGCGGATACGTTCCGCCGAGAGCGGCTAAGATTGGCTTTTGGCTTGTCTATTTCGGTAAAATCCGCCGTTATGACGACAATCACCGACCCACTAGAAACCTGTTTATGCGGCTCCGGCCTCGATTATGCCGATTGCTGCGGCCGCTATCACAGCGGAGAACACAATCCACCGACTGCGGAAGCCTTGATGCGCTCGCGTTTTAGTGCCTATGCCCGGCGCGATGTGGACTATTTATTGAATACTTGGGATACCAGCAAACGGCCGGCAGCCATCGACTTTTCCAAGGAAACCGCGCAATGGCAAAAACTGGCGATAGCCAGCACTAAAAAAGGCAGCGCCCACGACAGCAAGGGCATTGTCGAGTTTAAGGCTTTTTACCGACAAGACGGCGAAGACTATTTCATGCACGAAATCAGTCGCTTCGTTAAATCCAATTCCCGTTGGCTTTATCTGGACGGCGTCATCAAAGCCGCAGGCAAAGTTGCGGCAAGTACGGATACCGGCAAAAACGCGCCTTGTCCGTGCGGCAGCGGCAAGAAATTTAAACGTTGCTGCGGCCGCTGAAAACCGGCCCGCTAAACCGTCATCAAGTCAGCGCGCCGCATCCACAAAATTCAATTGCTTCCAGGCTTCATAAAGCACTATCGCCACGGTATTGGAGAGATTAAGACTGCGGCTTTCCTTACTCATCGGCAAATACAGTTGCAGCGCGGTCGAATGTTGACTGAGAAATCCGGCCGGTAAGCCACGGGTTTCCGGACCGAATAACAAGGCATCTCCCGCTTTGTATCGCACCTCACTGTAACCGGTGTGGCCTTTGGTGGTTAAAGCAAATAAACGTTGGGGCTTGGCTTTTTCGACGTAATCGTGCAGGGAACCGTACTGGCGGATGTTCACCCATTCATGATAATCCAGCCCGGCGCGACGCAGACGTTTGTCGTCCAGATCAAAGCCCAAGGGCTGGATTAAATGCAGATGCGCACCGGTATTAGCGCATAAACGGATGATATTGCCGGTATTGGCCGGTATTTCCGGCTCGAACAAGACAATATCCAGCATTGTTTCAGTATTTTTCCACGTCCACCGGCGACAGCTTCCAAATCTCGCGGTTGTATTCGCTAATCGTTCTATCGGTGGAAAACTTACCGCTGGCCGCGGTGTTGAGAATACTCATTTTGGTCCAGCGCTCTTGATCACGCCAAGTTTGCTCGACGCGCTTCTGTGCTTCCAGATAGCTGCGGAAATCGGCGATAGTCATCCAAGGATCGTGCGGACTTTTAATCGAAGCAATGATGTCGTCGAAAATCCCCGGCTCAAACTGATTGAAATGCCCGCATTCCAGCAAGCGCATCACGCCTTGTAAATCGCTGTCCTGATTGATGAACCATTGTGGATCGTAATGCGGCCGCATCGCCTCCACTTCGGTTTCGGTCAAGCCGAACAGGAAGAAATTGTCGGCACCGACCTCTTCACGAATTTCGATGTTGGCACCGTCCAAGGTACCGATGGTCAGCGCGCCGTTCATCATAAATTTCATATTCCCGGTACCGGACGCTTCCTTGCCGGCAGTCGAAATTTGTTCCGACAAATCCGCGCCCGGACAGATTTTTTCCATCGCCGATACGCAGTAATTGGGCATAAACACCAATCTCAGCTTGTTGCCTACTTCCGGATCTTCATTAATGACATTGCCGACATTGTTTATCAGCTTGATGATTTTTTTCGCCATGACATAGCCAGGGGCCGCCTTGCCGCCGATCAAGACGCAACGATCCACCCAGTTTTGCGTATCGCCACGTTTAATCCGATCATAGAGATGAATCACATGCAGCACATTCAAAATTTGCCGCTTGTATTCGTGGATACGTTTAACCTGCACATCAAACAAAGCATCGACATTGATTTCAATGTCATGTTCTTCTTTTTTGTAGTCAACCAAACGTTGTTTACTGGCCCGATTCAAGTCGTACCATTTTTGCCTGAACGCCGCGTCCTCGGCATAAGGCGCTAATTTGGACAGCTGAGACAGGTCGGTAATCCAGCCGTCACCAATAGTTGCGGTGATAAACTCAGCCAATTCCGGATTACAGCCGGCCAGCCAGCGTCTAGGGGTCACACCGTTAGTTTTGTTATTAAATTTTTGCGGCCAGAGCTCATAAAAATCTTTAAACAAGCCTTCCTGCAACAGCTTGGAATGCAGCTCGGCGACACCGTTGACAGAAAAACTGCCGACGATAGCCAAAAATGCCATCCGCACCTGTTTTTGATAACCCTCTTCGATGATGGACATCCGCGCCATGCGGGGATTGTCGCCAGGCCAACGCGCCGACACTTCAGCCATGAAGTGTGCGTTGATTTCAAAAATAATTTCCATCAAGCGCGGCAGCAAATGCTGCATCAGATTAACCGACCATTTTTCCAAGGCCTCGGGCAACAAGGTATGATTGGTGTAGGCCATCGTTTGCCGCGTGATGTTCCAGGCTTCTTTCCAAGGTAAACCGTGAATATCCATCAACAAGCGCATCAGCTCGGCCACCGCGATGCTGGGATGGGTGTCGTTGAGCTGAAAGCAGTTTTTCTCGGCAAATTTACTGAAATTATTACCGTGGCGCCCCACCCAGTTGGCGATGACGTCCTGCAAACTCGCGGAGGCCAACAGATATTGCTGTTGCAGGCGCAAGGCTTTGCCGTTTTCGTTGGCATCGTTGGGATACAACACCATCGTAATGTTTTCAGCGGTGTTTTTCTCGGCCACGGCTTCGGCGTAATCACCGGCATTGAATTCCTGCAAATTGAATTCTTCCGTGGCGATGGCTTTCCACAAGCGCAGAGTATTGACCGTACCGTTTTTATAGCCAGGCACCGGCGTGTCGTAAGGCATGGCAATCACATCATGGGTATCCAACCAACTGGTGCGCTTGTTGCCTTTTTCATCGATGTGGGTTTGGGTGTGGCCGCCGAATTTGATGCGGTGCATGTATTCCGGACGTTCTATTTCCCAGACATTGCCCATCCGCAACCAATGATCGGGTTTCTCGACCTGCTCACCATTGACGATTTGTTGCGAAAACATGCCGTATTCATAACGCAAACCGTAGCCCGTGACCGGTAGTTGCAAGGTGGCACAACTATCGATGAAACATGCCGCCAAGCGTCCCAAGCCGCCATTACCCAAACCTGCGTCCGGCTCGCTCTCGATGAGTTCCTCGGCTTCCAAACCCAAATCATACAAGGCTTGCGTGACAATATCGTCAACCCCGAGATTCAACATGGCGTTGCTCAAAGAACGCCCCATCAAAAATTCCATAGACAGATAGAAGGCTTTTTTACAATCGGAGTCGCGATAGACGTTGTAGGTTTTCTTCCAGCGTTCGACCAAACGGTCGCTGATCGCCAAAGACAAGGCTTCGTAGGCGTAATGCGGAGAACGGCAATTTTCATCGCGCCCGAGCCGATGACTGTAGTAGTGTTTGAAGTCGGCGATGAAATGCTTTTTTTCCATGCCCAACTTGGGGAGCTTGGTAATATCGGCGGCGGGATTACTCTTATTAAAGACTCTATGCGGCATAGTACTTACCCTTGAGGACAGTGAAAATTAAAGGCCGTGGGCCGCTGATTTTGCAAGGCTGAAAGCGATGCCAAAGGCCCTCTAAATCAAATTGTCGGGCAGCCGCGACGCCCGGTTTGGGGCGCCGCGGTTAAACATTAGTTCAACTTGCCGTGGCATTGCTTGTACTTTTTACCGGAACCGCAGGGGCATGGGTCGTTACGGCCCACTTTGTTGCCGAGTCTGACAAAAGGCTGCTCCGCGTTCTCCGGGTCTGAGTCTGGCTGAGCTGCTGGTGCCACGGGCTCTTCTTCAAAAATGGAGTGGGCTTCCGCGTGTTCGTAGTGCATTTCCAGCGGTGCTTGGCGTTGTTCGTCGATCGCCTGCACGTCTTCTTCTCGCGCCACTTGTACCTTGGCGAGTATACCCACCACTTCCTGCTTGATATGCGTCAACAGGCCGGTAAACATTTGGAACGACTCGCGCTTGTATTCCTGCTTGGGGTCTTTTTGCGCATAGCCTCTGAAATGAATACCTTGGCGCAATTGGTCCATCGCCGCCAGATGTTCTTTCCAGCTATTATCCAGCACTTGCAACATCACGGATTTCTCGAAATGCCTTAGCACTTGCACACCTACGGCCTCTTCACGGGCGCGGCTTTCTTGCTCGGCTTTTTCGATAATCAGCCGGCGCAATTTCGCTTCATTCAGGGTACGGTCGTGCTCCAGCATTTCCACTAGCGGCATCTGCAGATTAAATTCTTGCTGCAAATGGGTTTCCAATCCACGCACATCCCATTGCTCTTCCATGGTTTTCGGCGGAATGTATTCGGTGATGACGTCGTTCAACACGTCAGCACGAATCGCGTTGATAATGTCGTTGATGTCTTCGGCAGCCATCAACTCATTGCGCTGCGCGTAAATAACCTTGCGCTGATCGTTGGCGACGTCGTCGTAAGCCAAAATTTCTTTGCGAATATCAAAGTTACGATTCTCGACTTTGCGTTGCGCGCTTTCGATGGAACGAGTCACCCAAGGATGCTCAATCGCTTCGCCTTCTTCCATACCCAGTTTTTGCATCAAGCTGGCGACGCGCTCGGACGCGAAAATCCGCATCAAATCGTCTTCCAGCGACAGATAAAAACGGGTCGAACCCGGATCGCCCTGCCGACCGGAACGGCCACGCAATTGGTTGTCGATCCGCCGCGACTCGTGGCGTTCCGAGCCGATCACATGCAGACCGCCGCTTGCCAAGACTTTTTCATGTCTTTCCTGCCAAGTAGCACGCACCCGCTCTTTATCGGCTTCGCTGGCATCCGGTCCCAAGGCAGCCAGTTCGGCATTCAGATTGCCACCCAACACGATGTCGGTACCGCGACCGGCCATATTCGTAGCAATCGTGACGGCGCCCGGCATACCGGCATTTTCGATAATGTGGGCTTCGCGCTCGTGCTGCTTGGCATTCAAGACTTCATGGCGGATGTTTTGTTGTTGCAGCATCCGGGAAATCAATTCAGAGTTTTCGATCGACGTCGTACCCACCAACACCGGTTGGCCGCGCTGCACGCAATCTTTGATGTCTTCGATGACAGCCTTGTATTTTTCCCGCGCGGACAGATAAACCAAATCGCCCTTATCTTTACGAATCATCGGTCTGTGGGTAGGAATAACCACCACTTCCAGGCCGTAGATTTTGTTCAACTCAAACGCTTCGGTATCCGCAGTACCGGTCATACCGGATAATTTGTTGTAAAGACGGAAATAATTCTGGAAGGTAATCGAAGCCAGCGTTTGGTTTTCGTTTTGAATAGTCACGTTTTCCTTGGCTTCCATCGCTTGATGCAAACCCTCGGACCAACGCCGGCCGCTCATCATCCGGCCGGTAAATTCGTCGACGATGATAACCTGACCGTCCTTCACTACATAATCCACGTCTTTTTGGAAAAGTACGTGAGCTCTCAGCGATGCGTTCAAATAGTGCATCAAGCGGATATTGGCGGCTTCGTATAGTGTGGAGCCGTCGGCTATCAAGCCGTGCTCCGCCAACAACCGCTCAACGTGCTCATAGCCGGCTTCGGTCAGATGAATCTGCCGCGATTTTTCGTCCACCGCATAATCGCCGGGCATTTGATCCTGTTTTTCCGGGTCGTCGGCTTTTTCCTGTTTGGTCAGGTAGGGAATGATTTGATTGGTCTTCAGGTAAATATCGGTACTGCCTTCCGCCTGGCCGGAGATGATCAACGGCGTTCTGGCTTCGTCGATCAAAATAGAGTCAACCTCGTCGACGATGGCAAAATTCAGATCGCGCTGGACTTTTTGTTCCAGGCTGAAGGCCATGTTGTCACGCAGGTAATCGAAACCAAATTCGTTGTTGGTGCCGTAGGTAATATCCGCTGCATAGGCAACCTGGCGTTGCTCGTGCGTCAAATCGCTGACGATGACACCGGTGGTCAAGCCCAGGAAACCGTATAATTTGCCCATCCATTCCGCGTCGCGGCGGGCCAAGTAATCATTGACGGTAACGACATGCACGCCTTTACCGGGCAAGGCATTCAAGTAGGCGGCCAAGGTCGCCATCAGGGTTTTACCCTCACCGGTTTTCATCTCGGCTATCTTGCCACTGTGCAAGACCATGCCGCCAATCAACTGCACGTCGAAATGCCGCATGCCAAATACACGGGTCGAGGCTTCCCGCACAGCGGCAAAGGCTTCTGGGAGTAAATTGTCTAAGTTTTCGCCTTGGGCCAGGCGGTCGCGAAATTCCTGCGTCTTGGCTTGTAACGCCGCATCGGATAATTTTTCGTATTCGGCGGCCAGAGCATTGACTTTCTTGACTAGCTTGCGTTTCTTCTTGACCAGCCTGTCGTTGCGGCTGCCAACTACCAATTTAACCAGCTTACCCAGCATGATATTTCCAGAGTGAGAGTGAACCAAAGTTTGCGATTATAAACGGTATGGGGCGGCTGTGACCAGAAAACAAGCCCGGCAAGCTGAGACTATTCACCAGCCTGTTTTTGTAAATCGGCTATTTAAAACAGGATTTTTGCTTGGCAGCCGCAGCCTAACTGCATCATCCGGCGATTTCCATCGCCGCAAAGTTAGCACTCGCTGGAACATGGACAAGCCTATCGATCAGCGTATAATTCGCCGGCTTCGGCCCTTGTGGCGGCAAGCATTCGACATCATTACTGGCTTTAACAATTTATGAAAATAGTGATTCTCGGTGCCGGTGTGACCGGCTCTTCGGTTGCCGGCGCATTGGCCAGTGAAGAAAACGATATTGTCGTTATCGATAAAAATGCCCACTTGCTCACCGCATTAAAAGGCCGCCTGGATATAGCCACCGTCGAAGGTAACGCGGCCCATCCCAGCGTGCTGGAACAAGCCGGAATTCAGGACGCCGACATGGTGATTGCCGTTACCGACCGCGACGAGACCAATATGCTGGCCTGTCAGGTGATCAACACCCTGTATAGCAAACCCAAAACCATCGCCCGAGTGCGCGCCATCGATTTTCTCAACCATCCGGAATTATTTGCCCCGGGCGGTATTGATATTGTCATCAGCCCTGAGCAGGTTGTCACCGAATCCATCCACAACCTGATCAAATACCCCGGCGCGCTGCATGTGTCCGAGTTTGCCGACGGCTTGGTCAGGCTGTTTTCGATTCGCGTGGTACCGACCGGCTTTCTGACCGGCAAACGCATCCACGCCGTCAAAGAAAAACTGGCCGACAGCATGATCCGGGTCGCGGCGATTTTCCGCGACGGCAAAGCCATCGCGGTAAACGGCGAGGCGGTGATTGCTACCGGCGACGAAGTATTCTTTGTCTGCCCACGCGATAAGGTTCGTAAAACCCTGGTGGATCTGCATAAACTGGAATCGCCGATCAAAACCATTATGCTGGCCGGCGGCGGCCACGTCGGCAAGCGGCTGGCCATTGCCTTGGAAAAAAACTACCACGTCAAAGTCATCGAACAAGACATCGAGCGCGCGCGGGAGATATCTAACGATTTGCGTAACACCTTAATTCTACACGGCGACTGTACCGACGAATCGCTACTGCAGGAAGAAATGATCGAAGACATTGATTTGTTCTGCGCGATTACCAATAACGACGGCATCAACCTGATTGCCGCCGGCCTGGCGAAAAAACTCGGCGCCAAAAAGGCGATCTGCCTGATTAACAATAATTCATACCTGAAATTGCTGGACGGCACCGAAATCGATCTGGCGATTCAACCGAAACTGGAAACCTTGGGCGGCATTCTGAAACACGTGCGCAAAGGCGACGTAGTCGGCGTCAGCTCGGTATGCGGTGGGAGTGCGGAAGCGATCGAAGCCATTGCTCACCGTAGTAAGAACTCCAGCTCCGTGGTGGGCTTGCGGGTAGATCAGGTCAATTTACCGGACGGCGTGATTTTAGGCGCGCTGATTCGGGAAAAGGAAGTGATTCCGGTGCATCACGACACCGTATTCGCGGAAGGGGATCACGTGGTGATGTTTGCGTTGAACAAGAAAATGGTTAGAGACATTGAAGGCTATTTCCAGCCAATTTAGTCCGCCAAATCCGCATCAATAAAAGCCAGTGCCCGCTGCGGCAAACCGTCGTTGCCCTCGCCTTGCAAAGACGCCTGGCTATCTTCATGCACCGCCGTCATGAACTGCAACAACTGCATTTCAATTTTCATTTTTTCCTGCGGTTCTTGGGCATCCCACATTCGATTCAATAACTGCTTGGCGTGATGGTGAATAGTGAAGGCCACAGCTTCCGGCAGATGCGCGTAACTGGTGCGCAAAGACTCCTTCAGCTTATCCAGCGATTGCAGATATTGCTGATAGTCTTTTAAATCCTGCTGACATTGGGTTTTCACCATCGCCAGCTCATTGCTATTCCGAGCTTTGTTGACGGCCAGCTCGTGCGCCAATTGCTGCGACTGTTTTTTCAGCTGTGCCACCAAGGCCTGCTCCGCCAGCGCCTTGGTTTGCCGCAGTTCGACGACATCTTCATGCCTGGATAAATGCCATTGCAAATTGTCGTCGCGACTGCGCCGCAAAAACGCCAGCGCATCACCCAGCCAACGACTAATCGACGACATGCAGTTGTTGGCGTAAAGCCAGCATGGCCGCAGCATCGGCTTGTTTACGATAGGTACGCAAGGCTTTGCGCAGATTTTTATATCGAGCGGCCGGCAGTTGCGCCCGCACCGCTTGCAATTCATCGCTAATTACCGCGAACAAGGCCCTGGCCTGTTTGCGGTTATCGGCTACCAGCAGGCGTTGCCGCTTGAATCTGCTCAGATAGCTCAACTGCCGGCATTCCGCAGCCTGGCGCCGCTCAATATTTTGCCGACGAATCTGCAAAGACAACAGCTGCCGTACCGCCGCCGATTCGCGACTGAAGTACCCACGCAGCTCGCGGTAAACCGCTTTAAATAAGGTCATCACGCCCAGCAAAGCCAGCAGGCCCAAAGCCAGTAACATCAATTTACTGGCTAACAGATAAAACAGCCCCATCAACAAAACCAAGCCAAACTGCAAACAGACAAACCCCAGCACAAACAGCAGCATCGCCAGGCTGCCTATCAGTAGTCCGCCGAAAAAAAGCCGTCCGAACATGACTCTCAAGGCCGCTCGATAAACTCCAGCGCATTGCCGTCTCTATCCCGGCAAAACAGCGCCTTACGGCCGGAGATACTCAGCGTGTACGCCGTACCGGCCCGCTCCAGATCTTCGCGTAGAGCATCAACCGAATCGATATGCATCGCCACATGCCGATCACGGCCGCCATGCGCCGGCCTGCCGGTGGTGGGATCGGGATTTTCCAATTCCAACAAATGAATTTGCTGCGCACCAATTTGCAGCCAGGCGCCTGGGAACGGTAGATTCGGCCGTTCGGTCTGCTCCATTCCTAACACATCGCGGTAAAAAAGCAGCGATTGCTCGGTATCGGAGACGATCAAACTGGCGTGATGTATCGTGAAATTATGTTTGGACATGGCAATCAACAGGTGAGTAAGGCAGCGAGATTATACCGCCCGATTATTTCACCGCGTAGGTTTTCAACCATTCCAAACTGACAGCGGTCTCAATCGTCGGCCGGTACTCGGCACCCACCCAACCTTGATAGTCCGACGTGGCGATAACCTCGAACAAGGTTTTAAAATCCACAACACCTGTGCCGGGCTGGCCGCGGCCTGGAGAGTCGGCAAATTGAATATGCCCGATTCTATCCATATGTTGGCGCAAAAATCCGGCGCAATCTTCGCCCATCCGACTCATGTGATAAATGTCGTATTGCATGAATAAGTTCGGATGGCCGATTTGCTTTAGCACATCCAGCATTTTGTCGCCGGTGTCGACGATAAAACCTGGCATGTCGTGGCTATTGACCGCCTCGAATACGGTTTTGATACCCAACTCGGCAAACGCTGCGGCGGCGTAAGCCAGATTCTCGCAAAAGGTAGTTTGATATTCGCCCAAGCGTTGTGGGTCGAAACAGCGACCCGGTAACACGTTAATAACACGGGGCTTTAATCGTTCGGCATAAGCCAGCGTCTGCTCCACCGCGGCTTTAAATTGCTCGCGTTTTTCCGGAACCGCCGCCAAACCCTCGCCGCCCTGCAGCAAGGTATCGGCATCGACATTGAACAACACCAACTTTAAGTCCTGTTGAGCTAATAGGTCACCGATTTGTTCGACTCGCAGCGAGTAGGGAAACTGGATTTCCACTGCGTCGAAACCGCACTGTTTAGCAGCCTGAAACCGTTCCGGCAACGGCCGTTCGGTAAACAATAAACTCAGATTGGCGGTAAAGCGCAGCATTAGTCTTGGGCGTACAGCTTGATCAGTGTCGAGGGGTCTTGGTCCAAAAAGCCGCTACTACCGTGCAATTGCATCAGTTGCGCCGCCAAGCCGGACATCGGTATCGCACTCCCCTGTTTGCCCGCTAAATCGACAGCCATATTTAAATCTTTCAATAAGGTTTTGACGCGCCACTTCACCGGTTCGAAACGCTGATCCGCCATTTCCGGGCCGACGATTTGCAGTGGCTTGGAATCGGCAAAGCCACCGGCCAGCGCTTCCGGAATTTTTGCAGCATCGACGCCGGCCGACTTTGCCAAGGCCATCATTTCCGCGATTACTAACACATTGCAACTGACAATCATCTGATTGCAGATTTTAGTGGTCTGACCACTGCCGACCGGCCCCATATGCGTCAAACGGCTATACAGCGGCCGCAATACTTCACGGGCAATTTGAATGTCTTGTTCCGCACCGCCGGCCATAATCGCCAAACTACCCTGCTCGGCGCCGGCCGTGCCTCCGGATACCGGCGCGTCCACCCAACGCATGCCGCAGGCAGTCTGCAATTGAGATGCCATGCGTCGGGTGGTTTCCGGATGAATGCTGGATAAATCAATCAACAGTTTGTCGGCAGCGCCGTTGGCGATAATGTGTTCCGTCACCACCTCTTCAACGGCCATGGTGTCGGCCAGACACAAAATCACAACATCGGAGGCTTTTACCAATTCACCGACACTGCCGCAGACCTTAGCACCCGCACCAGCAACCACATCCAATTTGGCAGCCGTGCGATTCCAGACATTGAGCTGAAAACCCGCCGCCAGAAGCCGCAGGCTTAGCGGTTGCCCCATCAGCCCTATGCCGACGAAGCCCAGCGTGTAGCGTTGTTCTGCCATAGTGAAACTCGCAGTTATTCGAATAGTGCCGGACTTAAATCCAAACGCTCGCCGCCGCGCCCACTCATCAACTGTTGATGCACGATTTGAAAAGCTTCATCGAAATCGGCATTCACGAAACGCTGGGACAAATGCACGCAAATCGCATATAAGCCGGAATAATGCACGGTCTCGCCGGAAGTACATAGGTTGATTTTCTCGGACAGCACCCGCACCACGGAAAGCACTGAACCATCTTGCCGCCAGTTGGCGGACACACTGACCACCTCATCGCCCCTGCACGCGATGGCGGCCAGCGCATTAAAGGATAAATCCACCAGCCCAGCCAAAATTTTGATGAGGTCACCGCTGGCAATGGCTTTAAATGTCTCGCTACCGCAATCCAGCAATAAGGCTTGGCGCATCACAATATCCATGTCGGACAAATGCCCGATTTCGCCATCGTCGGGCTGCTTGATAGCGAATTTCCGGTGAAAATCTCTAACTTGTTGTAAATGTTTGTTCATGATTCTACTCCGGGCTTGGATTCAAAGAATTCGGGGAATAATGGCGCGGCGCGGGACAAAATCTGCAGTCAACGACCTAGCCATTTTTGGACATCAGCGCAGTCGGAGAATGCGCCAATGAACCAACTAGGGCAATAGGGAAATCGGTTTTAACGCAGTTGCCGGCGCGATTCAATCAACGACAAACTGACTATGACGATCAATAGGAACAAGGATGTTTCAAGTAATAAAAACGCGGCTATTTTGAAATAAGCAAAAGCCGGATCGACATAACGCACCAACCAACCCGCCGCTTCATCGGCAATTGCCGCGGCATAAACGATTGCGCTGATCCAGACTTTCATCAGAGTCGGCAACGAGGTCATCAGCATCAGATGCGTGAGCGTCAATACCAACATACCCATGGCAAATAAATGAAAATGACTGACTTCCAGCAAACTTTGATAGCTTTTCGGTTCGTTAAACTCTTGCTCGTTTCCCAAATAGTAAGAAATCACCGACTCCGGGGTGAGATTCATTTTATGGAAATACATCAGACCATTGCTGATCCACAATAAGGCCACATAGGCCAAGAACATCAAGATCAAAGTATTGATCAACAGCTGGCGATTTTGCTCGCCGGTTACAAAGAAACGCATTATTTGGGCTTGTTTTGGATGAGAACTTGATAAATCGCCAATACCTTGCGCGCGCTGTTAATTGCGGCTCGGGTGCTGAGCGTTGCCCCCGCCACACCCTGTATATCCTGATTCAGGCTCAACTCTTCGATGGAATGATTAGCCAGCAAGGCCATCCAGCGTTCCGGCGGTTGATATTCCGGCGGCTCATGAAACGCCAGCGTATGAACGTTACGCAATTTGCCATCCGGCGTTAGTACCACTAACAAGGTTTCCGGTTTAGTTCTGACAGTGTGGGCCTCAATCGCGGCATAGCCGATCACTGCACCTTGCTTCTTACCCACATAAAAACTAAACAGATTGGATTCCAACTTGACCTTCGCAAGCTGTTCGATCTGCGCCACTTCCTCTGGCGTGGGAAACAACGATTGCATTTCCACAGTAGCGTCGTCGCCGAAGGCCAGCTTCATCGCTTCGTCCTTGCTGTAAAACACAGCGGCGACAAGGTTTACGCTCGTTAAACAAAAAACCAGCAGCGTCAGCATAAGCCGACGAGTTTTTGAAATCAGCATGAGTGGGAAAAATCCAGGGAGTGAACAATACGGCGGCTATGATAGAGACCGGCAAACAATTTGCCAAGCCGATACGCGCATAAGCAATTTAAGAAGGCATTATATACCGATGCACCCCGCCGTATGAACCGGCGGGGCTTAAGAAGCAACTATCCAGCCACTTTAAAATATAAAGCCTACACCCAAATTGAAGTCGTCGGGAGAGGTGCCCGATTTTTGGGTGAAATTACGGTAATCGGCCTTGATCACGACATTGGGAATGGGTTTGTAGTTGAGGCCGACTTGGTAGATTTCGACGTCTCTGGTCAGATCGTCTCGACAAATGGCATTTGCGCATGTCGAAGCGCTGGCAACAGTATCCATACGCTCGTAACGCACGAAAGGGGCGAGATATTGGGTCGTATCGTGCGCAAAGTGCGGCAGTATGTCGTAACCAACTTCGCTGTACCAACCATAGTTTTCTTCACCAATACTTTTAGCATTGGCAACACTCAGCAAGGCTGCATCGCCGATATGCCCCCAGGAACCCAAAGTACGAAATTCCAGGCCACGGTATTTCCATTGCAGATGGGCTTCGTAAAGTTGCGTTGCTACTTCGAGTTGCCGTCTGTTATACAGCTGATTCTGCCCGGAATTACCGACATACGCCGAGCCGCCCACCATGACGCCAGGCAACATCGGCGGCGCATAGTCCACGCGACCGACATAAGCCAAATCTTCCGCCAACGCCTGTCCTCCTGATTGCCGGCCGCTACGAATGCCGTCAGCGCCAAAATTCTTAGCGTTCATACCGTTAACCACATAGGTTGTGTAGGTCAGACCCGGCAACAATTCACCGAATAACCCCACACCGTTTTCACGCCAAGTGCTGGGAATAATGCGTCTTTCGACTTCCGGGCGATTGTTACCGAAGAAAAACGGCGGCTCATGTATCTGGTTGATAAAGCCCATCGGCATTAACACCATCCCGGCCCGGACATTGACCAGCGGGTCGATGAAGAAATCCAAGGAGGCCATTTCAACGGAGACAGTGCCCGTGCTACCCGATCCGTTATTACCGGTCGAGGAATGTTCGAACTCTATTTCACTGTTGAACAGTATGCTGTCAGTGAACTTATAACCCGCGTAAATGACTAGTCGTTCGAAATCTGTATTGTCCGGATTATTAACGGTGCCGGTTGCCGCATTACGCCCGCCCTGATCATCAACCCTCGCCTGATAATTGGCCTCACCATAGCCACCTAAAGACAGGCCCTTACCAACTTGATAAACCTTCGAAGCCGCCGGACCTAAACCGTAAGCACTTTTGTATTCAACTTTTTCCGGCACCACCAACTCGGTACGCAGCTTTTCCACTTCTTCCGTCAATACATTGGTTTTACGCTCCAAATTGCTGACTTCACCGGTGGGCTCCTTTTGCGCGACCGCTTCCAGCTTTTTAGTCATGCTGTCAATCTGCTGCTGCTGTGCCTGAATGATCTTCCACATTTCATCCATGGTCTGCGGCTTTTCGGCGGGAATTCCCGCAGCGTTTACCCCGGCACTGACAACAATCGCCGAAATTGCGGCGCTAAGTTTTGAGTTTAATGGCTTCATATCGGTCTCCAAGAATTTGAGACTCGAGTATAAAACCCCTACAACAACTAATGCAAATCATTCTCAAATCTATCCGCATTACGAAAAATAACTATCCCTAAAATATTGACTCCCATCCAATTCGGCCGCTATAAGCAGCTACACATTGCGATAAGATGAAGTTTTTCAGTACGTTTCATTTTTTTGATGAACACTTCCCTTCTTGAGGCAGAAACACGATCATGTCCCGCTTCGACAAACACCAATTGCCGAGGTTGACGGCTTCTAAAGTATTTGGCTCCTTTTTGCATCAGATGCTGGCGGAAACGTCTTTCAACATCGGTACTGATTCCGGTATACAGACTACCGTCATCACACTGAATGATATACACAGACCAATTCGACACTGGCGCACTATTCAGAGTCGGCGGATTTATTCAACCAACCATTCAACAAAACCGCTACCAATACGCCAAACCCGATATAGGCATAGCGAACGATGAAGATCAGTGCGGCGCTTTGGCTGTGACTTGCAGCATCTTTGACACTTGGTGTAATAGCCAAAGTCCAGAGCAGCGCCGCCAAAAAATACACCACCACACCCGACACCGCCCATGAGATTGGCGGACGACTTGAGCGTGCCGCCGTGTTGTAAAACCAAATGCCGACTAACGCAGCAGCTATCGAACCTAACATGTATTTTCCTGATTTTAAGTGATTTATCGGCGAGACAAGCGCTCGATTCCCAGATTGGCCAACTGATCGGCACGCTCGTTACCGACATCCCCGGCATGTCCCTTCACCCATATCCAATCGATGTTGTGACGCTGGATAGCAGCATCCAAACGTCGCCATAAATCTTCGTTTTTCACTGGTTTATTTGCCGCGGTTTTCCATGCCCGCTTTTTCCAATTAGCCATCCATTCGGTAATACCTTGCAAAACATATTTAGAGTCAGTGTGCAATTTGACGCTACACGGTTTTGTTAGTGTTTCCAGAGCCTGTATTGCGGCCACTAATTCCATCCGGTTATTCGTCGTTTCAGGTTCACCGCCGCATAGCTCCTTTTCTTTATTTCGGTATTCCAAGCGCACGCCCCAACCTCCTGGCCCAGGGTTGCCCTTGCATGCACCATCCGTATAAATAATGACTTCAGTCATGGCCCACCTTTCTATGTAAGTTCGATTTCAATCCCAATCCAACCGCAGCTAAATTGGTGCGGCGTTGCTGTGCCGCAGTCAAAGGAATCAATGTGTATTGCCTTTTCACCGCCTTAATGCCGTAAGCCATAGCAAACAAAGACGCAAAGCTGAACTCGAATTTACCGTGAGCAATGGTGTAACTGTCTAATCCAAACTCGGCAGTGGTTAGTAATTCGAAATTCATCAGTTTCAACCAATCCAAAACCCGAGCTTTGGTAATCAAATGCGCCCGCCAGGATTCCGCGAGCTTCCAGTCCCATAAAAACTGAAAACGTACCGACATACTGAACGGATTGAAATTCAACATGACCAATTCGCCACCCGGTTTTAACACACGATTGACTTCGCGTAGGGTTTGAAATCGACGCGCGTCGAACTCCAAAATGTGCGGAAGTATGACTAAATCCATCGATTCAGTTTGAATAGGCAAGCTGAATGCCTTAGCAGTCACCTTCAACGCGCCAGCATCACCCAAGGCCTTGCCGTCCAGAATTAGATAATTCTTATACAAGGAAAAATCGACGAACTCATTTTCCCAACCTAAGCCACCGATCTGGAGTTGTTGTTGTTTACAACTCACCGTTATTGATCTTCGCAGATAGTTGGCCTCCATGGTTTGCAGTAGCTTACCCCTTGGGGTTTGGTACAACGCAAACAGAAATTGTCTCTTCATTTAACCGCCGCTAAGGGTATGTTTTTTTGGCTATTTTAGAAAGCCATGCTAGGATCTAATTTTTTTATTTTAGCGAGTTCAGACAATGCCCCGCTCAATTTCCAAAAAATCAGGCCGTCATCTGTCTTATCTACTACCTATTTTGCTGGCAACCGGTTGTAGCCAACATGCGCAAAAAGACCATCTAAGCCAATCATCAACTAGCAAGTTTTCCGTATTTACCCGGAATGGCAATGCCGGAAAAATCCATAACAAGCAGGTAGAAGCAAAAGAGCACGCCACCATCTGGGATAGGATGCTGTCTCTTTACGCCTTACCGGAAATCGATAATGCCAGAATCGACCGCGAAGTAAACTGGTATCTCAGAAACCCTGAATATCTGACCAGAGTACAACAACGCGCCGAGCCTTATTTATACTTCATACTCAACGAAATCGAAGCGAAAAACATCCCCGGAGAATTGGCCCTGTTACCTGCAGTTGAGAGCGCTTTCAGACCTGACGCAATGTCGCCAGCTCAAGCATCCGGTCTTTGGCAGTTCATTCCGCCCACCGGGCGTCTTTACGGGTTGAAGCAGAATAGCTGGTATGACGCGCGACGCGATGTGGTGCAATCGACTCAGGCAGCCACTACCTTCCTGAAAGAACTGAGCGAGACTTTCAATAACGACTGGTTACTGGCGCTCGCTTCATACAACGCCGGCAAAGGCAATATCAAAAACGCCGTAGATAGAAACCTCGAACGCGGACAGCCTACCGACTTCTGGTCTCTGGATTTGAACAACGAGACCTCAGCTTACGTACCCAGGCTGCTGGCAATCGCCAAGATCTTTGCCAACCCGGAAAAATATAACGTCAATCTGCATCAATTCGCCAACCAACCTTACTTTGAATTGGTGGATGTAAAGTCGCAGCTCGACTTGGGTAAAGCCGCCGAAATGGCGCAAACCCCGCTGGACGACTTCTTAAAGCTCAATCCCGGCTATAACCGCTGGAGTACCGACCCGAACGGCGCGCAACATCTGTTGATTCCGGTAAGCAAAGCCGATTCCTTTAAAGAGAAACTCGCTGAACTGCCACACGAAGAAAGAATCAAGTGGGAACACCATACAGTTGGCAAGAAAGAGACGCTGAAAAGCATAGCCAGCAAACACAGTACCAGTGTAGAAGAGATTATTAATGTCAATCATCTTGACGACGATACGGTTGCCCAAGGCACAATCCTGCTAATTCCAGTGTCTTATCATTCACAGAAAGGCGAACCAACCACATCGGCTGTTGCCGCAGTGTCACAACAATCCACGCCAACCCCCGCCCAATCAAGCAAACAGCAATATACGGTTAAGAAAGGCGACACCTTATGGGATGTCTCGCAACGTTTTTCTGTTGATAAAGATGATATTGTGAGTTGGAATAAATTACCCAAGAAAGCGGCTCTGAAACCCGGTCAAAAACTGACTATCAAGAAAACCAGCAGCAGTATAACCGTGGCATCTACCGCGCCTTCCGTCAAGCAAATCAGCTACACAGTCAAACCCGGCGATACATTGGCGCAGATCTCCAAAAAATTTAACGTTAACGTCACCGAGCTCCGCAAATGGAATAACGTTCCCAAAAACAAGGCGGACATCAAACCGGGCTCTAAGCTAAAAGTGATGATTGAAGCCGGTCATCCGTCTACCTAAAGCTTCAGACAACAAATACGTAAGTTCAATATGGATCTACGACACTAGATCTTTCTCATCGCCGCAAGAGTAAACTTAAATAAGCGATTTAGGTTTACTCTTATGCTTCGCGAGATCAAACCGCCCCAGTAAAGCGATCAGCATAGAAGACACTAGTCGCCACATCACCACAGAAATAGTGATTGGACTTAAAATACTGAATTAAAACAGACGATATAGCAAACTTTGCACAGCATTATTTCCGCTGCGCAAGAGCTATAAATTTAAGAATTGATGGCGTCCCCACGGGGGTTCGAACCCCGGTTACCGCCGTGAAAGGGCGGTGTCCTAGGCCACTAGACGATGGGGACTAAGACTATTTTTTTAGAATGACTTCTTCAACAAGAAGTACCGGCTTAACCGACTTTAGCCAAGTTGGCGTCCCCACGGGGGTTCGAACCCCGGTTACCGCCGTGAAAGGGCGGTGTCCTAGGCCACTAGACGATGGGGACTCAGGACTAAATCAACTACTTTGGTGGAGCCAAGGAGGATCGAACTCCTGACCTCTTGCATGCCATGCAAGCGCTCTCCCAGCTGAGCTATGGCCCCGTAGTTGAGTTCTCGTATTATACGGATTTTCAGAGCTTTGTCTAGGAATTTTCTACATTCTTTATGTATCTGATCGCTCGCTCTATTCTGTGCAAGGTTTTCTCTCTGCCCAATAGCGCTAAAGTCAGGTCAATAGCCGGCGATACGCCGCTGCCGCAAACCGCTACACGCAAGGGCTGCGCAACCTTACCCAGATTAAGTTGCAACTGCTCCGCGCTCTCCAATACCACTTGATGAAGGCCTGACGCTTCCCATTCGCCGATAGCGCTAAATTGCACCAGTAAATGTTGCAATACATCGTCCACGCCCGCTTTGAAATTCTTCTTGGCGGCTTTTTCTTCGTAAGCGTCGAATTCCTTGTAAAAGTATTCGCTCTCGGCGGCCATATCCACCAGAGTTTTGCATCGCTCGCGCTGCGCTTTAACCACATCCGCCAGCGCCGGGCCGGTGGTCGGATCGATACCGCGCTCCCCCATATGCCAAGCCAAGTGCCGAGCAACATGTGCCGGATCGCTATTCATAATGTACTGGTGATTCAACCACACCAGCTTCTCGGTATTGAACGTGGACGCGGAAACGTTAACTTTTTCCAACTCGAACAAGGCCACCATTTCTTCCAAGGAAAACAATTCCTGATCACCGTGCGACCAACCCAACCGCACCAGATAGTTCAACAAAGCCTCGGGTAAATACCCGTCATTGCGATATTGCATCACGCTGACCGCGCCATGGCGTTTGGACAATCTTGCACCGTCGGAACCTAAAATCATTGGCACATGCGCATACACAGGCAATTGCGCGCCCAAGGCTTTCAGAATATTAATCTGCCTGGGCGTATTGTTAACATGATCGTCACCCCGTATTACATGAGTAACTCCCATATCCATATCGTCGACTACTACCGTCAGGTTATAGGTCGGGGTGCCGTCGGAACGGGCAATAATCAGATCATCCAGCTCCTTGTTGGCAACGACGATGCGACCTTTCACCAGATCGTCGATAACCACTTCGCCCTGCTCCGGATTCTTAAAGCGCACCACGCGCTCGCCTTGCGGATTTTCAACGCCATGCCGGCACTTGCCGTTGTAACGCGGCTTTTCCTTGTTGGCCATTTGCTGCTCGCGCAAAGATTCCAACTCTTCGCGACTGCAGTAGCAATAATAGGCATCGCCCTGCGCCAACAATTGCTGAATGACTTCTTTGTATCGATCAAAACGATGCGTCTGATAGAACGGCCCCTCGTCATATTCCAAGCCTAACCAAGTCATGCCTTCCAGAATGGCATTCACCGACTCCTGGCTGGAACGTTCAAGATCGGTGTCCTCGATTCGCAAAATAAATTTGCCACCGTGTTTGCGCGCATACAACCACGAAAACAGAGCGGTTCTGGCACCGCCAACATGTAAATAACCGGTGGGACTGGGGGCAAAGCGGGTTCTAATACTCATCGTCAATTATTTAGTTGTTAAAAATTTCTTGGCATATTCGCCGGGAATAGAGCGAGAGGCGTTTAAACGCATCGCCTGGTAATTAAATTGCACGCTGCCTTTGGCTGCATCGTTTCTGCCCAGAATCGCCAGCGAGGTGGCATGTCCTTGTTTAGCGGCTTTTTCGTACCAATCGGTAGCCTTATCTCTGTCGCTATTCACACCCATGCCTCGATCATACATCGCACCCATCACCACCTGAGCATCAAGCAAACCTTGATTCGCCGCCCTTTCCATCCACTCCGCGGCCTTGTGCTCGTCCTTCTCGAAACCTTCTCGGCCCAGTAAATACAGCGATGCCAACTTGGCTTGAGCCTGCGCATTCCCCTGCTCAGCCATTTCTTTCACGCTGTCAGCCTTTACCGCACTGGCAAGTAAAAACATCGCACAGAAAATTAAAATCTTGCCCATTACATTCTCCAAGGAATCCTAAGGATTAAAAACAAACCGGCATTATTTCACGGCGCCCGGCTAAGATGAACGCACTATTTAAAAATAAGGGATTGATGTTAGACTTAAGACACCAAGGCGGTACGCTAGGCCTTGTCGATGCAGAACAATAACCTGGAGAATCAATACATGAAAAGAAACCTTTTATTCACGGCCACTCTGGCCGGAGCGCTGCTTTCCGGTTGCGCGACGCAGTCGAGCAATAATTTCCAGGCTTTCCAGCCTGAAGACCTTAACTCGCTGGTTAAATCCGGAAAACTGGTACAAAAAACCAACAGCTTTTTCGTGATTAATGATTCGTCTTCATCCATGAGCCGTACCTATGTAAATTCTGCGGATTACAGCGGCACCAAGCTGGATGTCGAAAAAAATCTGCTCAACAAGTTTAACAAATCCATTCCGGTTATGCCGCTGACATCCGGTTTGCGCAGCTTCGGTTTTGGCCCATGCCTGTCTTGGGGCTCAACTTATCTCAACCAAGCCGTGCAAAATTACACTCAGGCCGGTTTCGAAACTGCAATTACCTCTCTACAATGCTCTAGCGGCGGCACCCCACTGGCCACGGCGCTAAGCGAGTCCGGCAAAGACATCACCTCTGCTCCCGGCAATATCGCCTTAATCGTTTTAAGCGACGGTATCGAGGAAGTCTCGCCGCTACCTACTGCCGAAGCACTTAAATCCCAATACGGAGACAAGCTATGCATTTACACAGTCTGGGTCGGTAATGACCAAGATGTGGCCGGACAAGCGGTGCTGCAAGACCTAGCCAATGCATCGGGTTGCGGATTCTCGACTACAGCCGAAGCGATCACCAGCGCCAAAGGCATGAGTGATTTCGTTAAAAACGTCTTCTTGAAAGCAGGCACACCCAAAGTGGCCGATTGCTCAACCCAAGACGACGACAAAGACGGCGTAAGCAACTGTGCCGATAAATGCCCTGACACTCCTAAAGGCGCTATCGTCGATAAAGACGGTTGCTGGGCGTTCCGCGGCCTACTGTTCGATTTCGACAAATCCGACGTCAAAGCCAAATACGGCCCGCTGATCCAAAACGCCGTGGAAGTCATGAAAATGAACCCTGGTTTGACCATAGAGATTCAGGGCCACACCGATAGTTACGGTAAAGATGCTTACAACCAAAAGCTTTCCGAGCGCAGAGCCAATGCGGTCAAAGCCGAGTTGATCAAACAAGGCGTGGAAGGCAAACGCCTGACAGCGGTTGGCTTCGGCGAGTCCAAACCCGTCGATACCAATGAAACCGACGAAGGCCGTGCCTACAACCGCCGTGTCGAATACAAACGTACCGACCGCTAAACGATAAGCTTCCAGCTTGACGAAACCAGGGAGGCCCAGGCCTCCCTTTTTTATGTCCAGCCCGGTCCAATCCACTGCCGGCGTATATTTGTGTTGCGTAGCGTAATTGTCAATTTATCGAAGCATCAACCTCGTATCTGCATGTTAAGTACACGAAACCATGGGATGCCTATAAATTACCTGAAATCGGACATTCCAGAATTTCGCCAGTCCATTCAAAAATTTTTGATATACCTAATTTGGATTTTTGGCGTGTAACCAAAGCGAGCAACAAATCCCAGATGGCCGCAAACGTGAACGGGCTATTAAAGGTGTAACGCTTTGGCATATTTTGTTTTCAGTGGTCGAGCTCAACCCGTTGCGGCTTATCACCCAATCTGGTTCAATCACGGAAACTTGTTCATAACCAGCTATGACTAACCTTCATCAAATGATATACAGAAGTGAAAATATTCTGCTAATCAATACAGTAGGATTAGCGCCACGTTGGGCGCCAGCCGAATGCCGATAGCGATGCTCACGATCTCTGACTGGGATAGCGCACACGAACGCGACAAGATGATTGAGAGCCCCACTTGGTCAGAAATCGAATCTACTATTCGCGCGCTGAACAACGAAAACCTAAACGACCTATATCTCTACCCAGAAAAGAATAATACCGAAACCTATCTTTGCATCGGCGGCGGTTCTGGTCGCTACGTTTTAACCGGTTCTATCAAAAACCAATCTTTCCCAACGTTAATCGATCCTGATCGCTCAAGTATGTCAAGTACTCAGTTGGTAGTTGGTGGTCAGTTAGGTGACTACCCAAGCAATTGGGTCATGGATCTTTGCACCACGCTGCAAACCGCGAAAGCTTTCTATGACGGAAGCGGGTTCAAATGCGGTGTTAAGTGGCAGACAGCATGAGTATCGCTACTGGCAAGATTCGTAAACTCATCGCACCCTAAGCCTGCTTTTGTTTGGACATTTGCGATTGGGCATTTTTGTTTGCTTTGGCGGGTATTCGTCGAACTCAGTTTATCCACTCAACACCCATAAATACCGGCCCCTCAACTGTCAGGTCAATACCTGACCAACACCGTTTCGTTGGATAACAAGCGCCGCAGGCGGATCAGGAGTTCATCGCTAGGGCGCACGCGCCAGTCGTCGCCCAATTGCAGGGTCGCTTTATCGGTGCCAGTTCGGTACTCGATTTGGATTGGACATTGACCGCCGCAGAATGGCGTCAGCGTGGCCTGTAGGCTTGCCAGCCAACCGGACGGCAGGCCGCCATTGGCCAGATCTATCGTCAACGTAATGCCGCGGGCATATAACTCGCGCGCTTCTTCCATACTGTAGAGCTTCTCGGCAGTCATCCTAAGACTGTTGGTAAAGTCGTCCATTGCCAATGAACCTTCGGCAATCAGAATCGTGTCTTTGCTGAGCAGGTTGCGGTATTTTTCGTATATATTGCTGAAGGCCGCCACTTCCAGCCGGCCGGTACGGTCGTCCAGCGTTGCAAAGCCCATCATCTTGCCCTGCTTGGTTTGCCGGGTACGCATTTCCACGATCAGGCCGGCAACACGCGCTTCCATTTTGCCTCTGGAGCGGCCGGCATCGACTTCCAGACTGGCGAGCGAGCCATGGGTGATATGTTTTAATTCCGGCAAATATTCGGCGATGGGATGGCCGGTCAGAAATAGCCCCAAAGTTTGCTTTTCCGCTTCCAGCTTTTCTTTTTCGGTCCACGGCTCGACCACGGTGGAATAAGCTTCCGCTTCACCGTCGCTGACTTCCACTTGTACCGCCAAACCGAATAGATCGTTTTGACCGGCCAACGCCATTTTTCCGTGTTGTTCGGCCACTCGCAACGCAGTAGTCAATTCAGCGAGATGCGCCGCGCGATTAGGATCGATGGTATCCAGCGCTCCGGCTCTGATCAATGCTTCCAAAACCCGGCGATTGACCTTGCGCAAATCGACGCGCTTGCACAGATCGTACAAACCCGCAAACGCGCCGTTGGCAGCCCGTTCTTTTAATAGATCTTCAATCGCATTTTCGCCGACACCCTTAATCGCGCCGATACCATAAACAATCTGACCCTGATCGTTTACCGTAAAACGAAAGTCGGAAACATTAATGTCCGGCGGGCAAATCTCCAGCTTCATCTCCCGACATTCGTCGATCAAAACCACCACTTTGTCGGTGTTATCCATATCCGACGACATCACCGCCGCCATGAACGCGGCCGGATAATGCGCCTTCAACCAGGCGGTCTGATACGCAACCAAAGCGTAAGCCGCCGAATGCGATTTGTTGAAACCGTAGCCGGCAAACTTCTCCATCAGGTCGAAAACATAAGTCGCGATCGCGGCATCGATCTGGTTCGCTAACGCGCCCGACATAAATTTTTCCCGCTCCTTGGCCATTTCCTCCGGCTTTTTCTTACCCATCGCCCGCCGCAACATATCGGCGCCGCCCAAAGTGTAACTGGCCAATTCCCGGGCAATCTGCATCACCTGTTCCTGATACAGAATAACGCCGTTGGTGGGTTTTAAAATCGGTTCCAGTAATGGATGCGCGTATTCAGCCTTGGCGCCGTGCTTGACGTTGATGTAATCGTCAACCATGCCCGATTCCAAAGGGCCGGGACGGAATAAAGCGACGAGCGCGATAATGTCGTCGAAGCAATCCGGCTTCAACTTTTTGATCAGCTCCTTCATACCGCGCGATTCCAGCTGAAATACGGCGGTGGTCTGAGCGTTTTTTAATAATTCATAGCTGGGCAGATCATCACGGGGAATTTGGGAAATATCGACCGGCTCTTCGCCGCGTTGGGCGCGCTGGCGATTGATGGTTTGCAGCGCCCAATCAATGATCGTCAAGGTTCGCAAACCCAGGAAGTCGAATTTAACCAAGCCAACCGCTTCGACATCGTCCTTATCAAACTGCGTGACCAGATTGCCGCCGCCCTGCTCACAATACAAGGGGCTGAAATCGGTAAGCTTGGTCGGCGAAATCACCACGCCGCCGGCGTGTTTACCCGCATTCCGGGAGATGCCTTCCAGCGAACGCGCCATATCGATCAGCGCTTTGACCTCTTCCTCGGTATCGTACAAGGCCTTCAATTCGGCACTGTCTTGCAAGGCCTTATCCAGTGTCATGCCGATCTCAAAGGGAATCAATTTTGCCAGCCTGTCCACAAAACCGTAGGCGTGCCCCATCACCCTGCCCACGTCGCGAATCACGGCCTTAGCGGCCATCGAGCCGTAGGTGATAATCTGTGACACGTGATCACGGCCATAGTGACGAGCGACGTAATCGATCACTTCGTCGCGGCGTTCCATGCAAAAGTCGATATCGAAATCCGGCATCGACACCCGCTCAGGATTCAAAAACCGTTCGAACAGCAAATCGAATTCGATCGGATCAAGGTCGGTAATCTTCAATGCATACGCCACCAAGGAACCGGCACCCGATCCTCGCCCCGGCCCGACCGGTATCGCATTGTTCTTGGCCCACTGAATAAAGTCGGCAACAATCATGAAATAGCCGGGAAAACCCATCTGGGTGATCACGTTCAGTTCAACTTCCAAACGCTCGTCATAGACTTTGCGATTTTCCGCGAAGCTGCCCTTGCCTACCGGCGGGTATTGAACGAGTCGTTCTTCCAGGCCCTGGCGCGAAGCATGCTTGAAATAGTCGTCCAGCGTCATACCTTCGGGGACCGGAAAATCGGGCAAATAGTTTTCGCCCAATGTCAGCTCGACATTACAGCGTTTGGCGATTTCCACGCTATTGACCAAAGCCTCCGGAATATCGGCAAACAATTCGGCCATTTCCTCGGCAGTACGTAAATATTGCTGAGCGGTATAGTTTTTTGGCCGGCGGCTGTCGTCCAGCACCCGCCCCTGATGGATACAGACCCGTACTTCATGCGCGTCGAAATCGTTTTTACTGATAAAACGCACGTCGTTGGTGGCAACAACCGGCAAATCCAATTCGGCAGCCAAATCCGCCGCTAATTTGATGTAACGCTCTTCGTCGGTTTTACCGAGCCGCTGCAATTCCAGGTAAAAACTGTTTGGAAACAAATCCCGCCAATATTCGGCACAACGTTTGGCTTGCTCGGCATTTTCCGCCAACAAAGCCTGACCGACGTCACCATCCATCGCCCCCGATAACACAATCAAACCCTCATGATTCTCGGCAATCCAGTCTTTGTGCAGCATCGGTATCCCTTGGTGCTGCCCTTCCTGGTAGCCTCGGGAAATCAGCTCGGTCAACGTCACATAGCCTTTCTGATTGCGCGCCAACATGGTCCGGCGAAACGGCGAGGCCGGCTCGTCAGGATTGAAAATCAGCGCATCGGCGCCGATCAAGGGTTTGATGCCGGCGCCTTGTGCGGCTTTATAGAATTTAACCAGCGAGAACAAATTGCTTTGTTCGGTAATCGCCGCGGCCGGCATTTGATACTCAGCCAGTTTCTTTACCAAGGGCTTGATTCTGACGATACCGTCAACCAGGGAGAACTCAGTATGAATACGAAGATGAACAAAACTCGGCGTCATGGCTGTTTAAACAAGATACTTTTTAACAGGAGCAAACGATTTTCGATGCTGCGGGCTAATCCCAAGCTGTTGTAAAGCCGCTAAATGCTGCTGGGTAGGATAGCCTTTGTGGATAGCAAAAGCATAACCGGGATACAGCCTATCCAGCGTCTGCATTTCCTCATCGCGGGCGACTTTGGCTAGGATCGAGGCGGCGGAAATTTCCGCAACCAGCAAATCGCCTTGTACGATAGCTTCTCCCGGTATATCCAATACCGGTAGCCGATTGCCGTCCACCTTGACCCCATCGGGGCGATAGGCCAATTGCGACACCGCCCGCTGCATCGCCACCATCGTCGCTTGTAAGATGTTGATAGTGTCGATTTCGCTCGCTTCGGCGCGAGCAACGGCCCAGCACAAGGCATTGGCCGTGATTTGCTCGGCCAGCAGCTTGCGTTTCTTTTCGGTAAGTTTTTTGGAATCTGTTAAACCCGAGATAGGTCTGAGTGGATCGAGAATCACCGCAGCGGCAACCACCGGCCCGACTATGCAGCCGCGGCCAACTTCGTCGATACCGGCTATGCGTGGGGGGTTATCGGAGGATACCGCGTGTGACATTACGTAGAAAGCTGACCATATTGGAAAGTTCGTTGCTTTCGCCGGCCATATCTTCCATTTCTTCGATGGCGTCTTCCAGACGCAGATTGTTTTTATAGAGGATTTTATAGGCTTTGCGAATCTGCCGAATCACTTCCGGCGGCACGCCGTTACGCTCCATACCCACCGAATTGATGCCGTGCGGCCGAGTGGGCCTGCCACCAACCATCACATACGGCGGAATATCCTGAGTGATTGCACTACCCATCGCCGAAAAACTGTATTCGCCGATTTTGGTAAATTGATGCACCAAGGTAAAACCGCCCAAAATAGCATGATCACCCAAATGCACATGCCCGGCAATCGAGGCGCCATTCGCCATGATCACATGATCGCCAATTTCGCAATCGTGCGCCACGTGGGTGTAAGCCATGAACAAATTATCGCTGCCGATCAACGTCAATCCTCGATCTTGCTGCGTGCCACGGTGCATCGTACAAAATTCGCGTATTACATTGCGGTCGCCGATTTCCAGACGGGTGATTTCATCGGCGTACTTTTTATCTTGCGGGTCTTCGCCTATCGAGGTGAATTGGTAGATCGTATTATCCTTGCCGATGGCGGTAGGACCTTTAATCACCACATGCGGCCCGATCTCGGTACCTGAATCTATCTGCACATCCGGACCAATAACCGAAAACGGACCGACTTTAACGTCATCGGCCAATTCTGCATTAATATGTACAACCGCTCTGGGATCTATCATTTAAGCCTCTGCGGCCACAGCCGCACACATGATTTGCGCACTGGCGGCCAGTTCACCATCTACTTCCGCACGGCAATCGAAGGACCAGAGGTGACGCTTGTGTTTGATGTAAGTCACTTCCAGGCGCAATTGGTCACCGGGAACAACTTGCTTTTTGAAGCGGGCGTTATCGATGCCCGCCAAGTAATAAATCGTGCCTTTGCCCAATTGATCGTTGCTTTGCGACGTCAGTAGCGCAGTAGCTTGCGCTAGGGCTTCCATGATCAACACACCAGGCATAATAGGTTGACTCGGAAAATGGCCTTGAAAAAACGGCTCGTTAAAGGTCACGTTTTTCACAGCCAACAAACGCACGCCCGGCTCGCATTCAAGCACCCTGTCTACCAGCAAGAAAGGATAGCGATGTGGCAAGAGTTCCTGAATTTGTAAAATATCGAGTGTGCCGGCCATGAGTATTCTGTGCGAAATGAGGGGAAGCGGGAAGTTCGCTTAGACCAGGAACTCCCCAACTTAAGTGCTGCATGCTCCCTCAATCAGGAAGCATCGGGGAAAATCTTATTGCGACAAGTTTTCCAGTTTTTGCTGAACGCGGCTGGTAACATCAATCTGATCGTTGGCGTAAATAACACCGTCGGTCAGCAACAGATCAAAAGACTCTTCTTTGGCTAACGCTCTTACTGCTTCTACGATGCGTTTTTGCAGATTGCCCAACTCTTCGTTTCTACGCATGTTGAAATCTTCGCTGAACTCTTGTTGCGCACGAGCGGCGTCGCGTTTTTTATCCAGAATGTCTTTTTCGATTCTATGACGTTCTTCTTCGCCCATTACCGCAGTGTCACGGCCTAACTTCTCTTCCAGCGATTTGATTTCTTTTTGCTGAGAAACCAGCGCTTTGTCTCTTGGTGAAAATTCAGTTTCCAAGCGAGTTTTTGCTTTGGCGGCTTGTGGCGCTTTTTCCAAAACCTTCGCCACATTGACAAAACCGATTTTCAGCTCTGCGTGACTCACGCCAGCAAAAATCATCAGCATTAGAAACAAAGAAATTCTATTTTTCATGGTCAAAACCATCTCCGGTTAATTTTTTTGAGTTTAAGACAGAACGCAAAAGCGATTATAGGGCAAAACAGGCTCAAACTAAACTAAAATCCCGAGCCGAAGGTGAACTGGAAGGCTTGAGTTCTGTCGGTACTTTCCGAATTTAGGGGCTGGGCAACACTCACTGCCAAGGCACCAAATGGCGACAACCATTCCCCAGACAAGCCCACCGAATAGCGGAAATACTTGCGCAAATCGCCGGAATTAAGTCCAGGGGCCAGCGTGCCGGCGTCAACAAACGAGCCAATCCTAACCGATTTCATATCGCTTAAGAACGGCACAGGGAAAAACAGCTCGGCCTTGCCAATCAGCTTGGTGGAGCCCCCGATGGGTCGATTGTAGGTATTGGCGGTATTGATTTCGTTTTGGTCAATGACACCCAAGGTATTTTGCATAAAACCGCGAACGTCACCGGTACCACCGGCAAAATAGTTTTCAAAAAACGGCAAGCCGGAACTACCACCGTAGCTACCGCCATGCGCCACCTCACCTAACAAGCGGAAGGTAAAGTCGTTGGACAAGGGAAAATAATGCTGATGCTTATAGCCGACTTTGAAATATTCCAAATCACTACCGGGTACGGTAATCAATCCGGAAAGCCTTTGCTGACCACCGCTATGTGCGAATGTGGCTCTGTCTAAAGTATCGTGAGTCCAGCCCGCAGAAGTTGACAACGTATCAAAGCTTTTCGACCGGATTGCAGAAATGTCGTCGCCCTTTTTAAACCCTAGGAATTTTAGAATCGTGTCCGAAGACAAGGTGGTGTTTTCGATCTCGGTACGCTTTAGATCAATATCAAAACCGATTCTGTCGAACTCGTTCAACGGGATACCAAAGTTGATACCGGCGTTTGTAATGGTTGTATTGTAAGCCGCCAAGTTAGCCGCGTAGGCATTTCGAGAGGTGTAACCAAGGTTGTAGCCCATCGCCACGCCATCCAACGTGTAATAAGGATCTGAAAAGCCCAGGTTGTAACGTGTCAAAATACTGCTGTTGTTGAACGCGAAATCCACCCGCTTACCGGTACCGAAGATATTGTCTTGCGACACGTTGGCGTTAAAGATAATTCCTTGCACCTGGGAATAACCGACACCGGCCTGCAAGTTACCGGAGGCTTTCTCCTTGATCGTGTAATTGACGTCGATCTGATCGGCCGAACCGACCACAGGCGGCGTTTCCACGCCCACTTCCTCAAAATAACCCAATCTATCCAGACGGGTCTTGGTCCGTTCAATCTTGCTGCTGGCCGCCCAACTGGACTCCATTTGCCGGGCTTCCCGGCGAATCACTTCGTCACGGGTCTTGGTGTTACCTTTGACGTTGATGCGCCGCACATACACACGCTTGCCCGGATCAACAAAAAAGGTCATCGCCACGGTTTTTTGCTGCTCGTTAATCTCCGGCACCATATTCACGTTGGCAAAGGTATAACCTTCGTCACCCAGGCGATCAGAAATGGATTTGGAGGTTTCCGTAGCGTTCTTCCGGGAGAAAATCTCGCCTGGGCCAACCTTAACCAACTTGATCAACTCTTCAGGCGGCACGATCAATTCACCGGACAATTTGACCTTTTCCAAGGTGTACACGTCGCCTTCCTTGACGTTGATGGTGATGTAAATTTCCTTCTTATCGGCCGTAATATCAACCTGAGTGGATTCAATGGAGAAATTGATATAACCGCGATCCAGATAAAATGAACGCAGCTTTTCCAAATCAGCAGACAGCTTTTGTTTGGAATATTGGTCGTCTTTGGAATAAAAAGACAGGAAGTTGGTGGTGCTTAATTCGAACTCTTTCCGCAAGACATCGTTAGCAAAGGATTTGCTGCCGACGATATTGATTTGCTTGATCTTGGCAACCCGGCCCTCGGAAATATCGATATGAATGCCGACCCGGTTGCGCGTCAATTCCGAAACTTCGGTTTTAATTTTCAGGCCGTATTTACCATGGCTGAAATATTGCCGCCTTAGCTCTTGTTCGACCTTGTCCAGGATTTGCTTGTTGTAAACCTTGCCTTCCGCCAGCCCGATTTTTTTCAAGGCTTCGGTCAAATCTTCCTTTTTAATGTCTTTGTTGCCTTCGATAACCACTTTCGCTACCGAAGGCCGCTCGACCACATTCACCACCAGCGTGCCACCATCGCGTTCCAGCGATATATCCTTGAAAAATCCGGTATTGAATAAAGCCCTGATCGCCGCGGCTTGCTTGTCTTCGGAAAAGGTTTCGCCAACATTAACCGGCAAATAGTTGTAGACGGTACCGGCGGAAATTCTTTGTAAGCCCTTAACCTGAATATCCTCAACTACAAAGCTGCTTGCATGAGCGGCCTTGCCGGACAGCATACTCAGCAACAGTATTTGTAATAGTGGGTTTTTCTTCACGCAGTCAACCATGGAAAATGAACAGGCGCGATTGTAACACGCTGTTTTCGGATTCCCGCGCCTTCAATGGTAAATACTCGTAAATACTGGCCGAAAAATTGCTTTCTTATTCAGTTTCAATTGCAAGGAAAAACAATTCAAAAAAAATTACAAAAATCCAATGCAAGCTATTGAAATAAAATATTTTTGATCAAAACATCAAGTTAACCAAACGTATCGGCAATCAAGTTCCGATAAACGGCTCGCGTGTAATCCGCTTCCGCAGCGGCAACTTGGGCATCGACTCGCGCACTTACTCCACCGGCGCCTTTCACCGGAGCAATCGCATCGGCTGCATCCAGCTTGTAAACACCGGCCACGGAGATACCGTGGTCAGGCGCGATTAGGCTATAGCAGGTATTCAGCCAATGTGCTTCGGGGACTGGGGTCTGATTAAGCAAGCTCGTCACCGCCAGCGCACACGCTTTAGCTTCGGAATTAGCGGCAAAAGCAGACTTAGGGATAGGTGCATAATGCGCAGCGTCGCCAATGACATGGATAAAGTCGTCAAATAACGATTGGCCGGTCAGCGGCCGAACCGGACACCAACCGGTGCTATCGGCCAAGCCCTGCTGCAAAGCGATATGCGCAGCCGTTTGCGGCGGAATGATGTTCAACACGTCGCCTCGGAATCGGTCGCCGAATTCGCTAGTTAACACCCTATTCGGCTTATCCAGTTCAAGTAAAGGATTATCTGCCAAGCTATGCCACTCGATCAGGCTATTGGCGGTGCCGTAACCGTAATGCTTAGTCCAGCCGGCTTCGAATAGAGCCTGCTTGGAAAAGCTGCGTTTGGCATCGAGGATGAGTATTTTCGAACGCGGTTTATGCTTTTTCAGCCAATACGCCATCATACTGGCTCGCTCGTAAGGGCCAGGCGGACATCGATAAGGATCGGCAGGCACCGCTAGTAACACTACCCCACCGTCCGGCATCGCTTGCAGTTGCCGCGCCAGCATTAAGGTCTGCGGACCGGCCTGCCAGGCATGCGGAAATTGCTCCGCGGCGGCCTGATCGTAACCAGCCATCGTATCCCAACGAAAATCGATGCCGGGCGACATGATTAACCTGTCATAGCTCACACTCTGCCCGCCGGCCAATCGCAATCGCCGTTGCCCAGCATCTAAACTGCTGACGCGATCAATTAACAGTTTGATTCCATATTTGTCTTGCAAAGCCTGGTAATCGACCGTCAACTGGTCGAGGCCCGCCAAACCGGCAAACAGCCAATTACTGCCGGGGCAAGTGATATATTTGGCTTTAGGTTCGATCAGCGTGACTTGAATATTCGCATCCAGCAAGCGCAGATATTTCGCCGCCGTCGCACCGCCAAAGCCACCACCGACCACTACGACATGCGCTTTGGCACCCGAAAAGAACGGCAATCCGCCACAACCGCTAAGAACACCAGCCCCAACTCCGGCAAAGCCTTGTAAAAAACGTCTGCGGGATAATCCGGTCATTAATGGCGACTCAAATACTCGGCAACCGCCGCCAGCTCGGTGTCGCTGTAACCTTTAGCCAAACGCGGCATCAATGTGGCCGGCCTTTTGTCGTATTTAAAATCCAGCAAGGCCTGCTGGATCTGCTGAGCGGATAAATTTTTTAGCGAAGGGATTGAGCTTTGGGCATCTAAGTTTGAATCGGTGTGACAATTCCAGCAATTAAAGGCCATTGCTCTCGCATCGATTTCAGCATAAGCCATCGAGCTCAATGCGCTGGCAAGCAACGCCGCCGAAACATAGCCCATGCGCTTCATGCCGCTTAAGCAAGCAGTTTCTGCCGAAACACTTCGTACAACAATACGCCAGCAGCCACCGATACGTTCAGGCTTTCCACCTGTCCAGCCATAGGAATTTTCACCAGAAAATCGCAATGCTGACGGGTCAGATGGCGCATGCCAGTACCTTCCGTACCCATCACCACCGCCAAAGGCATATCGAGTTCCATCTGAAACACAGTTTGTTCAGCTTCGCCGGCCGCGCCCATGATCCAGATATTCTGCTCTTTCAACCAGCGCAGAACTCTGGCCAGATTGGTGACCTGATACACCGGCACCGTTTCCGCTGCACCGCTGGCTACTTTACAAACCGTCGGCGTGATACCGGCGGCATTATCTTTAGTAACGATCACACCGTGCGCGCCCACGGCATCTGCGGTACGCAGACAAGCGCCGAGATTGTGCGGATCTTGCACTTGATCCAGCACCAGATAAAACGGCGTCTGGGTTAGCGCTTCAACATCTTGTTTGAGCTGGTCTTCGCTGCGCATCGCCGGCAATTCCACGGCCACCACAATCCCTTGATGATTTTTGCCGTCGGCCATTTTTTCCAGCTTTTTACGCTCGGTTTTTTCCGGGTTGATACCCAACTTGACGAGATCGTCTATCACTTGCTTCAGGCGTACATCCTGGCGTTGGCTATCCACCCAGGCACGGCGAATTTTTTGCGGTGAATAATCCAGCGCGGCTTGTACCGCGTGAATACCAAACAATTGGGTTAAATTCATGAGCGACGGCGTTTTTTGGCTTTTGGCTTACTTGAGGATTTTTTATCTTTATTCGACTTCGTCGCTTTAGCGCCGGCTTCGGCTTTTTTGCGGCCCGAAGAGGATTTGGTTTTAGCGATTTTTTTACCTGATTGTAGCAACTCAAAATCGATTTTCTTGTCGTCCAGATTAACCCGCACCACGCGAATTTTCACCATATCGCCCAAGCGGTAACGTACGCCGGTGCGCTCGCCGTACAACTGATGTTTACTGGCGTCGAAAGCAAAATAATCCTGTACCAGGGAGGCGATATGCACCAAGCCTTCCACGTAAATGGATTGCAATTCAACGAAAAAGCCAAAACCGGTCACGGCGGAAATCACGCCGTCGAACTCTTCGCCGATCTTGTCCATCATATACTCGCATTTCAGCCAGCTCACCACATCGCGGGTGGCGTCGTCGGCGCGGCGCTCGTTCGCCGAACAATGCTCACCCAACAACACCATGTCAGGATGCGTGTAATAAAAACTATCAACCGACTTACCGGCCAGACAATGCCTGATCGCCCTATGCACCAACAAATCTGGATAACGGCGAATCGGCGAGGTGAAATGCGCGTAAGCATCCAGCGCCAAACCGAAATGGCCTTTGGTTTCCGGGCTGTAAACGGCTTGCGACATGGAGCGCAGCAAAATAGTCTGAATCAAATGCGCGTCGGGACGTTCCTTTACCGACTCCAGCAGATGCATGTAATCCAATGGCGTGGGTTGCGCCTTACCCCCCAGAAACAGGCCCAGTTCGCCCAGAAAGGTTTTCAGTGCCAGTAATTTTTCCGGGCCGGGGCCATCGTGGATCCGCAGCAGGCGCGGCATTTTTTTCTTGTTCAGAAACTTCGCCGCTGCCGTGTTGGCGGTAATCATAAATTCTTCGATCAGCTTATGGGCATCGTTGCGCTGCAAAGGCACGATTTCAGCGATTTTGCGCTCCGGCCCAAAGACGATTTTGGTCTCCTGGGTGTCGAAATCCATCGCCCCGCGCAACTCGCGCTGCTTACGCATCACCTTGTACAAGTCGTACAGAGTCTGTAAATGTGGCAGCAAAGCGGCGTGTTTTTTTGCCAACTTCTGATCGCCATCCACCAGCATTTTTGCTACGTCGGTATAGGTCAAACGCGCATGGGAGCGCATCACCGCTTCAAAAAACCTCGAACGTAGGACATTTCCTTCATCGTTGATCAGTAATTCGCAGACCATGCATAAACGATCCACTTCCGGGTTCAACGAACACAAACCGTTAGACAGTATCTCCGGCAGCATCGGAATGACTTTTTCCGGAAAATATACCGAGGTACTGCGATTTTTGGCTTCGGCATCCAAGGCCGTATCGACTTTTACATAATGTGAGACGTCGGCAATCGCCACCAATAACTTCCAGCCTTTTGGGGTCTTCTGCGCGTAGACGGCATCGTCGAAATCCCGGGCATCTTCGCCGTCTATGGTGACCAAGGGCAACTTGCGAATATCTTCCCTGCCCTGCTTGGCGGACTCAGGCACTTGCGGCGTAAGCTCCTTGATTTCTTCCAATAATGGGTCCGGCCACTGATTGGGCAAGTCGTGCGAGCGAATCGCCATTTCGATTTCCATGCCCGGCGCCATATGCGCGCCCAGTACTTCGATGATGCGGCCCAAGGGCTGGCAATGCTGGCTAGGTTGCTGAATTATCTCTGCGACCACGATCTGGCCTTGTTTGGCATGGCCGACGTCTTCCTTGGCAATCAGTACTTCGTGGGCAATCTTTTTGTTATCCGGCACCACATAAGCCACGCGGCCCTCGGTAAAAAACCGACCGACCACTTGATGCGTATTGCGTTCGCTGATTTCAATCACTGCCGCTTCACGGCGGCCACGCCTATCAATGCCAGCCACGCGCGCGATGACTCGGTCATTGGGCATCAGCGGCTTCATTTCCCGCGGCGACAAAAACAGGTCCTCGCTACCGTCATCGGGTTTCAAGAAACCGAAGCCTTCCGGATGGCCAAGCACCCGTCCGGCGATAGTGTTGCCGCCGGAGCCCAGGCAATATTTTTGCCGGCTGTTAAAACTTAGCTGGCCGTCGCGCTCCATGGCGCGCAGCCTGCGGCGCAGCGCCTCCAGGGCATCAGGTGTTTCCAGGGCAAATTGTTGGGCGATTTGTTGGCGGCGTAGCGGCTTGCCGGCTTCTTGAATAAGCTGGAGGATCAGCTCGCGACTGGGGATGGGATTCTCGTATTTTTCGGCCTCACGCTGGGCGTGCGGATCGACGAGGGCGTTAAAATCAGATGTCTGATCGGTATTTGCTGTCATTGAGTCTGTTTGCTGGGTTCTGCCGCCTGTTCCCTATCGGAACCGGGCGGCAATCGTCTTTGTTATATAAAATCATAGCCTTTCTTCTTGTTCTGCGTGGGAACGACGTCGTCCAGAATACGCCGGCATTCGAACTGCCAATAGCCCAAGCCGATATTTCTACGGCCGTTCAAAATAATCGGAAAATTCTCATGCCCCATGAACATTCGCAATAAATCGCCGTCTTTCAAGCGAAAAGAATCCATGATGATAAAGCTCTTTTCGCCTTCATTATCTCTTATGCCATAGATCAAGGCTTTCTTGCGCTCCGCATCGGTATCCGCCTCAAGCGCCTGATAAGCCACCGGGAAAGCTTGCGCGGCGATGACCATCACCTCGAATATCAGCTTGGAATCCTGCTTGGGGAGCAGTATTTTGCAAACCACGCCGAGCGAACGTTGTTGCGGCATCGCGTCTATCTTACGAAAACTCACCAAGCTGCCGATAGACAGCACGCCTTCCTTGTGGAAATTACAGGACAAGGCGCGTTCGGAGTCAGTCTCGGCCCGAATTTCCAGACCGGTTTCCAGACCGGGTCTACCGGTTTCCAATAGATCATAGGTCGTTTCCAAACCAATAGCCACATATCTATCCAGCCTATCGGCAAAATAGACCGTCCCTTGCGGCTCCTTCCCTTGCCAGCGCTGCATCAGATAGTCGAACAGTTCCGCGGATAACTTTTGATGATTATTCTTATCGATCTCCAGCGAGCTAAAGCGCGCTTCCTCCTTGCTGCACAACTTGTCGGCCTGCTTGATGACTTTACCCAATTTGGTCAGATTCAGGTACAGCATGGCCGAGTCCGACCGGCGATCTGTCTGTGTGCCACCGAGCAAAAAAGCCGGCGGCAGGTCTTCGTCCATTAAAATCGCGCATTGCACGGCTTGTTCGGCTACCGGTTTGGTTTCGATTTGCAGAAAATCGCTGATTTTCTCCAGAAACTCATAAACCAGTTGAAACTCTTTCTGCATCAAGCCGGATGGATAAGCCAAACTTAACAGCAATATTTGTTTATAGCTGTCTTCGACTGACGACAGTTTACTGAATATACCGCCCTGGTCGGCCACCTTGGAGCCCGCCTTATCCAGCTTCACGGCGAGTTTATATAACGAATGCAAATCGATCCAGATCCAATCCGGTACCGGATAGCTCATCATGTAGTGACTTATCACGATGCGGCTCAAGCCCCGGATAGTCCGCTGTATCGCCAAGGCCGTGGATTTACCCTGCAACCAACCGATTTCGCGGCGGGTCAAATCCTTGACCACGCTCCAATAGCCGATGGTAAATTGTCTTTCGATTGCGCAGGCCAAGCCGAAGATTTTTTTTTCGCTTTCGCCCTTTGGAAAACCGAACTTGATCAGCCGCGAGCGCAAATAATCGTCAATCAAGTAAAAGCTGTCTCTGAGTAACTCCAAGGCATGCAAGCGTTTCGCCGCCGGCATTTCCACCGAAATTAATTCACCTAACAACTCGTAAAACAGCCGCGCCGCCAGACCGGGATTGGCAGTCGGCAGTTCCGCGATCCATTGCCGTAGCGCATCGTCGGTAAACGACGCCGACAATTGGGGATCATTTTTTTGCTGGGGTATGACCAGAAAAAACGAGTTTTTCACAGAGCATCCATTATTGATGAACGTGCTGCGAATCGCTCACTATTCAGGATGACATCCCAATAGGCGACAAAACCAACAGCGCGCTGTGTTGCTAAGCCCTCAACCATTGCCTAGAACAACCCTTCATCGTCTACCATCAAATTTTGCAAGGCATTCACATCCTTTCTGAGTTGCTTCCTTGCCAACAACTTGGTTTGCACGCGCTCAGGAAGCTCGGTAAAAATCAACACCTGATTGGCTACCAGTAAATCCACCAAGTCGTCTATGACCCTGACCATATCGTTATCGGTAGCTGACAAGGCTTCCCTTGCCTTATCACTTGGGACCTGCTGCAAGAATGCCGCTACTTCCGGGTGGTCGACATCGAGCCACTCATCGCCGCTGTCGCACAGCTGCACAATTGCCCCCGTCTGATCTCGGACTACAAACGGCACGGGTCACCTACCATCGACATAATCAGCAAAATCCCAGACCTTATCGGTAAGCACCGGCAACGCAAAAACCGATCATCTAGGTGAGATAGTCAAAGCGCCCAAGGTCACGCCAATGTCTATACCGCGACCCTTGCCGGACAGCGCCAAAGAAATTTCGCCTCGGGTTAACAATTGCCCGTCTATCGACTTGGTGGCGCCGGCATGGCCTTCGAAGGCGACAAAGCTGCCGTAGATTTCATTCAGATTTCTAACTTCGGAAAACACCCCGGTCCCCTCGATTTCCGATTTACCGATGGTAAAACCTATGCTCTTGGACGCCAGTGCAACTTGCGCCCGCTGTCCGTTACTGCAGCTGATATTACCCAGGCCATCGTATTGCTTATAAACGAGTGACCAACCGCTCAACTTGTAAGTCATCGTGCAGGATGTTAGCGATTGCGCAGCCGCCGGAGACACGAAAAACAGTCCGCCTAGGCTTAGCGCCAACAGCGGAATAAATCGAAAGAACTGGGTTGCCATTTGAATCTCCATTTTTATAAAACCTTAAACACAAATCGAAGCGCTACCGTCACTGCGGAAACACCATTATATTACAAACAGTGTAAGCTTCCGTTTACTGTGAAACGCTCAACGATAGCACCGATTTAATCCCATCGGCTGTTTCAGCCTGATTCAACTCGGTCGCCATCAGATACAGCCTATCTTTGCTAATCCCGCCAGGTTCGGCCAGATACTGCGCGATATGATTGGCTCTGGCAATCGCCAGATCGTTAAGGCGCTGAGGATCGGGTGGAAAAATGCCTTCCAGTTTCTGTTGCGCCAACGGGTAAAAATCAGAGTCCGGATTAGCCTTGATCCGCGGCTTGCCTAATAAGGATCTATCCATCTCCTGCGGGAAGACTTCGCCAAAAAACTTGGCCAGCAAGCGTTTGTAGTCATCGTCGGTCAATTCAATGTATTCGTGCCGAACTTTCTCACCTTTGTCGCGCAACTCGCCGGACTTCATTTTTTTCAATACATCCTTTACTGCTTCAAAGCGCATCGCCGGCCAATCCATGTTTTGGTAGGCAATACCTTTGATTTCCAGGGTCAACTCGGGTTTGCTGAGCAAGGCTTTATTAAGCTGATCCAGTTTGGCGGATTCTTCGACAGCCAATTCAGCACTACCCGGTGCGAAAGCCACCGCGCTAAAATCCTTGTCATCATCGAGCAGCGAACCCAGCGCTTTGAACGGCGACATCGCCACTTTGGTCACCAGATTAACCAACACATCGGCCAGCAAGGAACCAATACTGAATTTCGGATCTTCCAGACTGCCGGTGATGGGAAAATCCAGATTAATTTTGCCGTCCGCATCTTTCAGCAAGGCAATCGCCAAATGCAAAGGCAAGGACACCGCATTCGGATTTTCCACATGCTCACCCAAGGTCAACTGATCGATGAGCAATTTATTCTGGACTGCCAACTGCGCCTGCTTGATGGTGTATCGCAAATCCAACGCCATTTGGCCTTTTTCAATCCGGTAGCCGGCAAACTCAGCCATATAAGGCGTAATCAACGGCAAAGGCATGTTAGTAAAATTTAGGGCAATGTCCGAATCCCCCGTATCGAATTGATATTTGCCTTTGATACCGACCGAGGCCATCTCGTAAACCTTGCCTTTTAAAGCCAACTTGGCCTCGGCATCTTTGTCCGAGGAAAAACCGCTGACTTCGCCGTTGAGACTGTTCATGGCCGCTACGAACGGTAATATCAAGGAGTAGTCGGAGAAATCCGACTTACCCTCTTTCAGTTCGATTTTACCGATACTGACCCGCGGCTCGGTGGATTTGCCGGCCGCCGGTTTTGCAGGAGGTTTAGCTGCCGGCGCTGGTTTTGCGGGTGTTTGCGGCAGCATTAGATCGTCGATATTGGTTTTACCATCCTTTTTGATATTAAACCGCAGGTAAGGACGGTCAAACATTACCTTGGCGAATTTGAAATCCTGTTTCGCCAAATCGATGTCTATTCCCGACACCTCCAGATTGGACCATTTCAAGAAATCCACATTTTTGAGCTGATCCCGAGTCACCAAACCTTCTAAATTCGCGTCCCCTTGAAACGTGAGTTGCAGCTGTTCGGCCACCGCTAATTGCAAATTACCCTTCCCGCTGAAATCGCCATCCACCAATTCCAGTTTTAAAAAGGGGTCCAGATAAGATTGGAACACTTTCAGGTTAATATCGTGAATATACAGCGCCCAAGACCCCGCAAAAGGCTGCAAACTCATCTCGCCGTCCACTTTCAACCCGCCGGTATTATTGAACTTGCAGCTCAATTGCACCGGCAATTTACCACTGTCCTGCGTGCTAAATTTTTGCACCTTGCCACTCAACTCGCTCAGTTGCAGCTCCAGCGGCTTCGGCAAACTGTAATCGGTGAAATGAACGTTGTAGTTGTTGAATGCCAGCTCATCCACTTTAACCAGCCAGGGCTTGCTTTCCTCGGCAACCGCCGGCGGTGCAGTTGGTTGATTAACGTCTTGAGCCGCGGCATCTCCGGCAAACAAAGCCTGATAATTGACAACACCGTCCGCTTGCAACCATGCGCTAATCCCCGCATCGCTGCTGGATACCGCACCAATCTCAACTTGCTGCTGATTAACATCGACCGTAATGCCGTTGACCGCCAAGGCCGGCAGACTAACTAAGGGCTTACCGTGATTGTTCTCGGTGATCTCCAGCTGTTTGATCTCGACATTGCCGTTGCTTAGTTTTGTGAGCATCCCATCCGCTGCTTGGGCAAGCGTGTAATCGACTTGCAAACCCAGCACGCCGTTGACGATTTCCACCGGCAGGATTTGTTGCAAAAATAATTGCCAGCTTCTGGCGAGACCTATTTTTTCCAACTGCAACTGCCCCTTAGAAGCCAGCGGTGCAATCGAGAAATCGCCATGCCATTGGATAGTACCGCCCGATTCCAAACCCACACTCAATTCGCCCGGCGCACTGCTTGCCGCCTGAGTGCTGAATTCGTTGAGTGATAGATTAAGCGGTAACAGGTTTTCCGATAGCACTTGACCGCTGGTAGCATCCTGCCAGCCTATGCGTCCTTCTGTGATCGCGATTTGATGAACCAACAGCGCCAAGCTTTCGCCGTCACTGTCTGTTGTGTCAGGCTGCGACTCTGATTGCTTGGTTTTTATATCCGCAAAATTGAATGCGCCGTCGGCGCGACGTTCGATATTGACTTGTGGATTATGCAACTCAATGACATCTAAAACCACACCGCCCAGCTTTGCCGATTCCACTGCGTCCAAATCGACAAATAAACGCTCGAAACCCGCTAGATCTTTGCCGTCTTTCGCCGCCAGGGCAAAGCCTTCCAAGGTCAGTGTGAATTTGAAGGGGTTAAAGCGAATCGCCGAAAGCCGGGCTTGCTGTCCGGTTTCTTCCTGAATTAAAGCCGGCAGTTTTTTTAAGGCCAGTGCCGGCACCAGGTAAAACCCCAAGAAGGCGTAGATCGCCAAAAGCGCAATAAGCCCCAATCCTGCGATCAAGCCTTTTTTTCGATTCATTGTCACCACCACACGCTGGAAATTAGTGCAGCTTATTCAACAAATCGGCATCTATCCGGCATCCGCCGAGATCCGGATAATCGGCCAGGTTTTGTTCGAAATCTCGAAAGGACGGATGTTGAAAAGCCAAACGGGCAATCTTGCCTTGCACTAACTCAAACTCCAAAGCCCCGCCTTTTTCACGCGGGCTGCCGGGTTTGGTGACAAACAGCATGATGCCGATATTCGCCAAAGGCTGGCCTTGATCTTGAGCCGGACGCGCACAAGTGTAAGTCTCGACATTGAGCCCGCTAAACACACCCGCCAGCTGGCTGGCGTTGATCAGCACGCCTTCGTCAGCAACCGTCGGCACTTGCAGTAGCGCTTCCAAACCAAAGTTGCCCAAATGGTTTTGCAGTAGCACCGTGCCGTTCCCGCCTTTTTCGGTATTTAATAAAGGGTATAGCTGCCGAGCGGCTTCGTCTTTGTTGGGATTTTGCAAAGCCGACAAAAATTGCCGCGCCGCCGATTGAATTGGGTTGATGACGCCTTCTTTTTTCTGCCGGGAGTTGGTCAGCGCCTCCCAATCCTGCTCAGTGTTAACCGCCAGCTTCATGCTCTTCATGACGGCGTAGTCTTCGCTCGCCAGACAGCCGGCGAAGTCCTTAGCCCGATATTGTTCCAGCAACTTGGGGCGGATTTCGTCGGTCATGGCCCGCTGCGCGGAGATATTAAAGTTTTTCCAATCCGGCGAGGTTTTGCTCAGGAAATAGTACAACACCGCATTGCGATCAAATTTATTGAAGCCCAAATCTTTCATCGCCAGCTTCAAGCGCCGGCATTGGCTTTCCACATCCGGGTAATTCTGCCAATCCGGTTGCAGATTGGGTTTCGCGGCCGGGTCGACTTGGTCGATCAACTGCCGCAAACTGACTTCGCCATTGGCCGTTTGAATCGGTATCCGCCACCACTCATCAAGTGACAAATCATGCGCGTCGGGCGGCAGGTCACCCGAGGTTTTCAACAGTAATGAGGAGACTATTTCCGGGTATACCCGCAATTCGCCCAACAATTTGCTTTCGGAAGACCAAGCACTCAAACCACCTTCAACCACTTCATAAACGCCCAGACGGATTTGATTGAAACTACTACTGTCCCCCGCAAGTACCACACTGGCAGGCAAAGAATGCGTCTCGGAACTGTATTTACCGTTACCAGAAGTACCGGCTGCGGGAGTTTTGGCCACCACTTGCGGATTGCTCTCCACCCAGTTGCCGGCCAGCTTGCCCATCACCGCCATACCCGCGCCGACACCGGTGAATGCGAACAAACTGCTGGCGGCATTCACGTCGTTAATTAATTGGGAAAGATTGGCTTCGTGGCTGTTACTGGTCAGAAAGTTGTATTCGATCAGAGTGTCTTTGCTGGAATCGAGCCTTAACCAAGGGGTCAGATAAGATTTTTTGGTTTCCAGCTTGAAATTGCATTTGCCGGTCGTGGCTTGGTACAAAAAGCCGCTGGCTTCGCGCTTCAGTTTTAAGGCATCGTTATGCACACTGAATACCAGCGCCGCGGACAGGTCGCCGTTTTCGTAATGACCACCGACATCGCTGCAACCGCCTTTCAGGGCGTTATCCCCTTTGAAATCAAAGTCGGAGACCAATTGTACATAGTAGTCGTCACCGCTCACCATGGATTGACCGCGTAGCGGCTTGATCGGTAAAGACTCGGTTTTGGGATAATCGACGGCAATTTGCCGGGTTGTGGCGCAACCGGCCAGCAAACCGCTGGTTAGCAATGCAGTAGTCAGGACTGAAAAACAACGTATCGACATTAAATATCCTATGGTGTCGCGAAAGCCAGGCAGGCATGTGCCCGATGCAGTATCGTTTAAATGTAGAATCGAGTTCTTAGGCGCCGCTTAATCGTGACGCGATAAAATTTATCGTAAGGCATCTTGATGCCGCGGATAGACGCTATTCAAGCACTAATTCCATGCAAGTTAGCCGGGAATGATAAATTGAAGTGTGTTTTGTGGCTATTGTTTTGTTCGACGCGCCAATAGTGCTTAGAGCGCGTCCTGTTTGAAGCGATGGATTTGCCGGCGTTGTTTTTTGTTGGGTTTATGCTCGCGCTCTGACGGATGCAGCAAGGCTTGCTGCTGCTTGTGTAGCTCGATTTGCTTAAGCCGCTTATCGATACTGGCTTGGTCTTCGCTGTAAAGCGCCACAGCCTCTTTAGCCGGACGGCGTTGATTATTCAGATCAGTCACCGTAAGCTCCCAAGTGTATTGGTCTTTGGTAACGCTAATCAAATCGCCGACTTTCACTTCCTTGCCCGGCTTGCAGCGCTGGCCGTTGACGTGCACCTTGCCGCCATTGACCGCATCGGAGGCCAGACCGCGCGTTTTGAAAAAACGCGCGGCCCACAGCCACTTATCGATGCGGACTTGATTTAACTCACTCAACGCTTAAACCGCTCTCCGTCCAGGCTTTAAACCCGCCCGCCATGCTAACCGCACCGCTATAACCCATTTGATTCAAGACCTGAGTAGCCAGTGCCGAACGTCCGCCAGTCTGGCAATAAACCACTATGTCCGCCTGTTGCCGGCCTTGGAAATCCGGATGACTGTCGATCTTGAACTCCAGCAAGCCGCGAGGAATATTGACAGCCCCCGGCAAATGCCCGGCGGCGTATTCGGCTGGCTCGCGCACATCGAGCAATAAACTGCTCAAGCGCGTTTGCGCAGTCGCCACGTCGATTTCGGTAATCTGTTGTTTGGCGGCAGCTACCAGTGCTTGCGCAGTAAGGCTCATAAAATTCTCCAGTCGGAAACGGAATTAAGCTTCCATGTGTTTTTTCAATTCTTTCGGAATCGAGAAGACTACTTTTTCTTCGATACCTTTGTTTTCACGAACCTGGGTGGTTTCGCCGCCCCACTCTTTGAGTTGATTAATGACTTCCTGTACCAACACTTCAGGCGCGGACGCCCCAGCAGTGACGCCGACTACGTTGATGCCCTCCAGCCACTCTTGTTTCAAATCTTTGTAAGTATCGATCAAAAACGCCTGCTTACCCAGCTGTTCGGCGATTTCCCGCAAGCGGTTGGAGTTGGAACTGTTTGGCGAACCCACCACCAAAATCAAATCCGAAATCTTTGCCAGATCGTGGACCGCGTCTTGGCGGTTTTGGGTGGCGTAGCAAATATCGTCTTTTTTCTGTTCCTTGATCGACGGAAACTGTTCACGCAAGGCGTCGACCATTATTTTAGTGTCGGTCATAGACAACGTGGTTTGCGTCACATAGGCCAGGTTATCCGGGTTGTTGACCCTCAGGTTTTTCACATCATCCGGGGTTTCAACCAGATAGATATCGCCATGCTCGGTGCACTTATCGTACTGCCCCATAGTGCCTTCAACTTCAGGATGGCCGGCATGGCCAATCAGAATCACTTCCCTATCCTGTTTGGCATGTTTGGCTACTTGCATGTGCACTTTGGTAACCAACGGACAAGTCGCGTCGAATACCGTTAACTTGCGCTCTTCCGCTTCTTTTTGGACCTGCTTGGACACACCGTGGGCACTAAAAATCAGGTAGGACCCCACCGGCACGTCACTGAGTTCTTCGATAAAAATCGCGCCTTTTTCCTTCAAGCCGTCAACTACCGTACGGTTATGCACCACTTCGTGCCGCACATAAATCGGTGCACCGAAGGTATCGATCGCTTGATCGACAATTTCAATAGCCCGGTCTACGCCGGCACAGAATCCACGAGGGTTTGCGAGTACGATTTGCATATTCTTGAGTATTTTACTTGGTTAAGACAAAACGATTTTAATCCAATTTTGTTTCCGAGACGATAATTCCGTCGCTATCGGCATAAAGATAGTGATCTTTTTTGAAATTGACGCCGGCAAAAGTGATCATCGAATCCCGATGTCCATGTCCGTGCTTACTGCTGCAAAGCGGGTGAGTGTTCAGAGCCACCACACCAATCGGCATTTTGTTGATCGCTTCCGAACCGCGAATACTGCCGTAAACGACGATACCCTGCCAGCCATTTTCGACCGCCAAAGCAGTCAAGGTATCCCCCAACAAGGCGCAACGCTTTGAGCCGCCGCCGTCGATAACCAGCACCCGATCAGTGACTTTTTCTTCCAGCACGGTCCGCACCAAAGTGTTGTCTTCGAACACTTTTAAAGTCGTGATTTGCCCGCTGAACTGGGTTTTACCGCCGAAATACCGGAACAAAGGCTCGGCAATTTGAAAGTTTTCTTGGGCAGAAAAGCGGTCACATAAAGCGCCGGTAAGAAATGACATACAGCCTCCAAAGGCTAGAAATAACGCGCCAGCAGTCCGTACTGGCAATCAGCATCAGGCAGTGGAATTTTCACTTCATAACCGCCCCCAGAGGCTTCCTGCATGGGCTGACCGTATTTATCGACCATATTCTCCACGGTTATATCCCGATTGCCGTGCGGCAGGATCAATTCCAGCTTATCGCCCAGCGAAAACTTGTTTTTGACGCTAATGTCCGCCCAACCCGTTTCGGTGTCGTAATGGGTAATTTCGCCGCAAAATTGCTGCTGATGACTTTTGGAATAACCGGATAGGTAGTTTTGATGTTCGTGGGTATGGTGGCGCTGATAAAAACCGTCTGTATAACCGCGATTCGCCAAGTTATCCAAAATCCCCAACAACTCGGGCTGAAACGGCCGGCCCGCCAATGCGTCGTCTATCGCTTGCCGATAAGTCTGCGCAGTGCGCGCTACGTAAAAATGCGATTTGGTACGGCCTTCGATCTTCAGGCTGTCGATACCGATTTCCACCAAGCGCTGCACGTGCTCTATCGCCCGCAAGTCTTTGGAATTCATGATGTACGTACCGTTTTCGTCTTCCATCACCGGTAACAACTCTCCCGGACGTCCCTCTTCTTCCAGGAAATAGATATTGTCGGCCAAAGGATGCCGGTCGGCGCCGCCGCAACTGGCGGTATTGAGCCCGGCATTCAAATCATTCATCGAAATGACCGCACTATCAGCCAGCAAATAATCGCCTTCCGCATTTTCCACAGCCGGCTTAGTATCGTATTTCCACCGGCAGGAATTGGTGCAGGTACCTTGATTCGGATCGCGATGATTGAAGTAACCGGACAGCAAGCAGCGACCGGAATAGGCAATACACAACGCACCATGTACAAATACTTCGAGCTCCATATCCGGACATTGTTGGCGGATTTCGGCAATCTCATCCAGCGATAACTCCCGCGACAAAATCACCCGCTCCACACCCATACTTTTCCAGAATCTGACACTGGCATAATTCACCGTGTTGGCTTGCACCGACAAATGAATCGGCATCTCCGGCCATTGTTCCCGCGTCATCATGATCAAGCCAGGATCGGCCATGATCAACGCATCCGGCTGCATCGCAATGATCGGCACCATGTCTTTCAAGAACGTTTTAATCTTGGCATTATGCGGAATGACATTGGCGGCCAGAAAGAATTTCTTACCCAACTGATGCGCTTCGGCTATGCCTTTGGCTAGGTTGTCGGCCATAAAATCGTTGTTGCGCACACGCAGGCTATAACGCGGCTGCCCGGCATAAACCGCATCAGCGCCAAACGCAAAGGCGTACCGCATATTACGAATGGTGCCGGCGGGGGAGAGAAGTTCGATGTGTTTCATGTCTGTACTAAAAAATGAGCTAACAGGCATTCTAGCAAATTATCAACGGCTCCAGGGTATCGGAAGCATTGACCAAAGAACCCGTAAATCTTGGCCTGAACGAACGCGGAATTACTTAACGGGGACAGTCGGTCTATTAAAAAACTGCGGCATCCGGGAAAGAACCTTACGTAAAATAAACATCGGCATTCGCACGGGCAGGTTATTCTTTCGGCAAGCGTAATAAGCTTCTATGTTTCCTTTGATAATGCCGATCAGACTATTATTGGAAATACCGCCGATCCGCATTTTTATCCAGATTTTGGGAATATAAACAGCCTTAACCTTATTCACGGCTAGAAATCGCATAGTCAACTCAAAGTCTGCTTGTCTGGAAAACTGTAAATCGAATCCGCCCAACTGCTCATAGAGGCGGCGACGCACAAAAAAAGTGGGATGCGCCGGCATCCAACCTTTTTCGAATAAACCGCTACGATAGTTACAAGAAGTCCAATATCGAACAATTTTTGAAGCATCGTACCTATCGACATACAACAAATCTGCGTAGCAGACGTCTACAGTAGGGTCAGAAAAAATGTCGGCGACTTGGGATAATATCGTGTCATCCGCATACACATCGTCGGCGTTCAGTGTACCTATGACATCACCGGACGCCAGAAAAATACCTTTATTCATCGCATCGTAAATACCGTGATCAGGTTCGGAAATAAACTTGGCCAGATGCTGACCGTATTTACACACCATATCGACGGTGCCATCGGTTGAGCCACCATCAATGACGATATGCTCGATGTTATTAAAATTCTGCCTCGATACTGACTGCAAATTATCGTGAATAAACTCAGCCGCATTATAAGATACGGTGACAATTGATATTTTCATTGACTTGAGATAAATACTTAAGAATCTTGAAACAATTAATAGCCGTCTCCACCTTTAGCAAAAAGAAATCATCGGTATGTTAATAAGGTGAACTTTATCAATCTTTAATAAAAACAATTGCTCATAAGCCAGAACACTAATGCCTAATAAATTTACCTAACCGTACCCAAACAAAAGCGCAACCACGTCTGAAGTCGCCAGTCAACACTCTTCCGATAAAAACCGATATGGCACCGTAAATTATTGCCAATCCTTTTGGCAGCTTAAAAATTGGCGCGACAAAACAATGAAAAGTCCAATGCCGAGAAAATCTGGCATTAAATCGTGAATAGGCAATGCTCAAATCTTCAGTTCCCTGCAACCGTAACCTTAACACGTAGTATGGATAATAGCCTATCAGCATATCCGACTCGAGTTTATATTTGGTATCGACGGATAATCCACTATCAATATATTTATCAACAATAGCGCCAAACTTATCAACGAACACGTCGGAAAAGGAGTAGCCGCCGCTATTATTACGCTTATAAGCCACCAAATAGCTGTCTACATATAGATTAACAGGCGCCTTTAAAGCAGCACTGTAAATTAAATCAATGTGTACCAGATTGGTTCCGCAGTAATCGTTAGCATCGACACCTTGCAAATAATCCTTGGATATTATATTCACGGAAATCAACGTCGAAAACTTACCTAACTTGATAATAAACTCGTTTGAGTTTGCAAATTCGTACAACTTCTCGCTACCGCCAGGGTATTCAGCCCTAAAGTCGAAGTCGTAACCATATGCTCGGACTGACACCACACCATAATTTTTACGCGCCAATAAACTTTCCAGATGTTTTAACGAGCCATCTATCAGTAAGTCATCATCGCCAAAAATTAAAACGTATTGCCCAGCCGCCTGATTAAAGCATTGTGCAATATTTAGATCTGGACCTATGTTCTCCGAGTTTCTTATATATCGTATCGGAAGTCCTTTGTTTAAAAACTCGTCGACGCAGTCTTTAGTATTATCGCTGGAACAGTTGTCGGATACTAAAATCTCTATTGGATAAGTTAATTCACCAAGCTGAGATACAATTTGTTCGATATTCTTAACTAAATAATTTGCCCTATTCCAAGTTGGAATGGCAATAGTTAGCAAGGGCCTATTCTCTTTATTCATATTTTTATTATATTATCGCGTGCCACTTTTTACGAAGCATTACCCACATCACCAGCGATGTCGGAAAACCGAACCCAACATTCACTAAAAACAACACCAGCACAATACCCGCCGAACCCCAACTCGGCGCCAACCAAACCGAGCCACCAACGGTCAACAACGCTCCTGACAAGGACAACCAAAGAAAGGGCTCCTTACGATGCGCCCTGAGATAGATAGCTAACAGTCCGGAAATATGGGCAAACAAAATTGCACCGATGAGAACAAAAGTTTCCCAAAACGGTAAAAATCTTACGCCATACACCGTGTAATCGGCCGCATAGCGAATCAAAACAAAAAACACCGCCCCCAGGACAAATACCGCAAGTGAACGTTTAAAACCCTTTTTGAATTCCTTGTCCAGTAAATCCCAATCCTGTTGACCGGCAGCTTTCGCTAACACGGGGATTCGGCTCGTCATCCAAGCTAAACTTAACAAACCCAACATGTTGCAAACGGTCATGGTGACACCCATTTGCCCTGCAACCACAGCATTCTGAGTTTGAAACAATAGCGGAGTATGCATCTGCGTTAAAAAATATCCGCAGAGCCAACTGATTCCCAAACGCCATTGCATCGGCCAAAGCTCTCGCCACCAACCGAAGTCTCCGGAAATTCCAAACAACGCTGACACCCATAGTTTCGGATAGCGAAATAGTGCCCATACCAAAGCAATCAAGGCAGCCGATGCGGGCATCATAGCGACCGCATAAAGACCGCCCCCCTGCATTAGGGTGCACCAAATGGCGATAGCGCCAACAATACCTTGCACCAAGCGCAGCGAATAGACCTCCACAACTTTACCGCTGCCTTCCACTATAGCCAAAACCGGTAATAAGGCCAAACCTACTGCGGTACTGACAACTAGAACCAACCAAGGTTGCTGCCAGGCTAAATCCGACTCCTGGGGCCGATGACTAAAGAAATACAAACCGCCCGGATAAACCAACAAAAACAGCAACCCTGAAGCACCATACCAATACAACGCTTTTTTAGTCAGAGCCAGATAGCGGCCGACATTTTTACCAACGACCGCCCCGTGCGGCAACCAAGTCAATTCGGCAAATTCATGAGCCGCCTGCTGCACCAGTATGGTGGATAGACCCATATCCAATAACGCCTGCAAGCCGGCGAGACTGGCAAAGGTGTAGTAGTAGCCCTGTTCAGCAGGCGATAAATATCGTGCAATGCAAAACAGCGTAATCAGGCCAGCACCAGCCTGCCAGCCGCGTTGCGCTAAAACTGCTAACGTTTTCTTATCGACCTGCATATAGTTTTGCCTCGGGTTCCCTGTATCCAATGAATGGATTGGCTAGTTATAAATTCAATTCGGCAAAAAAATCAAAGCCTGGATCGATCAATAGATAAAGTTCTCTCGGGTAAATTAAAAAGCTTACGATAAAATCGCCGCAAGCCTCCTGCCAAACGGCCGGGCATTAAGCAATAGACCAGCAATACGATTAGGATGCGACCGCGCCAACCATCACCATATGCCAGCATAGACAACAAATAATTGAATTGATTTATACCTTGGGCTTTATAGTTTAAAGCGACTTTAACCAACCATAAGCAGCCGTTCTTACTATTCCTGTCCCTTGTCATATACCGAGTGATTTCCCCAATAAATTTTATACGGAGTTTTGTGTCCGTTAGAAACCTACTGGTTCTGAACCAAGCAGCATACCATTCCAAATCACCGAAATAATATCCTGGGCCGGTATTTGGAGTATGTGTCATTAAGTTATTTTTGGTACTATAAACAAGGAGAGGTGTTTGTTGCACGGCAAGGATGGCTGGTACTAATTGAGGGTAAGCATCGCCAATATTCATGTAAGAATTTGGCAAATAAGCCGCCAAAATAGAACGCCTAGTTATTGTTGCGGAAATCATGCTAATACTAGCAAAAAACAACGATTCATTTTGAGCCAAATCCAGTGCACTGATAAGTTGACCTCTATGCTTATCCTCTACCAGCCAACCCAAACGAATAATATCGGCATCGCTATTTTTCAGTGCAAAAATTAACTCTAAAATAAATTCTAGATGCCAGTCATCATCATCGCCGATAATCCAGCAATATTTTGAATCAGTTATTTCCACCGCTCGCAAAATATTACCGTTACCGCCAATATTATATTTGTTACGATGATATTGCAGATTAGGCCATTGCTCCTGATATGCAGCCACAACATCACCTGTCTCATCTGTCGATGCATTATCCAGAACATGCAGACGCATCTCGGTCAGACCGGCATCGAGAAAAGTTTGCAATGTTTCTTTTAAGCACGAGGCCCTATTATAGGTAATCAATACTGGCTCCAGTAGTTGATTATTCCATTGCCCAAAGTTGGTCATGCTTGCCTCATCAATTAATTTTCAATGAAGTAAACACATAGCAGGCAAAATCTACCCCTTGCTCGTAACATATTCCAGCACATCCACAACTCGTCTTTGCTGCTCCGAAGTAAGTCCAACCCAAAGCGGCAAACGTATCAATTTTTCTGAGCGCGAATTGGTAACTTCAAGTTCGCCGTGAACTCTTCCATATCGTTCCCCAGCCGGCGAAGAATGCAACGGAACATAGTGAAACACTGACGTGATGTCATTACGCTTGAACTCATTCAATACTTGTTGCCGATCAATATCAGAAGCCAATAGCACGTAGTACATATGGGCATTATGTTGACAACTATCAGGGACAATAGGTCGGCGTAGAACACCTTTCGATTCGAGAGGCTCCAATATCTCATGGTAACGCTGCCAGCTTACCAGCCGCTCATGTGTTATGCGCTCAGAATCTTCAAGCTGAGCCCAGAGAAAAGCAGCGATCAATTCACCAGGCAAAAATGATGAGCCAACTTCTTGCCAGGTATATTTATCAACTTCACCACGGAAAAAACGACTGCGATCAGTACCCTTTTCTCGAACAATTTCGGCACGCAATGCTAGGTCAGGATCGTTTACTAATATAGCTCCACCCTCTCCAGATATAACATTCTTGGTTTCATGAAAACTATATGTCCCAAGATCACCGATGCTTCCTAACATGCTCCCTTTATAACTGGCCATGACACCTTGCGCGGCATCCTCTACAACCTTAAGATCATGGCGCTTAGAAATAGCCATAATTGTGTCCATTTCGCACCCAACCCCAGCGTAATGAACTGGTACAATCGCCTTCGTTCGCGGCGTAATAGCTGATTCGATCAATCGCTCGTCCAGATTCAAGGTATCCTCTCGGATATCCACAAAAACTGGCACGCCACCACGTAACACAAAGGCATTGGCCGTTGAAACAAAGGTATAAGACGGCATAATGATCTCGTCACCAGGCTGAATATCCAATAGTAATGCAGCCATCTCCAGCGCAGCCGTGCATGAGTGAGTTAATAAAGCTTTACTACAATGGGTACGCTCCTCTATCCAGCCATGACATCTCTTGGTAAAAGGCCCATCACCAGCCAAGCTTCCATTGAAATGAGCTTCGGCTATATAGTACAACTCCTTGCCTGTCATATAAGGCCAATTAAAAGGAATAGTATTATGCATATTTTTCATACTTTAAATCTTCGTAGCAACTATAAGTCGGGATCCACCTAAGGGATAATTCATTCCAAACTTTATCCCTGCAAGCTCAATCCTTAACAAGCTAGCGAATAATATATTCAACCAAGGATCAATTTTAAGCTCAGATGTGGGATCAAATTTCTCGTCCTTATTCTTTTTAAAAAACCTAGAAAATATCATCGCAGGCAAAATCAAAGACACAAAAGACGTACTTCTGACGATTCTAAACCCCGCCATCTCTACCTTTTTATAAATCTCTATAGCAGAATAACGACGTTCATGAAGTGCATATTCGTCAGCAACGCTCCATAACCACGCATGCTGAGGCACAGTGAGCAATAGCACTCCTTTGGACTTCAATGCCTTATGAATCTGACTAAGAACAAGCTCATCTTCTTTGATGTGTTCGAGTACATCGAAAGCTCCAATAGCATCAAATTCATCCATAAAGGGAATTTGCCGAGCATCCATTTGCATGAGATTAGCTGAAGGAACTCGCTTCGCAGCAAATCCTAGCCCTTCGACGAAAATTTCGCTTCCATTAACTGCCACATCTGGAAAAGAATTTTGAATTGCGCTCAACACAAAACCAGTACCACAACCTATTTCAAGAAAATCTCTTAGGCTTGGAGAGTATTTTTTCAACGCCCACAAAATTATTTTATTTCTCGATTGGAACCAGAAATTAGATGATTCAAGACAAGCTAACTCCGAAAAATAACTTGCCTTAAAGCCTCCGCCACCACGAGCATAATCAGGCGCGTAAGAATCAAAACCGTCTATATTGCAGGGGCTAAATCCACAACTTAAACAGTTAGAGTTTTTAGTATCATATTGCGAGTTACAAGCTAAGCAATGTCTCATACCTTACCCGCATTAACACTTCCAGAAGCCGTAAAAACGAAAAACTTGAATGTAAAAAAAAGGAACAAAGCCACGATAAAAATCGCCGCCGCTTGAACTAACTCATGTGGGTATCCAAGCTTATCAACCATTACGATAAGTATCCCAAGGTTAATAAAATATCCTACGCAATGTACAATTGCGTAACGGACTCCAGCTCCAAGCAAACTTCCCGAGTGCGCGAATGTCAGTTTACGGTTGCCAATAAAGCCAATAACAGCCCCAACAGCATATAGACAAGTCATGGTTATCTTAGGAGCCCCTCCAAAATAAGTAACCAGTAAATAAACCATATAACCCACCGAGTTACTGAAAACTCCAACAACTCCGTAGCGAAATAATTGTTTTACTGAACTTCGACTTCTCTTTTGTGGCAAAGACATATTACCCATAAGTTAAAACAGCCAATCCAAACCCTGTCTTGCCAAAGCCATTGCCGTTATAGAGCATATATCGATGGCCTTTGTGCTCAAAAACAAATGGATACTCAATCATTTCAGAATCCCATCCATAAATAGAAACATCAATGCCCGCGTCTGCCAAGGATAACTCCCACTGCTTTCCATCATTACTAAAAGAATATCCAATTCGGTATTTACCTCCAATATCGCTTCGATAGGAGAACCACATCTTAAATCCGTTTTCTGAATCACCTATAACTGTGGGCCTAGAAAAGGCTTGCGCTCTTCCAATTTCGTAAGGTATTGCTAACCCTTTACGATTCCATTTGTGTCCGTCATGAGAAGAAGCGTATTTGATCGGAGCTAACATTTCTCCATTGCCAATATCCCAAGTTGTAACTGAGCTATACCACATGCTATAACCGTTCTCATCCTTTTGGACCCAAGGATAAGAAAGACTTATGGGATCAACATCATCAGATCCCATTAGAGGAATATCAGAATCTAGCTCTAAACTCCAATCCGGCTTTAAAATCAATCTACCAATATCGCCCCGCCAATGCCCCTGTTTAGGCGTCTGCCAACCCATAAAAAGCATATAGGTTATCCCATTAACCTCATAGCAATTACCGATGCTAACGCCGTCAGCATAAAAACAACCCTCAGGTCCATGTACAAAAAAGGGTTCACTATGCTCACAAACAAGTTCGCGTGTTAGGATATCGATATCAACTGCACCAACCGAAGAGCGATTATTCGCATCTCTGCCGCTAAAAAAAATACGGTATACATCATCTTTCAGTAACACGGGCAGAGGATTTGAAGCATGGGTCATGAGTTTGGGATGAAGCCCGTTACTAGGGGTACTGTAGAGCAGTCCTAGCTTTTGCCATTTGCTATTCATATTCCCCTTAATCTGGTACTTGGAATTTTTGATCGATCTGTTGCCATTCCCATGTAAACACCTTCGGGTTCAGCATTCACGAGCAACAATGCTCCAGCTCCAATAACGCATTTTTCGCCAATTTTAATGTGATCTCTGATTGTCGCGTTAACACCAACGAAACATTGCTCCCCAATTTCGACCCCTCCAGAAATAACGACATGAGAGGCGATGAAGCAATGATCTTTAATAGTAGAGTGATGACCGATGTGATTGCCGCTCCAAAGTGTTACGTTATTACCAATCGTAACGTAAGGCTGAATTGTGTTGTCTTCAAAAATAAAACAGTTATCACCAATTCGCCCTTCGTTTAAAATTGTAGCCCTGCTACTAACATAACTTGCTAACTGGTATCCTTTTGCTTTGGCCGACGAATACTTCTTTACGAACTGCATTTAGTTTCGAGTAACTAAGTGCGATAAAACACTCATACTCTTCTGGGCTATACTGCAGAATAATATCTTCAAATGCCACGACTGGAAGACCGCAAAAAAATGAGTCCGTTATATATGCTCTGTCAACTGTAAAAGCCACGACTTCATAATCTGAGTCATTACTGAAATAAAAATAGGCAAGCTGTGCTATTTCACCGCAACCGAAAATTACAAGCCGATTCTTCATAATTATTTCCTTACCAATATCGTGAACTCATACAGCCCATAATCATGCAGCAAAGCCACATTTCGCGAATAGCGGCGCTTACACAAATCAAACAAGGCACACGGGTCCGCATAATAGAGGTAATCGCGCATCTTATCTGCGTCCGAATAAGCGGTAAGACAATTAAACGCAAATCCTCGACTGGCATATTGGGACATAGCATCCAAAGTCGTATGAATATAATCAATCCAAGTATCGTCTGAATACTCAAGCTTGACGTTAAAAACGCCGCTTGCCAAACAATAATCTGTGACTTCTAGCATTTGACTTCCAACATTAAACCTAACATTTGACTGATCGCAATGCTCTATCCTCGCAGCATCGATCATTTCAGCGGAGACATCGTATCCGAGGTACTCAAATTTTTCGAAACGAGCTGCCAAATAGTCCGCCAATGCGGCATAACCACAACCATAATCGGTTATAGAAAACTCATCGCAGGCACCCGCGTCAAGCAATTTACATAATTGACTGAACCGCAAAACTTGGCTAGCCTCTCCATTCCAGTCCACACCCTTAGGACTTACCCCATGCTCGACAATCTTTCTACCGTAGTAATTCCCTATGTCTTTAATTAGTTTTTCAGCAGTCATGATATCGGGCAATCTAAACTATTAAACAAATGTATGAATCAAAAATAACCGCATCGTTGCGAGCAGGAGTCACGCCATAGCTATTAAACATTATGTTATATGCTAGACAGTTTATCATTAATAATTTCTTCCATTAAATCATGAATTGATATACCCCTTTTTTTTGCTTCACTTATTAATCTGTTTTTTGACAATTCAGTAACACCTTCAAGCATTCCAAAATACCTGGTCCTCGCCGTACCTCCACGCAATCCTTTATGAATAACATCTATATTCATTTTTGGAAACCCAATATACGGAGAAAAAGAAATAAGATAAAAGCAATTTCCTAAAACATAGGTTATCTCAATATTATCTGCATTGTATGGAAGCGCGTCCAAGGGAGCATTAGAGGCCCACAATCTATTATTATTAATTGCTATTTCTGCATACGGAGTACCTCTTAAATGTGATGCAATCCCTTCATCACCAAACAGCACTTTACCGCCAATCTTGCATACACGCTCCATCTCAGAAATAGCCTTCCCAATATCTCCAAATAAATTAATACCACCAAAATGATAAACCGCATCAAAATACCTAGATGCATAAGGAAGAGATTTGGCATTTGAAACAGAAAAACATAAATTATTAAATTTATTTATGTCACTGCTTTTTTTAACCATTGCCAAACTAAAATCCTGAGCATGTAATTCACCTTCTTCGCCAATAATATTCATAATCAGCGGAATATCCTCACCCAGGCCACACCCAGTAACTAAAACCTTCATACCTTTAGCAAGGTTTAAACGATTTATAGTTTTAACTCTGAAAAAGGACTCTTGCTCATCAAATGTTTCGAAAAGCCAGTTTAAAAAATTACGATAAATTTCGGTAGATCCCTCTGAATTATACATTTTCAGATTAATATCATCAGTTTCTGTTAAAGAATACGGCTCAATAAAATCGATAACCAACGGGTTGGAGTTTACAAATTTATACAATACACCGTTACTATTAACTAATCCGTTGCAGCCATCAAGCTTAAGCTCACTTTGTACAACAGGATCAGAAAATGCCTTATATAAGGAAATATTTTTGTTAACCATTTAGTTTTTCCTAAAATAGCGAGCCAATAATCAGTAATATTTATTTTTACGCATTGCGAAATATTGCCCAACGGAACTCGCTTCCATGTAATCATATCCAAGAATTTCTTTTGCCTCTTGAGATAATGTATTATCATTTATATTGTTTGGTATACTAATCTGTTGTTTAAAAAACGGGATATTATAGAGATGATTAACCGCGCGACGCTCATAATTTGTTTTATTAAACCCACCGGAATGAAACAGCATACAATCGAGCACAATAAATGAACCAGCTTTTGCCTCTACTTGTATAGCATTACGTTGAATATAACTTAACGAAGGAAATGGTTCTGATAAATGCGATGCAGGAAGTACAAATGTTGCCCCATTTTCAAATGTAAAATCGTCAACACAGAATAAGGCATTGATAGCGAGAGGTTTTGTAGACACAAAGTGCTGATAAGGCAAATCCCGATGCCAAGCTCCTTGATTATAAGTCTCTAGCGGAGGATTGATAACTCCATTTTGCTGATTAAGCACAAACTTTCCTGAAATCAAGCGCCGTAGCACTAACAGAAGATTTTCATTCAAAGCAAGACCAATAAAAACGTCAACTCCTCCATTATGAGTTAAAGGCGACCGAATAGTGTGATATTCATTTATATCTCTAAGCAATTGTTCTCCGTACATCGAAATATATCTCTTTCGAATACGATTAAATTCATCCGAAATGTCCTTCAGCTCAGATAACGAATAGCCCCCGTCAACAACTGCATAACCAACCCTTGTAACTTGCTCAACAACCTCATCAATCACTGACTCCACTTGACACTGCTGCCAAACTCCATATGAACCACTAGGTATACTATTAACTGTCATTTTGCACCTCGCGATTGTTGAACATGTCTATAAACATGCCGAATTATCGTATATGGCCGTTGTTTGACCTCGGAAAATACCTTTGATATGTAAATACCTTGCACGCCAATAAAAAAAATAATCAATCCAGAAAACAACCATATTGATGCAATAATTGAAGTGTATCCACTAGGCGGCGAAGCGATGAAAAAAAACCTGAAAGAAAGATAGGCAATGTAGATCAATGCGGAAATCGAGATAACGAATCCTGAGTAGAATGTGAATACTAATGGAAGACTACTAAAAGATGTTACCGCGTTGACGAAATGACTAAATCTTCGAGAGATAGAGTATGTCGAGGGGCTACTTGAGTGTTTTTTGACAATTGATTGACATTGTTTAAACCCAGTGATAATCCAAAGTCCGCCAATATTAATTTCCCGTTCCTGATGTAACAGCAAGGCTTCAACGTACCTTCGTGACATTAGCCGGGCAGTGACGATATTATTTGGCTGAGCTATTCCAGTAAAAACTCGAAATAAACCATAAAACAAAACACCAGTGATTCTTTCAAAAAAACCTCCTTTGCGTTTGGATTGAATGCCGTATACAACATCGCATGCCTCCGATTCCATTTGCCTTATGAAAGGTAGCAACCATTCTGGTTCTTCCTCAAGATCGCTATCAATCAAAAACACTCGCTCACCTTGCGCTATCGATAAACCGGTCATCATCGCTTTGTGATGGCCGAAATTACGCGACAGATCGACAACAATCACATGGGGGTCTCGCTCACTAAGCTTTACAGCAAGATCGAGACTGTTATCCGGAGAACCGTCGTTAACTAGTATTATTTCGTATTCACCACCTGTTAATTCAATCGCGGCAGCGGTTGCCCTAGCATGGAACTCATTAATATATAGTGCCGATTGATAAAGAGTGGCAACAATTGAAAGCTTCATGGGCTAACATACCTCATATAACTACGCGAATCTTTACCGCAATTGAACAAAAGATCCAGTATGGTAACACCATGCGTGAAATCACCCCAAAGTTGCGGGTACTCAGGATATCCAGCATAATCGAACCAAGTAAGCTTGATACCTATTTCTCCAAATACGTGTTCGTCAATATAGCCTTTAGCGGATGGACCTGAAATATATTCTGAACCACCAGCTTGAACACAAAGATTTGCAAGGCGTTCTGTTTTACCATCAATAAGATGGTAATCCCATGAATTAGATATTACAGTTTGTATACCTAAATATTTACAAACAACCTCAATAAACCTCCGGTTCAACTGGGAGATATATATGAAAGATTCGCCTTTATAGATAGGTTCAATAAGTGAGGCGATCTCATCAAAATAAGGAGTTCGACGATAGTTCTGCTCAAGTGCTTTCCAATGCATTCCCGACCAGTCATTGCCATCAATTTGGGTTTCTCGAATCTTCTGAAGATACTTACCTTTCACTTGCACGGGAATTGTTAACCATTGAAGACCTTGAGGCGTCTTAATTTGATTGCGATTCCGCCAATCTCGACGAGTATATTGCATATCGTCATATAGAATAAACTCATCTACTGCAGCAATAATGTCAAAATAGCCTTTCCAAGGGATATAATTTGATTGAAGGATGGCTACCTTTTTCATATTAACAAAATTCCTTATAAGCCAGATAAGCCTGCATGTTATAAATCAAACTATTTTAAATACTTATGAGCACAAGATATAAAACACGAAATAAACACCTACAAAACTAAGTTACCAAATAATTTATTTTTATAGATAGCTATAGTTTGCACAACACAACCCGTTATTTTTATGTTCATATACTAGCCCTGCGTGCTCAACATAACTACACCTAGCAATAACCCCTCTAGGCTTAGCAACATCAAGCACTCTTTTAGTGCCCAAGCCAGTCAACTGCCCCTGCAAGTCGAGATAGGTAATTGGAAATAGTATAGAAAAACGCTTCATGCTTTCATAGGTTAAATCGTCGACAATAATTCTGCCCTTATCCATATTCAGTTTACATGCACTAGCCAACTCCAAAATATCATCATTAACTGCGCCGAGACTATTCAACGCAATTGATGGACCCACAAAGCCTTCCTTTAAATATTTGTTGAATAATACAAAATTCACAAGTAGGGATGAAGCAACTACACAAATACAGACTAACGCATATATATTTATAAGATGCTTAAAGTATCCAGACCTAAAACCAGCAAGAGATAGACAAACAACAACAACAATTACATAATTTAGAAAAAAAGTCCTATAAAAATTATGAGCCGCGTCATAAACATACAAAAAAACAATCGGAGAAACAATCAAACACAGAAGCAAATATCTTATATCAAAATATTTTTTACAGGTGTATTTCGCCTTAAAATAACAAAATAACCCATTAATCACCTTAAAAACGCTAAAAAATAAAACTCCAAAAAATATAACAAGATTAAAAAACAGAATAATCCGTATAAACCAATTTAAAAACCTTAGTTTAATAAAATAAACTATAGACTCAGGTTCGACGGAGGGCAAGTAACCAATCGCATATTCATTATTATAAAGAAACGACTGAGAATAACCGACAAAGTTATTATTAACCCAGCTAAAGAATCCCTGCAATACAACTGCATGTATATCAACTGTCATAGAAGACAAATAACTCTGTATACCAGGGTAATTGTCGCATGACATGCCCCGACTAAACCCAATAATAGCTGCAATTGACATACCGAACAAATATGCAACAGATAATATCGTGGGAATAATTTTATACGTAAATGATCGACATAGTAATATTGCAAGAACTATAGACAGCGGAACAAATAACACCCCTTGAATATGCACATAAACCGACAATGATGCACTAGCCAGCAAACCAACCAATACAAAAATACCGATATAAAGCTTACGAACTTCAGAATTATCCCAATAAACAAATGAGAGTAAGCAGAAAAGCAAATTAAGCAAATGAATAAATTCAGGACGAGCCATCGTTAGCCCGGAGCCAGCAACCCCAATAAATCCTGTTGAAATAATTAGTACCGCAAGTGGATTTACACCCTTGACAGCCTTCTTAGCCACATATAATGCTATCGTCAAAGTAACCAGTAATGGAAAAATACGAAACTGTACGGGATTTACCAAAAGCATAGTTTTAGACAATAACCACGCTGGTAATGCAAGCAGCATCGGGACTTTCAGCCCCCAAGACGAGCAAAGTGCAAACAACCCGTGAGAAACGCCCTTATCCTGAATAAACCTTCCTGCATAGAATTGCAATGCAACTTCATCAGGATAATAAGGCATGTCACGCCAAACAATTAAAGACAGAATACACAAACCACTGACAGCGATTGCCAAATAGTTTTTTTGAGAAATCACCATGATTTGAATAGATTATCCGACTATAAAATACAACCTATAGACTCACGACCTATGATATTCAACAATTAGCAAACTTGAAAACATCCACATAAATAACGCCACCAAATATACCGTTATATAATCGATAGATACAATATCAAATGACTTTGACGCGGGAGCCACGATTTCTGTTGGCCTCATGCTCAAAATAATCAATTTTAGCTGGGAAATTGTTTCAACGACCTGACTATTGCATTCTTTCTTGTCTAAAATTTTCTCCCAATAAAGTATTTCACTTTTGACACTATTGAGTTCTTTGTTTAATTTTTGCTGATGATGATCGACAATTTTCTGAGCTAAAGCAGAAACTAAGCGTTCAGCATCGTCAACAGAATCCCAATGGACTAGTATCTTTATTGCTTTATTATTATCGATAGGATGCGTCCTAATTCTCTTTGAAAGGCCCGTAGGAGATACGTTATTAGCAGTCGCCACCGAAATTAAGGTTTCTGAGTTACGTAAATATTCGATGGATTCCGCCGCGCCAGCAATGGGCGTATTGTTATCAAATTGACCTAATTTAATTATAACTTGCGCCTCATATTTAACAGGCATTACTTCCAGTAAAATAAAGGCCATCAAAACCCACAATAGGAGATTTAAACCTATATATCCTTTATTTTGTATCAGCGCATCAACTAGGCTTTTAAATGTCATGAAAATTTCCTTAAAGATACTAAAACCGGGTAACTCATGATTATCAACATGAAAAGCAGACAAAATGGACGAATATACGCACCAAATGTCAATCCGGTTGATACATCCACGTAATGCTGCGAAAGAAAACTAAATTGATTGAACTCAATTATCGGACCAACCACAAAATCCAGAGGAATCAACAGCACAAACATGATTATCCTTCTATATTTATTAGCATAACTTCCAATTAAAATTGCACTTAAATATGGCAGTAACAAAATAACTGCATACCCACCTGGGGAATCAGTAGCGACCATCATAGAAAGCAAAACAACTACGCTTAATTGCTCCCAAGTAAAAAAATGAGCTTTTCGCGCCGATAAAAATAAAATAGACGCCGCAACAAAAAGAACAAACCACCTTAAAAAGTGCGCAGTCAAATAGAGGATTACCGGAATCCTGTCCTGATAGTAAAAGACAGCTTTCGACCATGAACTAAGCGAAGTTGTGTACCAAACTTTCTGAAAAAAATCCGAATTAACAGCGCCGGAAAAAGAAAACATATTTTCGAAAATTTGCCTATAGTTTCCATCTTCCAAGACAATCATACTTATTTGATTAATCAATAATGATGCAAAAAAACTTATCAGAAAGTATGTATATTCTCTTTTAAAAAACGGCACGAACCAGAGCACTATTAAATACTGCTTAATATTTATAGCCAACGCAAGAAATACTGCGCCTTTCCAATTGGCGCCAAAAGCCCGAGAAAAAGCCAACAACATAAAAGCAACTATAATATAGTTGCCTCTTTCTAACGCATAAAGCCCGGGAAATTGCATCAGCAACGCAAGAAATATAACAATCTCAACCGAAATATATTTTATACCCACCTGCTTTACGATTAATTTTGTACATACAAAAATTGCACAAAAATAAAACAAAAATAGCCAAGCGATAGAATATGGCGAGCAATCTCGTAACTCTGCCGGTAAAACAACGGAAGCACAATAATCCGGCACTAACATTTGCGCCAATGCAAATACGCTTATCGGATAAATTGATTGCCATATGTCATAACGCCCATCATTTAGACTCCAATAATTTGTATTATAGAAGTCCATAAATGTATCTAAAGGCGCAAAGAAAAATGGCGGCATTGCATAACCGCTGGATTCAAAATACTTGACAAAAAAGATCAAAAAAACCAACTCTGAAAAGATTATCCAGACAAACCACCAATGAATATTTTTATTTTTTACACAAACACTATCAGCTGAAGTCATTCAATATGCCATCCATACTAGATAGTAAATTTAAGATAACTTACTTTGCGCACCATTCTTTTTAAAAGAAAATCGGCGATGCAAGATATAACTGCTTATCACAGTAATAGATACTATAATTGCTTGGGCAATCAATGTATGTAGATTAAGTCTCTCGACCAAAAGAGGTAATGCTATTAAATTAAAACCAAAAGCACCAAGGTAAACCATATTAAACCTAAAAAATTCTTTCAACCACCGCCCTTTCACGCGAAACACATAAATCCTATAACCCAAATATGCATTAATCACCGATACAAAATGACTTATGATTAAAAGCCACACATAATGTAAATCATGGTGTAGGAAAAACCAAATAACTGCAAAAAAACCATACCCAAAAGCGGTATTGTACAAACCTACAAATAAATAACGAATTTTTTCGTTACCCCAAAAACGTTTAGTTATTGAACCCAACTTCCTTTCTCACGATAAAATTAGGGCGATTCTTCACTTCCTCGTATATCAAACCAATATATTCTGCAACAATACCCAACATAGTAAATAATATTCCGAACATCAAGAACATAACGGTCATAATGGTCCCATATCCAGCAAACGGCACACCCCAGAATATTGCTTTTACTATTGTCCATACTAATAGGATAAAAGACGCCGCAGATATGGTTATTCCCAATATTGTAATAAGCTTTAAAGGCACATAAGAATGGGCCAATATGCCTTTTAACGCCAGTTCGATAACCTTGAAAGTGTGAGCTCCCGATACGCCGGCAAAGCGTTCAGCCCGCTCATGCTCAATACCTATGGATTTATAACCCACCCAGGCAAATAGTCCACGAATAAAACGGTTACGTTCGTGTATGGAATTGATGGTTTCGTATACCTTTCTATCGATCAGCCTGAAGTCGCTAACATTTCTGGGAACCATGCCGTTGGTCAAACCGTTGGCCACCCAATAAAACAATTGCGAGTTAAAACGGCGAATTAAGCCCGTGCCATTACGTTTGGTAACAATACCGTAAACGTTTTCATATCCCTCTTCCCATTTTTTGATGAACTGAGTTATTAAATGTGGTGGATCTTGCAAATCCGCAGTCATGATCACGGCAGCATCACCAGACGCATAATTCAGTCCAGCGGTAATGCCGCCATCCATTCTAAAATTACGCGCCAGTTGCACAATTTTAAACCGCGGGTCTTTCTCATGTACCGCGCAGAGCTTTTCGTAGGTATTATCTTGAGAACCGTTCTCTACGATAATAGCTTCAAAATCGTAAGCGCTATTTTCCGCAAATACTGCTGTTAATTGTTTAGCCAATTCATCAACATTGTCCTGCTCGTTATAGGCAGGAATTACCACTGAGATTAGTTTTCTATTCATACTGGATATGTTTATTGCAAATATTGCGCTACTACGGAATATAGATTCTCATCCAAGTCCGGAGTCATTTGGTGCAAGGGATTTGATTGCATCGAACCTGTTTCCGTTACCCTACTGTTAATTTTGGGAAAATAGGTTTGTTCCGGATCTATCGGTACAACAAACCCAGCAGGTTCATCGCTTGCGAATAGGCGTTGGAATTCCGGGTCTTGCTCGAAATTGGCATCGAGTTTGATACAAGGCAGATTAAAGGCTTTAAATAAGGTTAGCCAATCCGGTAAACCCAATCCCGAGGACTGGTCGCAACCAATATAGGCACCATTAAAATAATTTCTTTGCGTCATGCGAATGGATGCATAGCCATTATCGTTAAAAATGAAAATTTTCAGATTTAACTTATTGACAGCAACCGTGCCCAACTCCTGTAAATTTTGGGCAAATCCACCATCGCCTTCCACTAGAACTGTCCTGCGCTGCGGATAGGCGAAAGCCGCGCCTATTGCTCCGCTCAAACCGTACCCCATCGATGCCAAGCCCTTGTTTGTCACAATGTGTTGGCCGCGCTGTTGGGCGAAGGTTTGCATCATCACGGTAAAGGCTCCGCCACTACTGCAAGGAATGACATTATCCGTGTCTCGGCAGTGTACCGACAAACGGCTGACAAAATCGTACGGCGATAAATAATGCTCTGCCGTGTTATTAATTGGCTCGATCAACGGCAATTGGGCTTTCACTTTTTGGCAAAAAGCCACCCATTCGGCATGATCGCCAAGGCTTGCTGCCGCCAATGCTTGTAACACTTGATTGGCATCGCCTTGCAAACCGCTATCGACGCGGGGATGGCCTTTGTTAAGCTCGGTTGGGTCGCATTCCACTTGCACTACTCTGCCGTTAGGTACGAACTCCTGCCAGTTAAACCCGGTTTGTTGCAGACCCAAACGGGTTCCCAGTGCGATCAGCAAATCGGCTTGTTGCATCAATAAATTGCTGTAACGTTGCCCCCAGGTATTGGGGCGGCCAAAATACAAGGGGTGATCCGCTGCCACCCTATCCGCGCCATTCCATGTGGTTGCCAAAGGAATACCCATAGGCTCCAAAGCCTCGTATATCTTTTCTACCGTCTGTCTGGCAACACCGGCTCCAATCAATAAAAACGGCCGTTTTGCCGTGCGAACATCGTCGATTAGACGTTGGATTTCGGCTGAATGTATAGGTGGGATAGCTTGCTTTGCGGCTGGAGCAAATTCGCATATTGGATCGCTTACGTCGACCGGTGCACCTTGAATATCCAACGGAATTTCAAGAAACACCGGGCCTTTGCGGCCTGTAACCCCGGCGTCGATAATCCGATTAAATGCCTCACAGGAAATCAAGCTATCCATCAGCACCGATTTTGAGGTGATCGGCTTGACTATATCGACACCATCAATCTCTTGAATGCCGCGCTGGCGTACTTGTTGCCGGCAAAGATCGGCGGTCTTTACTTGCCCACCTATCACCAATAATTCCCGGCTCTCCAAATAGGCACCCGCCACTGCGGTGACAATATTGGTTAAGCCGGGACCGGCGGTTACCAAAGCAAAGGCTTTACCATCGGTGCTTATTTCATTGAAATATTCCGCTGCGATTCCGGCCGCCACCTCATGCACCACGCTAACGCAGTTGAAATGACGATTTACGCTCGCGAGAATATGCATGATATTGCCGCCGGCCACGTAAAAGCAGTGGGTATATCCTCTTTCTTTTAACCAATCGGCCAATAGATCGCTATATTTTATGGTCTTGTTTTGCATTGCTTGTTTGCCAGCTTATTGACGGATACCAAAAAAGATTTCTATTTTTTCGGCAACGAATTCCAGCATCTCTGTGGTCAAGGCTGGATAAATACCGATCCAAAAAGTTTGCCGCATAATTCTATCGGTTACATCCAATGAGCCGGAAATTCGATATTGTCTGCCTTTCATATAGGGCTGACGGGTCAAGTTTCCGGCAAACAGCAAGCGGGAGCCGATTTTGTATTTATCCAGATATTTCAACAATTCCACGCGCTCGTGACCTGAGTCTTCCTTCAGCGTGATAGGAAACCCAAACCATGAGGGATCCGATCCCGGTGTGGCTTCCGGCAGAATCAAATACTGCTCGCAAGTAGCCAAGCGTTGCTTCAGGAATTTAAAATTACGTTTTCTGATTTCAATCAATTCCGGCGCACGCTCTAACTGCGCTAAGCCACAGGCCGCCTGCATATCGGTAATTTTTAAGTTATAACCCAAGTGCGAATAGGTGTATTTGTGGTCGTAGCCAGCCGGCAAATCGCCTAACTGCCAACCGAAGCGCTTTTTACAGGTATTATCTACGCCGGGGGCGCAGTAACAATCTCTTCCCCAATCCCGAAACGACTCGATGATAGTTTTCAGGCGGCGACTGCTGGTAAATACCGCGCCACCCTCGCCCATCGTGATGTGGTGAGCAGGGTAAAAACTGAGCGTACCAATATCGCCGAAGGTACCAACATTACGGCCCTTGTAGGTTGTACCCAACGCATCGCAGCAATCTTCTATCAACCAGAGATTGTATTTTTTTGCGATTTCGACGACTTTATCCAGGTCAAACGGATTGCCCAGCGTGTGGGCAATCATAATTGCTTTGGTTTTAGGCGTGATGGCCGCCTCGATTTTACTGGGATCGATGTTGTAGGTTGGTATTTCCACATCGACAAATACCGGGACCAGATCGTAAAGCAAGATAGGATTAACCGTCGTCGGAAAACCAGCCGCCACGGAAATGACTTCATCGCCTTTCTGTAAGGCACGATCACCCAGTTTTTCGGATGTCAAACAGGCAAAAGCCAGCAGATTCGCAGAGGAACCGGAATTGACCGTCAACGCGCTGCTAACCCCGATAAACTCTGCCAATTGCTTTTCAAACTGGTCGTTAAATCGTCCGGTAGTCAACCAACCGTCCAGCGAGGCTTCGACCATATAACTAAGTTCTTTAGCGCCGAGAATTTTACCCGAAGGCGGCACTACGGACTGTTCCGGAACGAAAGCTTTTTCGGCATAACGTTCGGCGGCGTATTGTTCAACCAAATCCAAAATCTGCGCTTTTAATGTATTTTCTGTCACTGTCTTATCTTTGTGTTCAATAAAATTAATGTTGATCAGCCGTCAAAAACTGCTCTAACTGCTCCGCGCAGACTTGCCGCATATCCTTGCCTTGTTGATAGGCCAGGTTCCAGTCGACAATCATCGCCAACGCTTGGGCCAGAGTCCAACGCGGTACCCAACCCAGAAGGGTCTTGGCTTTGGAGCAATCAAGCTTCAAATAGTGCGCTTCATGCGGCTGCTCACTACCATCGATTTGCCAACTTGCGCCATTGCCCCATAAATCCGCCAGTTTTTCCAATATCCACGATACGGGTTGCGCATCTGCTTCGCCAGGCCCGAAATTCCAGCCCTCCGCATATCGGCCACCTTGTTTATACAGTTGTTCTGCCAGCAGGACATAGCCGGTCACCGGCTCCAGTACATGCTGCCAAGGCCTGATGGCCGTAGGGTTACGAATCGTGACAGCCTCCCCTGCCATGAAAGCCCTCATAATATCGGGGATTAAACGATCTTGAGCCCAATCCCCGCCCCCGATCACATTACCGGCACGCACCGACGCCACCGCCACACCGTGCTCAGCGTAGCGTTCGCTGGGAAAAAAGGAATTACGATAGCTGGCAGTCACCAACTCTGAGCAGCCTTTGCTGTTGCTGTAAGGATCGAAGCCGCCCATCGGCTCGTTTTCACGGTAGCCCCACAACCATTCCTTGTTTTCATAGCATTTGTCGCTGGTGACTATAACAACTGACTTTACCGACGCAGTGTGCCTGACCGCCTCCAGTAAATTAACCGTACCCATCACATTGGTGGCATAGGTTTCCACCGGCTGTTGATAGGAATAACGAACAAGCGGTTGCGCGGCCAAATGAAACACAATCTCAGGTTGAAAACTTTGCATTTCCGCCATCACGCTGGCTAAATCGCGAATATCGCCTTCAACATGCTGCAGTACCGAAGCCACATCAGCCACTTGGAATAAACTGGGCGCAGTAGGCGCCGGTAACGCATACCCTTTGATCTCCGCACCTAACCGGTGCAGATATAACGCCAACCAACCGCCTTTAAATCCGGTATGCCCGGTTATAAAAACCCTTTTGCCTCGCCAAAAATCGCTATGCTCTACCATATTTTCCACGGTGCTTTTTGCTGTTGCCAAAGCTGTTCCAAATGCTGTTTATCTCTTAATGTGTCCATGGGTTGCCAGAAGCCTTTGTGGAAATAAGCGTGCAGCTGATTGCTGTTTGCCAGGCGCTCCATCGGTTCTTTTTCCCATAGCGTTTCGTCGCTATCGATTAAATCGAACACTGCCGGTGACAACACAAAAAAACCGCCGTTTATCCAGGCGCCGTCGCCCTGCGGTTTCTCCTGAAAACTTTTGATGCGGCTACCCATCAATTCCAAGGCACCAAACCGGCCGGGCGGTTGCACGGCGGTCACTGTTGCGGCGTCATTGTGAGAATGATGAAAATCGATCAACGCATGAATGTCGACATCGCCGACCCCATCTCCGTAAGTAAAACAGAATGTTTCATCGCCGACATAATCGCGAACTCTTTTTAAGCGACCGCCCGTCATGGTTAACTCACCGGTGTCAACCAAGGTCACCTTCCATGGCTCTGCATATTTTTGATGCACCTGCATCTCGTTATGCTCCATATCGAAGGTCACATCCGACATATGTAAAAAGTAATTAGCAAAATACTCTTTAATAATATAGCCTTTATAACCCAAACATATTATAAATTCGTTAATTCCATAATGAGAATATAACTTCATTATGTGCCATAAAATAGGCCTGCCACCTATTTCTATCATCGGCTTAGGCTTCACCGAGGTTTCTTCATTAATACGAGTGCCCAATCCACCCGCAAGAATAACCAACTTCATTAATATTTCCTCTTGGTTATAGACATAATCATCTATCCACTACATTTGCTCAAATTACGGATATACTCGGCAGTTTCCAAAATCTGCCGATCCAGACCTGTTACGGGAAATTCAAACCCCTTTATAATCTCTTTAATAGGCTGCTCATTTCCCAAATAGCTATCGGCCTCCCCATGTACGATATTCGGACGCTCAACTGTTAAATCAGAAGCATCCAGTAGCTTGCATACTTTTTCAGCCAACTCACCCACTTCCACCGTTTCATCACCCACGGTATCAAAACATACGATGTTTTCGAAACGTTCCGAAAACATCATGCGAATACAGATCAGCAGTAAATCCAGTATGTAAATATAAGACCGAAACACCGGCTTATTTGCCCGAATTAACACATTTTCTCGGGCAATGACGTTTGCTATAATCGAGGACAAGGCATAAGCGTTTAGCTTATTGATATATGGTCCGCTTAAATTAAATATTCTTGGGATAAGAAGTTTTATATCAGCTTTACGGCATATCTCTTGAAATCGCAACTCATCTTCATATTTTAATCTACCGTACAGATTTGCAGATTCATCTCTATTGCTATCGTTTAAATAATCGTAGACTGCTCCGGACGACGACAATAGCACAGCTTTTACCTGTGATTGATTCAATACCTGTACCACCAAGCCCTGAATAACTTTATTCAACCGAATATATTCATCGTCTGAATATCCGCCAACCTTATCCTTGGTTAAAAACGCAAAGTGAAACAAATAGAGAGTATGTTGCGTATGCCGATGGGTGATTTCCGCCAAAGGTCTAACGGATACCGTACGGCCATCAGCCAATACTATCTGCTGTTCGCGCGATCCATAGCCTGATACCCGCTGGTTAAATTCATCGCCGTACAAAGCGGAAAACAATTCCAGAGTTGCCCGGCCTAACCAGCCGCTGGCACCGGTGACAGCAATATGGCTTTGTTTACTAAATAGGTGATCTAATATAAATGAATAATCAGCGCCAAACGCTTTTTCGAAATCAAAAGCCATTATTTGTAGCTCTGACTAATGACTGAGCTAATCGCAGACTTCAAATTGATTATATTTGCCTCGATTTTATCGATAAATAACCGCTCTAACGCTCCGGAATCATTCACACTGATAATAATAAAATGACTGGTGGAATGCTTTTTATCGGATATAAAACACTCAAAGACTTTTTCCACATCAATTCGCTGGATAATTTCCTTCAGCATCGGAATTTCATCCAATAAGCCAATGACATAATCTTTCAACTGTTGAGTATCCGCCGGAATGTGCTCCAGGCCACCGCTCACTTGGGCATAGTTAACAGCAATCAGCATACCTAACCCAACCGCTATGCCATGGCTCACTTCAAAATTGGAAGCACCTTCCAAAGCATGCCCGAAGGTATGACCAAAATTCAGTAATAAACGCTCGGCCTTATCAAATTCATCAATTTCGATAAACCATTTTTTTGCTTTTAAACTTAATTCAATGACGTCCGCATACCCTTCTACATTCATATCCATTTGCGGATTTAACCGCATATACTCAGAAAAACACGAACTTCCTTTGGCATAGCAAATCTTCACGGCCTCGCACAATCCGGCGATTTTCTGTTCTGAGTTGAGGGTTTTTACTAAATTCGGATCAATTATAATGGTTTCCGGGGGATGGAAGTTTCCAACCAGATTTTTATAACGTCCAACATTGATAGATGATTTACCCCCAATACAAGAATCCACCATGCCCAATAGAGTGGTGGGAATATAATCCCATTTGATACCGCGCATATAAATCGATGCACAAAAGGTGGCTATATCCTGCAGGCTACCGCCACCGACAGCCGTCAATTTAGCTTGCCTTGTTAAGGCTAAATCTCGCATTTTTACGATTATCTCGGGTACGGATGTCAAACTCTTGGTTTCTTCATTCGCCGGCACCGCAATAACCTTGGCATTCCCGGAAAAAGCCGTTTCAAAAAAGTTATCGCATAACACGGCGCTATTCTCATCTTGCCGTTGTATTTCGGCAAAAGCACCGTTTTCTATTACCACGCGATAATTTGCAATACTGGATTGAATATCAAACGATACGGACATGACTAAACCCTAAGTCTGCACTAATAAATTGACCTGTTATACCGGTATTTTCCGGAGAACACAGAAAATAAACCATATTGGTCACATCCTCCAACGTGGCTAGTCGGTTAAACTTCGTCGCATCGATTATCTTTTTCAGCTGTTCCGGCGCAAGATTTTGATGAGTCATTGGCGTATCCAATGCTCCCGGCAAAACCGCATTAATTAAATAGCCGTCACGGGCAAGATCGGTTGCAGCGGAAAGCACTAATCCATGCAACGCGGATTTAGTCATGCAATACGATAACTTGTCCTGTCTGGCGATATTTTGCCATATTGAACTAATCACGGCTAAACGCGCATTTTCGGCTAATATATTTTCATTTAATAAAATATTTAATGCTTTGACAATAAACAAGCAATTAGCTTTATATAGTTCAATATTTTTATCTGTATCAACATTATAAACACTATCGTTACAATTCATCCCTTGCGCCCAACACACGGCATTGAATTGGCCTGCTGCTTTAAGCGCGGATAAATTCAAATTGTCATCGAATGGGTCAAATAAAATATGCTCAGGAAGCGCGCTTTGCTTTCTGGACGCTATAACGACCTGCCATCCCTTTGTATCGAATATTTGGCAAACATGTGCACCTATTGTACCGGTACCGCCGAAGACCAGAATTTTTTGCATTGCTTCGACCGAATTAATTGCTGTCTCTTAATACGTTCCAACGTCCCTCAAGCATCGCTATTCGAGACAGATCTTCCTTGGCAATAATGTCGTAATAATCGCGTTTATTCTGTAACCAAAGTAACTCAAAATGCACAGCGTTTAACAAGCCCTTTTCAATATCCGGCTTGTCTAGTGAATGGCCGGAAAATATGACTTTTCGAGTCTCAAATCGGGTAAGGTGAACCTGATTAATTTCTTTTAATGCGGGTAATGCATCAATGGAAACACCGCCGCCCACTACAAAATCCAAACCTTTTTCTTTACACTCTTTGGCAGTGGCAATGCAACATTCCGTTACTTGCGGCTGATTAATGGCATCTCTCGAATAACCTCGTGACAAGGAAAAATCTACACGGCCAAACACCATGCCATCGACACCGTTATCTTGCCTGGCTTGATCGGCCAAGCTTTTCACGACTTGAAACGCTTGTTCGGTTTCAATATTGAATAAAAAATCAGTATCTTGCTGCTCGTCTTCCGTGAATACTTTGTTCTTCGCGTCTATATACTTAGACAGCGCGTAAGTGCTTTCAATCATCGGCGCGATGATATGATCCACACCAATTAACTTACTCTCTAATAAATCCCGCATTGCTTCGCAACCGCCAATCTTCAAACCCACTTTCAGGTCAGCTCTGCGCACTATCTCAATCAGCCTCAACAGCTCGTCTGTTCTAGTACCTTCCGCTTCAAACTCGGCTTTAATGCCTTCGTATCCATACTCCTGCTTTCCCTTCTTTAAAAGGTCGAGCATTGAGCGTTCTCTTTTATTCATATAACTTCCTCTTTTATTGAAATCAAACCAAACGGCAGCGATAAACTGCATGCTGCAGTGCCAGCCCGGCGGATATAAACATGTTAAATGTTAGGCTAACAGGCATCCTTGAACGTTGCGCCCAGCAAATCCTTGCTCGAAAGTTGCGGCACGCCCTCAAATGGCCAGGCGATTTTCAAATCTGCATCATTCCAGGTAATGCAACGCTCATATTCGGGCGCATAATAATCAGTGGTTTTATATAAAAACTCGGCTGTTTCGGACAGCGTTAAAAAGCCATGCGCAAATCCTTCAGGTATCCACATTTGCTGTCGATTTTCCACAGAAAGTATCTCGCCGACCCACTTTCCGAATGTAGGGGAATTCTTACGAATGTCCACCGCCACATCGAACACCTCTCCCTGGACCACCCTCACCAACTTGCCTTGCGCCTTAGGCGGCAATTGGTAATGTAATCCGCGCAACACTCCTTTTTGAGATTTGGAGTGGTTGTCCTGAACAAAATTGACACTTAATCCTGTCAGCTCCTGAAAAACTTTTTGGTTGAAGCTTTCAAAGAAAAAACCACGTTCGTCACCGAATACTTTTGGTGAAAATAAAACGACATCGGGTATAGCAAGTCTAGTTGCTTGCATTAAAACACCTGCTTATTCAATAGGCCCAGTAAATACTGGCCGTAGCCATTTTTCGCCAATGGCTTGGCCAATTTTTCGATTTGCTCATCGCCAACCCAGCCGCTACGCCAGGCAATTTCTTCCGGACAGGCGATTTTCAAACCCTGCCGGGTTTCGATGGTTTCGATGAAATTGCTGGCCTCGATCAAACTGGCATGAGTACCCGTATCCAACCAGGCATAGCCGCGACCCATGATTTCGACGCTAAGCTGATTTAGGTCCAGATACATTTTATTGACGTCGGTAATCTCCAACTCGCCGCGCGGCGACGGCTGTAAATTGGCGGCTATATCGACGACTTGATTGTCGTAAAAGTACAAACCGGTGACTGCATAATTACTTTTTGGCTGCGTCGGTTTTTCCTCTAGCGAAGTTGCCCTACCCTGAGCATCAAAGCTGACGACACCGTAGCGCTCCGGGTCATTGACATGATAGGCAAAAACCGTTGCCCCTGAGGATTGATCGGTCGCGCGTTTCAATTGAACGTGTAAATCGTGGCCGTAAAAAATGTTGTCACCCAATACCAATGCACTGGGTTGCGAGCCGACAAAATCCCTGCCGATGATAAAAGCTTGCGCCAACCCGTCGGGACTGGGTTGTACGGCATATTGCAGATTAATCCCCCAATCGCTGCCGTCACCCAATAAATGCTGAAACAAAGGGGTGTCTTGCGGCGTGGAAATGATCAAAATATCGCGAATTCCGGCCAACATTAGCGTGCTGAGCGGGTAATAAATCATCGGCTTGTCGTAAATCGGCAGCAATTGTTTGGAAACCGCTTTGGTTACCGGATACAGCCGGGTGCCGGATCCTCCGGCCAGGATGATGCCTTTGCGCTGGTTCATAGTCACTTCCCGTAGAGTTCAGACAACATTCGCTCGACACCCTTTTGCCAAGCCGGCAGTTGTAAATCAAACACGCTTTGCAACTTTTCGGTGTTCATACGCGAGTTTAACGGTCGCTTCGCCGGCGTTTGGTAAGCGCTGGTGGGAATTGCCGTAACCGATTGTTTGTCGGTTTTCAGCGCCAGTCCGGATTGACGGGCATAATCAAGCACCAAATGTGCGTAGTCGTACCAACTGGTTTCGCCGCTAGCGGTTAGATGATAAACACCAGCCACTTCAGGTGTTTTCAAGGCATGACGAATAGCGTGAGCACTCACATCCGCCAGCAATTCGGCGCCGGTTGGCGTACCGATTTGATCGTTAATCACCGACAGCTGTTGCCGTTCTTGCGCCAGGCGCAACATAGTTTTGGCAAAGTTATTACCTCTGGCTGCATAAACCCAACTGGTCCGAAAAATCAAATGCCGGCAATCGCTGGCTTGAATGGCACGTTCCCCAGCCAATTTGCTTTGCCCATAGACATTCAACGGCCCAACCTGATCATCTTCCCGCCAGGGTTTATCACCGCTGCCGTCGAATACGTAATCCGTCGAATAGTGCAGCAACCACGCATCGATACGTTTGGCTTCTGCCGCCAAAACTCCCGGCACCACCGCATTGATCGTATTCGCCAAGTCGCTTTCAGACTCGGCCTTATCCACTGCGGTATAGGCAGCAGCATTGACGATGACATCGGGACGCAGCGCGCGAACCGTTTCGGCAATCCCGTTGGGGTTGCTTAAATCGCCGCAATAATGTTGGTCGAATCTGTCAAGCGCAAGCAATTCGCCCAAAGGCGCCAAACTGCGTTGCAACTCCCAACCCAGCTGGCCATTTTTACCGAACAATAAAACTTTCATTCACTCAACCATGCAAAGCATTGATCACGCAGTGCGCCCTGCATAGTTTTTATCGAGCCAGGACTGGTAGTCACCGGACAACACATTGCTAACCCAGGCTTGGTTATCCAAATACCACTGCACGGTTTTGCGAATGCCGGTCTCAAAGGTTTCCGCCGGTTTCCAGCCTAGCTCCCGTTCCAACTTGCCGGCATCGATGGCATAACGTCTGTCGTGCCCAGGCCGGTCGGTGACATAGGTAATCTGTTCGGCATAGGATTTGCCGTCGCTACGCGGCTGCAGCTCATCCAGAATACTGCATAGCGTGTTGACTACATCCAGATTGGCTTTTTCGTTCCAACCGCCGACGTTATAAACCTCGCCAAGCTTGCCGGCTTCCAGCACCCGGCGAATCGCGCTGCAATGATCCTTCACAAACAGCCAATCGCGAATCTGTTGACCGTCGCCGTATATCGGCAAAGCTTTGCCGGACAAGGCGTTTTGAATGCACAGCGGGATGAGTTTTTCCGGGAAATGATAAGGACCGTAATTGTTGGAGCAATTGGTAGTCAATACAGGCAAACCGTAAGTATGGTGATAAGCACGCACCAAATGGTCGCTGGCGGCTTTACTGGCTGAATAAGGACTATTGGGTTGATACTGGTGGGTTTCAGCGAACGGCGCATCGGTCTTTTCCAAAGAACCGTACACCTCGTCGGTAGACACGTGCAGTAAACGAAAAGCCTGCTTGGCCGGCTGTTCCAAGTTGTTCCAGTATTGCCGCACCGCTTCCAACAAACGGAAACTGCCGACGATATTGGTTTGAATAAAATCTTCCGGTCCGTGGATGGAACGATCAACATGTGATTCGGCAGCAAAATTGATCACGGCCCGAATCCGGTACTTTTGCAGTAAACTCAGCAGCAAGTCGTAATCAGCAATGTCACCTTGAACAAATACATGCCTGTCATCGTCATGTAGCGAAGCCAAATTCTGCAAGTTACCCGCATAGGTCAATTTATCCAAATTGACGAGCAATTCGTCGCTTTGCGCCAACCAATCCAATACAAAATTGCTGCCGATAAACCCGGCCCCACCGGTGACTAAAATACTCATTTTTAAAGTTTTCTTATTTTTTCTAACCGTCTGCCCGACGAAAAACGCTATTATTATCGGGGCCATTGTACCTTAGTACCATCCTTCAGTGTCTAATGATTCTGCAATCCTTAAGGCAAAAAAAGTTTAAACCTCGCCCCACCCAAACGACTTTCGTTGTCGATCCGCACAAATCCGTTTTTCCCGGCATTTTTGTGCAGGCCGGCCATTACCGACACAAAATACAAACCCAGGCCGGTATTTCCCGACACCCAGTCCAATTCGGCCGTATCGTTTAAGTCCGCGGTTAAAAAATGAGGCGGATAACCCGCACCGTCGTCTTCGATGGCGATGGTTAGATAGCCGTCCTCCTCAGTCACGGCAATCAAAACGGTTTTGTGGGTATAGCGCAAAGCATTATTCAAGACAGCTGCCAGCGCATTGCTGATGATGGCGTTATCGCAGTAGCACATCTCGTCATCGCCACAATCCACTTGTAGATCAATGTTGTGCAATCCAGCCAAGCGCGCCTGTTGATGAATCGCTTCATCGAGAATATCGGTTACCGGGCATTCTTCAATATGCAAACTAAATTTTTGCGAATCGACCTTATACATCACCAGCAATTGCATCAGACTGTGATTAATCCGAGCCGCCTCGAATTCCAACTGATTTAACTCAGCGGATGGGCCGTCTTGTTTGGCAGCAGTTTGCCTAACCAGCTCCAGCAAGGTACCCAGTGAGTTTTTTATATCGTGAACGGTTGACGCGAGAATAGTCGGAAACAAATCGTTGTTTTTAGGATGGGTTTGCATGGTTTTAAGCCTTGACCGCTTGAGACTGCCGCAATTTTGCATACTCCATTTGTAATATCCCCAGCTTATGTGGATCAACGCCAATTTGCTTGGCTTTAATAAATAAAGCTCTGATGCGCTGATTTTTTTCTTCGCAAAACTCATTAACCTTCAAATCATGAATCATGATCTTCAACATATTCACGATGATGGTTTTATTATCCGGCATAGTCAGAATGGCCTGTTCGAACAAATCCAATGCTTCGGAAAACTTACCCTGTTTATAAAGCGCCACCCCTTTGTTGTTAGTCGCAATCAAAGCCTGCTTGGTTTTTTGAATCAGAATTTCCGAGTGATTATCCATGCCAATGCCGCTTTGCATGCGGCGTAAATCGTTCAAAAATTGTTCGTCGTCGATATGTGCATGAATCAGATCGTAAAGTATTTCTTCGGCTTTATCGTGTTCATCGCTGAGGAAGCAGGTTTTCACGACCTCCAACTGCAAGTCCCTGGGCGCTTTATTACCCAAGCGGCTGCATATATCCACCGCTTTTAGCAACGCTTTCTGCGACAACTCGTCGTTACCCAGCGTTTTATACACATCCGCCTCCACAGTCGAGGCGCGTAATTCCGCCTCGGGATGATTGGCATATTCTTTGCGCATTTCCTCCAGCGTTTTTAATGCCTCGTCCGCGGCATTGGTTTTGGCATAAAGCTTGGCCAATCCGGCAAAATCACTGCAGGAACGATGCACGGAATGCTTGCCCAGCTTCACCACCGACTTATAGGCCTTCTCGGCGGTTTCCAGATTGCCGTTCCGGTCCGCCGCTTCGGCCAGTTTTTTTTGCCTGAGTATCGATTGCGGCGACAATTGCAAAGCCTGCTGCAACACACTTTCGACGTCGCTATACTGATCCAATGCTTCGTAGGCCTTGCCCAGCCAGTCGTAACACTCCATCAACATTGGATTGTCAGCAACCAGACTCTGAAAACCGGCAATCGCTTGTTCGATGTTATTGTTTTGAAAATCGATCACGCCCAAACCTAAGCGCGCCCAGGGCAGTTCTCTATGCTCCAGAACTTCATGATATATCTGCCTGGCCTTGTCGAAATCGCCGGCGGAAATCGCCAGCTCGGCACGCATTTTCAGCAAATGCAAATGCATTTTCTTGTCCCCGGACAGCAATAGTGCATCGCATAACTGAATGGCTTTAGACAAATCACCAGCGGCTAACGCCTTGTCGACACTGGCCATAAATTCCTTGCGGGCAAAATTCCGTGTCAGCCGACTCATTAGTTGCTGCGCGTTAAAGGGCTTGGTCAGATATTCATCGGGCTTGCTGTCCATAACCCCCAACACCGCACTGGTAGTCTGCTCGGCGCTGATCAATACAAACACGCAGCGATAATCGATTAAATTCCGGTGTCTGGCTTCCTCCAGCACCTGCTGCCCGTTCTTACCCACACCCAGGTTGTAATCGCACAACACAATATCGAAACTGCTTTTGCTCATAGCATTGATCGCGGCTATGCCATTATCCGCTTCGACAACAGCGACGGCTTGCAAGCTATACAGCATGTCGCGCATCGCTTTCCGAAACACGGGATTGTCCTCGACAATCAGGATACTTTTGCCGGCTAAACTAAAACTCATGGCAGAAAGGCTAATAAAACGCTCAAGAAATCGGCTCCATAAAATCCACGTAGCGGGCGGACTTGAAAAATAAAATTATCATCCCCAACTCGCCCGAGTCCACTTTACAACCAAATGAGTATAGACATGACTGTTGAAGCAAACAAACAAACCCTTGGTTTTCAAACCGAAGTAAAACATTTGCTGCACTTGATGATTCACTCCTTGTATAGCAACAAGGAAATCTTTTTGCGCGAGCTGATCTCCAACGGTTCCGACGCCGCCGACAAATTGCGCTTCGAAGCCTTGGCCAACGATAGCTTGTACGAAGGCGATAGCGAACTGAAAATCCGCGTCGATTTCGACGAAGCCAAAAAGACCATCACTATTACCGATAACGGCATCGGTATGACCCGCGAAGAAGTGCAGGACCACATCGGCACCATCGCCAAATCCGGGACCAAAGCCTTCTTCGAAAGGCTGACCGGCGATCAGGCCAAGGATAGCGAACTGATCGGCCAATTCGGCGTGGGCTTTTATTCATCGTTCATCGTCGCCGACAAAGTCACCTTGACCACCCGCAAAGCCGGCGCGCCAGCCAGCGACGGCGTACGCTGGGAATCCGACGGTCTGGGCGAATACAGCATCGAATCGGTCGACAAAGCCGGCCGCGGCACCGAAATCGTCTTGCACTTAAAAGAAGGCGAAGACGAATTTTTAAGCGCCTGGAAACTGCGTTCGATCATCAAAAAATACTCCGACCACATTTCCCTGCCCATCATCATGAGCAAGGAAATCCCGGCAGAGAAAGACGAGGAAGGTAACGAAACCGCACCAGCCCGCGTCGAAGACGAAACCGTCAACAGCGCCTCGGCGTTGTGGACCAAGTCTAAAGACGACATCACCGAAGAACAGTACAACGAGTTCTACAAACACGTCGGCCACGACTTCCAAGACCCATTGGCCCACGTCCATAGCAAAGTGGAAGGCACCAACGAATACACATTGCTGCTTTACGTACCGGGCCGCGCGCCGTTCGATTTGTGGGACCGCGACGCCAAACACGGCGTCAAGCTGTACATCAAGAAAGTCTTCATCACCGACGACGCAGAGCAACTGATGCCGCGCTATCTGCGCTTCATCCGCGGCGTGATCGACACCGACAGCCTGCCGCTGAACGTCTCGCGGGAAATTCTGCAACAAAGCAAACAAATCAACACCATCAAAGGCGGTGCGGTTAAAAAGGTCTTGGGATTGTTGGAAGACCTGGCCGAAAACGACGCGGAGAAATACCAAAAATTCTGGGAGCAATTCGGTAACGTCATCAAAGAAGGCCCGATTGAAGACCACAAAAACAAGGACCGCGTTGCCGGCCTGTTGCGCTTCTCCTCGACCCATACCGACGACAAAACCCAGAACGTGTCGCTGGCCGACTACGTCAGCCGTATGAAGGAAGGACAAGAGAAAATCTACTTCATCACCGCCGACAGCTTCGCCGCCGCCAAAAGCAGCCCGCATCTGGAGGTGTTCCGAAAAAAAGGTATTGAAGTGCTATTGCTGACCGACCGTATCGACGAATGGCTGGTGTCCAGCCTGACCGAATTCGACGGCAAGCACATGCAATCCATCGCCAAAGGCGAGCTGGACCTGGACAAATTCGATACCGAAGAAGAGAAAAAACACCAGGAAGAAGTCAGCAAGGACTTCGAATCGGTGGTTAAACAACTCAAAGAGGTACTGGCCGACAAAGTCAGCGAAGTCAAAATCAGCCACCGCCTGACAGACTCCCCTGCTTGCCTGGTCACCGGCGCTTACGACATGAGCCTTCACATGGAGCGGATCATGAAGGAAGCCGGCCACGCCGGCGGCATGTTCGGCATGGGCGGCAACAGCAAGCCGATCTTTGAAATCAACCCGGATCACGCCATCGTCCAAGCCCTGAAAAACGAGCAGGACGACGAGCGGTTTGCCGACATCAGCCACATCTTGTTCGACCAGGCCATCCTCAGCGAAGGCGGCCAGTTGGATGACCCGGCGGCGTTTGTGCATAAGTTGAATGGGTTGTTGCAGGGGTTGTTGAAGTAAGTTGTTTGAATTGAGAAAGGCCGGGGAACCGGCCTTTTTTGTGACTGTTATGCTACTTTCTTTCTGTATATCCGTTATTTTTGGATAATTTACATCCAGTCATTTGACTTTTTAAATCACAGGGAGGCTAGATGAATCCTGAACTTATAAATGCGGCTGTCACCTTCGCCGTTGGCCTTATTGCACTTATCGTTTACGGCCTTAAAAAGCGCGCCGAGAAAAGAAATGCAGCCACCATCGTCGTAATGGATATTCGTCACGCGGAGCAAGTTGTAATCTCAATTCTAGAGAAACAAGTGGTCGACAGGACTCTCAAAGACATCCTTTTGGAGAACAATTGGGCAAAATACAAACACTTGTTCGCATCTGATTTCTCGCACGACGACTTTGCAGCATTCAATCGATTCTTCGTCGCCTGCACTGAGATCGCAGACGCTCGTCGCCGAATGCTAGAGGTCTTCTACTCCAACCTGAACTCAAAGGCGTCAGTGATCCAGCAGAAAATACTTGAGATTGACAATCTGATGTCCCCTGAAGGACAAGCTAAAAAGCAAGAGCTCATTGCGGCAATTAACGCCGAGGACTTCGTGTTCGAACCCAACGAGCCACGAACACGAATTCTTTCAAGCTTACAGTTGATGGGGCGATTGTCGAATACCATCGCATTTGAGAAGCTCAAAAAACTCGGGGGCATTGATGGATAATTGCGCCAAGCAACTGCCTCGATGAAATCGAGTCCCGTAGGGTACGCACCGCGTACCTTCTGGCTTTTACACCGGGAATAGCCCTCGTTCGGTACGCGGTGCGTACCCTACCTTCAATTGCCGATGGGTTTAAACCGGTCCACAATTCGTAATATGGGTTTCTGCAAACGGGGTTTGCGATGGCGAATTATCGGCGCTGTTATGTACCGGGCGGCTCTTACTTCTTTACCGTGGTAACGGAACGGCGGGCGCCGATTTTGGCAAACGATGCGGCGCGCGATTTACTGCGCTCGGCCATTCGCGCTTGCCAACAACAATGGCCGTTTGCGGTTGATGCACTGGTATTGTTGCCGGATCACCTACACGCGATTTGGGCACTGCCACCTGGCGATGCCGATTATTCCAAACGCTGGGGCTTTATCAAAAAACATTTCACCCAACATTGGTTGGCGGCGAACGGCGCTGAACAATCAATATCTTCATCAAAACAACACCAACGGCGGCGCGGTGTCTGGCAACGCCGCTTCTGGGAACATGTGTTACGCGACGAACGCGACTACGCAAAACATCTGGATTACCTGCATTACAATCCGGTTAAACACGGCCTGGTGACATCGGTGGCTAATTGGCCTTATTCGTCGTTCCATCGTTTCGTAAACGAGGGGCTTTATCCTGCGCAATGGGGCTCGGATATGGCCGGAAAATTTGATACGTTCGATGGTGGTGAATAAACCCAAAGGTACGCGGTGCGTACCCTACTTTGAATTTTCCTCGTTCCCGCGCGCCGCGTGGTAATGCAGGGCTGGCCGCGCTGCGACACAAATGCACCGGAGCTTTTTTCCTCGTTCCCACGCGCCGCGTGGTAATGCAGGGATTGGCCGCGCTGCGGCACAAATGCACCGCAGCGCGGTAGATCTGAGTTCCCACGTGACACGTGGGAACTAGCAAGTAGTAAGTAGCCTCGATGCAATCGAGGATTCGAAGGCCAATCCCCTACCGTTTGTCGACGTTGCCCTGATGATCTGATGGCCAATTTCCCCAATTTCCGTCGTGGGCTTGATAACCGGATGGTCGTCGCCCTCGATTCCGCTGGCGCTCCATCGAGGCTACACTTGACTCGCGTCAAATTGATTATCCTCGTTCCCACGCGCCGCGTGGTAATGTAGGGCTTGGCCGCGCTGCGGCACAAATGCACCGCAGCGCGGTACATCTGAGTTCCCACGTGACACGTGGGAACTAGAGCAACTAGAGCAATTTAGCCTACTTAACGATAAATTCCGGAGTGGAGTCTCTCCCGCATGCCGCGCCGAGCACCGGAGCTTTCGGCGGGATCAGCCCGAAGGGGTGCGGCATGGATGCCGCACGTTGACGAAGGGGCAGGAAGCCCCTTTCGTCAACCCCCGGCGAAAGCTTCGGCGCGCAGGATCAAAGCGGGATCCGGGTGGCCTTTTCTTTGGACACTTTCTTTTGGCCAAACAAAAGAAAGTGTCGCGGTTGTCGGTCCGCGAACCGACATTAAAACCATCCGTCGCGCCAGCGACACAAATCACACAAGGCTACCGAATAAAAACACAATCCCCTATAATCGAACTTACTCAATATTAACCACCCCAACCATGCCAAGCCCCTTCCAGCGTATCGGTATCATCGGCAAATGCGGCGATCCCGGTATTGCCGTGACGCTGAACGAACTTTTCCGTTACCTAAAAACCCGTGGTCACGACATTGTCGTAGACAGCCAAAGTGCGGAGTTGATAACCGGCGCAGATATAAACGGCGTGCATATCGAGCGCCTGCCGGAATTGTGCGACTTGATTATCGCCGTGGGCGGCGACGGCACCTTTCTGGCCGCAGCCCGCGCGGCCGCTGATTTTGAAACGCCACTGCTGGGCGTTAATCTGGGTAGGCTGGGTTTTTTAGTGGATATTTCGCCGGAGCAGTTGTCCACCCGCCTGGATAAAATTTTGGCGGGGGAGTTCAAGAGCGAGCAGCGCCAGTTGCTCAGCACCCATATCATCCGCGATCACGAAATCATCCACCAGCAAACGGCCGTCAATGAGGTGGTGGTACACCGCTGGGTGACGCCGAGCATGATCGAGATTGTCACCAGCATCGACGGCGTGTATCTGAATACCCAGCGCTCGGACGGACTGATCGTCGCTACGCCAACCGGCTCTACCGCTTACTCGCTATCGGCCGGCGGACCGATTTTGCATCCAGCTTTGAACGCGCTGGTGTTGGTGCCGTTGAACCCTCATACCCTGTCCAATCGCCCCATCGTCATTGACGACAACGTGGTCATCGAAATCCGTTTCAGCCAGACCAAACAGATCAATGCCCTAGTGACTTGCGACCACATGGAGATTCCGGACGTGCGGATCAACGACAAAATCGTCATCAAAAAAGCCGCCAAACCGATTAAAATTTTGCATCCCGCGGATCACGATTTTTTCCATACCTTAAGAAGCAAACTTAACTGGAGCGGCTACCCCGCCTAAGGCCATGCTGTTAAACCTGAACATTATCGACCTAGCCGTTGTCGACGCGCTGGACTTGGACTTGGACCCCGGCATGTCGGTATTGACCGGCGAAACCGGCGCCGGCAAATCGATTTTATTGACCGCGTTGGGCCTGGCCTTGGGCGACCGCGCCGATTCCGGCTACGTGCGGCCGGGCAGCAAGCGAGCCGAAGTGAATATCGAATTTGATCTATCCAAGGCACCCTTGGTCAAACAATGGCTGATCGATAACGAACTGGACGACGACGGCCAATGTATGATCCGCCGCACCATCAGCGACGACGGCCGCTCCAAGGCTTACATCAACAACCGCCCGGTCAATCTGCAAACCCTGCAAGGCTTGAGCCGACAGCTGGTGGAAATCCACGGCCAACACGCGCATTTGACCTTGCTGGACAGCGAAGAACAGCGCCGACTGCTGGACGGCTTCGCCGGCAACCATGCCTTACTGGACGATCTGAATAACTGTTACCAAAGCTGGAAGCAAGCGCATAAGCAATTACAGCAATTGTTAAAAGCCGGCAGCGATCAGGCCGAGCGCGAGGAATTGCTGCGTTATCAACTGGAAGAATTGCAGCAACTGGATTTGGAAAATTTCGATTACCAAGCCCTGGCCGACGAACATCACAAGCTGGCCAACCTCGGCAAAATCCTCGTCGTCGGCCAACAGCAACTGGATATTTTGTACGACAATGATCAACAATCGGTGGCCGACATGCTGGGCCATGTGATTCATGCCATCAACGAACTGGCGCAATACGCCGGCGAGTTAAACGGCGTCTCCGAATTGTTAAGCGACGCGGAAATCCAAATCGGCGAAGCCACCCAACAATTGCGCCGCTTCCTGGAAAATCAGGAAGCCGATCCGCAACAACTGACTTGGCTGGAAAACCAGATCGGCGTGATTCAATCGCTGAGCCGCAAGCATAAAATCCAGCCGGAAGAATTGCCGGAATTGGCCGCGCGCTTCGCCACCGAGTTGGATAACCTCAGCCATAGCAGCGAACGTATCGAAAGCTTGAATGCCGATTGCGAGCGACTGTTAAGCCAATACCGCAAATTGGCCGGAGAATTGTCCGCCAGCCGCCGCGAAGCCGGCACGGAGTTGCAGCAACGCATTTCCGATGCGATCAAGGAATTGGGCATGCCGCACGGCGAGTTCCTCGTCAATCTGCGAACTGTGGCAGATGCCGAACCGCAACGCAACGGCGTCGACAGCATCGAGTTTTTAGTGAGCACCAACCCCGGCCTACCGGCCAAGCCGCTGGCCAAAGTCGCGTCCGGCGGCGAGTTGTCGCGGATTAGTTTGGCGATCCAGGTCACCACCAGCACCGACAAGACCACGCCGACCATGATTTTCGATGAAGTCGATTCCGGTATCGGTGGCGGCATCGCTGAGATCGTCGGCCAAAAACTCCGGCGTTTGAGCCTCAACCGCCAGGTCTTATGCGTGACTCATTTACCGCAAGTCGCGTCGCAAGCGCATCAGCATTTATTCGTCGCCAAGAATCAAAAAGCGGCGGTGACATCGTCCACGGTTCGCCGTTTGAGCGACGACGAGCGCGTGCATGAAGTCGCGCGCATGCTGGGCGGCGTAACGATTACCGAAAACACCTTGGCGCATGCGCGGGAGATGTTGGTATCGGGCGGCTTAGCGCCCGATTAACGGCCCCTCACTTCCAAGACAAACTCAATACTCCAACCATCACCAACGCCGCCCCGCCTATCTGCGCGGGCGTCAATTCTTCGCCCAACACATAACTGGCCATAAACAAGGTTGCCACCGGCCCCAGCGAGCCGATCAACGAAGTGTGGCTGGAACCGATCATCTTGATCGCTGCCGACAGCATGAACACCGGCAGCACCGTCGAGAAAATCGCCATCAGCAAGCTCAATTGATATACCCGCATCGGCAGCAGCAAAGCCTGCGGCGGATGGGTGAGTAAAAATTGCAGCAGCGTCGCCGCGCAAGCCACCAGCATCGCGTAAGCGGTAAAGCGTGAAGCACCGATGCGGACCACCGTTTCGCCGGTGCCGATCAGATAAGCCGAGTAAGTCAAGGTGCTGGCAAACACGAAACCGGCCCCCAGCAACAAATGTTCCGACTGAATATTGATTTCATCAAAAAACACCACGCCGATGCCAGCGTAACTGAGCACTAGCGCCACGACTTCCTTGCGGCCGAACGGTTTGCCCAACAGCAACGCCGACAGCACGACCACCAGGGTCGGATACAGAAACAGAATCAAGCGCTCCAGTCCGGCGGAGATGTATTGCAAGCCGACAAAATCAAACAAACTGGACAGGTAGTAACCCAGAAAGCCCAATATCAAGAGAGCCAGATAATCTCGCCGGTTTAATGGCCTTAGATCCTTTTGGCCGGCATGCCGCCAGGCGACAATCAAAAAAAACGGCGCGGAAAACAGCATGCGTAAGGCCAATAACGTCACTGCATCCACCGGCTGGTAATACGCCAGTTTGACCAAAATGGCTTTGCCGGAAAAACCGATAGCCGCCAGGGTGGCTAGGGCAAAGCCGAATAATCGGTTGCGGTTGAATGCTGCGGTGGATTTAGTCGTTGCCATTAGGCCTCCTGAGTGATGCGGGCCTTAGGCGAGTGTCGAAGCAACTGCGGCAAGACCCGCGGTTGCTTGATTGTTTAGAAAAACGCAAACACCACGGCGGTAGGCGATGCCCACAGCCATAGGTGTCTGTTTTTTGTATTGATAGGATTACTCATAGGTCGGACTATATAAGCACGCTGATACCAGTGTCAATCGCAGCTGAACAAGACTATCGCTTAAACTGACTCACCAACTCATTCAATTGCGCGGCCAATTTCACCAATTCGTTACTAGCGGCATTGGTTTGCGCGGCATCCTGCGCGGTGCGTTCGGTCAGTTGGCCGATATTGGCAATACTTTGCCCTACGTGCTGCGCAACGCGGCTTTGATTATCGGCCGCTTGCGACATCCGCGCGTTTAATTCGCGGATCTGCGTCACCCGCTCGGCAATCGCGCTTAGACCCTGGTCGGCGCTTTGCACTTGTTCACGGCGCTGCTCAGCGCTGTTTTTGGCATTGTTCATCACCGTGACCGCGTCTTTGGCTTCGCGTTGCAATTGATCGATGATGCTTTGAATTTCCTCGGTTGCTTTATGCGAACGTGTAGCCAAGGTGCGGACTTCATCGGCCACCACCGCAAACCCGCGCCCCTGCTCGCCGGCCCTGGCGGCTTCGATGGCGGCATTCAAGGCCAACAAATTGGTTTGCTCGGCCAAGCCTTTGATCACATCCAACACCGCGCCGACACCGTTACTTTTTTGATCCAGGCGTTTGATCACTTCGGCAGCGCGGTCGATTTCATTCACCAGCTCGTTAATGCCGTTGATGGCATTTTTAGTGGTCGCCGCGCCTTGCGCGGCTTCCTGGTCCGCTTCCACGGAGGCTTGCGCCGCGCCGGTCGCCCCGCCGCGCACGTCCTGCACAGAATTTTCGAGTTCGTGTATCGCTTGAATCACCGTCTCGGTTTCGCTACGTTGTTGCGTGGCCGCTTGCGAAGTTTGTCGAGCCACACCGGATATTTGGTTGGTTGCGGACGCCAATTGCTGGCTGACCGAAGACACCTGCCCCAAGCTACCAGCAAAATTTGCCAACATGGTATTAAACGACTCGCTGACCTGGCCGATTTCGTCGCCGGAATCGATTTGCAACCTTTGCCGTAAATCCGACTGTCCGGCGATAGCGTTAACCGTGTCGCGCATGGTCACTAGTGGATTGACTACAATTTTGCGCATCAACATATTGACCAGCAACAGGCCGCCGGCGAACATCACCAAGGAAATGGCCGAAGCAATCACCAAATCGCGATTGATCTGCGCATCGAGACTCGCCAACGAAAAACTCACCCGCCCCGCCCCCAACACCGTCCCCTCGCTCACCGTATGACAAGTCAGACAGTTGGTGCCGCGAAAATTGGCGCTAGCCTTGATCGGCTCCAACACGGTGATCAGACGTCCGTTTTTGTCATTGCCCGGTTGAATGATGCTTTCACCCGTCAGCGCGCGATCGTCCAGATTATCAAGGGGTCTTTGCTCGGTTTTGCCTGGACCGTAAAAATCGGTAATCTGCTTGCCGCGAATTAAGCGCACTTCGGTGACATTGCCATGCGAAAGGGCTTTTTCGCGCAATACTTCACCCTGCGCCATCGCGCCGGTCAGCATTAGCGTATTCACGCCGTCGAAATAGCTGTTGGCAATATCCCGAGCTTTATCGGTCGCCAGCGTTTGTATCATGTCTTTTTGCCTTTCCGCCATGAACAGTGTGCTGACAAACATCAGCAACAAAAATACACTGGCGATACTTAGCAATATTTTGGATTGGATTGTGGAGTTCTTGTTCATGAGATGAGCCAATGTATTGGAGTGTGTGGTGATACACCTTGGGTTGTCGGCAGCTTCTGGAAAATCTATATGTAATCTTAAGCTGACCCTTGTAATCCATGCATCAAGCATAGAACAAATCCCTACCACACGCGCTGGATATAGCAATCCGCCCGACAAGCGGTTATTCTGAATAGTGATGCCGCTCACGAATACGACTACTTTTACCACTTGACGCTTAACCCAGCGCCTTGCCTGCGTCACGCAGAAGACCCGGCCGTAACCTGAAAAGCTTGCTTGATAACCCCAATAACCTGCCGTTTGCCCAGCCTTGGAGAGTTGCCGTGGACGATTTCTTCGGTTTTATCGCTTTTGTCCTGATTTTGGTGCCCATCGTAATTATCGCGATGTTGACCGTTCTAATGGGCCGCCAAAGACGTAACCAGGATGACCTTAATCAGGCCTTGCGCAAGATAGAAGCAGCGCTGCGCGAAGACCGCAAACTGCTGTGCGAGCTGACAAAGGCGCAAGTAGTGCCCACCAGCGAAGTACCGCCGCAACCCGCATTATTTGAGGCGCAAACGCCGGCAATGGCAGAGGTGATATTCGACATTACCGACAGCCAACTCCCTACCGAACCGGTGCCACCGCCCCCCCCAACGCCGCCGGCACCGGTTGCAGAGCCAGCCCAGGAAAATCCCTGGAGTCAAAACACCTGGCAACCCGCAGAACCCAGCCGTTTCGAACTGGCGGCGCAGAAAATCCTTAAAGAAATCTGGAACTGGATCATCGTCGGCGAAGGCCATCGGCCTGAGGGTGTGGCGATGGAATACGCGGTCGCGAGCAATTGGTTGTTGCGCATCGGCGTATTGATTTTGGTGACCGGTATCGGCTTTTTCCTGAAATATTCCATCGACAACGGCATGCTCGGCGAGCAAGCGCGGGTAGCACTATCGGTGCTGGCCGGTGTCGGCATGATCGTCGGCGGCGTGCGCCTGGTCGGCGGCACCTATCATCTTTTCAGCCAGGGTTTGCTGGGCGGCGGCATCGCAGTGTTGTATTTCAGCGTGTTTGCCGCGCACAGTGTTTACCATCTGCTAGACGTCTACCCGACCTTTGCCTTGATGATTTTAGTGACCGCCTGCGCCGCATTTTTAGCGATCAAGCTGGACTCAATGTTGGTCGCCATCTTCGCCATCATCGGCGGCTATTGCACGCCGATTATGCTGTCCACCGGCCAGGTCAATTTTCCGGGGCTGTTTAGTTACATGTTGCTGTTGGGCTCCGGCATCCTGGCGATCAACTGGTACAAGCAATGGCATTTATTAAATTTCCTGAGCTTTTTCTTTAATTACCTGTTGTTCTTCGGCTCGATGCAAAACTATCAGGTCGAGTATTTCTGGCAGGTCTTGCCGTTCTTGACCGGCTTTTTTGTGCTGTATTCTACAACGGTGTTTTTGTTCTGCCTGGTCAATCAAACCAAATCGACCCTACTGGATTTAATCGGCCTGATCGTCAATGCCGCCATCTTCTTCGGCACCGCCTACCATCTGATCGACGACGCCTACGGGCAAATCTGGACCGCCTTGCTGACCGTGGCATTGGCGGCGTTTTATGTCGGCCATGTCTATTATTGCCTCGCGCGGAAGGTGGTGGATAAGGAACTATTGATCAGCTTCATTGGCTTGGCGGCATTTTTTGTGACCATCACCCTACCCTTGCTGCTGTCCAATCAATGGATTACCGTCAGCTGGTCGTTGCAAGCCTTGGTAATGCTGTGGATGGCGGGCAAATTGCGCAGCGCGTTTTTACAACAAGTGGCATATCTACTGTATGCGTTGGTGCTGGTGCGTTTTTGTTTCATCGACTTGCCCGGCCAATACGGCATGCAAATGGATAGCCAGCAATCATTCGGCGCCTTCTTGCTGGGCTTGCTGGAACGGGTAATCAGCTTCGGCATACCCATCCTGTCGCTGGCCTTGGCCTACACGCTGATCGAAAAACCGGCACCGGCTTCACCACTAGCCTGCGATGCCGGCAACGATGTGCCGCTGTGGCTGAAAGACAATCTGCTGTTGCAAATCATCCTGCTGGTCGGCGGCGGATTGTTGTTTGTGGTACTGCAACTGGAGTTGTTCCGCAGTTTTGCCTATCTGTATCCACCCTTGCAATTGCCGGTATTGACGTTGGTCTGGCTGGCCATGTGCTGGCTATTGTTGACCCGTTACGTGGCCGGTACGGGCGATTGGCTGCTACAAGCGCTTCGGCTGTTCCTGATCGGCGTGTTCCTGAAGATGCTGTTGTTCGATCTGCCGTCCTGGGACTTGACGCTGGGGCATATCGGCGTCGGCGACAGCGTCTGGACCTTGCGCTACGGCGGCGGCTATTCCTTCGAACTGGCATTGATGCGTTTGCTGGATTTCGCGGCGACCATAGCCTTTTTGCTGTTCGCCTTACGCCGTCTGGCGGACTACGAAACCGACACCGGCAATATCCGCCAATGGCTGGGTGGCGCGGCGCTGGTCTTGTTATTTACCTTTTTAAGTCTGGAAATTAACTCACTCTTGTATCAATATGTGCCGGGTTTGCGTTCCGGCGGCGTATCAATCTTATGGTCGATATTTGCGTTGACACTGGTATTCAACGGCATCAAGCGGCAAATTGCCGGACTGCGCCTGGTCGGTCTGGCGCTGTTTGCCTTGGTGGCCTGGAAGGTGTTTTTCATCGACCTGGCCCGGTTGGAACAAATTTACCGGATCGTCGCCTTTATCGTGCTGGGCATGCTAGCGCTGGGCGGGGCGTTTTTTTACATGCGTTATCAACAAACTTTTATCGGCAATGCCGAAAACAAAACATGATCATGATCGCCAAATTTGCAGTGTTATGCTGCCTGTTTTTGACCCAGGCTTGGGCCAACGAAGCGCCGGCCTTCCGGTACAGCCGACCAGCACTGGCCCAAGATAACGGGCAACAAAGCCTGCTGGCCGTTCCGCTGGACAGCGCGGTGTATGCCAACACCGCCGCCGACTTTCGCGACTTGCGCCTGATCGATCAAAACGGCGTCGAAACGCCTTATTTGCTGCAAAAAATCGCCAGCCGGAAGACCGTCAGTAAGCGCGTGGCCAGCACCAGCAAGACCATCGATTTGCAAAAATTCGGCGACGAGGACGAAGGCTTCGTCGTGACCGTGCAACTGGACAAAAACGCCGCCAACGCCGACGGCCTAAGCCTAGTCACCAACCAACATGATTTCGAATACGCCTTGCAGATTCACGGTTCCAACGACGGCCAAAACTGGCAATTGCTGGTCGAGAGAGCGCAGATTTACGATTATTCGCGTTATATGACTGTTGGAAACCGCGACGTCGAGTTGCCGGCGAATAGCTACCGGCAATTTAAAATCGTCGTCGCCAAAGCCAGCCAAACCCGGGTGGCCGAGCTCTTGGAACTGACCCGCACCGTGCGCGGCGGCGAAGAATTGCAACGCCAGGAAACCACGCAACAGTTCAAAGAACCTCTACATGTCGAGCGTATCGAGCTCTGGCACAACGCCAGCGAAACGGTTGCCGACACCGATCAACAATTTGATTACCCGGCCGGTTTTAAAATCAAACTCGATGCCGAGCAAAAAGCTACTATCATCGACGTAGACACACTGCGGCAACCACTGAACGGCTTGAAGCTGCAAATCATGACTCCAAACTTCAGCCGCCAAGCCGAAGTGCAAATCCCGCTGACGCAAGGCTTGGAAACCCAAATGCGCACCATCGGCAGCGGCACCCTGGAAGCTCTGCATTATCAAGACATCAATCGCGAGCAAACCACCATCAGCTTTCCGGAACAACGGCAATCGCGCTACCGCATTGTGATTCGTGACCAGGACAACCCGGAACTGCATATCAACACCGTCGCCGGCACCGGTCTCGGCTACCAATTGCTGTTCTTGCCGCAAACCGGCCTGAGCTATCAAATCCAATACGGCGCCGAAGCCGCCGAGGCGCCGCACTATGACACCGCACCGATCCAGGAATTATTACGCCGCGGTTACCAGAGCAATCGAGCCGGATTGGGGCCGGAAGCCGAGGCCACAATCGGCGAACAACACTTCAATGTCGCTAAACTGCTGAACAGCTCTTGGTTTCTGGGCCTGGTCATTACCTTGATGGTGGTCGTGCTGGCGTGGAGTTTGTTTCGGGTCGGCAAGCGCGTTGCCAATCTGTCTGATTCAACTGAGCGGGAATGAAGTGCGCTGTGATACCCCAGCAAATAAAAAAATGGGCGGATAAGCCTAGCGTCATCCACCAATCAACATAAATTAAAGCAATGCCACAGTGTCGACACTTGGCATCGCTTCGCCCTACTCCCCTTTTACGCTAGCCGCGCGATGGAGGGTGTGGCGGCGCGACTTGGCCAGTATGCCCAGCAAACCGCCCAGGAACAGCCAAGCCGTAGTCGGCAGCGGCACGGCGGCGACCCGCAGACTGCCGTTGGTTGCCAAGTTGGAAAAGTCGAGTAGCTTGCGGTCTATGCCGGCGACGCTGATGCGGTCCGGGTTTAAACTGCCGCTGAAGTCGGCGAAGTCGAATAACTTGAAAACATCGCCGGCGACCGGCGTGAAGTTACCGCCGAACACCAAGGACAGGGTGCCGTTAAAATCAAAATGGCCGATATTCAGTAATTGATCGTATTGGCTGCCCGGCTGATTACCGAAGATTTCCATCGTCAGCACCGAACTGGCACCAAAGCGGAGGCTGCCGCCGTGGAAGTCGATGGCGGCCGGGCTGTTGCCGGGATTGTAGCCGCCGCGAAAAACAACGTTGCCGCCAAACCCACCGGCGCCGTTGACATCGTTCAGGAAAGTCAAGGTGCCCCTCGATCCAGTCACCAGACCGTTGTTGGTGAAGTCGCCCAGAATGCTGGCGCTACCGGTGTAGCTCAGAGTGTCACCGTCGCCCAAATCGATGCCGTTGATGCTGCCCAGTTCGCCGCCCTTGCCCAAACTGGTGGAGACGCCCAACTGGGCTTTATCTTTATCCAGCAACGTCACTTGATTTGAGCCGACATCAAGCTTGCCGCCAAATTCGAAACCTTGATTGGAATTGACGTTGCCCAGCACCAGTTTGCCGCTATTGGCGCGGATGGTGTTGGCCGCCGTGCCGCCGCTCACTGTCGTTGTCAGCGTGCCGTAACCGGACAAGGTGCCGATGTCGTTCATATCCAGATGGCTACCGTTATGGAAGACGATTAGTCCGCCGTTCACTGCCAGCGTGCCGGCCTTTAGCGAGCCGCCGTTTAGCCATAATAGACTGCCGCTGTTGACGTTCAGGCTGTTGGTCACCGCCAAGGTTTTGCCGCTGGTCAGGGTCGTGAACGGGCTAGAAATCTCACTACGGCCCAAGGTCACGCCGTCGGCACCGGTGACGCTCAAGGTGCCGGCGAGCCAGTTAAACTGCCCGCCAGGCCCAGGGCGAACGTCGTCTTGATTGACGACTTCGAGCGTGCCGCCGTTCAGATTCACGACGCCGGTGCTTAAAATGCGTAAGCGTCCGCCAACCGAAACTAGGCCCTGGTTTTCGATATTAAGCAGCCCCTTTCCACCCCGGCCGATCAACAGATCGCCTTGGTTGCGCCATTGCGAGCCGTCGCCGTTGACCATAACCTTGCCCAAGCCGCCGATGGCATTGCCGATGACCGCGCTTGCGCTTTCCACTTTTCCGCCATTTTCCACATTCAGCGTGCCGGTGCCTTGATTGCCTACCATTAGTCTATCCCGGACAGTCCATGTCGACCCTTGGCCTTTGATGCTTGCCACCCCCACACCGCCACTGGCATTGCCGATAGTGCCTCTGTCGCTTTTCACGCTGCCGCCGCTATCGACGACTAAGATGCCATCACCCTGATCGCCGACCAACAGCTCGCTTTTGTTAAGCCATTGGGCGCCCAAACCCTGCACGTTTACCCGGCCGATACTTTGCGATTTTGCGCCGACGTAACCGAACTGGTTGCTGACGGTGCCGCCAGGACCGACGAGTAACTCGCCTCTGCCGCCGCGCTCGTATCCAACCGACAAATTGCCGATGATCAGCATACTGGAGCCCGAGTCCTCGATTAAAACTTCGCCCTTGCCCTGATTGCCGATAATGGTAGATTGGCTTTCCATGCTCCCGCCCTTGACGATATTCAATTCGCCCGCACCTTGATCGCCGATAACGCTTTGGCCGCTTACGACCATGCCGCCGTTAGCGATTTTCAAACTACCTTGGCCAGGCGAACCAATAAACAGGCTCTGATTCGTCCACCGCGATCCGGCGCCGTCGATGGTGACTAAGCTGGGATGCATGGAGTTACCGCCACCTATGGTGCTTTTGCCGGAGTTCAACACACCGCCATTGGTCACGCTCAGCGTGCCTTCACCAAGATAGCCAATGTGCAGATCGTTACTATTGGTCCAACTCGATCCCAGGCCATCGATGGCCACTTGGGCACCGTTGCCGAGAGACGCCGTCTTACTGATCACCGAGCCGGAATCGAGGATATTCAGGATGGCTTTGCCGTGCGTGCCTACATTCAAGTTCCCGCTATTGGTCCATTTCGATCCCGAGCCTTGGACGGTCATTTCCGCCGTGCTTCCCTGGCCGGCGCCGATGACAGCCGAGACACTGTCCAGCGTACTCCTGCCTTTCACCAGCAATTGTGCTTGTCCGGTTTCGCCGAGCATCAATGGGTTATCGCCGGCGGAAACCCTGGCGTAGCGTAGCAAGGTCAGGGAATGGTCGCGCAAACCGGCGAGTTGATTCACTTGCAAAAAACCGCCGGGGATATTGCCGCCATCCCATATCTGATCGGTGCCGATGATGATCGGCATATTGATGGTTTGCAGATTGCGGCTGGCGTTGACGATATTGCCGATGCTGAAGATGAGATTGCCGTTTAGGGTAAACGCCCTGGCGTCGGCCGCAAAGGTCATGCCCTTGATGGCCAGGCCTTCCGGACCGTCGTTAAGCGGCGTCAACCGGGTGTGGCCTTTGAAGACCAAGTTATCGTAATGTTTCGGCAGCAATAATGGGTCGTTGTTTAGCCAGTTGGTATTGGGATGAAGGAAATCGTTGTTCGAGAAAAACCAACTGTCGCTGTCGCCGCTGCCGTCCCAAACCAACTCAGAGGCAAGGACGGGGGAGGTCAAAAGGCTATTGGCTAGGATGCCGGCCAAGGCCAGCGCTAATGGGTGGGCTTTGAAACAAGGGCGGGACATGGTGCTGCTCCTGAGTAAACGTAAAAAGTATGGTCTCGGAGGCGGTTAGTCGCTAACCGATGTCCGATGGTTGGCGTTTACTGGTCATTTCTTGTGCCAATTGCCGCGTGTTTGCGGCTATTGCCCTGTAAGCGATTGTTTTAAGGTTGTTTTGGTCTTGTCGTTTAAGGCAATTCAGGTTGGCGGCAATGAGCCAGCGGGCGGAAGCGGCGACGATATGTCGTTCGAGTGACGAAATATCGTTGATTGCCGGGCCAATCAGCCCGGTACGCAAGGCCTAGCTTTTCGCTTTGGTCAACATACTCGTGTTTGAATGGTAAGTGGTGCTTACACCACTGCTGGCGTTGCCGAGACGTGGTTTCCAAACTCCCGTTTGCAAACCAGAAAAAGCAGGATTTCAGACTGTTAAAAATCTTTTCCAACGCACCTTATTCAGCCATCAACCCGGCGATTTGGGCTTTGGCGTTACATTGGCCGATGGCCTCGGCTATCTGAGACGGCGTGAGTTTATGTTTAACGGCAACCGTTCCATACCAATCGAATGCTTGATATTCCTTTTGCGCAAATGTGGCGATCTGGCATTTTTTAGCGGGCGAGTTGGCAAACGGCATTGGGCTATCGGCCGGCAAGGGTTCCATGCCTTCCGAGCTAGGTGCGTAAATCAAAAAATCGCCGTTCATCGCCAGGACTGCGCGGTATTGCTGGGCGGTGGTGAAATACAAATCACCGACCGCAATATCAGCTTCTGTTAGCCACAGATTTTTGTTTTTCTTAGTCTTTTTCATGGGGTGATTCATTTAAACAGGTATGGGGATTTTCAAGTATCGGGATTAGCGCGCAGTTTGGCCAGAATAAAATCGGTGTGCGAGACGCCAAGCAGGTCGGCAATCTTCCGCACCAGATACTCCTCTTGCGGGTCGATAGTGCCGTCGGCATAAGCGATTTGCCAGAGGGATTTAACAAACTTTATCTTTTCCTCAGGACCAAGGCATTGGTTGATTGTTGAGGTAAATTCGTAATAATCAACCGCCTGCTGACGCTTGTGTTGCGCCTTGGCCATCAAGGCCTCAGCCTGTTCGGTGGAGAGCGAAAAGCACTTTTGCACCAAGGACAGGATTTTGGTCCGTTCGACATCTTGACAGACATCGTCCATGGTCATCATTTCGGTCATTAAGGCAGTCAAAGCCTCTTGAAGCTTTGCTTCCGCAGCCTCCGGTGACGGTAAGGACAGGTGTTTTTCAAAAAACAGTTTAATTTGCTCGAGCATATTGGGTTTGGCATACATTGCAGATAATTAAAGAACCCGTTAATCCTATTACACGGCCCCTATTTCCGAAGATTGTCATTCCGCCCTGGATCGCCATAATCCAAATGCCATCGCGTGGTTAAGGCAGCAATAAGAAACCGGCAATAAAGTGAAATCTCCCAAGCTAACCAGCCTAAGCGTAATGAACACTCAAACCGCCAAAATCGACAATCACAAAGCCAAGTTGCCGAAAAAGCTTTATATCGCAACCGATGGCTCGTTGAAGTCATGCGTTACCGGGCCATTGCTGGAGCTGCCTATCGATTTTCAGGCGTGGCCGCCAATGGACACCAGCAACATCGTTTTGTTTGTCAGCAAAGCCGCGTAGAAGGCTGGTGAAAAACTCACGAATATTTCCCCTTACCCACGGTAACCTTGATTTTTTTGCGCTGAAATTGACCACGAAGTCGAGTTTCAGCGGTTATGCCCCCTGTTTGGAGAGCTTTTTATTCGCCTGAAGCCGTCTTTGAGCGGTTTTCAGGCGTACTCCACTCCGGTTTCGGCGTGAACCCAAAATGAGTTTACCGCGCCTCCGATAACCGGTAAAGCCGACGCTAAGCTTGGGCAATAGCATGCGCCGATATTTCAAACGTCGCTTAACAGCGGCCGGCTTAATGTTTGGTACCACCAACCGGCCGCTTCACCTTTATTTGCGGTGCGCATTGCCAGCCACACCGGTTCCGGCGGACGCGCTTCCTCAACCTGCAATTCCATCAGCGATCCGGTTTCCAGCTCTTGGGCGATTAATCGGCGCGGTAAAAAGCCAAAGCCCAATCCGGCCCGTTGAAATTGGATTTTGGTGTCTATATTCGGCACCGTAATGCGTTTTTGCCCGGACAATAAACCTACTGTTTTTGCCGGCAGCGACCGGGCGCTGTCGGCGACGGCGATAACGGTATGTCTATGCAGCATGTCGGTTTTAATTGGCTGATCCGCTGCAGCCAACGGGTGGACGGGCGCGACGCAAAATGCAAAATCCACGGTATCGATCTGCCTGACTTGATAGCCGCTCCAATTCGGACAATCGCCGACGGCTATGACGATATCAGCCCGTTCCTCACGTAATGCCTCCCATACCCCGCTCATCACTTCCGTGGTGAAGCGAATGCGGGTTCCGCATTCCAGGGTATTAAACTCATGCAAATCGTTAATAAACACCCTGCTGGGTATCAGCGAATCAAACACCAGGGTCAGTTCGGCTTCATATCCGGAAGCGATTTTATATAACCGAGATTCGAGGTCGCCAAAGGCGTGCACTAACCAACGCCCTTCGTTTAACAAGGCATTTCCGGCCGGAGTTAGCGAAAGCTTGGGGCCATTGCGTTCGAATAACTTCAGATTCAATTGTTCTTCCAATTTGCCGACGGCATAGGAAATGGTGGAGGGTACGCGATGCAGCAGTTCCGCCGCGCCCGACATCGATCCGGTGCGGTCGATCGCATCGATAATTTGAATAGCTTCCAGCGATAACTTCATTAGAACTCCAAAACCACTTTCGAAAAAATCGAATATTAAAAGCAAAATAACTCGTTTTAAATACTAAAAACTCAGGAGTATTCTAATTTCACTCGCTTAAAACCCCAATACTCCATACAAAAGCTGAGTGAATGTTAATTCGAAATTTTTGAAAGGAGCTCGATCATGCTGGAAATTCGTCCCGCCCACCGCCGAGGTAGCGCTCATTTCGACTGGCTATTCTCAAGACACACTTTTTCCTTCGGCAATTACTGCGATCCGCAGCAAAGCGGATTTTCCGATTTGTTGGTAATCAACGAAGATATCGTGCAGCCGGGTAAGGGCTTTGGCACGCATCCGCATCGGGACATGGAAATTTTTACCTATGTCATCGACGGTGCGCTGGCGCACAAAGATTCGATGGACAACGGCTCGGTGATCGAAGCCGGCGACGTTCAGTTAATGACTGCCGGAACCGGCGTGACTCATAGTGAGTTCAATCATTCGCAGAGCGAGTTGGTGCATTTTCTGCAAATTTGGCTGGTGCCGAGTAGCAAAGGCGTCGAGCCGCGCTATCAGCAAAGTCATTTTGGCCCCGCGCAAAAACAAGGCCGGCTGGCGCTGATTATTTCGCCGGACGGTGCAGAAGGATCATTGTCGGTTTACCAGGATGTGCGGGTTTACGCCGGCTGTTTTGATGTCGGCGAACAGGCGCAGTTAACGCTAGCGGATAATCGTTATGCTTACGTGCATCTGGTACGCGGCACTTTGACAGTGAACGGTACAGTGCTGCACGCTGGCGATGGCGCCCGCATCCGCGGCGAGCGCCTAATCGACATACAACAGGGTCACAATGCCGAAGTGTTGGTGTTTGATTTACGCCCGCATGAGAAACCCAGCCGGTAGAGCGCCATGAACGAAATCAGCCAAACGTCGCCCAACAACGAACAAGTTTTTTTCGCCATCCGCCATCGGCTGAAAAAAGGTAAGCGCAACCTTCAGCAATACGAGCGTTGGTTAAGCAAAATCATGCCGATCGCTGCGAGCTTTCCGGGGCATTTGGGCGTACAAGTCGTCCGGCCGCCGGACGGCCACAACGAGTATCTGATCGTGGTGCGCTTTGCCGGAATCCAGGCCTTGGAATTCTGGCAGCGGTCTCCGGAACGCCAGCAGTTGCTTCAGGAAATTACCGGGATTCTGGACAGCGAAGAAGCGATCGACATCAAAACCGGCATCGATTACTGGTTTACCCCGCCGGCGGTGGGTAAGCATCCGCGGCGTTGGAAACAATGGCTGGTGACGACGTCGGTGATCTGGCCGTTGACGATGTATGTGCCGCCAGCGATAGAACCCCTGTTTGTAAAGTATCCGCAGTTAGGAGAGTTCGGCATTCGCCAGGGTGTATTGGCTTTGGTTATCGTCGGTTTGGTGGTGTATTTGATTATGCCGCTCTATGTCCGGCTAATCGCGAAATGGTTTTTTAAAAGTTAGCGTCCGAATTATGCCTAGGGCGCAAGTCAACGGCAGAGGACTGTGGCAATCGTTACCGCAGTCCTGGCAAAGCCTATTAAGACCACTTTAATAACGGGACAGACTGAATTATGGGACAAACTCCTTCCAGCAAAATACTGAACTGGCAGATTGAAGGTTGCCATTTTTCTCGCTTCGATATATCGCCCGAGCAGTCGATTTCACTGGAAAAAATCTTTCACGATGAAATTGCCATTATCGGTTTTTCCGGTGTGGTTTGGAAAAGCCGGCAAAATGGTCAGAACTATCTTGAAACGCCAAATTGTCTAGTGATGCGCGATGCGGGGCAAATATTCTCCCTGAAATCGGCTTTTATAAACAAGGACGGTGCAATTTGTCGCGAAATCAAAATAAGTCCTCGGCAACTGATCGATTATTGCGAAAAACACGAGTTAAGCAAGTTTGTATTGGATTTCAAAAATCCGATTATTGATAACCTGTATTTACGAAATTACTTTGCCGATACGCATAGAGTTTTAGAAGCCAGCCAATGCGCTCTGGAACAATCGACTTGTCTGGCGCTATTCGTAAATCGGTTTTTGCAGCAAGTGACAGGCAATCATTACCGTTGCCCGCACTTATTAAAGCCTTGGAAAGTGAAAATATCCATTGAATATTTGCGGACTTTTTATAATCGAAACATTTCGCTGAACGAGCTTTCGGAAGTCACTAAATCGAATCCGTTTGTGCTATTAAGAAATTTTAAAAAATGCTTGGGAATTACGCCCCACGAATATCTGCAAGCGTATCGAATTATTCAAGCCAAAAAGTTTATTTCTACCGGAGTCGCATTAACCGATGTTGCGACATTGTGCGGTTTTGCCGATCAAAGCCATCTAAATCGCGTGTTTAAAAGAAAGGTCGGAGTAACGCCGGGCCAATTTCGAAACGTCTAATTGTTATTGTTTACCTGCCGAATTATTGTCGTTTTTACGGTAAAAATAGCATAGGCTTTGTAGCACTTTTCCTACCGGCTCCTCCATGTTTCGCTTTGCCTTTTGTTTACAGGAGAGATATTAAACCATTTTATTTATACGTTAATTTTTAAGAAAAAAGTCAATATTGTTCAATACCCAAGTCTTAGAACTTGGTCAAATGCAAGTCCGTGAATTCTAACTTAATCAATTTAGTTTAAAGGAGCAATCAATGAGCGCAGCCACCGAAAAACTTATTACCCCCGATAATTGTGCGTTTATATTTATCGACCATCAACCGCAAATGGCTTTTGGCGTGACCAGTATCGACCGCCAATTACTCAAGAACAACACCGTTGCGATGGCCAAAACGGCCAAGTTGTTTAATATTCCTACCGTTCTCACCGCCGTCGAAACCGAATCCTTCAGCGGCTATATTTGGCCCGAGTTGATGGATATGTTGCAGCAGGACCCAATCGAACGTTCCAGCATGAATAGCTGGGAAGACGAGGCCTTCGTCGCCGCCGTTAAAAAAACCGGACGGAAAAAATTGGTGATGGCTGCGTTATGGACGGAAGCTTGTCTGATCTTCCCAACCATCTGCGCGCTGGCGGAAGGCTATGAAGTCATCATGAATACCGATGCCTCGGGCGGTACTTCGCTAGAAGCGCACAATGCCGCCATCAGGCGCGCCGAACAACATGGCGCGGAGTCGATCACCTCGCTGCAGGTACTCTTGGAACTGCAACGCGATTGGAGTCGTAAAGAAACCTATGTCGGCACAACGGATATTGCCCGGGAACATTTTGGCGCGTACGGCATGGGTATCGACTATGCGGCCAGCATGGTGCACGACTATGGGCAACGCGCCAAATATCCGCACAAAGTCAATAAATAGGCAGTATTCCGTTCGTTAAATTCACAGATCGAGGCACCGCCCATGACTATCTCTAGCCCGGACACTGTTTTATTCAATGGCAAGATTACCACGCTAGACAAAGCACAGCCGGAAGTCAGCGCCATCGCCATCGCGGGCGGAAAAGTTGTTGCGCTAGGGGCTGATGCACAGATCCGAACGCTGGCAACGGCCGATACCGTTGTCATCGATTTGAACGGTAAACGGGTCCTGCCGGGCTTGAACGACTCGCACCTGCATTTGATTCGCGGCGGCCTCAATTACAACATGGAGCTGCGCTGGGAAGGCGTCGGCAGCATCGCCGATGCCTTGGCGATGCTGCAGCTGCAAGCGGCCAGAACGCCTGCACCGCAATGGGTGCGGGTGGTTGGCGGCTGGAGCGAGTTTCAATTTAAGGAAAGGCGGATGCCGACCCTAGCGGAAATCAACGCGGTTTCGCCGGATACGCCGGTGTTTATCCTGCATCTTTATGACCGGGCGTTATTGAACGGCGCCGCGCTACGCGCGGCCGGCATCGGTAAAGACACACCCGATCCGCCCGGCGGCAAAATTCAGCGCGACGCCAACGGCAATCCGACCGGGATGTTGATTGCCGAACCCAATGCGATGATTTTGTATTCGACCTTGGCCAAGGGTCCGAAATTGCCGCTAGACGATCAAATCAACTCCACCCGGCATTTCATGCGCGAGTTGAATCGCTTGGGCGTGACCAGTTGCATCGATGCCGGCGGCGGTTTTCAAAATTACCCGGAAGACTATCAGGTGATCGAACAACTGCATGCAGACGGACAGATGACCGTGCGCATCGCCTACAACTTGTTTACCCAAAACAAGGGCGGCGAGCTGGCGGATTTTCAGAAATGGGCCGGCGTTGTCAAACCTTACAGCGGCGACAGTTATTTTCGCCAGAATGGCGCGGGCGAGATGCTGGTATTTTCCGCCGCCGATTTCGAGGATTTTCTGCAACCCCGCCCGGACATGGCGGCCAGCATGGAAAAAGAGCTGGGCGACGTGGTTCGGTTTTTGGTGGAGAATCGCTGGCCGTTCCGGCTGCATGCTACTTACGACGAAACCATAGACCGGGCACTGGACGTGTTCGAGGCGATTGACCGCGACACCCGTTTCGACGATTTGCGCTGGTTTTTCGACCATGCCGAAACCGTCAGCGAAAAAAATCTGGCGCGGATCAAGCAGTTGGGTGGCGGCATTGCGGTACAGCACCGCATGGCCTTTCAAGGCGAATATTTTGTAGACCGCTACGGTAAAAAGGCAGCCGAGCATACGCCGCCGCTGCGAAAAATGTTGGAAATGGGCATCCCGGTAGGCGGCGGCACCGATGCCACGCGGGTTGCCAGCTTTAATCCCTGGGTTTCTCTGTATTGGCTGGTGACAGGCAGAACGGTCGGCGGCTTGCCGCTCTACGGCGAGAGCAACTGCCTGGAACGCGAGGAGGCCTTGCGTCTGTGGACCGCCGGTAGCGCGTATAAATCGAACGAAGAGACCGTAAAAGGCGCTTTGTCGCCAGGCATGTATGCCGATCTGGTGGTGACATCGCACGATTTCATGACAGTCCCCGACGAGGCCATCAAGGCTATTACCTCGCTGCTGACCATGGTAGGCGGTAGAGTCGTTTACGCGGCGGATGATTTCAGCCGGTTCGATACGCCGTTGCCGCCAGCCAGCCCCGATTGGTCGCCGGTGCGCTATTTCGGCGGCCATCAAACGCCGCAAACGCATTATGCGTTACCGGCCGCTTCATGCGCAGCGCACGCCTGTGCGATTCACGGTCATCACCCAGGCCAAGATGGAAAACTGTCGCGCTGGTTGGGGCTGGATAATGCTGGAAAACAAGCGCAGTTTGACAATCCGTGGGCACTGGGCTGCGGCTGTTTTGCCTACTGATAGCGGCTAGCCTTCATGCGATAACGCGAAAGAGGACATTGCCAATGAAACCCGGACTCATGCCATTGGCTTTATCGCTGGTTAGCGCAGCAGGGATCGCGCAAGCGTCCGAGCCGGGTTTTAACAGCAACCGCTGGCAGGAAAATTACCAATACCTTGCCAAGCAAACTCGGCGAAGCAGCTATGAATCGCTCAAATACCTGCCGCTGACCGCCGACCGCGAGGACGTGTATTTATCCTTGGGCGGAAATTTTCGGGAACGTTTCAATAGCTACGACAACGATTTGTTCGGACTGAAAACACGCGCCGACGGCCAGCAATTTTTGCATCGCTTTTTGCTGCACGCCGATCTGCATGTCACCGAACACTTGAGGGCCTTTGTGCAATTGGCCAGCTATCTGTCTAATAACCTAGGTCTGCAGAAAGGGCCTTTGGATAACGATAGCGCTGATTTGCAGCAGGGTTTTATCGACTTGCATTTTCAAGCCGTGACCGCTCGAGTGGGGAGGCAAGAGTTTGCGCTGGGTTCGTCCCGTTTGATCAGCGTACGTGAAGGCCAAAATGCGCGGCGAGCTTTCGATGGCGTGCGACTCTCGCTAAAGAACGACAGTCTGGACCTGGATGCGTTCGGCTTTGAAGAAGTGGCGATAACACCGGCGACTTTCGACGACCAGGGAAATACCCAAGAAAAACTCTGGGGGCTGAACAGCAAATGGTCGTTCAAGCCGACCGATGTCGAGATCTATTACATAGGCCTGCAGCGCAAAGACGCCCATTATCAAAACACCGTCGCCGACGAATCCCGCCATTCGTTCGGCAGCCGGGTGTTCGGCAAGCGGTTCGGCTGGGATTGGAATTTTGAAGGCATTTATCAACTCGGCAGCTTCGGACCGTTGACTATCAATGCCTGGACAGCGGCATCCAACACCGGCTATACCTTTGCCACCCCAAGTTGGCGACCGCGCTTGGGTTTAAGCGCCAATATTGCCAGTGGCGACAGGAATGCAAAAGACCGGCAGCTGAATACCTTTAATCCCCTATACCCCAATCTGTCGTATTTTGAGGAAGCGGCGATACTGGCGCCGCAGAACTTTTTTAATCTGATGCCGAATCTCTCCTTGCAGCCGTTGCCGGGCATCCGGCTGTCCGTTGATTGGAACTTTTACTGGCGATTATCAAAAAACGATGCGGTATATACGCGAGGACTCAACCCATTGAAGCAGACGCTAGGGACTAACGGTCGATTTGTCACCCAAGCCCTTTCCACCAATATAGAGTGGGAAATCGATAAGCATTTTTCGCTTGGTTTTAGTTACAGCCATTTTTTTGCGGAACAGGTGATTACCGAAGCGGGAGGAGGGGATACCGACTACGTCCGTACCCAATTCAACGCGGTATTCTAAAAACGGGTTCCGTTGCAGTTGGTTGATGCAATTGCCGGCGAGTTTGTCCCATAATCGGGGAAATTTCTCCGGCTTTTACGACTAAGTTAATTTATGGCTATGGATTCATCCGCCTTGCTGTCCCAACCTTTCCTATTCTTTGAAACGCCAATATTTACGCTGGGTACGCAATCGGTCAATGTCATTTGGTTGGCTAAATCCACGCTGTGTCTAGGGTTGATGCTGTTGGTCGTCCGCTGGATACGCCATATCCTGAATACGCGCTTGTTGGTCGGCCTGGTTGTCAACGAGGGCGATCGCAAACTGATCGCCAATCTCGCAGGCTTTACGCTGTTGGCGGTTGGTATCGTAGCGATCATGCAAGTCATGGGCATCAAATTCGAGACGCTGGCGCTCATTTTCGGCGGCCTGGGAGTCGCGGTCGGCTTTGGCTTGCAAGACATCACTAAGAACATCGCCAGCGGCATTACCCTGATGAGCGAACGCAAACTAAAAGTGGGCGATCTTATTTATTTTGCCGGTGGCGAAGGACGCATCAGGGATATTTTTCTGCGCTCGACCGTGATTACATCGTTCCGAGGTTCGGAACTGATCATTCCCAATGTTCAGCTCACCAACAATATCGTGGAAAAATGGGGGTATCAAGCCAAGCGTGGGCGGGTTGAAATTCCGCTTGTGGTCGAACAGCACAGCAATCTGGTATTGGTGACCGAGTTGTTATTGAAAGCCGCCAGCCAGGAACCCAACGTATTAAGCGATCCGGCACCTAAAGCCTTGCTTCAAGGGTTTGGCGATATCGGGTTGAATTTCGAACTTTGGGTTTGGACCGATCATGTCGATCAACGAAGCCTGATCAGAAGCGCTTTAAACTTTCGGATTGAATACTTATTTCGACTGCATGCCATTAAAATTCCCTATCATCCGACGAATAACCGGAACCTTTACCCGGCCATGGAGGCGGCCGCCAACCCGATCAACGGTTCGCCGGAAGCGGCAAGCATGCCGTCCATACACAATGCTCTCATTGAACTGCCTTATTTTCAGTATTTCGATGAACTGGAAATACGCGAACTGATAGAAAAGGGCTCGCCGCGTTATTTCAATCCTGGCGACATTTTGGTTAAACAGGACGAATACTTTCCATTTTTCTGCGTCATGCTCAAAGGCGAGGTCGATGCGATATTCGAGAACGAGAAAGTCAGTCAACGCCTGTTTAGCCTGGAACATCGCGATTTTTTCGGCGAGCTGCCCTTGCTTTTGAAGATTCCCTATCCGACATCGATGCGCGCCGTCGGCGAAGTTGTTTTGTTTACAATACCCGAGGATTGCTTTGCGGACCTGTTAAGCCGTTATCCGCAAATCAAGGCCGCCGTAAGCGAAGAAATGCTGAAGCGGCAGGAATACATTCGACTCTGTCAATCGTCGTTGAAAAAAATGGGTTTGCTCCCCGAAGAATTCGACAATAATCCGGTCACATGGCTAAAAAGCCGGCTAATGAAGCTGTGGGGAAATTGATCTTCTCCATTTTTGCAGACAAGCCGTAATCTCGGTTGTTGCTGAGGCTCGGATCATGCAATATGCCTTATCCCTCGCGCCGGATAGAAGAAGCGTTTTTTCAAGTCCGGGCCGATGCGGTTTTCGCCGAGCGCTTAGCGCGTAAAAGTGAAAGCGATGCCGCGATTACCTTATTGCTCCGCCACGTAGCCGAAAGTGTGAAAAGGATCGGAGTCTCCCATGCTATGCGCGTCTCCTGGGGGCAAAATGCACGCCGACTCGACCCGCACCCCATACCGAAACACGGCATCGGTCACTTCCACTAGTCAGCGGGGCAATTTTCTATTGGGTCTCCATAGGCATCGTTTCTTTTATTGGTGTTGTCCGGTAAAAACTTGTCTAACAGATGGCCATTGGCGCCGTGAATTTCCACGCCGTCAAAACCGGCACGTTTGGCGTTTTCCGCGCCCTTACGGTAAGTCTCGACGATACCTGGAATTTGCCATTGAGATAATCCGGATGCGAAACCCGGCCTACGCGCCAAAGCTGTAGAAAAATTCGGCCGCCGACGCCGTGAACGGCTTGGGTGACCTTGGTCCAGCCGTCGATTTGTTCTTCCGACCAAATGCCGGGTGTGTCGGGATAGTCCAAGCCTTGCGCGGAGACGCTGGTGGCCTCGCTTATCATCAGTCCGGTTTTCACTAAATTATGTCACCCGACACTTGGCAATAATCTTAGCACCAATCATCAATGGTTTAAGGAAAACCGCACTGACTCGGGTATCGTTAAAAATAAGACGCCTCTATAATCCGCTCCGGCATCCACCGCCCAACCAGCACCAGCAGCCCTTCACTGGCTTGATTGCTCACGGCGATTCAGCATCAGGTGGGCAAGACGATTGCCGGCTTCAATCAAGGGATGGATCACAAAATTGGCGCCCGCTTTTGATAATTGCTGTTCTTCCACACCGTGATAACAAATACTGCTGATTTGCCCCGTGAAACCGCGCTTCCTAAGCTGAGCCACCGCGGTCAAACGCACCTCGAATGCCGGCACCGTCAGGATAATGCCTTTAACCTTATGCAAGGGTAAACCGCTCCATAACTCGGTGTCCTCGGCGTCGCCGTAGAGCACGCGGCGGCCGGCGGCAAGATGATATTCCAACACGGTAGGGTCGGCATCCAAGCCAACCACCCTTTGCTCTTGCTGGCACAGGGTTTTATAGACCACGCCACCGGTTCGGCCCATGCCTATCACCAGCCATTCGGCGGCGCCGAACGAATCCGGCAGGCGGTCCGGGTGGTCGGACTTTCTTTCAAACCTCACCAGCAGTGGCTCTACCCAGGAAAACAAGCGATGGGAATAACGGTTTAACGGTGCGGCAATGGCCAGCGAACCGGCCACCGCCAAACTGATGATAGCGTTCCATTCCGCTGGCAACAGTTGAGCTTTGACGACGGCGCTGGTGGTAATCAGCGAAAATTCGCTGTACGTCGTCAAGGCCAAGGACGATACGAAAGCAGTACGCGCCCGGAGTCCGGCGACCACAAATAGGCCAAAGAACAGCGCACATTGCAAAGGCAACAACGCCAGCAATTGCAAAGCGTCCATAATCTGCGCCCGGTTCGGTAAGTCACTGACACCAATCTGCAAGAAGAACGCCACCAAAAACAGCTCTTTCAAACCCCAGAGTCTGTCGCTTAACTCCTTGATCCTGGGATGATTAGCCAACATCACGCCGGTCAACAAAGCACCAATATCCGCGGCAATACCGACGCTTTCCGCGGCGACGCCGCCGGCCAGCGCCAGGGTTACCCCCAACAGCAATTTCAGTTCCGAAGATCGGCTGACCGACAATACCCGATGCGCTATCGGCCGTAACAGCGGCACCAGTAACAAAGCCAATGCCCAAGGCGTAGGCTGTCTGCCTTCCGCCAGCGCCAGCAAACCGATTGCCACGATGTCCTGCAAAATCAGGATACTCATGACATCCCGACCATGCAGCGACGACAATTCGCCGTTATCTTCCAGCACCTTGATCGCCAACACGGTGCTGGAAAACGCCAAACTGAGCCCCAGCACCAAGCCGCCGGTGACTCGCTGCTCTAGCCACAGAAACACCAGCGCGGAAATCAATGCCATCAACATTAAATGCAAGCCACCGACGCTAAGCACTTCGCGACGAATCAGCGAACTGGGCTTGAGTTTTAAACCGACCGAAAACAACAATAATTCAATACCAATCTCCGCCAAATGGTGAAGATCCGGCAATACCGCAATGCCCAGGGCATGCAATACGTAACCAGCGACCAAATAACCAACCAGCGGCGGAAAAGACAGGCGGCTGGCTACCAAACCAGCGATATATGCCGTACTAATCCAAGTTAATTCCATCATATCTATCAACCAAAATAAAAACACCGTTTAATATATCGGGATCGTAACCTGTTTTAAAAGGTTACTGGCTAATTTTTAAACAGCTAGGCCACTTGCGCCTGGATTTTCCGGACGATCTAGGCCCAACTATTTTCGCGGAAATCCCAAATTTTAGCCGTCCGAGCAAGCCCATCATCTGTACAGAAGGTTGATAGGCCGAGTGTTTTACCGCATCATCCTTTATAGATTCACCCTCCGCCTTTTTACCGGTACGCACCATGAAACACCCCGAATTTTCGTTAACCGACGAGCTGATTTATCTCAACCACGCCGCCGTGGCCCCTTGGCCGAAGCGCACCAGTAAAGCGGTGATTCAATTTGCCGAACAAAACTGCCAGTTCGGCTCGCATTACTATCTGGATTGGTTGAAAAAAGAAAACGAAATCCGCCGCCAATTACAGGCCTTACTGAATGCGCCCTCGGCCAACGATATTGCCCTGGTGAAAAACACCTCGGAGGCCTTGTCCTTCGTGGCCTTTGGCTTACCCTGGCAAGCCGGCGACAACATCGTCTCCAGCAACGAAGAATTCCCGTCCAACCGCCTGCCCTGGCAAGCCTTGGCCGAGCGCGGCGTCGAGTTTAGAGAAGCCGATTTGCACAGCGCCGCAACCCCGGAAGATGCTCTGTTTGCGCGGGTGGATGGCAATACGCGCTTGCTGACCATCAGCTCCATTCAATTCGCCTCCGGCTTACGCATGGATCTGGAGCGCATCGGCGAGTTTTGCCGGCAACGCGGCATTTTGTTTTGCATCGACGCGATTCAAAGCCTGGGAGCGGTGCAGTTCGATGTGCAAGCCTATCACGCCGATTTCGTGATGGCCGACGGGCATAAATGGCTGTTCGGCCCGGAAGGCCTGGGGGTGTTTTATACCAACCCGGCCGCGCGCGACCGGCTCAAGCTCAGCCAATACGGCTGGCACATGATGAAAGACACGCATAATTACGAAAACCTGCCATGGGAGATCCATCCCGGCGCCCGCCGTTTCGAATGTGGCAGCCCGAACATGTTAGGCATTCACGCCTTGTCCGCCAGTTTGTCTTTATTACTGGAAACCGGCATGCCAAACGTCGAGTCGCTGGTTCTGGAACGCAGCGCCTACCTGCGCGAAGCCATCAGCACCAACGCCGAGCTGATTTTACTGTCGCAGCGGCACAGCCGTTTGCAGTCCGGCATCGTCAACTTCAAACACCGATCCATAGACAATGAGGTGCTTTATAAGCATTTGCAAAAAAATGGTGTGGTTTGTGCCCTACGCGGCGGCGGAATCCGCTTTTCCGCGCATTTTTACAATACATTGGCGGAATTGGATCGGGCGTTGGAACTGGCTACAGCCGTTACCGAATAGGCATTTGCAGCGACGATTTTATTGATAGCCATTGCTCCTCCTTAAGCAGGTTAGCATGCGTAAATTGCACTCTCTATGCTAAACGCACCTATGAAAACAGTTACGCTCAGTCGATTTTTGGAAGTGCCGTAAGAGGAATTAGCCAAAGCTCTCCAGTAACAGGTTTTCGTGTGTGCCTGTATTCTTCAATTGTCGGTTGCGGCCCGCATCTATCTGCAATTACAAGATGGGTTTTTGTAGTGTATATCGCCTCAGGTTGAAACCGAGCGCATTGCCCTCCCGTTTTGGGTTGTATCACCTGGACAAACCAGTCTAGCGTCCCATCATGCCGGTAACGGATTAACAATTTATTCCATTCTGTGGCTGTATTGACAACAAAAAAACCTTGACCCACTGCAGAGACTTTCCAGGCCCAGTGTTTGCCAGAACTAATTAGAGGATCAAGATTAATCAGCTTACGTTTCGACCAATCCACAATTCTTGATCCGTAAGCAGCAACCCCTTGGTTACGTGCAATGTCAACCGTCGCGCGCCACTCTTCCGGACGAATTTCCCTATTAAATAAGAACCAACTTTCAGCCTCGCTCCAAGCGCCATTTTCTGCAGTGACCTGAACCGGCGAAAGTGTCGTATTTAACGAGGAGATCGTTTCCGCAGCTATTTTCGCTTTTGCAGTCTCTGTATCAAAAGCATATTCAACCGCGTTGGAATCGAGCCGACTGTCAAAACGGAGCCGATCAACAAGGGTTGTAGCTGGCTTATTACAATCAGATAGGCGACGATCATTGTGAAAAGATAGGCTATCCAAGGGCACCGCTGGACGCGACTGGATGGTAGTCAACGAAGCCAAATCAGCACCCGAGGTTTTATCAATTAACTTCCACTTGCCATACACTCTTAATTCCTCATTTGCCGGCGGAGACAGAAGCAGAGCGACTCGGGCCGCGGGTGAGTCGATGTGGCGACGCGAAATACACGTCTCTGGTAAAAATGGGGCTTCATCGATTAGCACCGTTTTACCAGATGGCGATTTTGGGCATGCGGGATCCCCGTCGGTAGCGAGCTCCAGCCTAACCCAAGGTGAAGCAGTGGCTTCCATCAGTCGCTTGTTACTTTGTTCTTTTGTCATGCCTCCGTCAAATCCAATGAGTGCGGCTGAACTAGTTTCTACAAACAACAACTTTCGATCCCTAAAGAGCTGGATGAGTACATCCGGCTGCATAGCACCGCCTTCGTCGAGAAATCCATCGGTAACGATAACATCAGGTAGAGCCTGCAATTCACTTTTACACGTACCAATCCCTTCTGTTCTCCATCTGCCTGCCGCTTCCGGAACTATGTTCTGCAGGTAGTACGAATAAAACCATCCTCCAAATACCAAAACAATCGCAATGAGCCGAAACCTCCCTTTCAGAAATATGGCAGGTAGCAGAAATGAGCTTGCAAAAATAACAAAGAAAATTGCGGCAAGCGTGTAAGCCAAGTCGTTTAAATTGAATGGCGGCATACTCTTTTCCAAATATTAGTTCGTAAGGTTTAAAGGGCCGAATAGACCCCAGGATTTACCTGAGCAAGTAGCCCAGGTGAAGCTTAGCGAAATCTGGAGTAATAGAAAGGACACGCCCTGATGATAACCCTGCCCCACAGTAACTTCAGTGCATACTGCGCAAACAACCATGTTTATCGACTCCAGATGAGCTTTACACTTTCTTAACATCCCACCCCGGAATTTTTACGACATTTTTACCCGCCAATCGGTAGATTGTGACTCAGGCGATCAGCGGCAAAACCGCCAAAATTTTGGACTGTTTAACGTATTCGCCCGGTCTAAAAAATGCTTAAGCATCTTTGCAGGAGGTCTATATGAGCGGGATTTATTTATTAAGCGGCGGCTTGGCGCTGCTGGTGTTTATCTATCTGGTCGTCGCGCTGTTTTATCCGGAGAAATTCTGATGAACGAAACCGGCTTCCTACAAATATTTATCTATCTGCTGGCCTTACTGCTGCTGAGCAAGCCGCTGGGTACGTACATGGCACGGGTGTCTCAAGACGAATCCATCGTCGCCAACACTTGGTTTGCCGGGCTTGAGCGCGGGCTGTATCGGCTGTGCGGCATCCAAACCCAGCAAGATATGCGCTGGCAGCAATACGCAGGTGCATTGCTGGTCTTTAACGTGCTGGGTTTACTGGTGGTTTATGGCTTGCAAACCTGCCAAGACCTGTTGCCGCTCAATCCGCAGGCCTTACCGGCCATCAACTCCGACTCAGCGTTGAATACCGCGATCAGTTTTGCCACCAACACCAATTGGCAAGGCTATGCCGGTGAAGCCAGCATGAGTTACCTCACGCAAATGCTCGGTTTAACGGTGCAGAACTTTTTGTCGGCAGCCAGCGGCATGGCAGTGCTGGTGGCCTTGATACGCGGTTTCAGCCGGCGTAACACCAACAGCATCGGCAATTTTTGGGTGGATATGACCCGCTCGACCTTGTATATCCTGCTGCCGCTTTCGTTGCTACTGGCCGTCGTGCTGGTGGGGCAAGGCGTGGTGCAAACTGTTGATCACTACGCCACCGTCAAGCTGCAAGACCCGCTGACTTACTCGGCACCAGCGCTTGATGCGGGTGGACACGCTGTGCTGGATGCACAAGGCCAACCCATCACTCAAACCCAACAAAGCCAGGAACAAACCCTGGCCTTGGGCCCGGCAGCATCGCAAATCGCCATCAAGCAGCTTGGCACCAACGGCGGCGGTTTTTTTAATGCCAACTCGGCGCATCCTTACGAAAATCCCACGCCGCTGAGCAACTTTTTGGAAATGCTCGCCATCCTGTTAATCCCCGCCGCGCTATGCCATACCTTTGGTTTTCTGGTCGGCGATAGCCGGCAAGGCTGGGCGCTGTTGGCGGCGATGACGCTAGTGTTTGTGGCGCTGGTTTTCGTCACCGTGCCCGCCGAACAACACGGCAATCCGGCGCTGGCGAGTTTGGGCGTTGATCAAGCCGCGTCCAATCAGCAACCCGGCGGCAATATGGAAGATAAGGAAGCCCGCTTCGGCATCGTCAATTCCGCACTGTGGGCAGTAGCGACCACCGCCGCCTCCAACGGCTCGGTGAACGCCATGCACGATTCGTTCACCCCCATCGGCGGCATGATACCGATGTGGTTGATCCAGCTGGGCGAAGTGATCTTCGGCGGCGTGGGCTCGGGCCTTTACGGCATGATCGTGTTCGCGCTGGTCGCCGTGTTTATTGCCGGTTTGATGATAGGCCGCACGCCGGAATATCTGGGTAAAAAAATCGAAGCCTTTGAAATGCAGATGGCAGCGGTGATCATTTTGATTCCCCCACTGTTAGTGTTGGGCGGCACGGCGCTAGCCTTGATGACCGAAGCCGGCAAGGCAGCTATCCTCAACCCCGGTGCGCATGGCTTTAGCGAAGTGTTGTATGCCTTGTCATCCGCCGGCAATAACAATGGCAGCGCCTTCGCCGGCTTATCGGCCAATGTGCCGTTTTATAACTACTTGCTGGGCTTGGCCATGCTGGTATCGCGTTACGGGTTGATGATTCCGGTATTAGCCATCGCCGGCTCGCTGGCCGCCAAAAAACACGTACCGGTCGGCCCCGGCACCTTACCCACCCATACGCCCTTGTTCGCGGTGTTACTGATTATCACGGTGTTAATGGTCGGCGCGCTGACCTTTGTGCCGGCGCTGGCCTTGGGCCCTATCGTTGAGCAGTTACACATGCTCGCTCATTCTTGATTTCCAGGCAGGTAAGCATATGACTCACAAAGCGCTCTCTTCTTCCTTATTCGACTCGGACCTGCTCAAGCAAGCGGTTTGGGAAGCCTTTAAAAAACTGACGCCGCAGCAACAATGGAAAAATCCGGTGATGTTTGTCGTGTATCTGGGCAGCCCGCTCACTACGCTGTTATGGCTGCAAGCTTTGGCCGGTGATAGCGAGGAATCCGCAAGTTTTATCTTAACTATCACGGTCTGGTTGTGGTTTACGGTGCTGTTCGCCAACTTCGCCGAAGCGGCCGCGGAGGGCCGCAGCAAAGCGCAGGCGGCTTTCTTGCGCACCGCCAAGCGCGATATTGCCGCCAAAAAGCTGGATGAACCGCGTTACGGCAGTAACTACGCCAAAATCGCCGGCTCCAGCCTGGTGAAAGGCGATGTGGTGTTGATCGAAGCGGGGGATTTTGTACCCGGCGATGGCGATGTCATCGAAGGCGTGGCCTCGGTGGACGAAAGCGCCATCACCGGCGAAAGCGCACCGGTGATCCGCGAATCCGGCGGCGATTTCAGTTCGGTGACCGGCGGCACCCGGGTATTATCGGATTGGCTGGTGGTGCGGATTTCCGCTAACCCCGGCGAAACCTTTCTGGACCGGATGATTTCGATGGTGGAAGGCGCCAAGCGGCAGAAAACCCCGAACGAAATTGCCTTGACCATCCTGCTGGTAGCGCTGACGCTGGTGTTTTTGATGGCTACTGTAACCTTACTGCCTTTCTCGCTGTACAGCGTGGAAACGGCCGGCGCGGGCCACCCAATTTCGATCACCGTGCTGGTGGCTCTGTTGGTGTGCTTGATTCCCACCACCATAGGCGGCTTGCTGTCGGCCATTGGTGTAGCCGGGATCGGCCGGATGATGCAGAAAAATGTCATTGCCACCTCCGGCCGCGCCGTGGAAGCGGCCGGCGATGTGGATGTACTGTTATTGGATAAAACCGGCACCATTACTTTAGGCAATCGGCAGGCTGCGGCTTTCATACCAGCCAAGGGTATCAGCGAGAAGCAGTTGGCCGATGCCGCGCAACTGGCGTCATTAACCGATGAAACCCCGGAAGGCCGTAGCATCGTCGTGCTGGCCAAACAAAAGTTTGGTTTGCGCGAGCGCGACGTGCAATCCCTGGGCGCCACCTTTATCCACTTCAGCGCCCAGACCCGGATGAGCGGGGTCAATTTCCCCTCACCCCAGCCCTCTCCCGAAGGGCGAGGGAGCGAAAACATGCGGCAAATCCGTAAAGGTGCCGAAGATGCGATTAAGCAGTATGTGACCGAACAAGGCGGCCGCTTTCCCGACGAGATCCAGAAAATGGTCGTCGATGTGGCTAGGCGCGGTAGCACGCCGCTGGTGGTGGCCGATGGCAAGCAGGCCCTGGGCGTCATCGAGTTAAAAGACATCGTCAAAGGCGGCATCAAGGAACGCTTTATCGAACTGCGGCAGATGGGCATCAAAACCATCATGATCACCGGCGACAATCGTCTGACCGCTGCGGCGATTGCCGCCGAGGCCGGTGTCGATGACTTTCTAGCGGAAGCCACGCCGGAAGCCAAGCTGGCTTTGATTCGGCAACATCAGGCTGACGGCAGATTAGTGGCGATGACCGGCGACGGCACCAACGACGCACCGGCGCTGGCGCAAGCCGATGTGGCGGTAGCGATGAACAGCGGCACTCAAGCCGCCAAGGAAGCCGGCAATATGGTCGATCTGGATTCCAACCCGACCAAATTGATCGAGATCGTCGAGACCGGCAAGCAAATGTTGATGACGCGCGGGGCGTTGACCACCTTTAGTGTGGCCAACGACGTGGCCAAATACTTCGCCATCATCCCGGCCGCGTTTGCCACCACCTATCCGGCTTTGAACGTTTTGAACGTCATGGGTTTGGCCACCCCGGCCAGCGCTATACTGTCGGCGGTGATATTCAATGCGCTGATCATCATCGCCTTGATCCCCTTGGCTTTGAAAGGCATCAAATATCAGCCGCTCGGCGCTGAAAAACTGTTGCAAAACAATTTGCTGGTCTACGGTGTTGGCGGTTTGATAGTGCCGTTTATCGGTATCAAGGCGATTGATTTAATTCTGGTAACGATGAATCTGGTGTAGGGAGAACAACATGACAAGCTATTTCAGACCTGCTGCCACCCTCCTGTTGCTCATGACCTTTCTCACCGGCGGCCTCTATCCGGCGCTGGTTACTTTGCTGGCGCAAAGCGTTTTTCCTGCCCAAGCCAACGGTAGCCTGATACAAGACAAACAAGGCCAAGCCATCGGCTCTGCTCTAATCGGTCAAAGCTTCAGCCAGGCCCGCTATTTTTGGGGCCGGCCGTCGGCGACCGCGCCCTACCCTTACAATGCCGCCGCCTCCGGTGGTTCCAACCTCGGCCCGACCAATCCGGCCTTGAGCGACGCGGTAAAACTGCGCATTCAAGCACTACAGCAACTCGACCCGGACAATCGTGCTCTGGTGCCTGTGGATTTGGTTACCGCATCCGCCAGCGGCTTGGACCCGCACATCAGTATTGCGGCGGCCCATTACCAAATCAAGCGCGTAGCCAAAGCGCGCAAATTGCCGGAAAGTGTCGCTCGGGATTTGGTCGAATCGCATAGCGAGCCAAGGCAATGGCGAATATTCGGCGAACCTAGAGTCAACGTCTTGAGTTTAAATCTGGCTTTGGACGCCGCTACGCAAACTACTCGACCATGAACGAAGCACGCCTGGACCCCGATCAACTACTGGCCCGCGTCGAACGCGACAAAGCCAAGGCCAAACGCGGCCGCCTGAAGATTTTTTTCGGCGCGGCGGCCGGGGTCGGGAAAAGTTATGCGATGTTGCTAGCCGCACGGGAACGCCGCGCGGAAAATCTTGATGTGATCGTCGGTCTGGTGGAAACCCATGGTCGCGCCGACACCGAAGCGCTGTTGGCGGGCTTGGAAATCCTCCCAACCCGCAAGATCGACTACAAAGGCGCAGTGTTGCAGGAGTTTGATATTGATGCTGCCTTAAAACGGCGGCCGGCCATCATCTTGGTCGACGAGTTGGCGCACACCAACGCACCCGGCTCGCGCCATCCGAAACGCTGGCAAGATATTCGCGAATTGCTGGAAGCCGGGATTGATGTGTATACCGCGCTGAACGTGCAACATCTGGAAAGCCTAAACGACGATGTCGGCCAAATCGCCGGCGTCCGCATCTGGGAAACCGTGCCGGATACGGTATTCGAGGATGCCGACGAAGTCGAGCTGGTGGATTTGCCGCCGGACGAATTGTTGCTGCGCCTACGAGAAGGCAAAGTCTATTTGCCGCAGCAAGCCCAACACGCGATTCAGAATTTTTTCCGTAAAGGCAACCTGATTGCGCTGCGCGAACTGGCCTTGCGGCAAACCACCAATCGCGTCGACGCGCAGATGCTGGATTATCGTGAGGACAACGCCATCCGCGAAGTCTGGCAGGTCAACGAAAGGCTGATGGTGTGCATAGGCCCGAATGTGCTGGCTGAGCGTCTGGTCAGAGCCGGCAAGCGCTTGGCGACCAGCCTGCGTTCGGCCTGGATCGTGGTTTACGTGGAAACGCCCGAATTGGCGCGCTTGCCCGCCGAAAAGCGCGACGGGATTTTGCGGGTATTGCGGCTGGCCGAACAGCTCGGCGCCGAGACGGTGACGCTCAGCGCGCCGGAGATGAGCGAAGCGTTGATCCGTTTTGCCCGCGAACGCAATATCAACAAAATCGTGGTCGGCAAACCCAGCCGCCGCGGCTGGCGGCGCTGGCTGTTGGGTTCTGTGGTCGATGTATTGATCAGCCACGCTCACAATATCAATATTTACCTGCTGGGCAGCCCGCAACTGGGCGAACGCGAGGAACTGGAAGCCGAGCTGTCTTTATTCAAGAAATCACCCCTACCCGGCCTCCGACAACGCATCCCCAGTAAAACTCGCCGCCGCTATCGCGGCTATCTGTGGGCGATGGCGGTGACCTTGCTCTGCACGGCAGTGGGTAAAATGTTGTTCGGCAAGGTGGAACTGGCCAATGTGGTGATGGTGTATTTACTCGGCGTGGTGTTTGTCGCCACCCATTTCGGGCGCGGGCCTTCGGTGTTGGCGTCTTTGCTCAGCGTCGGCGTATTCGACGTGCTGTTCGTGCAGCCTTTCTACAGTCTGTCGGTAGCCGATAGCCAATATCTGATCACGTTGTTGGCCATGCTGGTGGTGGCATTTGTCATCAGCAATCTAATGGTCAACGTCCGTGCGCAGGCCAAGGTTGCCGCGCATCGCGAACGCCGCGCCGCTGCGCTATACGCCATGAGTAAGGAGCTGGCGGTGGCGCAAAGCGAACAGCAGATCGTCGCGACGGCGGTTAAACACCTATACGCCGAATTCAGCAGCCGCAATGTCATTTTATTTGCCAATCCGGGCGGACGGCTAGTCTATCCCAAACAACACGGCCTGCCTCAATCCTTGCGCGGCGCGGATTTGAGCGTGGCGCAGTGGGTCTACGATCACAACGAAATGGCCGGGCACGGCACCCATACCTTACCCGGCAGCGCGGCGATTTATTTTCCGATTCAAGACGAAGACAAAGCCATCGGCGTATTGGCGCTGTTACCGGTCAATTTACGCCGGGTGTTTTTGCCGGAGCAGCAAAAATTACTGGAAACCTTTTTGCGGCAAATCGGCCAGGCCGTCGCCCGTTTACGCTTTGCCGAACAGGCCAAATCAACGCAATTACAAATCGAGGCCGAACGGCTGCGCAACTCCTTACTCAGCGCAATTTCTCACGACTTGCGGACCCCGTTGTCGACGATCATCGGCTCAGCCAGCGCCTTAGTCGAAGACGAAGGCCATTTACAGGCCCAGCACCGGCTGGAACTCGGCCGTGCCATCTATGACGAAGCCGAACGGATGGCCAATTTGGTGAATAATATTCTGGACATGGCCAGACTCGACGCCGGCGTGGTGGAATTAAACAAACAGTGGCATCCTGTCGAAGAAATTATCGGCACCGTCCTAACGCGCTTGCAAAAACACCTGGCCGGCCGAAAAGTCAGCGTCAGTCTGCCGCCGGGGATTCCATTGGTGTTTGTCGATGCGGTGATGATAGAGCAGGTGTTGATTAATCTATTGGAAAACGCCGTGCGCTATACCGCTGCGGGCTCCGAACTTGAAGTGTTTGCCCAATACGTCGGCAATACGATGGAAATTTCGGTCGCCGATCACGGCCCCGGTATTCCCAAAGGTCTGGAGGATAAATTGTTCGAGAAATTTTACCAAGCCCGTCATGAATCGGCGCAAAGCGGCGTCGGCTTGGGGCTGGCGATTTGCCGAGCCATTGTCGAAGTGCATGGCGGCCGGATTCGCGCTAACAACAAACCGGGGGGCGGTGCGATCTTTACCTTCGCGCTACCCAACGACGAATCCCCTCCGCTTATGGAGCCGGAGGAATGAACATAATCCCACTGGATTTTGGCCATGGCTAAAACGCATCCCGTTATTATCGTGATCGAAGACGATCCACCGATCCGGCGCTTTTTGCGTACCAGTCTGGCGACGCACGACTTTGCGGTATTCGAAGCCGAGACCGGCAAACAAGGCCTGATTGAAGCCGGCGTGCGTAAACCGGATTTGCTGATTCTGGATTTAGGCTTGCCGGATATGGATGGCGTCGAGGTGATCAAGAGTGTGCGCGGCTGGTCGGCCATGCCTATCATCGTGCTGTCGGCGCGCAGTAACGAACAGCAAAAAATCGACGCCTTGGACGCTGGCGCGGACGATTACCTAACCAAGCCGTTTGGATTTGGCGAGCTGTTGGCGCGCATACGGGTGGCTTTGCGGCATGCCAGCCGACCGGCGGAACATGCTCAGGACGAGGTGTTTGTCGTTGATGCACTGAAAGTGGATTTGCGCAATCGGGTAGTCAGCGTCGATGGCAACGACATTCATCTGACGCCGATTCAATACCGCTTGCTCTGCGTGCTGATCAAGCATGCCGGCAAAGTTTTGACGCATCAGCAAATTTTGAAGGAAGTGTGGGGGCCGTCGTATCAGGAAAATCCGCATTACTTGCGGATTTACATGAGCCAATTGCGGCAAAAGCTGGAAAGCGATCCGACTCAGCCGAAATATTTGCTGACCGAGTCGGGTGTGGGCTATCGCTTTAAAGTGGGTTAAGCGACTATCGCCGTCTGATGGCCGCAGTGCGAAAACCGAATCAATATCCCACTTCTACCCGGTTTCTACCGCGTTGTTTGGCTTGATACATCGCGGCGTCGGCCCGTTTGAGCAAGAATTCCGGGCTATCGCTACCTTTTAAGGCTGCAACTCCCAAACTGGCGGTCAGATTCAACACGTCCATGCCATAAGCCAAAGTGTGCGATTCAATATCTGCGCGGATGCGCTCGCCTATCACCATCGCACCGTCGATGTCGGTATCGCTCAGCAAAATCACAAACTCTTCGCCGCCGTAACGAAACACCGCGTCGCTGCCGCGCACACTGTCTTTCAACCAGCCGGCCAATGACGACAAAGCCAAATCGCCGCAAGCATGCCCGTAATCGTCGTTGATATGCTTGAAGTGATCGACATCCACAAAAATCACCGACAAATGCTGCGAATTACGATGCGCACGTTTGATTTCGCGCAGCAAACAGTCGTTAAACGCGGTGCGGTTATTGGTTTTGGTTAAAGGGTCGGTGAATGCCATTTTCAATGCTTGCTGAAACAAGGTGGCATTTCTTAGTGGGTAAATCAGGCAACACAACAGGCTTTCCAGCATTTTCAGCTCATCTTTGCTGAAGCGATTGCTACGGGTTAGTTTCAACTCGCCCAGCTGCTGCTCTTCGACTTTTAGGGCATAGCTGCAAGAGTGGCGGGCCATCACGCCGCGTTTGAATTCCAAATCGAAATCTTCGTTGATGTATTCAAAGCCGTTATGCGGAATGGTATTTTGAATTTTGTCGCAGAAAATGGCGATCAACTCGTTGAATTCCAATGAAGTCTGCAAAGCACTACTGATATCGTAGTGATGCAAATTGACAGCGGTTGACGCTTCAAAGGTTTTATTACTGACTATCGCTAAATCGGCTGCTTTATCTCTCATGACGGTTCCCCGAGTCTTGAATCAAACTTCAAGGAGAATAAAGCCAAGAGCGTGCCAATTATTTTATATTTATAAAATACAATGACTTAAACACAAACAACCGCAGTTTTCTTCAGCAAGCGGCAATTTTCCGCCGCTTAACTGCCGCCGCCTCCCTTTGCCGACTTTTAAAACAAACCCAACTGTACTTGCGCGACTTCCGACATCATTTCCCGCGACCAGGGCGGATCTAACACCACTTCGACATCAACCGAACTGACGCCGGGCAAGGCGCGGATGCATTTTTCCACGTCGCTTTGGATGACCGGACCCATGCCGCATCCGGGCGCGGTCAAGGTCATCTGAATATGCACATCGTTGCCACCATCGGCGTTAGGCTTGGCGCTGCAATGGTAAACCAAACCCAAATCGACGATGTTGACAGGGATTTCCGGGTCGTAGACGGTTTTCATCACTTCCCAACAGTTCTTTTCCACCGCCTTGCTGTCGGTTTCCGACACTAGGGTATGCAAATGCTGGGTTTCCTTGCCCAAGGCATCGGCGTCAATCCCGGCGATCCGTACCATATGGCCGTAATCGGTCACCACGGTGTAATTGCTGCCCAAGGCCTGATGGATGGTCACTTCCTGACCTTTACTCAAGGTGCCGTGGTTGCCGTCCGGAATGGTGACGATGTTGACGTCGCGGGTTAAAAATACAACTTCTCTGTCTGCCATAAGTTTCTTAAGGTTTGAAAGTTTGGGCGTCAATAATTTGACCGGTCTTGCCGATACTGGCGTCGCTGAATAAGTAAACATACAGCGGGTCCAAGCTGTTCATGCTTGGCAGCCTGGTTTTATCTTCGGCCGGGAAAGCTTTCTTCCGTAATGGCGAATCCACCGGTCCCGGGACCAAAGTATTAACACGGATTTTTCCAGCTGCTTCCAGTTCTAGGGCCAGAATACCGGCTAAGCCTTCCAGCGCGATTTTCGCTACGCCGTAAGCACCTGAATAAGCCTGGACTTTACGCGCCGAGGAATCGGAAATAAACACGATGGAAGCATGCTCGCTGCGTTGCAGCAAAGGCAACAACACCCGGCACAACAGGAAAGGCGCACTGAGGTTGACGTTTAAGGCATGTCCCCAATCCTTGGTTTTGTAATTGGCGATGGGGCTGTAAGCGCTAAACTCCACGGCCGCATGCAATACGCCATGCAAAGCACCGTAGCGTTGCGCTATCGCTTCGGCCATTTCTTCGTATTGCGCTTCACTGGCACCGGCCAAATCGAAGGGATACATCACCGGTTCAGGACCGCCGGCAGCGACAATCGCATCGTAGATTTTTTCCAGCTTGGGAATGCTTTTATCCAGCAGAATGATTTGCGCGCCCTGCCCGGCTAATGCCAGCGCCGCCGTGCCGCCCAGACCGCCGCCGGCTCCGGTAATCAGTAAAACCTTATTGCTTAATGACATAAATTAGCGTGTATCCATTCCATCAATTGAGGCGGCTGTTCGATCAAAGCGTCGGCACCCCAGGTATCGGGCTGATCGTCGCTTTGCAAATAACCGTATAGTGCCGCCAGGGTTTTCATATTCGCGCGTTTGCCGGCGGTAATGTCGTGTATCGCATCGCCGATATACACGCAATTCTCCGGCGCTACCCCGGCTTGACGGCAGGCGGCCAACATCGGTTCCGGATGCGGCTTGCTATTGGCAGTGGTATCGCCACTGATAATGCAGGCGGCTCGGTCGCTGAGTTGCATCGCCTCCATCAAGGGCACGGTAAAACGGGATTTTTTGTTGGTGACTACGCCCCACTTCAAACCCAGTTGTTCTATCGCTTCCAAACTATCGGCAATGCCGTGAAAAAAACGGCTATGTTCGGCGATATTCTGTTCGTAGGTATCCAGCATAAAGGCCAGCATCTGCTGCGCCAAGCTGTCTTCAACGCTCACGCAATGCCTGATCATCGGCATGGCACCGTGGGAAATGAAGGGCCGCACTGTCTCCGCAGGCGCTTCCGGAAAACCGTGGGCCAGCAGCGTCTTGTTCAAACAGGCGATCAGATCGGGTGCGGTATCGACCAAGGTCCCGTCCAGATCAAACAGCACGCAATCCAGTTTAAATCCAGTCATGCTGGCTTACTCGGGGCGCTGAAACGCCGCTATATAGTTGACGTCTATATCTTTACCCAAACTAAAGCGCTTGCTGAAGGGGCTGTATTCGATACCGACCATCCCTTGTAACTCAAGCCCTACGCTTCTGGCCATCTGCCCCAATTCGGAAGGCTTGATAAAGGTTTTATAGTCGTGCGTACCTTTGGGTACCATTTTCAGCACATGCTCGGCGGCGACGATAGCCAGCAACCAGGCTTTCGGCACCCGGTTCAAAGTCGAGAAAAACACCATGCCGCCGGGCTTAACCAGTGTTGCGCACGCGGCAATGATGGACGCCGGATCGGGCACGTGCTCCAGCATTTCCATGCAGGTGACATGATCGAAGCCGGCCGGCTGTTCCTCGGCCAGTTGTTCGGCGCTGATTTTCCGGTAACTGGCGTTGACGCCGGTTTCCAGGCCATGCAAATCGGCAATATCCAGCAAGTCTTCGCTTAAATCCACACCCAAGGCATCCGCGCCGGCTTTCGCCAAACCTTCGGTAAGAATCCCACCGCCGCAACCGACATCCACCACCCGCTTGCCTGACAAATCAGCGTATTGCTGAATGAACTGCAAGCGCAAAGGATTGACGTCATGCAAGGTTTTAAATTCGCCGTTCGGATCCCACCAACGCTCGGCTTGCGAGCCGAACTTATGAATTTCGTGAGGATGTACGTTTTCTGTCGCTGTCATAATGCCAACCTGTTCATGGGGCTATAGTTTACTGTATTACTAGGTTATTCGTCATGCGCCAACTTCCGACCCTGATCTTGAATTCAGTACCACGGCTTGAATGGCCTTTAACAAGGCCTCTCGGCGACTTCTAAAATGGCTGTTAATTCGCTGGATGTTCTTGCAAGCGTTCTTGCCAAAGCGTGACTTTTTGTCGCAGAGCCGGAACATCAAACGAGGTCAATTCGCGCTTGCGCAGTAACTGCTTGCCGTTAATCCAAACATCAGTCACCTGATGCCGGCCGGCGGCATAGACGATTTGCGCCAGCGGATTGAACAAGGGTTGAGTTTCCAGTTCACTCAGATCTATCGCCACCACGTCGGCCGCTTTGCCGATAACCAGTGAACCGATTTCAGCGTCCAAACCCAAGGCCTTGGCGCCGTTAATAGTCGCCATTTCCAACGCTGTCGTCGCCGACACCGCGCTGGCATCGCCTGCTACCCCCTTACCCAGCAAGGCTGCAGTACGCATTTCCGACAGCACATCCAGATCGTTATTGCTGGCGGCACCGTCGGTGCCCAAGGCCACATTGATACCCGCAGCCAGACACGCCGCCACCGGACAAAAGCCGCTGGCCAGTTTCAAATTGGATTCCGGACAATGCACGATGTGGCCGCCGGTTTCCGCGTAAAGTTGGATGTCCTCGCTGGACAATTGCGTCATATGCACCGCTATAAACGATGGCGTCAGCAAGCCCAATTCATGTAAACGCTGTAGCGGCGTTTGGCCGTTTTTACTTTTTTGCTCGTCGACTTCGTGCGCGGTTTCGTGCAAGTGCATATGCACCGTCAAGTTCATCTCGTCGGCGTAGGTGATGACATTACGCAAAGGTCCGTCCGACACGGTGTATGGCGCGTGCGGCGCAAACGAGGTGCTGATCAAAGTTTCATGCCGGAGTTGCTCGTGCAGCGCCAAACCCTTGGTCAGATAGGCATCCGCGTTTTCCGCCCAGACGGTCGGAAAATCGAACACGATCAAACCGATATTGGCGCGTATGCCGTGTTGCATGGCTTGTTGCGCGACGATTTCCGGAAAGAAATACATGTCATTAAAACAAGTCGTGCCGCAGCGCAGCATCTCGGCAATCGCCAGATCGGTGCCATCCCTGACAAATGCTTCGCTGACCCATTTTTGCTCGGCCGGCCAGATATGGTTTTGCAGCCAATCCATTAAATGCAGATCGTCGGCAATCCCGCGCAGCAAGGACATCGCGGCGTGGGTATGGCAGTTAATCAAACCCGGAATCAGTGCATGCTGATCCAACACTTCGAGCTGTCGGGCTTGGTACTTTGACATGGCCTGCTCGGTCGGTAACAAATCGACAATTCTGCCGTCATCTATCACAAGACTGGCGTGCTCATGGATTTCGGACGCCGGCTCTACCGGTATTATCCAACGGGCTTGAATGAGAAGGTCGACCAGCATGGGTTCTCCCGATATGCAAAGCGGCGATTATACCTCGTTAGCCGGCTTGCTCGCCTGCGGAGAACAGCGCAGGCCGCCACCCACTCCGACCCACACTCCAATTTAATTTTGCTGAACGTCATGATGCCGGAATGGGACGGGGGCGCTTTACCGTCTCGCCTGCGCGAAAACCCAGCGCCCCGCCATCGTATCGACACGGATCGCAGCCAACGGGAAGTCAATATCCCCCGGCAGTAAGTGCAAAAACACCTTAAAATAGCACTCGTACAACGGACTACCGCCGCATCTGATTTGCCTTTTCAACGCAAATTCGCCGCGCTTTTACCTCAAGCGCATAGGGAAAAGAGCAGTTGCCGGGCATTTCATAACCTCCTCAAATATAGATTTAGACGAAATCATCATGACTACAACGCAAAAACTTTCCGTACATGCCTTGCAATGGAGCGGACACAGCATGAAAGTGTTGGACCAGCGCTTGCTGCCGGAAACCATCACCTACGACGAATACAGCGACGCCGCCGGCGTCACCGAGGCCATCGCCTCGATGCGGGTGCGCGGCGCCCCGGCCATAGGCATCGCCGCGGCTTACGGCGTGGTGTTATCGGCGATACAACATTATCCGAACGGCGATTGGCAATCTGCTGTAGAACAAGACATTCGACAGCTGGCCACCTCGCGGCCGACGGCGGTAAACCTGTTCTGGGCGCTGGATAAAATGCGCGGCCTGCTAGCGGAAAATCCGCCGGAACCCGTCGCCGCATTGACTCAATTGGCCGAGCAAATCCACGCCGAGGACATCGCTGCCAACCACGCGATGGGCGAGCGCGGCGCGGATGTCATCGGCAATGCTAAGGCTGTGCTAACGCATTGCAACGCCGGCGCGTTGGCCACCGGCGGTTACGGCACCGCGCTGGGCGTGATTCGTAGTTTGCACAAGCGCGGTCAATTGCAAAACGTCTACGCCGACGAGACTCGGCCTTGGCTGCAAGGCGCGCGTTTGACGGTATGGGAACTAGCGCAAGACGGCATCCCCGCCACGCTGATCGCCGATTCGGCGGCGGCCTGGCTGATGAAATCCGGCAAAATCGACTGGATCATCGTCGGCGCCGACCGCATCGCCGCCAACGGCGACGTCGCCAACAAGATTGGCACCTATTCGCTGGCGGTTTTGGCCAAACAACACGGGGTAAAAATGATGGTGGCCGCGCCCTCTTCCACCTTCGACTTCAGCATGGAGAATGGCGAAAGTATCGAAATAGAACAACGCAATCCCAAAGAATTGTTGGCGGATTGTTACTTAAACGACGGCTCGCTGGTGCACGCCTGGAACCCGGTGTTCGACGTCACCCCGGCCGCCCTGATTAGCGCCATCGTCACCGAACGCGGCGTGGTTATCGACCCCGGTCTGCACGGGGTAAGGAGTTTGGCAGCATGTTAAATTTACCGCGCGGCAATAACCCTGTCTTTGCGCTGAACTGCTTGTGGCAGGGCGTAAAAATGCTCACCCACCCCGAACTGCGCAAATACCTGTTGATACCCTTGTTCATCAATATGGTGTTGTACACCGGCGCTTTCGTGCTGGGCTACCATTCGGTATCGGCTTTGATTCATTCCTTTATCCCGGACTGGTTGTCCTGGCTGAATTGGATATTGTGGCCGCTGTTTTTTATCAGCTTTTTAGTGATTGGCTTCTTCACCTTCACCCTGTTCGCCAACCTGATCGCCGCGCCGTATTACAGCCAGCTTGCGGCTAAGACGCTGCAACTGATCAGCGGCGGCAGCGTGGTCAAAGCCGAACTGCCTTGGGATAAGGTGTTTTTTGGTGAACTGCGCCGGGTCGGCTATCTATTGTTGCGGGTACTGCCATTGCTGCTGCTGTTTCTGATACCGGTGGTCAATCTGATCGCACCCTTTATCTGGGCGGTATTTGCCGCCTGGGGCATCGCGATGGAATTTCTGGCGTATCCACTGGAAGAACGCGGCCTGTCGTTTCCAGAACAGAAACAATTCATGCAGCAAACCCGTTGGGGGGTATTGAGCTTCGGCGGCTTGACCGGCCTGGGCTTGACGCTCCCTATCGTCAATTTAGTGATGGGCCAGGCGGCGGTGATCGGCGCAACGATTTATGTCTACCGTTTAGCGGAAACCGAATAGCCAGCGGCCGAGCAACCGATTACTTAACCACCATGTTAGCTGCCCCGGCCAGACCGGGGTAAACAACGTGATGAGCATGTTTAGACCTGGGGCTGCGCTACCTGTAGTTTGCTTTCACCGACCGAATAAACCCGTAATAACGGTTTTAATATTGAGCAATATTGCTGAAAATTATTTTTCCCACAAGGGCTTTTTCGACGCAAACGACCCGTTGCGGTCTATCGCCTAACATTGGTTCAATGTCAGCGATTGATGTTTTCGAGCCATATGTACTTGGTTTCGATGATATACAGAACTTTCTAATTACAAGTTACGCATCAGATTACTGGAGCTTCTAATTGACCAACGAACTTTTGATTTCAGTAGTTTCGCTTGTCGCTGCGCTTTTTTCGGCCTTATATGCCGCTAGGAGCGTTCGTATCGCACAGAAAGCGCTATCAATTGCGCAAGAGGAGTTTAATTCCAAAAAGGAAAAATTGAAGCTCTATCTAATTGAAGGGATCAACTATCGATGTTCGGATGATGAATACATCTTTGGGTTTAATCTTTCAGTTATCAATCAGGCATCTGCGCCAAATGCCATCCAAAGAATTGAGCTATTAATTACATTTATTCGGAAAGATGGGACTATAGGTAATTTGATTCTTCAGCATTCTCCGGCCTTGAAAAATTCAATAATAGGACATGAGGTTACGCCCTTTGTCTCACCTGTAGAAATAGCAGAAAAATCCGCCGTCACTAACTGGTGTATGTTTCAGTTTGACCCTCACCTGATTCAATCTGGCCGTGTCGATAAATATACTCTGAGAGTTTCAGACTCTGTTGGTGAGGTAAGCGAAGTAGATTCATATTTGATAAAGGAGTATCGGATTGTTTGAGCGTTTAGTAACTATAACCACAGTCTCCATTATTGATGATGGCGTAATTATCGATCCAGAATGGGCCAATGGTAGGCCAATACCAGCAATTATTGTTGACGCAAAAGAACGTCAAGATATTGTAGAGTACATAAATGCTCACAGAACGCAGCCACCGGGAGATGTTTTAGTTCAGTGGGGTACGGCTTTAACCTCGAAAAATAAGATTCTTCTGATCATAAGAAGTTTTCGCCCTGTTGAAATAGAATTCGCAATTGGGTTTAGCGCAAATAAGCACCATGCTTTAGTTGACGGCGTTTTGCGGAATAACGGGTTTTATCTCTTGGAAGGCAAGTCGGGTGACAAGGTTAGCTCTCTAATGATGGAAGATAAAGGTAGAATCCTTATTGAGGTGCCAGCCACAGGTTTTGAGCCAACATGGGATAAAATACTACGAAAAACTATCAGTAAAATATTTAAGCAGCAAGGGCTTGGCAAGAAACAGGTTGAGAATGCTGTGAAGGACTACCTAAAAAGCATGAGAGAATTTTGGCATACCAGAAGAGATTCATAACAAGACAAATTAACTCTGACCGCAAAACCGCTGCGCGCTTTTTGCGTCGGGTTATTTGCGGCGTTAAATGAGCAGTTTCTGATATAAACCGGCCATTCAGAAATCAACCACGAAGGTCTCAAATTGGCCGATAATTGCCTCAACCCAAAGTCACAACAACACCACGCCGTAAAGATGAACTCCGATTAAGGCTAAAAACCCGGTATTTTCCAATCATTGTGTCAAAACCCACCTGGGTCGTGACACAACAATCAAATAGCTTCGTTCAATCAATTTCCACTGATTCTCACACCCGGCATCAGAACTTGATCGTCAAGCCCACAAACGCCGAGCGGCCCATGCCGGCGATGTTTCTGCCCCAGGGCACGGTGACATTGGCGGCTGCGGTTGGATTCATGCCGTAGCGGTCGCCCAGATAGGCTCCTGCTAAAGGATGGTAATACTGCTTATCCAGCACGTTATCCAGACCCACATCAAAACGCACTTTGCCCCACTCGTAACCGGTTCTGGCGTTTAACAAAATATACGCCGCCGTCTCGGTTTCGTTGCGGATGGCCTGCACGTCGTCCTTACCGTCGACGAACTGCATTTCTATCGCGCTTTGCCAACTGCTCAAGCGGTGATCCAAGCTCAGCTTCATGTTGAACGGCATCATGTGATACAGATTGCCGCCGTCCATGCGCTCGCCGCGCACGTAACTCATGGTGGTGTGGGCGGCAAATTCACCGACGGTTTGGTCTTTATAAATCCGCGTCCGGCCGGATACATCCATCCCCCACAGCCGGGCGTCGTGATTGGCATATTGCAGATAGACGAAGCTGTTGGTGGCGGTTTGCGGTGTGGCTTTGCAACCGCTGGCCGCCGCATTGGAGGCACTAATGCAGCGGTCCACGTCGATGAAGTTGTTCACATAGGTGAAATACGGCGTGACATTCACTTCCCACAGATTGTTTTTCGGTTCGTGGAATGCGGCGGTCAAGCTGACGGTGTGCGCGGTTTCCTCGGTTAAATCCATATTGCCGACGTAACCGTTGCCGTCGCCATGCCAGCCTATCATCGCCATGTCCATATTGCGCGCGCCCCAGACATAGCGTTCGTATAAATTAGGCGCGCGGTTTTTCCGGGCGTAACCCAATTCGTATTGGCTCATGTCGTTGGGGGTGAATTGCACCAGAGCGGTCACATCAAAGGTGTCGTTGCTACGCTCGCGGTCGCGGGCGTTGAAAGCATTGGCAGCATTTAACGCGGTAATCGCGCCGGCTCTATCCACGGCACGAGTCGGGCCGGTGTTGATCAAATCGGGGTTATAGGGTTGAACCTCACCGGTATTAGTGGTGGTGTGATCGTAACGTAGACCCAACAAACTGCGCCATTTGGCATCCCAATTGGCTTCCCACTCGCCAAAAAAGCCCACCCGGTCGCGTTCGCCGTTGTTGATATTCAAATACGCTTCCGGCGCCATCATCCAATACGCACTGCGGGCGTCGGTATTATTGGCGGCAATACTGGTATTGGTGTGGACCGCCGGCCAGTAATCGTTGATTTTGTTGCTGTGATATTCGTTGCCGATGCGGAAAGTGTCGCGTTTGTTGAAGGGAATTTCCGCTTGGATTTTATACCCCAGGTTGCGGCCACGGGTTTCCATCGGCATTTGATCGTTGGGCGGCGCAAATGTACCGCCACTGGCCGTGCCATCCAGAAACTGGCTGTGTTTGTCCTCGCCAATATCCATGCTGTGCTGGGTGCTTTCGAAATAGAATTTGCTCTCCAGCGAACCCCAATCGAAACTGCCTTTGTGCATGATATTGCCGAAGATGCTGTCGTTGTTGGTCAAGTCCATCCGCTGATTGGGAAAACCCTGGAACGGTATATGCTGCTGACCGCCGCGAATCACGACCAAATGTTTATCGGTTTTGAAGGATAAAGCCGCCGAGTGGTTTTGATTCTCGTAAGCGGTGGATTTGACGATCTGGCCGTTGCCGTCGTTGTAATTCATGCTTTCGGTGTGCGAACCGGTATAGTCCAGCCGCACGTTTTGCGTCGCCACGCCGGCAGCGATGCTGCCGCCAAAGGCGTCGCCGTTGCTGCGGTAAAACGAGGATACGCTGCCGTCCAGCAAAATATCCTTGCCCGGCTCGGCAAATACCGGATCGGGCGTTTGCACGGAAATCGTGCCGCCGATACTGTCGCCGCCCAAGCTCACCGGCGTCACCCCGGTCAAAATGGTGATCTTGCCGATATTGCTGCGGTCGATATATGACAACGGCGGATTCATATGATTGGCGCAAGCCGAGGTCAGCGTCATACCGTTGATGTCGATTTTCACCCGGTCGTCGTTCAAACCGTGTATCACCGGCAAACTGGAGACGCCGCCGGCACCGTATAAACTCACCCCCGGCGTATCTTCCAGGAGTTTAGCGGTGTCACTAACCGCCGCGCGCTTGCTGGTGAGAATATCCGCTTCCATGTCTGAAGCGTTTAAGGCCTTTACCCCGGGAAACTTGTCGGTGACGATGACTTTTTCCAGTACCACTTCATCAACCAGGGAGTTTTCGATTGTGTCATCGGCGCTAACCGCCGAGCTAAAGCCGAGAGGCAGCATGCCAGTCGCCAACAAACCCAATAAGCCGAGACCTGTTGTTACTGACGAGGGGACGTGCCGGACCGTTTGTTGATTGTCTGTGCAGATTTTTTTCATAATTCGCCTTTCGAAAGTCAAAAATAACGTCAATTTGCTATTGCTCCCTACCAAGATCATCAAGACCTTTCCGCCCTTGAAACCATCAAAAAAGCTGGAATTCTGTGAAATGTAGAAACAGTTTTTATGATTGACTACAGCCGGAAGCCTGAAGCGGTCAATTAGCTATAACAAATTAAAGCAAACTATATTGTAATATTAGAATTATTTAATTCAAGTTATTGAACTATGTTATTTAACTTAATATTTGATGAATTTCAATAACTTATGCTGCCATGACCACAGTGATCAAAATAACGTAAGCAGCAATTTGCCAAACATCAGAATCGACAGACCCGATGTTAGCGTTAAGTTTTGCGGTAACTCACTGCCGCCACTTACAATAATCACCATTTAGCCATTAACCTTTGAGAACACTCTATGAAATACCAACCTTGTATCGACCAATGCACATCCGAAGGCACCCACTGCGGCGGTTGCGGCAGATCGCACCAGGAAATCACCGACACCAAAAAATTGGTGTCATCGGTCGTGGAGTTTATCCGGGAGCATGACTACGAAAATCCCGAAGACTTTGTGGAACGGATCAGTAAAAGCATTTTGAAAAAGCTGCAAAAAACTGCCTGACCGTTACGAATTGATTGCGCCCCACTTCAACAAGGAGCGATCAGTAAAAAAAACGCCCTTAACGGGCGTTTTTGCTAACCAAGCCTTGCAACCGGCTATCAAGCTTTGCGCTGCTTCATACCGATAAACCCGGTCAGCACCGATCCAAACAACCAAACTGCGCCAGGAACCGGCACGGCGGCTGGCGTTACCGACACCAATTCGTAGCTGTAAGATGTTGCATTGTTGGCTTTATCGAATACCGCGCCGCCGAAACCGCCAAAGCCCATGCCGCTGTAATAATCAAAGCCAGTGGTGCCAAAGTAATTGGTGGCAATCAGTTCTTGTTGCGCGCCGTTAATCTCGTCGCCGAGATACGGGCTGTTGAGGTTGTAGACCATCGCCGACAAATCAGCCAGGTTATGAGTAAACGCAGCGACGATAGAGTTACCCGAGAACGACAAAGAAAACGCCGAGATTTCATTGAAATTCATCCCGAAATTGGCGCTTCCCACGTTAATTTGCCCGGAGTGATTGGCGTCATTCACGGTAAAACTACCGGAAATGGTCGCCCCGTCGTCAAAACCGGTTTGCACAAAATTGTAAACCGCCGCGTTAGCGCCGGGCGCCAATAATGCGGCCGCAACCGCCAAGGCCAGCTTTATAGATTTAGTTGTCATAATCAGCAGGCCTTATTGCGCGGGTGTGGAGGGCAGGAACGGCGAGAAACGGGTGCCGGAGGAGGTGCCCAATAAGCCGAAATTATTGGTCCATTGCCCGATAAACGATTGTTTGTCCGGGGTAAATTGCAAATCAAAGAATGATTGCACGGTGACATTCGGCGCCGGCGAAAAATCTAATTGCGCCACAGCCGAGCAATCGGTGTTCATCGTCGCGGTACCGCTGACCGGGCCGGCGAAACCCGGAGTGATCACCCCGCTTTGCGTGGTAGTGAATGCGCATGAACCGCCGACGACGCCGTTAAGAACCGTAATTTCACAACGTCCGGTATGCAGATTAGCCAGCGCTACGCTGTTTTGATACAGCACATAGCTGCCGTTCAAATTAGCGGCGCTACAACCTGGTGCGGCTTGAACTTGTGTAGATAGCCCCAGCGTTGCGGCTAACAGCAGGTATTTATAGTTTTTCATCGTGTCCTCTCGAAAATCTTGATAGTTATTTTGTAATTGGCGAATTACCCCTAATCATTCCTGCTGATTGCGATTCCGCGCAATCTGAGGTTTAAGTAGGGAAGCAACCCAAAACTACCTATCAATCCCTATGCCACCGATTTAGTAAAACATATAAAACAACAAGATAAGAAAAAACACGCATCCAATTCGTTCGGTAAAACAGACCGATTCAAACCGATTTATGCTAAAAATTAGTGTTATGTCACAAATTATTGTAAAAGTAAGTCGTATGCCCAAGAGGTGGGCAAATTTTCCAGGCCAAGGACATTTCACGACATGACCGACAGAAAAAAGGCAGGATACAAAAGGCTGCACAGTGACGAATTATCTATGCAACCCGGTCAGCAACAACATTGCTGGCGTCAATCCTTACCTTCTCAGCTTGGCGAGGGCAGATCGCTAATTTTTCAGCTCGATCCGTCCCTGAGTTACATAGAAACGACCTATCACCCCCTGCACGATCTGGCGATCACCAGCAAAATCGATTTCGGCGAACCACGCCTGGTAGTAACGCTTGGGATAACCGGTCACACCCGCTTCATCGACAGCGACAAGCAGGAGCTGACATTCAGCGCAGGCCATACCACGATTACCAGTTTCGACAGCAGTCACGGCGAACGCCGGTATCAAGCAAATCAGCCTATAAAGCAATTGCGTTTTTCAATCGGCAAGCGCTGGATGGACCGTTATTTGGGCGAAAATGAATCGGCATTTTTCTTCCGGAACAATGCCTTGCAACTGTTAAGCAGCCGGCCAAGCCATACTCAAAGCATGATTTCTGCCCGGCAATTACTGGGATGTGACCTCAGCGCCCCTTTAGCACCGCTAACCTTAAACGGCCATGTCATGACGATACTGGCTAACGAACTTAACGGACTGTGCCGACCTGAAAAATACGCTTATTCCAGATTCGACCAAGCCAGCCGGCACATGGCTGACCAAGCCCGCGAGATCCTCGAACTACATTACCAAGATCCACCCTCACTGGAAAACCTGGCAAAAACCCTGGGCATCACTCCATTCAAGTTAAAAAATCTGTTCCAACATTATTTTAATAATTCTCCTTATGGCGTAGTGACCGAGATCAGAATGCAGCATGCTTATCGCGCATTGGCGTCGACTCGGCAACCCGTCAGCTTGGTGGCAGAGATGGTGGGTTACAGGCACACCAGCAACTTCAGCCTGGCTTTTAGTAAACATTTTGGCGTCTCACCCAAACAAATTTCCAAGAAACGCTGAAAACCCCTGGTTTTCCCATTTCCACCAGTAACATCCACCCTATTGTTAACCGGATTTGCCAAATCCAGGCAAATTTGCGGAAATGGCGGCTTTTCCAACAAAGCTTTCATTTTTGCAAACCATGAACAATACCGACTTGCAATCTCTAACTCGCCACAGTGTCCCAGCCTTCCCCGGTTGGTGGGCGGCGCTTGGGCCCGGCGTGGTGTGGATGGCGCTAGCGCAAGGCAGCGGCGAGTTGATCTGGTGGCCTTACATGATTGCCAAATACGGCCTGACTTTTTTATGGCTGCTGGTCCCGGCCTGTTTGCTGCAATATCCGTTGAACCTGGAAATTGGCCGTTACACCATGCTGACCGGCGAAAGCATTTTCCACGGATTTATTCGTTTGCATCGCGGCTTTGGGATCTTTCTGTGGCTGCTGATGACCGTGTCGTTCTTGTGGTTCGGTGCGTTTGCTTCGGCCGGCGGCACGGCGATGGCGGAATTGACGCACTGGCCGGATGGCTGGACGCAACGCGGGCAAAGCCTGTTTTGGGGCTACACCTCGATTGCGGTGTTCGTTTCCGCTATTCTCGCCAGCGGCGTGGTTTATACGCTGATAGAACGCTTCATGAAACTGGTCGCGGTGGTCACCGTGGTCGGGCTGTTATCCGCATGCTTGCAAAGCGATGTGTTAAAGGCGTTGCCGGAATTCAGCATGGGCCTGCTCGGCCCGGTCGGCGACATGCCGCGCGCTTGGGATAGCGGCGATGCCAGCAAATTACTAACGGCCATTACTTTCGCCGGCCTCGGTGGCTTCTGGATTTTGTTTTATTCGTACTGGTTACGCGACAAAGGCGCCGGCATGGCCGGCCTGGTGGGCCGCATCACTGGTTTAGGTGGTGCGGAAGAAGCGGTATTGAGCGACGGCTTCCTGCCCGCCGACGAAGCGGAAAGCGCAAAAAACTGGTCGACCTGGCGGCGATTTTTAAGCGCGGACATATTGGTCGGCATTATCGGCAATCTACTTACCACGCTGATGACCTGTCTGCTGGCTTATGCGCTGCTGTTCCCAAAAGGTTTGCTGCCGCAGGAATACGAACTGGCGGTGGTGCAAAGCCAGTTTTTTGCGGTGAGTTGGGGCGAGATCGGTCGATTGCTGTTTTTAGTGGTGGCGGCCGCGTTTTTAACCGACACCTGGCTGGCCACCGCCGACGCGGTCAGCCGTATCCAGACCGATATTATTTTGACCTTGTTTCCGAAAAGCCGCCGTCTGCCGGCCCGGCGCTGGTATTACATCTTTCTGGGCTTGCTGACGCTCATCACCTCGCTGACCATGCAACTCGACGCCCCCGGCCCGCTAATTTTAACCAGCGCCATCATCGGCTTCGGCGGCACCATCATGTTTCCGGTGGCTTTGTATCTGATCAACCACAAAATGCTGCCGCCACATTTGCCGGCATGGGCCAGACCTAAAGGTAAGCCGTGGCTGTTGGGTTTGAGCTTTGTGGTGTATTTGCTGTTGGCATTGTTGTATTTAAAGGCCAGCCTTAAACTTTGAGCCGGTTCGTCACGACAGCCAATCCTCTAATTTGAGACCCGGCACCCGCTGAAATTCCCAGGTATTATTCGTTATAACCGTTAAGTCATTGGCAACAGCGATAGCGGCAATCTGCAAATCATACGGGCCTATGGATGTCCCTTGGCTAGCCAAAAAGGCCCGAATCTCACCAAAACGCTGTGTTGCCGGGCCTGCAAAGGGTAAGCTTGGTACCCATTCTAATAACGTAAGCAGGCGGGAGCGATTTTGTTCTTGCCGAACGCTTTTTGCCACACCGAACCACAACTCCGCTTCGACAGGCGCACACAGTTTTAATGATGTCCTACCTACGTGACGGACTTGATTAAGCAAGTTTGGATTTTCCTTCAACAGTGCAATGGCAGCATTGGTATCCAATAAGTAAGCCATCAGTCCCAAGTCTCTCTGAGTGTGTCAGTTCCTAAATCGGCATCACTAATATCATCCGGAAAATCTTCGCTTAAACCACCAGCCAATGCAGCCAGAAAGGCCGCTGTATCGTTCTTCTGCTCTGTTTGCGGCTGATCCATTGAATAACGTTGCTCCAGAAACTCGATAAAATCCAAGGCTTCGCGAGCAGCCGATTCCGGGAGATTTAAACTGTGTTTATAAATAGTTTCGGCTAGGTTCATTGGTCATTTCCTGAGCTAGGTCGGTATCACGTCTAAGAATATCCTATCCGCCAGTACTGGCAGCTACAAGCCTAAACCTATAGCGTAAATTCGTAAGAAGCACAAAGGGAATTTGCTAACTAAAACGCGATCTATTGAGGGCTTGGTACTATTCGCACCATCCAAACTTGCGAGGAATTAGCGTATGGATCTAGCCAACAGAGCTTAGATTGCAGACCAGAACCCAAAATCGGTAGTTGCTCAAGAATCATTTGCAGATAGTGTGAAACATTACTACCATCATCGCTGGAGGTAATAAACATGGCCAACGTCGAAAAAATATCTATCGCTTTAACACCCGAAATGGCGACTATATTGCGGCAATGTGTTGAAAGCGGTGAATACGCCAGTTCCAGCGAACTCATTCGTGAAGCACTGCGTGACTGGAAAACTAAACGGTTGTTGCAACAAAGTGAACTTCAAGAACTAAAAAGTCTTTGGCAGACAGGTATTGATAGTGGCTCTGGAACATTTACCGATATGGATGCCGTTAAGATGGAGGCCAGAAAACGCCTTGCATCATCCACTAAATAGTACGGCAAACTATCCATGGGTAGCGTCCAGCGTACTGCTCAATCCGAAGAGGATTTAATTGAGATATGGCTCTACATTGCCCAAGACAATCCCCATGCGGCTGATAGAGTATTGGATGATCTGGAACAGCGTTTCATCATGCTGGCAGACAATCCCCAGATGGGTCGTTACCGCCCCGATATTGCACCAGAGCTACGGTATTTTATATCAGGCAAATACCTTATCCTTTACAGAACCCTAACCGATGGGGTGCAGATAGTTCGCGTCATTCATGGCGCCAGGGATTTACCCAACGTGATCTAGTCGCCGATGCACATTGGTATTCCGCTTCGGCTTTTAGCCTTACCCGCAAGGCATTTAGACTTGCGCACAAAGTTTTTCGCTATCCTCGCCAGGCTTTAAGGCTCGCGAGTGAACCTGCATAGCCTTGCGAATTAAGCTCAAAGCCTCGCGCTCAAGGCAACTAAGCTTGCGCACGCGGTTATTTGCTATCCTCGCCAGGCATTTAAGCTTGGGAGCGGGCCACCACAGCCTTGCGAATCAAGCTAAAAGCCTTGAGGCCAAGGCATTTTGGTTTGCGCCCAAGCCGACGAAGCGTTTGCGAATAGCAAAACACCATTCACGCCAGGCTACGAGACTTGAAGTCCATGTTTCCTGGCGAAAATCAGTGATGTAGATGGATTAACTGCCGGGAAGCAAGCAATAGGCAATGCCGTAAGCAATTGCCGATACGATAGCCCCTAAAAACGACAGCCATAAAACCATCACACTATTCGCAAAGCGACAATAAAGTCATCGCTAATTTAGAGGCCATCAATATTAGGGCTCGCGCCTGACCCCAACGCTAAGCTGACGTAGGGCAAATCAAATAGCCGCTTGCCCGCTTAAAATTCAACTTTCACTGAGCCCAGGAAGCTCCTTGGGGTGCCAATCCCTATCCTAGTGTCACCATTGGTGCCGGTGTAGTAGGTTTTGTCCAAAAGATTGTTGGCATTGAGTTGCAAGGTCACCTTGGATTTCCCGACGTTTAAACCATAACTGGCCAGTAAATTAACCGTTGCGTAACCTGGCAACTGAAAGTCATTCAAATTTCTACCTTGGCTTTGATCGGCCGCGACTACGCCACCACCAATCTTGAGACCACGTAAAGCAGCGTTTTGAAATTCGTAGGTATTCCAAAGACTGCCAAAATTACGTGGTGTATTAGATATACGATTTCCGGTGTTACCAAAAGCACCGTCTTCGTTGATATTTGCGTAAGGCATATGGGTATATGCTCCAATGACGCGCCAGCCTGGCAAAATTTCACCCGATGTTTCAAATTCATAACCTCGCGTTTGCTGCTCGCCTATTGCTCTCGAAATATTTGGGTTACTTGGATCGACCACCGACATATTTCTTCTAGTCAAATCGAAATAAGCAAAACTGACCGACAAACGGCCATCAAGGAATTCAGTTTTCGCACCAAGCTCCCATTCTTCCGCAGTTTGCGGCGGCAAAGCAGGTTGGTTTGGCGCCCTAAAAAACAGAGTGTTGGACGGCCCAAAGTTTTCCGAATAGTTTCCGTAAACAGACAACCATTGAATGGGACGCCAAAGTAAACCGCCTCTAGGACTAACTCGGCTATCCTCAGCGTTAGTCAGGTTTCGCGTTTCATTACGACTAATCGCGTGGTCATAACGCAAACCGACATTACCATACAGGTTAAATGGCAGCTTGATTTGATCTTGGATATATAAGCCATACCACTCTTGATTTCTTCTCGGTGTCGGTGAATAACTGAATGTGGGAGCTGACGTTAAGTAACTTGGGTTATAAATATTGAAATTGGAACCGCCAGGGACATCACAACAAGCATTTACGCCACCTCCATTGTCAATAACAAAGTAATCAAATCCCCACAACATGCTGTGCTCAAGCATCGCGGTATTGAATTTGCCCGTCAGATTGAGAGTGGTATAGTACTCTTGTTGATGTGATTGACCATTATTAAATCCTCTTCCTGCCGAGGCTGATGATGGGAGATTGGCGAGATTGCCATCTGAACCAACTTTCCCGAAAAAGAAGGTGAAATTTTGCGCAGCATCAAAAAATTCAGCGCCAAAACGATGGCTAAGTTTCCAGTTATCGTTAAACGCATGTGACCAATTCGCGCTAACCAAGGTCCTGTCACCAATGTTGCTGTTATTGAATGGATCGGCTATTTGGCGATTTATTGGCACAGCGGCAGGACGATTTCCGACTACCGGTATACCAGAATCGGTGGTATCGTCAAAATGTTGGTAGTTAATATCCAAGTTGGCTTGGGTTTTATCGGAAATATTCCAAGTCAAGCTGGGGGCGAAAAACACCGTATCGGTTTTTACGAAATCGCGAAATGAGTTGGCATTTTCATAAGAGAGATTCACGCGATAAAGCAAACTGTTATCAGAGCTGATAGTCCCGGTTGAATCAACGGCCGTTCTGTAGAAGTCATAAGAACCGAACTGCTGCTGAATGGAATGATACGGGGTCGCTTGCGGCCTTTTGGTGACCAAATTTATAATCCCGCCCGGTTCGTTACGACCGAACAGAATTGAACCGGGCCCTTTAAGCACTTCTATCCTCTCAACATTGGCTGTTTGCAGCCGAGCGTCGCTAGCCCCCTGTCCTTCAGGCAATAAAAAGCCGTCTCTGTATAAATTCGTGTATTGAAAGCCACGCATGCTAAAAACATCAAATAACCCACCGCTAGTAAAGTTGGCTTTCACGCCTGCGACATTTTGTACAGCCTCTTCAACGCGGATTACTTGTTGGTCCTTTAATACTTGTTGAGGTACAACCGCCACCGAATAGGGGGTTTCCATTATCGGTGTATCAGTCTTAGTTGCGGTGGAAGCGTTCGGCAAACGGTAATCCGGATTATAAGGATCGGTCGAATCATAAGCCGCCTTGCCCACCACCTGCACCGCCGGCATGGTCTGCGGCCCCAGATTGTTGTGCAGTTCCGCCGCTCGCGGCTGCAAGGTGATAGCCCCTTCGCCGGTCGTCACCGCTTGTAGCGGCGCATCGCCCAATAAAATCCTGATCGCTTCATTGGCGGTGTAGTCGCCTTGCAAGTTACGGCTGCGCAGGTTGTCGGCGATGTCGGTGCCGTACATCAGTTGCTGCTGGCTTTGCCTGCCGAACATCAACAAGGCCTGATTCAGCGACTGGGCGGGAATGTCGAAATGGTGTTTGCCGGCGGCATCGCCGTGGGCGGTTTGCGAGATCAGCGCCGCGAGCAAGGCGGCTTTGGCAGCATGGCGCCGACCCTTGCCGGCTGTGGGGTTGCAATGCTTTGCGTTGGACATGGATTCTCCTGGTTTCGGTCTGATTACACGGCAGCAATTGGGCTGGTGTTAGTTAAGACGGAAACTTTTTGAAAACCCACATCAGTCGGCCATTGAATTTTTTACATTGGGGGGAAATAGGCAATGGAAAATTGAATTGGCGATGGCAAAGCGGGACAGTGTTTACCTAAGTAGTTGAGACTAAATCCCCCTCGGTCCCCCTTTTTCAAAGGGGGAAGTGGACGTCGCTGGCTCGGATTCGATGGTTTTATTTCCCCTCTTTGAAAAAGAGGGGCCAGGGGAGATTTTTTAGATAAATCCCCCCTCAATCCCCTTTATGCCCCCGAGGGTACTTTTTCAAAGGGGGAAGTAACAACGTCTAGCGCAGCACCACCAAATAGGGCGTAATACTTACAATCTGCAGCTCCGGTACTGCTGCTTTCAAACTGGCGATGGCTTGATCCAGCGCGTCCAAGCGAAACAGACCGCTGATGCGTTTGTCAGCCAACGCGGTATTCAGCAACACGACGCGGCCGGGACGGTATTGGTTGATTTGGGCAATGGCATCGCTTAGCGGCAAGCCGTCGAATTGCAGATAGCCGGCCCGCCACAGCGCCATGCTGTCCGGTTGGCCGGCGCTTTTTAGGGCAATGCTGTTGGCGCCTATCGACGCCGACTGTCCCGCCGTCAGGCGTTCTTGGTGTTGCTGCCCCGCGTCTTGTATTTCAACAATCCCTTCGACCAGTTCGACTTCGGTTTGCTCGGATTGTCGCTTTACGGCGAAGGCGGTGCCCACTGCCCGCACTTCGCTGCCGGCAGCAGTGACCACGAACGGCCGTTGCGGATTTTTAGCCACGTCAAAAAAGGCTTCGCCGGCTAATAGCTCCACCCGGCGCGTGCCGGCATCGAAGTGGATGGCCAGGGCCGTGGCGGTGTTGAGCATTACTCGCGAACCGTCGGCCAAGGTCACGCTGCGCTGCTCGCCCTTACCGGTGAGATAGTCTGCCCGCCAGAATGCCGGCGGATACAGCGCGGTGAGCGTGACTGCCAGCATTGCACAGCAGGCGACAGCCAAACGGAAAGATCGGCCACGGTGGCGGGTTCTGGTATTGACCCGGACTTTAAAATCCCTGGGGCTGTCATTTCCGCGTCGACGGGAATCCAGCATGGCAACCGGACTTGCGGCCAGCGCATCCGCTGCCTTAGCTTGCCTGCCGCCTCGCCCTGGAGACTGTCGTAAAAGCTCGCTTTCTTCTCGGGACGACTGCATCGATACAGAAGATAGGGTAATGTCGGGATCGATTACCGAGAGGCTTGGAGCGAGGGAATCAAAATGCGTCAAAGCGTTAGTTTGCATCCCCTCACCCTGCCCTCTCCCAGAGAGAGAGGGTTGTATTTTGGCTGCTAAGCTTCCCTCCCCCGGCAAGGGTTGCGCACCGGGAATGCTGCGGCGGCCGCGCAGTTGTCCCAAACCTGCCCACAGCGCTTGGGCGCGTTGCCACGCTTGTTCGTGGGCGCTGTCGGCGGCGCGCCAGGCATTCAGCTCTTGCCGCGCGGACGTGGAAAAATCACCGGAATGCAATTGGCTTAACCAAGCGCAAGCCTGTTCCAGCAAACGCTCGGCATCATCCGGCATCGGTTCGGTGGACATGGTTAATTCCTGGTTAAACGGTGGGGGAGATATATCATAGACGAGGCCGGAGGCCTAAACCACAGTCGCTATTCGAATCCATCCAGGGTTTTAGCACACTGCAGCAATGCCCTTTTGATGTTCTCTTCGACGGTGCGAACCGAGATATTCAGGGTTTCGGCGATTTCGCGCTGCTTCAGGCCTTCGAAGCGGTTCAGGTAAAAAATGCGTTGGCACAACGGGGACAGGCTGCTCATGCCCTCTATCAGGCGGTCCAAATCCTCCTCGCCCAGCGCCACGGTTTCCGCGCAGCGCAGGTCTTCGGCTTCCGGCGGCGTATCCTCCGGCCATTCCACAATCGCGGCACTGCGCACGGTCTGGCTGCGATAGTAATCAATCAACAGGTTTTGCGCGGTACGGAACAGATAGGCTTTTAGATTGCCGACGCTACCCAAGTCCTCGCTGCGGCATAAGCGCACGAACGCTTCCTGGCAAATGTCCGCGGCGGTTTCCCGGCAGCGTACACGCGAATACAGCACAGTCTCCAACTCGCCGTGGCAACTGACGTACAGCTCTTGGAGGGACTGATGGGCTGGAAAAGACATGCCGGCTTAATAGTTTCGGTATCAGTGCTTAAACCGAAAGTAATCAGCAAATTTAAAGCCGGACTAGAAATGTTTTGCGCAATCAAACAGCTAGAAAATTGGCAAGACGCCAAATCCGATAGTTTTTTATTAATCTATGTTAAATAAAGCTGTTCTAGCCCCCTTTTCACACACATTTGCTATACCCAATCGACAGAGACGAGCTGCCCGCAGCCATGGTCCGGCAGCTTAACAATCGTCAAATCCCTCGCCTCTTTCCCGGCTTTTCCGCGCGGCTTCCGCCAGCAATTCATCGATAAAATATCGACAGTAATTGGGTACGTACAGTTGTTTCAGGTAAGCAATCTTCGTCGTGGAACTGGGTATCAAGCCCGACAGGTCTAGAGCGACCAAATCGGCATCCTTGCTGGCTTCGTAAGCCGTACCGGCAATTATCCCCACACCCATTCCCAAGCGCACATAGGTTTTTATCACATCGGAATCGGCCGCCGCCAAGGTAATATCCAGTGGTAAATGGGCGTTATGAAAGGCTTTTTCTATCGTCGAGCGACCTGTAAAACCAGGGGTGTAAGTCAAAATCGGCTCAGCTGATAGCCGTTGCAGGCTTATTTCGCCTTCCGTCAGCCGGTGACCGAGTGGCACCACGGCAACGTGATGCCAGTGATAACAGGGCTTGACCACTAATTTGTCGTCTTCGTCCAGTTTTTCGGTGCAGATGGCGATGTCGGCTTGATGCCTATGTAACAAATTAATCAGATTATCCGGCGACGATTGCACCATATAGATTTTAATGCCCGGATATTTGCGCCTAAACCGGCCTATCGGTTCCGGCAGTAAATATTTGGCCTGGGTATGAGTAGTCGCTATCCGTAAGGTGCCGTTACTATTTTCCAGAAAGTCGTCGGCAATCAGTTGGATATTTTTTTTAGCCTGATTGATTAAATCCACTTCTTCCATGATCTTTTCACCTAAGGGTGTCAGACCCGTCAGTTTTTTTCCCTGTCTGACGAACAGAGGCGAGCCCACTTCTATTTCAAACAACTGGAGTTGCCGACTGACCGCCGACTGCACCACGTGCATTTTTTCCGCGGCTTTGCTCAAGTTGCAATCGGTTTCCTGCAAAACTCGCAGCAATTCCAATTGATTAAGATTCATAGGCGTGCTCCTAAAAAAATTCCGGGATTCAAAGCAAAATTTTATTACTAACCTATACTGTAATTCGACGTTGCAATGACAATCGATTCTTTCGATATAAAAATCACATTATATCGTTTTAATTTAGAGGTTCCGTTCATTAACATGACAAATCGACCAGGTGATTTTGTCGGCTTTTGTTAGTGAGAGGCAAACCTCCTCCTAGCGACAGGGATGTTTTGATGGCGGGTTGCATAGACCCGCCATTTTTTTCGTCACCAGTCTGAGCACATCGGGGCAATCAAGCGATGATTAGTAACCCGGCCACTAACTACCGTTCGCCTTAGTGCCCTTGCGGGCACAGAACCTGCGGAATGCAAACCAGCCGGGGCTTCAACGAGCTCAGCCTTTATGCCCCTGAGGATACGAAAGGGATAACGGTGTGCAATATAGGACCGGGAAATCCTTTCCTGGGATGATGACGAGCGGTCACCCCTTAAATGTCGCCGCTACCGCGAAAGCAGCCTCTCCGAGGCTGCGGACGACGTGGCTGATGGCATAAATAGTTTCGGAGGCCTTAACCAGCGACAGTCCGTTTACGCTGCAACTCCGCCAGAGTCGTTTCCAGCGCATTGGCCAAACCTTCGGCCAGTACCATCGCTTCTTCGGCCTGATCCTTGGCGGCCACCTCGGCTTGCTGCGCCAAGTTCTGTATTTGCTGAATCTCGAAAATACCGGCAAAACCTTTCAAATTATGCGCCACAAATTTAATGGCGGCATAGTCGCGCTGCTCAGCGGCCAACCTTAGTTTATCGACGTTAGCCTGCTGCGCGCCGTCCAAGGCGTTGTCGATCAACTTGTCTATAAAGGCCTGACGACCGTCAAAACGCTGCTGTAAGGCCTCCCAATCGATCAAGCCTTCAGTCGCTACCGCCACCATAGCCTCATTTGCCGCATCCGAAATTTCAATTACCGCGGCAGCACCAGCTTTTCCGCTTGCGTCGTCAGACACTTTGCTGATGGGCACATGCTGCCGCAACGCACCGACCAGGGCGTTGGCATCAATGGGTTTGGTAACGCGATCCCGCATGCCCGTTTCCAGGCAGCGCTGCCGCTCTTCGGGCATGGCGTGAGCGGTCAAACCGATGATTGGCAAATCCGGCGCGATTTCCAGAATACGCCGCGCAGCCTGATAACCATCCATGACCGGCATCTGAATGTCCATCAGCACCGCATCGAAACCGGCATAGCCGGCTTCCTCCAAGCGATCCAGCGCCTGTTGGCCGTTTTCCGCAAAAGTCACCTGCGCGCCTTCGTGGCTCAACAAATCCTCCAATACCAAGCGATTTAAAGCTACGTCTTCCGCAGCCAATATTCTCAAACCGCGCAAACGTCCGCCTTTGTCCTGATGATAATCCGCTGAATGCTCGACACCGGCATCCGTCGCCGGTAGCGGCACAGTCAAAGTGAATTTGCTACCTGTCCCCAACGTACTTTTGACGACAATATCGCCGCCCATCAAGTTGGCCAGATCCCGGCTAATTGCCAAACCTAAGCCGCTGCCGCCGAATTTACGGGTGGTAGAGTTATCCGCTTGCTGAAAAGCGGTAAACAGACGACCAATCTGCTCGGCGGTCATGCCGATACCGCTGTCCGTGACACTGATGTCCGTCATATCGTTGTACCGATAAATTTCCAGACTGACATAGCCATGATCAGTAAACTTCACAGCATTTGACAATAAATTCACCAAAATCTGTCTTAAGCGCAAGGGGTCGCCAATCACCCATTCCGGCAAATCTTGGGGGCGATGCACTATTAAATCGAGTTGCTTTTCCTTGGCACGCATATCCACCAGACTGATGGCATCTTGTATCAACGCATCCAGACGAAACGGATGCTCGTCTAAGGTCATCTTGCCGGCCTCAATTTTGGAAAAATCCAAGATGTCGTTGACCACACTGAGTAAATGCATGCCGGCATCGTAAATACGGGCGCTGTTTTCCTGCATATTCCGCCCGGCATTATCGCGTAGGTTCATTTTGGCCAGGCCGATAATGGCATTTAATGGTGTACGAATTTCATGACTCATATTGGCCAGAAACTCGCTTTTCATATGCACCAAATGCTCCGCCTCCAAACGCGCAGCTTCGTGCGCCTGCTCTACTGCCTTGCGATGGCTGATGTCACGCATAACCCCAATGTAAGTGCTACCAAAATCATCCATCAATTCGTTGACGCTCAACTCTATCGGCACCAGCAGCCCATCCTTACGCTTGCCTTCCACTTCGATTCGCCGGCCGATCATCACCCGTTCCTTAGTATTGTCCAGATGCCGGCGCAAATAACCGTCATGCTCGGAATAGTAAGGCTCCGGCATCAACATCTTCACATTTTGCCCCAATAACTCGTCTTCCTCATAGCCAAACAAATCGCTAATGGCGTCGTTAACCAGCAGCATGATGCCTTTGTTATCAATCAACACCACGGCATCGGACATGGTCCGCAGTACCGCCCTAGTCCTGGCTTCGCTGGTCATCAGTGCCGCTTTGGCACGTTTTTTTTCGCTGATGTCGCGCACCGTGGCTTGCAGCAAAATTTCGTTGTCGATCTCCACCCGGCTGAGTTGCACTTCGGCGTAAAAGGTTTCGCCGGTTAAGCGTTGGTGCAACCATTCGAAGATCACCGAGCCTTCGGCGATGGCCTGCTCGAGCTTTTCATTGGCCAGCTCGGAGGATGATAGGCCGTTTGGTTGAAATTCCGGCGACAATGAGGCCGGGGTTTGCGCTAAAAACGCTTGTTCATCCCGGCAAGCAAACAGATTGAGTGCCGCTGGGTTAACCGAGATAAAGCCACGGCTGGCACTGAGGGTCATCAGCGCATCCCGCGAAGATTCGAACAGGGCCCGATGGCGCTGTTCGCTGGCTTGCAAAGTCTGTATCGCCTGTTTTTGCGCGGAAATGTCTCTGATAAAGGCGCTGAACTCGACAGCAGTTGCCAATTTGTTAGGGGTGATGGCCAATTCAATCGGAAATTCATGCCCGTCACGGTGCAGCGCCACCACTTCAATTCGCTGGTTCAAGACCGTTCCGCGCCCGGTATCCAAATAGCGCCGTATGCCTTGCTGATGAGCTTGTTGGTAACGCTCCGGAATAATCACATCATGCAACAAGCGGCCCAAGACTTCGGTGGCCGGCCAACCGAATATCTGTTCGGCCTGGCGATTCCAGCCATTGATAAAACCATCGGCGTCCATCTGCACCAAAGCATCCAACGCGGTGTCGACAATACTGCGGATGCGGATTTCGTCCTCGCGCCTCGCAGCCAATAGCGCCGCAAAACCATCGGCCATTTCGTTAAAACTCTCCGCAACCTGCCCGATTTCATCACGCAGGGTTAACGGCATTCTTTGCTGAAAATCGCCGCCGGCAAACGCTTTTGCCGTTTTCGCCAGCCTCTCCACGTATTGGCTCACCGCAAGATGGGCGCCAATCGCAAAATAAATGATCAGCATAAATATAAAGCCGGGGATGCCGATACTCAGCGCTAGCGTGGTTTTCGCCACGCCAATTCTGGCCTCGATCAGTTGTTCGGCTGCAGGGATAAAACTGTCGTAAATTTCCGCATACGCTGTATCCAGCGCTAAGGTAACGGTGGAATGAAAGTATTCCGGATTGATGGAGAATTTTTCCTGGACAATATCGGCAATGACATGCTGAGTAATTAGCCTGGCTGCGTTGACAATATTTTCCCTGGTGGTGGCGAGTATTGGGTGCAATTCCGGTTTATAGCGTTTAAAGTCATGAGTCGTTTCTTCAATGACCCTGATGCCGGATTCGATTCTGTCCTTAATCAGGTAAATTTCGATTTTTTCCTGAGCGCTAATCTGCTTTTTGGCCAGTATCCCAATGCCATACGCACGCAATTGCGCAACGCCTTCCAGGGCCTTTGGCATTTGCTCGGTTACCAGCATGATCAGATGGTAGGAATCCAGATTCGAGTCGGTGAACAACAAAGATTCCTCGCCAATCAGTTCTTCTAAATCCAATAACTTCTCGACCAAACGGCTGTGTAAGCGGTAGCTTTCTTCAATGCTTTGGTTGGCGGCGTTTTGCCGGAGTTGCTCCCAATCGTTTTTTATATCCGCGTATGCCGCAGCGGTCAACGAATCCGCCGCCAGCGTTGGCCCCAAAGCCGATAAGGCCGCAGCGACTTTGGCTTCCGATACGTCAAGTTTATCGCGCAAACTCTCTATGCCGCCGAGCACCGCCACGGTGATGCCGCGATGCTGCTGCACAGATTGCATGGTCTGCGTAATATGCTTGATTTGCAACAGTCCCTGCAGTTCGCGCTCTGAATCCAATATCACCCGGTTCAGACTTTGATAAAGAGCGTAAAACACCACGGCAACCGCCAGCAACGACAGAAAACCTATCACCACAAACTTCTTGCTGAAACTCAATCGATTCATCAGCGCCACGGCGGGCGAAAACAACGCTTGCATAGGCAATCCTCGGTGCGATTATTAGATCGGTAGGGATTCAGGCGGGTACTTATCGGCGAGTTTGGGCCGATTGCAGCAAGGCTTTTTGCTTTTCGACAATTTGGTTCAAACGCAAGGCTAGCCTGTTGTCGTTCTCGAACAGGTTGTCCATCTGCGAAGTGAGTTCGTCCACATAACCGTGCAGCAAAAACTCCTGGCTATCAGTCAACCCCAGATGAATAAAGGCGCTTTCCATGTTCATTTTGTGCTGTTCGGCCAAATTCACCATCTGCGAGTGATTACTTTGTTGATTGGCCTCGATCTCGATCAATAAATCGGTCAACTCTCTCACGCCTTCCAGGCGGGCATTCGCTTCCTGTAGACGTTGTTGTTCGCTGATCATGGCTTCGATACGGGCACCGGCACCTTCGGCAAGTATCGCCAGATGATCGCGCAAGCGGCCGATCGCATCCGGATCGTCGGTATCCAGACCGGTCACCAAGAGCGTCACGTGCGGAAAATTAAACACCAAGCGATCACCGGCCTGATAAATCCGGCCCAACTTAGCCACGTAGGTAAGGATGGAGGCTTCGAGCGGCGTACAGATTGTTTCCGGACTAAAGTCGTATTCGTTGGCGGTATCGGTCAATTTCACCAAACCGTTTAGATCGTATTGCTGCAAAGTCTCGATTAACAAACTACCCAATTGCTGAAACGACACGCATTGAAACGATGAGCGTAAGAACTGCAATACCGTGCCGGTTTCGCCCAAACTGGACATAGCGGTAAATGCGGTTTTTTGTGCGTAAGACAGTTGCGATTGCAGTTGCCGTTTTTGCTGCTCGGCTTCGATGGCCAAATCGACCTTGCGCAGAAGCACGTCTTTTTTGGCGTTTTTCGGAATAAAATCGTTACCGCCGGCATCGAACGCGGTCAGCAAAATCTCCAGATCGTCGTGGGCAGACACAAACATGACCTGCACATCGTCATTGCCGTCAGCGCGAATCTGCCGACATACCTCGATACCGCTGAGGCCCGGCATTTCAATATCCAACAAAATCAGATTGGGGGCCAAATCCATGGCGGCCAAACATTCCTCGCCATTGGCAAACTCGTGGAGTTGATAGCCATGCCCCTGCAATTGGTCGGTTATGACCAAACGCAACAGTGCATCGTCATCCACTACAAAAATACAGAACGGTTTTTCGGGCATGATATTTCCTGGGTTGCTGGATTTGCGGGTGAGGCGATAGCGTGTGCCAAATAAGCATAGCGGTCCGAGCCAAAATTGCCCGACCGCTTAGTTAAACCATCTTAACAGCCGCAGCGAACATTCATGCCGGCGGCCGGGCAGAACTGTGACGGCCGCATCGGTTGTGAGAATAAGCTTGTGATAAGGCGCCAAAAATACCTGATCACCAGCGGGATTAGCGTATACAAGCGCGAATCAGGCGCCGTGCGCATTGGCAATAGCCAACGCCGCCCAATCGAAGGCTGGGCCTATATCCCATTTATCGCTGCGAAAATTCACATGACTGGCGATACCGGAATAGCTCTGAAAAAAATCCAGATCGCGTTCAAATTGCTTGGCTTTGGGAGGCAAGGTTTTCGGTATGGAAAATCGCCCGCATAAATCGTTCAGCAACAAGCGAATCGCTTCTACCTGCTGCGCTGGAAAGGTAGCGAAATACTGCTCGCCCCGATAGCTGGTTTGCATATATTTATCGGTTTGGGCTTTGTCACAGTATTTAGTACCGAATAACTGGGTTTGGCCCCGACGCGGCGGCCACCAATTCAAGACCTCCGGATTATCCGCCGCCGGTCGCAATGGTCCGACATTGGCAATTTCTATCGCTATTGAGCGTTGATCCAGTCGGCCGCTAAATCCCGTCACCCCCAGATGATAAGCCCACTGCGTCGGATCGAACACTTCATAGACCGTGCCGTCGACATCGACCAGATAGGCTGCGGCAATATGTTGCGTATCGCCGATCCAGGTATCGAACGCCGACTTGGCTGACGAACCCGCCGTGAAGTGCAAAACAATCAGATCTTTTTTTGGCCTCTCGGTAAAAAACTGCCCAGCCGGCAAACGGAATCGGGAGCGATTGATCTGCAAACCGGCAACCGCAGCGGCAGCTTGGTCACGGAGCAGCATAGTATCGGTACTCGCCTCGTCTTCGTTCGGCGTTAGCAATACCCGCGGATTGGGCCGATCTGTGGCCCCCGCCCAGAAAAAACAATTGTCTTTATCCTGATACCAATAGCCGTTGCCGGATACCACATCACCTGCCGTAAAGCTGACGACCTCGACTTTACTGCCGGCATCCAAGACGCGCAGCACCGGTGCACTGACAGATGCGCGACTGCGGAGATTTACTTTACTCAGCAAGCCGATTGGCTTGCCGGCCACCAAATCGGCTGCCGGATCGGGCAACGCAGTGGCAATCAGCTTGGCAATATCGACACGCGCACCGGGGCAGTTTACCGAGGCACGAATCGCGCTATGCGACAACACATGATCCGCATCGACGCTAATCCGCCAGCGGTCGGCAATTTCCCTGATTAATTTCGAGCATGCCGCTAATTGCATGGCCGTAGGCGGGCCAAGCACCGACACTTCTAAGGCAACACCAATCGAGAAAAAATTGGGATTGGTGTTGGGCCGCTGCTTGATAAATTCGGCAGCCGGATTGACCACCAAACCGGCATGAAATGCCGTGTCGGCTTCCTGGACATATTGATGAATCTCACCGTTGTTGCGGATGGCGTAATGCACAGACTGCAACGTGCCCGGCTTGTTGTAGCACATAGCGGCATTCGTCAAGCTGCCATCAGTCGTATGCAAAACTATAATTTCCGGTTTGAAGCCTGCCGGGCGGCCGGTCCGAAAATTACCCGGCGCGCAGCCTATCCATTGCTTTTCCATACAGCCTCCTCAGCCCTGCGCCTTCAGATCGCCACGTTCGCCGTGTAACGGATTGAATGCCGGCAAAGTGCCGGGGGTTTGAGGTTCGCCGCCCGCAGTCTGCGTGGTTTGGCGAATAGCTTTCTGCTCATCATCCTTGCGAGCAAGGCCGGAGCGCAATTGCACCAGCTTACTCAAAGCGTTATACCAAAACGGCCCGCCCAGACTCAGTAGAAAAATCGACAAAATCAAACCGGGAATACTCACCAACTTCCAATGCTTACACCAAGCATCCCGGTCAACCGGCAAACTGATCAAGCCCTGTTGAGCTAGAAAATTCAGATAATACTTTTGCTTTTCCAGATCGAGGCCTTCTTTGGCTTTAACAGTCTCGTCAGCCGAGGTCTTGCTAACCTGCTCTCCGCTAGCTTTGGCAGCGGCTGGTTCAACTGCATCCTTTAGTTGCGGATCTTCCGTTAGCGAAGGGGCCAATGCCACAAAAGTCGCGCGCATTTGCTCGTCCATGGACAGCCGATTGATCAAATACACCGTGTCCAACTGCAACGCAATCGCTACCAGGGCCGCGCTAATCACGCTAACCACACGGGTGGTGGCGGTAAATCTGACGCTGACCCGGTCAAGCAAATGATCAAAATTCAAACAAATTTTCGCCAGAAAATCGCTGGATGCTTCTTGTAGCAAAGCATTGGCCTCACGCACGTCGTGCGCCAGTTCCGGGTTGGATTTTTCAAATTCCAGCGCTAGCATCCGCGCGTTTTTCAAGGTAGAGGCCGGATCTTCAATACCATTGTCGTGCAGCACCGATTTCAACTTGTCCAGCAGATCGATTTGTCCGGCGACGATTTTCTCCAACTGCTGAAACTGTTGTTTTTTGGTTTCGGCCTTTTCTTTTTTGATCTTGGCAAGTAAAGCTTCAATATCCAGGCGCTTAAAAAACAGCGGATATTCCAGGAATTTGCTCTCCAGGGCCTCCGTGGCTTGGCCAACATTGATGGTTTTATTGGCTAGCCTGGCTTTGATCTGTTCAAATTCCGTTTTGATCGACACATCGTAGCCAGCCGCTAACTCCAGCAAAATCTTGATAAATTCTTCGCGATGGATCACTTCGCCAAACTGAAAAAATTGCAACCACGCCGGCAGTCGGCAGCGACAGCGGCCGCCGATAGTTCGTTGCGTCAGGGTTAAGGCGGCGATGGCCTCGGCCTCGGTTCGGGAAAAGCGGGCATCCAACAATTCCAGCAAGTCGGCCAAACCGGTGCGCAGATTGCGGCCGCGGCTGGCCAGTAAATTTAAAATGCCCTGACTGATTAAGGTCACCGCCATGCTGACGATCAACATCACCACCGATAAACCCAGTAACACGTCGAGTGACTTCAACATCATTCTTCTCCTTTGGAAGGCTGTTGCGGCCGAATGAATCTAACATTCCGGCAAAGGTGGCGTCCAGGATTTTGGTTTTTAGCGCTTCCCGCCGCAACACAAACTCAAATGCCAGTCTCCACAGCCAAGCGCTCCATCAAATAACACAAACAGTCCTGGCGGATGACTCGTTCGTCCAGGGTTAGCATGGACGGCATTGTTTGCCGAGTGATTTGCACTTGGCCATCCGTAACAGTCAAGAATTGCTCGGTCACCGGCTGACCGTCGTTGTCTTTGGCAATCAAGGGCATCCTGGCGCAGTCGGTTGTACCCAACACGGTGCCGGCCGAAATCTCCGTGAAATTCAGACTTTCCAATTCCGGATCAAGAAGCAGATCGGCCCTGGCATCGCTAAAGCTATAACTGACATCTTCAGCAACAGTCACTTGCGCGACCGTGTGATAAAGATCCACATCCTGCTTCGCGACCGGTTGGGCCGGAAATTCATGCAAGTGCAGGCAACTGTCCAGAAATTGAAAGGCGTGTTCGGTACCGTGCGGCTGGCCGGGACGGCCGCATTCCAAGGTCACCGCCGGGCAAAACTCGGCAAAGGCGCTGGATTGGGTACCCTTGGGATGGGTGAAATACACCAGCAAACGGCCGAACAGCGCACCCAGATGCAGAAAATCCTTATCCAATTTGTTGATGCAGGCGTAATGCGGATTCAAACCGGTATTGTTATGCACATCCACGCTGGCAAACACCTTGCGCTCGCGCATGATCTGGCAAATCTGCGCCGCCCAAACCGCTTCCGGCGACTCTGGTAAGGCTGTGCCGGGCCAGATGCGGTTGAAATCCGGCTGGCCATCCAACCGTCGTAGGTTAAAACGAGCAGCCTGGGTATTGCCGAAAAACAGGGTCAAGCCGCGCGGCAAGCTTTGGCCCTGATATTTTTGCAACAGCTTTTGTACAGCCAGGAAGCCGGTGGATTCGTTACCGTGCAGCAGGACGGAGACAAACAGGGTTTCCGGGCGTTTGCCGGGGAGGTGGAAAAGCGTGGGTTCGGGGATTAGGGTGTGTAGGTTATTAACCGAAATATCCAGCAAACCGTTTGGCAGGCTGTCGAATTGTTTGGGGATGCAATTGGCGAGTGAAATCTGTGGCATAACGAATTTAACTGATTTGCTTGGAGCAATTCTATCGTTATTTTCAGGCTGACATAAATGAAACCGGGAAAACCACCTATGCTTACCGGGCCACAGCCTTATTAACCCGGCCCTATTTATCCCTGGTGCCCCGTTAAGGCTGAGCTCGCAGAAGCCTGAGGTGGCTGGCCCTTCGTTAAACTCAGTACCCTCAGGGCAAAGGCGAATGGCATTTCCGATCTACGCACCCGCTACATTTCACTAAATTTACATCCCGAGGTCCTTATGGATAAAGACAATACAGACAAGACTACCTATGCGCCTTTCGTTCTTCTCGACTCGGGAGAATACCGGTCTCTAATACTTTCCGACCAGGATATGGTTGAGAAATTGCATGTATTCGAAGAGCGGGCTGACGAAGGCTGGAATGGCAACGGTTACGACTGGAACTCAATTGCTCAAGTCGTACTATTCGAACAACTGCCCGATTTACAAGATGAGCTCGATTTCGATCCGGAGGCGGGAATGTTTTCCGCACAAGGATCACGTTCTGCGCTGGAACGTCTCGGAAAAGCAATGTCATTGGCCTTTAACAACGAAGAGGTACTTCGAGATCTGCTGTCACGGGCTGAACTTGATTGATCGGTTGGCGTAGAACATTTGTTTATCATTCCCACGCTCCAGCGTGGGAATGTAGCCCGCACCGCTCCAGCGGTGCACATCGGGACGCTGGAGCGTCGTGCAACCCTGTTCCCACGCCGGAGCGTGGGAACAATGATGTTGTGCTTATTCATATCCCCCACCCGGCAACCGCTTCCTCGCTCCGCTGCCGCTGCAAATAAACCCGCGTCAGCTCCGCAAATTCGCCCGGATTTTCCTTGATAAACCGCCGCTGCCAGTGGCTGCCGGTCTGTTGATTGGCTAGGCGCTGGCGAATCACATCCAGATAATTCTCACAATCAGCAGTGCAGATGCCCAAAGCCTGCAAGCCCTGAACGGCACGCGGCACTAGCTCCTGCTCGATCAGCACCGCCAACCGTAGTTTATGTTCACCAAACCAGACGACATGGCTATCCAAACCGTGCCGCGCCGCTTGATAAAAATTATCCTTGGCCTGGGCGAAGGATAACTCCGCCCCGCCCGCTTGCCGTTCGTCGGCCAGATTTTTCACCAGTCCATAATAAAAGGCGGCGTTGGCAATCATGTCCAGTACGGTCGGCCCTGCGGCCGGCGTACGGTGTTCGATACGGATATGCGGCGTACCGTCGGCATCGAAACCCACCAGCGGCCGGTTCCAACGCCAGATCGTGCCGTTATGCAGGCGTAAGTGTTGAAACGCTTCCGGCGCATCGTCGAAATACTCCGGCAGCAGAACCGGAAAATGCTGCTGGTTTTCTACAAAGCATTCCAGGATCGAATGCCGGGCAAAATCGGAGCCAAAACTGACCCGGTGCAAGGGCCCGTCGGCGGCCCCGGCATAGCCGCCGGTGGCAATGGCCTGTTCGAACAAGGGAATACGGGTTTCCGCCCAGAGATCCTTACCAAACAAAAACGGCGCGTTGGCAGCCAACGCCACCATCGCCGCCGAAGCGATGATAGCCGCGTTATACACATGATGAGCGATGCTAAGCGGGCATTGGATATGCAATTGAAACGAGGTGGTGGCGGCTTCCAGCATCACATCGTGATGCTCTATTTTCAGATGCTCATGCCCGCATATATCCAGCACAATCGGCCGGCCTCGGCAGCGCAAAATCTGTTGATTCAAGGCCCGATAACGATTCATGTCCGACATATTGCCCAGATGCAGATCGCTTTGCTGCAAGGTCGGCAAGGTGCCTATCGCCAATAAATGCAAATCCAGTTGCCGGGCGTGCTGTTCAGCTTGCTGCCAGGTGTTTTGCAAATCCTGATGCATGCGGCTGAAAACTTCGCCGGTCAACGCCAGCGGCGGCGTGTTCAGTTCGATATTGAATTTGGCCAATTCCGGACCGGCCATAGGGTGGGCAAAAGAGTGCAGATAGTCCTGATTCATCGGTGCCGGCCGCATGTAGTCGTCCAGCAGCCAAGCTTCGATTTCAAAACCAGCCACCGGCTCGGCTTCCGAACAGGCGCGGCTGTTAATCAGCCGGCCCAGCAGTTCGGTTTCTGCAGATAGGCGCTTGCGGAAACGCTGAAAGTCGGCATCTTGATAGATTGCGGCATGAATTTCTTGACCCATGACATTTGCGCTCTTAGTCCGGCGGAACAGCAGGGAATAGTAAGACCATTGCAGCTAAAGCACGAATTTAATCCATTTATGCGAATTACATATCTGCCGTTATCTGGCTGATTAAATATCGGTAACAGCAATCCTTAACCACCGCTCCAACACCTTACAAACATAGGTTTGTTCGTCGTCATTTAACTCTCTACCCTGCGGAATTTTATGCCATTTTTCCAGGCATCCCCGACAGCAGCAGGCGGTGGCGTGTTGCGCGACGAATACCGGATGGCCGCGAAACGGGGTTTGTTTGCCGTCATTGCGCGGCTCGGCGGCGGCCAGGCGCTTTTCGACAAAGTCCCTGGCGTGGCTCAATACCGTTTCCATGCCTTTGCTCTTTAGATAATCCCGGTCTTTGGCATTCAAACGAAACTGGCTGCGGAATCTGGATTTAGCCAAACCGGCAAATAGTTCGTCCAAATCCCGCACGGTTTTTCGCTATCTCAACACGCCAGCGGAGGGCGTGTAACTGTCCAATACATGGATGTAATTGGCACGCTCATACGCGCTAGGGTCTATGGCGTGCTGTTGACTGACGCTGCCTTTTAACTGGCTGATGGAATCGTATTCGTGTTCGATCAGCCATTGTTCCAGTTCCGCGCGGATTTCGCTGAGTTTGCCCACACCTTGCGCCAACAATACACTGCACAGATGCACCACGTCCGCGCCCGCCAGCAAGGCTTTGATCACATCCGCGCTGTGGTGAAAACCGCCGGTGACCGCCAAGGACAATTTCACGCGACCATATAGCAAGGCCGTCCAGCGGATACGCAACAAGGCTTCGGCTTGCGTGGACAATTGAAGTTTCGGCACCACTTCCAGCGTTTCCAAATCAATATCCGGTTGATAGAACCGGTTGAATATCGCAATACCATCGGCACCGGCAGCTTCCAGGCGTTGGGCAAAATGAATCGGCGAGCTGAATTGCGGACCGAGCTTTAGGGTCAGCGGCACACTCACCCGGCTTTTTAATTCCCGCAGAATATCCAGATAGCGGTTTTCGACCGTTTCGCTGCTTTCGTCGGCATTGGCCGCCAGGTGGTAGATATTCAACTCCAGGGCGTCGGCCCCGGCTTGCTGCAAGGCTTGGCCGTATTCGATCCAACCACCCTGGGAAATACCATTCAGGCTGGCGATCACCGGAATATGCAAACTGCTTTTCAAGCGTTGCAGATGTTCCAGATATTGTTCCTGGTAAGTCAAAATCTGCTCAGGCACCGGATGAAAGGAATCGGCCTCGCCATAGCCGATGCCTTGCCCGAAAAAAAACCGCTCCATCTGTTGCTGTTCGGCTTCGATTTTTTCTTCAAACAAGGAAGACATGACAATGGCCGCTGCGCCGGCATCTTCCAGCCGACGCGCACTGTCCAAGTCCTTGCTCAGCGGTGATGCCGACGGTACTAGAGGATGCGCCAGTTTCAGGCCCAAATAATTTGTTGTTAAATCAACCATGTTGGCTCTCCTGGGCAAGATCGGCTTTCAGTGCCGCTTTGGCAGCGGCGACGCTGGTGGCATCGCTCCATTCCAGCGCGGCCAGTTGTTGGTAGTAACGATAGCGGTTTTTCACGTCTTGTTGCGCCTGTTTCAAGAACGCCTCGGCGTGGTCGGGATGACTCTGCCAGAGCATGCTGAAGCGGGTTTCGCTCATCACAAACTCGCGTAGAGGCACCGACGGTTCCGCGGAATCCAGTTGCATCGGATTCTTACCTTGCTGGATGCGGCCGGGATTGAATCTGAACAAGGGCCAGTGTCCGCTTTTCACTGCCAGGTTTTGTTGGCGATGATTGTTGGACAAATCAACGCCGTGCGCGATACAAGGCGCATAAGCGATGATGATGGACGGCCCATCGTGAGCTTCCGCTTCCAGGAAGGCGTTCAGGGTTTGCGTGTCCTTGCCGGCATAAGCCACATGGGCGACGTAAACGTTGCCGTAATCCATCGCCAGCAGCGCCAAGTCTTTTTTCGCGGTGGCCTTGCCGCCTGCCGCGAACTTGGCCACCGCGCCCAGCGGCGTGGATTTGGAGGTCTGGCCCCCGGTGTTGGAATACACTTCGGTATCCAAAACCAGGATATTGACGTTGCGACCGCTGGCCAACACATGATCCAGACCGCCGTAGCCAATATCATAGGCCCAGCCGTCGCCACCGATGATCCAGACGCTTTTCTTGCACAGATAATCCGCCAGCGGCAACAAGGCTTGCGCGGCAAGTTGCTTTAGCGAGGGTAAATGCTGTTTCAATTCCGCGACACGTTGGCGTTGTTCGTAAAGGCCGGCTTCATCGGATTGGTCGGCTTGTAAAATGGCATCAACCAGTTCGCCACCCAAAGTTTCTCGTAACGACACTAGCAATTCGGCCGCATGTTCGGCTTGCTTATCTATAGCCACTCGCATGCCTAAACCGAACTCGGCATTGTCTTCGAACAATGAATTGTTCCAGGCCGGCCCCCTGCCCTCGGAGTTTTTAGTCCAAGGCGTGGTCGGCAGATTGCCGCCGTAAATGGACGAACAGCCGGTAGCATTGGCTACCACCATGCGGTCGCCGAAGAGCTGAGAGGCCAATTTCACGTACGGGGTTTCGCCGCAACCGACACAAGCGCCAGAGAATTCGAATAAAGGCTGCAACACCATAGAACCCTTGATGGTATTGGTTTTCAGCAGCCTACGGTCGTATTCCGGCAAGGACAAGAAATAATCCCAATTTTGGCTTTCCGGCTCGCGTAGCGGCGCTTGCGGGCGCATGTTCAAGGCCTTGCGGCTGGCGTTGGATTTATCGCGAATCGGGCAAATATCCACACAAAGCCCACAACCGGTGCAATCTTCCGGCGCCACCTGATAACTAATGGATAAACCGGCCGGAAAATCTTTACCCAACATCGCCGCGTGTTTGAAAGTCTCCGGCGCATTGCTCAAGGCTTCGTTAGGCACAATTTTGCTGCGAATCGCCGCGTGCGGACAAACCATCGGACATTTGCCGCATTGGGTACACAAATCGGTTTCCCAAACCGGAATCTCCAACGCCAGATTACGTTTTTCGTAGGCCGCCGTGCCGGTCGGAAAGGTGCCATCGGCCGGCATCGCGCTGACCGGCAAGGCATCGCCCCGGCCGGCGATAATTTCGCCGGTGACGCGGCGGATAAATTCCGGCGCGCTATCCGCTATCAATCCGGCAATATCAAAACCGCTATCGGCCCGCTTAGGCAAAGGCACATGGCGCAAACCGGCCAGCGTTTCGTCTATAGCTTTGAAGTTTAAATCAACGATACGTTGGCCTTTTTTGCCGTAGGTTTTTTGCACGGCGTGTTTAATAGCCGCAATGGCTTGCTCTTGCGGCAACACCCCGGAAATCGCGAAAAAACAAGTCTGCATGATGGTGTTGATGCGTTTGCCCATGCCCGATTTTTCCGCGACCGCGTTGCCGTCTATCAGATAAAACCCAATTTTCTTATCCAACATTTGCTGCTGCATCTTGCGCGGCAGAGTTGCCCAGACTTCATCGACCGACGCCGGGCTATTCAACAGAAACACCGCCTTGTCGGCGGCGTTGGCCAGCATATCGTAGCGTTCCAGAAACACGGTTTGGTGGCAGCCGATGAATTGCGCGTCGTTTTCGCCGATCAAATACGTGGAGCGTATCGGCTTTGGCCCGAAGCGCAGATGCGAAACGGTAACCGCGCCGGATTTTTTCGAGTCGTAAACGAAATAGCCCTGGGCGTATAAATCGGTTTCTTCGCCGATGATTTTGATGGTGTTTTTATTGGCGCCTACCGTGCCGTCACTGCCCAAACCGTAAAACATGGCTTGAAAGGTTTGATCGTGGGTATCGGTGCGGTAAGCCGCGTCCCAATTCAGGCTGGTGTGGCTGACATCGTCGTGAATCCCGACCGTGAAGTGGTTCTTCGGTTTCGCATTTTTCAGTTCGTCGTAAACCGCCTTAATCATGCCCGGCGTGAATTCCTTGGACGACAAGCCATAACGGCCACCCACTACTTTGGGCAGGCTGGTAAATTTTTCGCCATCGCTGAAGGCTTGGGCCACGGCGGCCAATACATCTTTGTATAAAGGCTCGCCGTCGGCACCGGGCTCCTTGGTGCGATCCAAAACTGCGATTTTTTGGCAACTGGCCGGCAAGGCGTCGATCAAATGCTGCGGTGAAAACGGCCGGAACAAACGCACTTTCAACAAGCCCACCGCTTCGCCCTGGCGATTCAGATATTCCAAGGTTTCTTCCACCGCTTCGGCGCCGGACCCCATAATCACGATTACTCGCTCGGCTTGCGGCGACCCGACGTATTCGAACAAGCGGTATTGACGGCCAGTCAAACCGGCTAGCCGGTCCATGGTTTGTTGGGCAATCTCCGGCAACGCGGCGTAGTAAGGATTAACCGATTCCCGGCCCTGGAAATACACGTCCGGGTTTTGCGCGGTACCACGCAGCACCGGCTTATCCGGCGTTAAGGCCCGGCCGCGATGCTGGCTAACCCAGTTGTCGTCGATCATCGCCCGGATGACGCTATCGTCGATCTCGACAATTTTGGCAACCTCGTGTGAGGTGCGGAAACCGTCGAAAAAATGCATGAACGGGATGCGGCTTTGCAAAGCCACGGCATGCGCTACCAGCGCCAAATCCTGCACTTCTTGTGGCGAGTTGGAGCACAACATCGCGTACCCGGTCATCCGCGCCGCCATCACGTCGCTGTGGTCGCCAAAAATAGACAAGCCCTGGCAAGCCAGCGAGCGGGCGGCGATATGAAACACGGTCGGGCTCAGTTCGCCGGCGATTTTGTACATATTCGGCAGCATCAACAACAGGCCTTGCGAGGCAGTGAAGGTGGTGGCCAAGGTACCGGCTTGCAGCGCACCATGAATGGTACCAGCTGCGCCGGCCTCGCTTTGCAGTTCGACTACATGAGGTACAGTACCCCAGAGATTGGGTTGATCGCGGGAGGCCCATTCGTCGGCCCATTCACCCATCGCCGAGGACGGGGTAATGGGGTAAATTGCGATCACTTCATTGAGTTTATAAGCAATACTGGCCGCAGCCTGATTGCCGTCTATGGTGAGGGTTTGCTTTTGCATGGGATAACCTTTTCAGGAAACAAAACGGGGGGCCGTCGGGCAAAGCCGACGGCTTTTTTATGATGCTCTAAGCATAGTCAAAAATTGCCTGACTAATTTTTAGTCAATTTAAAGATGTCCCAAATAGGACGGGCGATTGGCTGGTTTGCTCACGATTTGATCACAAGTTTATCCACAACTTCTGTGTATAACTGTACTTTTGGACAATGGCTGCCACCGAAAACAATAGCCTAAACCCCATGGACTCAAGCTGATTATTCCTCCCCCAACGGCTTATCCGCCGTCTAACATTTGCAAACCTTGCGTTTATTCAGCCCAGTCGTCGCGCAGTACGATAGGCATCACTTTATCTTCGACTGCAATCACGGCCTTATTCAACACTACCAATTGTTTATCCTCGACAAACTGCACACCCAACATATAAAAAATCGGCCCCCAAAACGGGTTGATCATCAAGCCACCGAGTATGCTTTTCGCGCTGCGTTTCAAATTTTTTAACGGGTTAAAAGCGACAGCCAGTGTTTGCTGGGGATGCTCGGCGAATACGTCGGTGATCGGCTTAAAAGTCTGTTTATCCCGGCTTTCCAGTTCATCCAAGGCAACCGAGAGCTTGCGAGCCATTTTGTAAAAATGCAGACGCGCCGCAGTCGCCGATACCGCGAAGGCAATCGCCATCAGCGGCAACAGAATACTGGGCGGCAACAAGGGAGCGAAAGCCGGCGCCAGCAATACCAAGCCATATCCCAACATGACGGTATCTTCCCCGCGCTCGACATCGCGGTCCAGATTTTTAACGATAGCAACCACTTGATTGCCGGACTGATCCAAATAACCTTTGTCTTGAGCCATATTCGTCTCCTTCAGGTTGAATGTGCAGGGTCTTGATTAGATGCCTGCGGTTAAAAAAAGTCAACTGCCAAACCGATACCAAATTGCATGCGCTACGGCCCGCCAACGCCCCACTTTGCTTGCAGATAATCGCGGCGCGTATCGAAAATACGCTGCAACTTATCGCCGATAAAGCCATGCAACAACTGACCCAACCAGCCGAAGGGCATCGTATAAAACACGATGTCTTCCAATACGATGCCGTCCTCGCAAGGTCTTAGGCAAACTTCATGGCTCCAGAATCCAAATGGGCCGACGGCTTGTTGATAGACAAACCTATTCGGCTTATCGCAGTGGCTGACTTCCGAAAGCCAAGACATGGGCACACCCAAAACCGCTTTCATCCGATAACGGATCAATAAGCCGGGGTAAATATCCTCGGGGACCGGCGAAGTAATATCGACATGAAAAAACTCCGGCGTAATTTGATTTAAATAGTGCGGAGACGAGAAGAAAGCCCAAGCCTGCTGCTGGCTGAGCGCCAAGCGTTGCTGGCGGTGGATGTGGTAAATTTTCATGATACTGGCGGACGACGATGCTGAGTTACTGCGATAGCCAGCAATCTACCGTAAAAAAATTTTTGCGGTAGTGCAGCTTATGCACTGCAATCACGCGGATACGAGAGTCCGGACATCAGAACACTCGGAGGTGAGGCAAGATCCGGGTAAACCCAAACAAACCGAAGATTATAGCGTCGTGCCGCTTTCTGCCTTGATTTCAGCAATTAAATCGCCGAGGTTTTCGCGTTGTCTCAGCACGAAATTTCGGCTTTCCACGGCGGTGCGACTACCCAGCATGATGATGTCCTTGCGATGTTTATGCGCCAGATAGCCGGCCAGCAAACCACCGGAGAATAAGGCAAGCGGATGGCGGATCATTGCACGGGTGATGCTTTTGCTGGCGTGCGTCAACCCGGAAATCACGATACCCATCACCACACCTTTGACCAAAATCTCGCCATTGGTCGGCGGTGCCATTCTGCCTTTCTTGCCTTTGCGCGCCGGCGATTTCTTAACTTTCTCGGTAACCGCCTGGTTTACTATTTTTGCTTGCGTCATATCCCTGTCTCCCAAAAAACCACACTCCGGATAACAGCATAATCCAAAACCGCTAAAACTGAACCCTATTAACCGCCGCCGGCATTATTTACCGCTTTACTGACCAATTGTTGTTTAGCGCCCGGATTAGCGGCTTTGCTTAGAGCGGTTTGCAACAATTGATCTTGACCGTAAATATCCGGGTAAAAGCGCGGTTTATCGTCAAGGCCCACAAACACAGTGGTATAAAAAAACAATACGGGTATCGATTTTTTCAGCGTGACCCGCTGGGTTTTAGGCCCGGCCATAGCTTGCTGTATCGTTTGTTGGTCCCATTCGGCTTGGTCGCCCAGCACAAATTCCGCCAGCTTTTCAGCCTCCGCCACTCTAACGCAGCCGTGACTGAGATCGCGGCGATCACGATTAAACGCTGCTTTGCCCGGCGTATCGTGCAAATACACATCGGCTTTGTTCGGAAAAATAAATTTCACCCGCCCCAAGGGGTTGCTGCTGCCGGGTCGCTGCCTGGCGCGCACCCGCCCGCTCTTGATTTCGTCGACGATGCTGTCCTGATTTTCGTCTTCGTCTTCAGCGACGTCGGGTCCCACCAGCTCTATATCCTGACTCGCTAAAAACTCTTCATCACTCAAAAGCTTGGGCAGCATTTCCTTATCCATGATGCTTTTTGGAATATTCCAATAAGGCATGAATTCCAGATATTTCATGTCCTCCCAGAGTACCGGCGTCTGATTTTGCTCGGCTTTGCCGACGATGACTTTCATCGTCAAAGGCTGTTGATCGTCGCGAGAATTGAAAGCCCATAACTGAAACGCCGGAATATTCACAAATATCCTCGGCCCTTCCGGCAACTCCGGCATCCAACGCAAACGCTCCATGGCTAATTCAAGCATCGCAATTTTTTCGGCCGGCGTTTGATTCAATAAGGCCAGAGTTTGTTTACCGATCACCCCATCGGCTTTTAAGCCTTGTTGCTGCTGCAAGCGTTGCACGGCTTCCGCCGCTGCCGCATCGTAGAAATTTTCCGTGTTGCCGGCACCGACAAGGTCTTCCGCTTTCAGTACACCCAACTCCGCCAAACGCCGACGCAACTCGGGCAATTGCGCGTCTTGCTCGCCTGGGCGCAGCGATTTGGCAAAAAGCAGTTTTGGCTTCTGCGCCCCGGTATTTTGCTGACGATAAGCCGCCAACAAAGTCTTTAACTGCTGATATTGCTTGAGTTTTGGCGCCAGCGCCGCCGGCAGTTCGGCAAGGGATTGTTGTTGAATATGTTGATTCAGCGATACCGCCACCTCGCTTGCGGATTTGGCGGCGAACTGTGGGGGATAATTGAAGTCGCGCGGATCAACCCGGCCAGTATGTAGATCATGCGCGTAATGCACCAATGCTATCGACAAAGCCACGTCGTAAGAGGCCAACTGCGTCGTTGCAGTGTTCGGTAGCGCAGCGGCTTGTTGTATGTAGCCGCGCAAACGCTCGACTTCATAAACGTCCGGATTTAAACCATCGACTTTGGCATTGCTTAGCAGGCTCAAAGCGTCTTCGCGATTTTTCGCGGCTCGACCTTCGCCCAGCCAAATCAGCTGGTTGGCATTCATCTGATACAGCTGTTTCAGTGCGTCGCTATACTGCGAAAAATCGGCTTGCGCCAGTAAAGGCTGCTGTTTGCCGGCTAGTAACGATTGTATGGCTTGCCCTACGGAAGGCTCCGGGCTCTGGCTGCTGGCGGATTGCGAAAAACCATACAACAGCATCAGTACCGTCAGCAGATACGGTGGAAAGTTGCGCCTGGTTGTGTGATTGGTGCGTGATACGGCTTGCTGGGTCATGATTTTTGCAAGTTCAAATTCGGACAAAGGTTGCCATATTGACAAAATACGGGCTCAAGTTCTAGTTTTGCCCGATAAAAAGGGCTTAATGCCATACAGTTCACCGATCATTGCCGCACCCTAAAAAGTTACGGCTAAAGTGATGCTGCTATCGGCAAAATACCGTGCAGGCTCAAGTTTCACAAGTTTGGATCATGCTGTTCAGAACATGTCGATCAGCATGTACGCTAGCTAACAAAATAAGCTCAACCGCCTGTTTGTAAATGATTTTTGCCGATTTAGCAGGTATCTGTATAAGAATTTACCGATTAACGGACAGGCGTATCGCGCTAGAATAGCCGCGTAAATTCTGTTTCAGCACCCATCCACGCCTATCGTTTTCATGCATCCCCATCCAGAACCCGAGCAAACCCCTAACGCCAGACAGCTGAATAGCGATTGCCGCTGCTCGTCGCTAAATCGCACAGCGCTGCGTCGCGAACTGAACAGGCTGGACGGAAACGGCGATTTGTATCGGATGATTGCGGAAGAACGGCCGAATTTGTTTGCCGAGTCTGCGGTGTTTATCGATCAAGCTTGCCTGGATCAACAATTGGCAATCATCGCTGCACTGGAACGGGTGATTGCACTGCCGGCGTATCAACAACAGGTACTTACATACGCACCGGACGCGGCACGATTTTTAACTAAAGCTCATGGCGTATTTCTAGGCTACGACTTTCATTTGAGCGCTGACGGCCCAAAACTGATCGAAATCAATTCCAATGCCGGCGGCGCGATGATTAATGCATTATTGATTCGCGCGCAAAACAGCTGTTGCGAAATCGCCGGCAACCAGCAGCCTGGCACACTTAAATTGCCTGGGCAGGATACTCAGCCAGCCGAAACCTTATTTATCGACATGTTTTACCGGGAGTGGCGCGCGGAGCGTGGCTTGGCGCCGCTGCGCAGCATTGCCATTGTCGATGAAGACCCACAAAATCAATACCTGTGGCCGGAGTTTCTGTTGTTTAAACAGTTGTTCGAACAACATAAAATCAAAACCGTAGTCTGCGACCCCAAGGCCTTGCGCTATGACGACGGCGCACTTTGGCACGGTGATCTGCAAATCGATCTGGTTTATAACCGCTTGACCGACTTTGGCTTGGAATCGCTGGAATGCCGGACTTTACGGGAAGCCTATTTAGCTGGTGCGGCCGTGCTGACGCCGCACCCCAGAAATCATGCGCTGTATGCCGACAAAAGAAATCTGGTCTGGCTGGGCAAAGACGACTTTCTGCGTACAATCGGCGTCGATGAGCGTACCCGAACACTATTGCGAGAAGGTATCGCCCACACGATGCTGGTTGATGCGCAGAATGCCGATCAGTTCTGGGCGGAACGTAAGCAGCTGTTTTTCAAACCCGCCAGAGGCTATGGCAGTAAAGCGGCGTATCGCGGCGATAAATTGACCCGGCGCGTTTTCGAGGATATTTTGCAACACGATTATGTAGCGCAGACGCTGGTAAAACCCAGCGAACGGCATCTGGATGCCGGCGAGTTAAAACTGGATTTGCGCCACTATGTCTATCAAGGCCAAACCCAATTGCTCTGCGCCCGCCTCTACCAAGGCCAAACCACCAACTTTCGCACGCCGGGCGGCGGTTTCGCGCAAGTGGTAGTCATTCCGTAACGCATAGGAAAAAAATGGAACCCGGTAAAGCACTCATTACTATCGGCTCGGCCATCCTGGTGCTCGGCTTGGTTCTGAATTACGCCCCATGGTTGGTGAATTGGTTCGGCAAGCTGCCTGGGGATATTCGGATTCAGAATAAAAACTGCTTCGTGTTTATACCGATTACATCGATGATTGTGGCCAGCGTGCTGATCACGTTACTGGCCAATTTATTTTTCAGAAAATAAGCTTTCGCACAGCGAGAAAAAATCATGAGCAAACTGGTGATATACAACCACGGCAAGGACAGTATTCCCTGGGGCGAAAAACCCTTGGCATTGGCGGAGGTCGCCAAACGGCAAGGGTTTGAATTTATCAGCCCGGATTATCAAGCCAGCAACGATCCGGACTGGCGGGTACAACAGCTGTTAGCGCTGGATGTATCGGGACATGAAACGATAGTGCTGGTGGGCTCCAGCATGGGTGCTTATGTTTCGACCGTCGCGGCGGAAATCATCAAGCCGAAGGGCTTGTTTTTGATCGCGCCGGCATTCTATTTGCCGGGCTACGCGCGGACCGAGTTTAAACCAACAACAGCCAATATCGAGGTATTTCACGGCTGGGAAGATGATGTGGTACCACCGGAAAACGCCTGGCGCTTCTGCCGCGAACATCGCGCGCGTCTGCATATATTGGATGCCGACCACCGCTTATTAAGCATATTGCCGATAATGGCGACTGCTTTCTCGCGATTTCTCGGCGATTGCGCCGCTTAATATCCAGGGAAAATCCAATGAGCGATTACAAAAAATACCATTGCCAGGAATGCGAACACATTTACGACGAAGCCAAGGGCGATCCGGATAGCGGCATTGCGCCCGGCACCCGCTGGGAGGACATCCCCGACGACTGGGACTGTCCGATTTGCGGCGCGCCGAAAAGTTTTTTCAAGTTACTGGAATATTGAGCGCTCCGATCAGGCAATCTCAGTACATACCGTTACCGAGCAAAGCCCCGGCGGCGGCACCAATGCCGGCGGCTATCGGGTCGCCATTTCCGAGCTGATAGCCCATTGCACTACCGACCATCCCACCTAACAAGCCCTGCGGCGAACGCTGGTCGTAGCCGTAATAAGCCGGTGGCGGTGGTGGCGCGTAATACCGAGGAGCCGGCACATATTCAACGACCGGGGCGGGTTGATAATAAACCACTTCTTCCCGGTACATCGGCCGATAATGCCCGTGATGATGGTGGCCATGATGATGCCCCCAATGCTCATGGTCGGCCAACGCAGCAGACGAAACCAATAAACCCAAAACGATGACTGTTGTTGTTTTTAACATCGCAAACCTCCTGTTAAACAATTATTTGCTTGCGATAAAGTTTGCCGTCCGTAGCTTAATTTTTGCTTATTGGCGATACAAACAGCAGCGCTGTTTTGGCGGCTATCAACGATTCTTTTGCTCCACCCGCTTCAACAAGCCAAATAAATCGCTATTGGTAGACAATACTATGGTGGCGTCGCCGTCTATCACTTTGCGATAGGTTTCCATGCTCTTCAAGAACTTGTAAAACTCGGCGGACTCGGACTTTTGCCCGTATGCCTTAGCGTAAATTTCCGTGGCCTTGGCATCCGCTTCCCCTTGAATTTCTTGCACGCGCTTGTAAGCCGTCGATTCGATTTCGTTAAGATCCCGGTCCCGATTACCGTTAATTCTGGCCGCCTCGCCTTCGCCTTCCGAGCGGAAGCGCTGGGCAATTTGCAAGCGTTCGCTGATCATCCGTTGATGGATACGCTCCAACACTTGATGGTTGTAATTAATGCGTTTGAAACGTACATCCAGCAGCTCGATACCAAACTCCGCCAATTTCGGCGCGGCCGCATCGAATACGTCTTTTTCGATTGCCGCCCGGCCCACCCGAATCGGCCGCAGCACCCCTATGGTGCCTTCGCCGGTCAACGGCCCCAAACTTTCGTCTTGCAAGGGTTTGCGATCCTTATCCGAACGCACCACTTCGATCAATTCATGGCGGGCAATCGCCGTGCGGGTCTCGCTACCCAAAATATCTTCCAAACGCGATTGCGCGCTGCGTTCGTCGCGCAAGCGCAAGTAATATTGCATGGGCTGGGTGATGCGCCAGCGGGCGAAGGTATCGACCTGTACATAGGTCTTATCTTTGGTGGACATTTCCACCATCGGCCCATCCCAGGCCAGGTAACGCTTATCGAAGCTATTGATCTGCTGGGTAAACGGGATCTTGAAATGCAAACCAGGGCTGGTAATCGGCTCGCCGACCGGTTTGCCGAACTGGGTGATGATGACTTGCTCGGTTTGATCAACGGTAAACACCGATTGCCATAGCAAAAACCCCGAAACAACGATTAACAGCCAGTTTCTTATCGATAAATTCATTTCACTACTCCCGCTGCCTGACCGGGAAACGGCAACATCGGCAATATTTGCTGCACCGTGTCATCGACAATAATTTGCTGGCTGGCTTGCGGCAACACCTCGCCCATGGTTTCCAGATAAATCCGCGCGCGGGTCACGTCCGGCGCTTTTAGATATTGCTCCAACACCTGATTGAAAGCGGTGACATCCCCTTCCGCTTCGTTAATTCGTTTAAAACGATAACCTTCCGCCGCGCGAACTTTCTGATCCGCTTCACCACGTGCACGCGGCACGGCTTTGTTATATTCGCCATTAGCCAAATTGATGACATTCTCTCTATCTTGCTGAGCACGATTCACTTCATTGAACGAGGGCTGTACCGGCTCGGGTGGATTCACATTTTTCAGTTGTACCTGGTTAATTGACACCCCCAATTGATAGCGCTCGGCTAAAAGGCGCGCACGTGCCAATACGGTTTCCTCTATTTCTTGCCGGCCGATGGTGATGATTTCATCGACAGTGCGATCACCAACCACTTCGCGCATCACGGCTTCGGAAATATCCCGCAAAGTCACACCGGGGTCGCGGACCACAAATAGATATTTTTCCGGATCGGTGATCCGGTATTGCACGATCCACTCGACCAGCGCCGAGTTCAGATCGCCGGTGACCATAGACTTTTCCAAAGCCGGCTCGTCACTGATTTGATCCGGGTTGGTGAAGCCTGCCGTGGCAAAGCCAAACTCCAGCTTCTGCTGACGCTGAGTCGGCACGGTGATGACGCTATCCACGCCAAATGGCAGTTTGGCATGCAAACCGGACGGAACTTTTTCGATGTATTCGCCAAAGCGCAACACAATCCCCTCTGACTCGGCGGGAATGGTATAAAACGACATGCTCGCGCCGACCAGCACCGTGATGAGAATCAGAACCGCCAAGGGCGAAATCGGCAGCGAATCGGGCAGATTTTTAAAAAGGGGATTGACGTCGTTCAAGGGCTGACTCCGTTAAGTCGGCGAAAAATCAAGATGCAAGGCAAGGCATTGCCGGTCACCAGCACCGCCGAATTTAGTAAACAAGCATGGACCCGCTCCACCCTTTCGTCAATTTGTATGCTATTCAAATCGCTATGGTGGACTCGATAACACTTTGCCGCAAAAACAGCTCAAACTGGTCACTGGGCATCGGCTTAGCGAATAAATAGCCTTGAATTTCCTGACAGCCCTGTTCGCGCAAAAACTCCCGTTGTTCAACCGTTTCCACACCTTCGGCTATGGTCCGCAAACCCAGGCTGGCGGCCAAACTAATCACCGCATTGACGATGGCTTTATCTTCCGAATCAGTACTGATGTCGCGGACGAAAGATTGGTCAATCTTTAATTTGTATACTTTAAATTTCTTCAAATAACTCAGCGACGAATAACCGGTACCAAAGTCGTCGATAGACATGCGTATCCCGCGATCATGCAGATTATTCATCACCGCTATAGCCGCTTCTGGATTCTGCATCGACACCCCTTCGGTCAATTCCAACTCCAAATACTCAGGCGGCAAGCCTTCCTCTTCTAGTATGCGCGAAACCAAATCCGGCAAGGCCGGATGACTAAATTGAGCAGCCGAGAGATTGACCGCCATGATCAAAGGCCCCAACAACCCCTGATCAAGGCAGGTTTTCGCTTGCCGCACCGCCGTTTGCAATACCCACTCACCGATAGGCAAAATCAGTCCGCTATCTTCCGCTACCGGGATGAATTCGGCCGGCGAAACCATACCAAACTCGGGATGCCGCCAGCGCAACAAAGCTTCCGCACCGATCACGCGCCCGCTATGAATGTCCGCCTGCGGTTGATAATAAACATGCAGTTGTTCACGGTCCAAGGCATGGGATAAGGCATTAACCAGTTGTAGATTGCGCTGGGCGCGGGCTTGCATTTCCGGTGTAAAAAAGCGGTAACCGTGCCGGCCATCGGTTTTGACTCGGTACATGGCCACATCGGCGCTTTTAGACAGGCTTTCCAGATCTTCGCCGTCGTTAGGATACAAGGCTATGCCAATCGATGCGCTCATCGTCAAATCGAATTCCTCAATCCGGTAAGGTTCGGCTATCGCATCAAGAAGCTTCTGCGCGACATTCGCCGCCCCGCCGGCATCGGTGCCCGGCAACAAGAAAATAAATTCGTCGCCGCCCAAACGGGTCACGGTATCTTCTTCGCGCAACACGGCACAAAGCCGATTGGCTAACTCCACCAATAGCGCATCGCCGACGCTATGCCCCAAGGTATCGTTAATATTTTTGAAATGATCGAGATCAAGAAACATCAGAGCTAAGTGGCCGTTACTCCGTTTGGCCAAACTCAATGCATATTTCAAATGATCGTCCAATTGACTGCGATTCGGCAAGCCGGTGAGCGAATCGTAATTGGCCAAGTAATAAATGTGCTCCTCAGCCTGCTTACGTTCGATAGCTAAGGCGACGAAATGCGCCACCATTTCCAGCAAGCGCAATTCATGTTTGCTGGGAACGGCAGGGTGACGATGATAAATCGCAAAGGTACCCAGCACTTTTTTACCGGCGGAGAGTACCGGCTCCGACCAGCATGCCGCCAAACCGGCCCGTTCTGCCAGCGGCAAAAAAGGCTGCCAAAAGGGATGCTCGGCCAGATTTTCCGCAATCGTTCTTTGCCCGGTGTACGCGGTATTGCCGCACGACCCCGCTCCGGCACCAATTTTTAGCCCATCGATCGCCTGATTGTAGAAATCCGGAAGACTAGGTGCCGCGCCTAGCCGTAAACATTGCTCATCATCCACGAGCAAAATCGAACAAATGCTACCAGCCAACATAATTTCCAGTTCGGTAACCGCATCATGCAAAATATCCGTCAACTGCAGGTTACCGTTGAGCCGTTCCAGCATAAACACCCGCAAACTTTCCATCTGCTGCGCTTGCTGGCGCTCGGCCTCACGCTCGAAGCCACCGATGGCATGATCGATGTCCATGGCCATTTCCAACAGCAGATTGCGCGCGGCATCGTCAAACACATTGATTTGATCGCCGTACAGCATAAACGCCCCAGCCGGCTTGCCGTTTCGATGCAAGGGTAAGGCCGCGGAAGCCTGCCAATCGAATTTTGCCCCACGCGCATGCCAGGCTACGGTGGCGGGGTCGTGTTGAAAATCCTGACACCAATATGGTTTGTCCTCTCTGACTGCGGTACCGGTTGGTCCGCACCCGGTCGGCAGGTTCTCGTCTATTGATATTTCAATGCCATCCAGATACTCGATGCCGATGCCATAACAGGCAACCGGTTTAATAGTTTGGCTGTTTTGGTCAAGCATGCCGATCCAGGCCATTTTCATGCCGCCAAATATCACGGCGTCGCGGCACATTTGCGGGAATAATTCGGCTTCGCTGGTACAGCGCACGATGGCTTGGTTACATTGACTTAGCGCGGCATACAATTGCGTCAATCGCAGATTTCTTGCCTCGGCAGTGCGGCGCGCGGCTTCAACGCTTGCCAAACTTGCCCGCGTTTCCGCCAACCAGCCCAACACGCTGTTGCGCATGCCCTTGCTTACCGGAATATCGGCGGAAAAATCGCCGCTACCCAGCCGCACGATCTGATCGTGCAATTCATCGACCGAGGCTCCCAATATTGCGTGTAAAGTCCGATACGCCCGCCAAAGCGTCAATAGCAACATTACCCCGAACACCACAAACACCACCCGCAACCAAAAGGCAATACGCGCTCTGGCAACCACACTCTGTTGCGTGCGCAGGTCTATCAATTCGAAGGCGTCGATGATCGATTGCATGACTTTCGCTTTTGCTCGATGGTAAGTCGCATCGTGCAGCATTAGATTGGCTTGATGCCATTTGCCGTCGGGCATTCCCTGATTCGAATCAACCATGTCCATCGCCGTGCGCTCTATTTGGATAAGTGCAGCGGAATCGGTCGTGGCTTCGGCCATTTTCGCCAGTTCCTGCTCGGAAAACCCGGCTTGCCGCATCAACTCCAGCAAGGCCACCGGCTGCGTGCTTGATTGCGGCGCCGGATGAGCATTGGCGATCACCAAGTCCCAATACATGTCGTGATAATTTTCGGGCCTGGGCAGTTTGCCGTCGCGAATGTCGATAATCTCTTGAAAATAGTGTTTATAAACCGGATCGCCGGTCGCGACATAACTGCGCGCCACATGCGAGAGATCGTTGGACGATTGCCTAAATTCATCGGCCAGCAAGTGTGACGCAAAGCGGATTTCGTTGGCGCGATCAATTTGCTTCTCGGCGCGCACGTAAACCGCGAATGCGATCACGAAAATCACAAACATGACCAGATTCAGCCACAAAATTCGAGAAAACCGGGAAAAGTAATACGGTCGCGTCATTTTGCTTATTCCGTTATTCAACTCCAAAATAGACACCAGCCGGCCAAAAACTTAAAAACAACCGGCCTAAAACCACGAGTAATATAAGTGAAATATAAGGTGAACCGTAACACTAAAGTTTTCCGGCTTTCGGTCCGGACGCCCGAACCATGGGGCTTATCTGTTGAAAATGGATGTCGGGCCTATCCAAACGAATCACTGCGATTACCTATTCACCATTGTGTAAGCGGCTTTTTGCGGCATACTGGCGATTATAATTAAACACAAAAACATTCGGTATTTCACCGTCGTAAGCCCCTTAAGGGAGATCATGCATGCAAAAATACACTCTTACATTCAGGCTCTTGGTCTTCATGCTGCTCGCCTTACCAACGTTTTCGATGACAGCAAACGCGGCTCCGCTGCAAGTTGGCCAATCGGCACCGATATTTCAACTGCAAGCGCACGCTGGCGACCCAGTAAGTTTAGCCGCTCGGCGCGGGAAAGGTTGGACAGTCTTGTATTTTTATCCTAAAGCCGGTACACCCGGATGCACTGCGCAAGCTTGCGCTTTCCGCGACGCCATCGAACTGATCCGCAAACAAAATGCCGAGGTATACGGGATCAGTACGGATGACGTCCAGGATCTGTTGGCATTTCATCAGCAACACAAACTGACCTTCACCTTATTGTCTGACGCGGACGCCAAAGTCAGCGAAACCTACGGCGTAAAAATGCCCATATTGAACATGGCCAAACGCTGGACCTTTATCGTCGATCCCGACTTAACCATACGCCGTATCGATGACGATGTAGACCCGGCCCTGGATGCCAAACGAGTTGCGGAAACGCTGAAGCAATTGCAGGCGAGCGGGAACTGATACAAAACCAAGCGTATAAATATTCACCCAACCGGGCAACTCTTAGCGGGTTTGTAGCTCACAACCATCCTGCCCGCTTCAAACGCCAATACAAGGCCAAGCTGCACACCGCCACGCTGCCCACTACCAAGGGATAGCTATAGGCCCAATCCAGTTCCGGCATATGTCGGAAGTTCATGCCGTACCAACTGAATACCATAGTCGGTATCGCTAAAATCGCCCCCCAACCGGCCAAGCGTTTGACCACCTCGTTTTGCCGCACGGTCTCGAAAGTCAGATGCACCTGCATCGCCGCCAACAACATCTCGCGCATACCGTGGATAGCCTGATCAACACGCTTGATGTGATCGGCGATGTCGCGGAAATATACTCTGACATCCTTATGTATCAGGCCAACATGAAAGCGCATCAACTCGTTGCAAATGTCGATAACCGGATTAATCGCTCCTTCCAAAAGCAATAATTCGCGCTTCAGCTCGTATAAGTCTTCCATGGTTTGCCGGCTGGGCCGGTATTGAAATATCGCGGATTCCAGCACATCGAAACGGTCTTGCAAGCCGGCTATCGCCACCATGTAATTATCGACGATGAAATCCATAATCGAATACAAAGCAAAACCCGGTCCCTTGCTGAGTTGGTGCGGCATGGCCTGACAACGCTCACGCACCTTGCTCAAACTCTGCGACGCGCCATGGCGCACGGTGACCACAAAGCGCGGCCCCATAAAAATGTGCGTCTCGCCGAATTCCACTTTTTTCTCGATCAATTCCGCCGTGTGCAACACGATAAACAAGGAATCGCCGTATTCCTCGATCTTCGGCCGCTGGTGCGCAGCACAAGCGTCTTCAATCGCCAGATCGTGCAAACCAAACTCCTGCTGAATTTTTCTCAATATCTCGGCATTCGCCTCGCGTAGACCCAACCAGATAAAGGTATCGTCTTTCAGCAACACTTCGCTGATGTCTTCGATGGTAACGTCACCGATGCCCAGGCCTTTTTGATAGGCCACGCAGCGCATCACCATGTTTTTATCGATAGTTTCGCTCAAAATGTCTCCCGTTTATTTGGAAATGGTGATTTCCGGCGCACCTTTGCGCGCCAAATCGGTCATGGTCATTTGAAAAATCTGGCATAACAATCTAAAACCTTCCCGATTCCATTGATAGCCGGTTTCCGGCTCTAAGGCATAATAATTGTCGCCGAAACGCACACTAATATCGGTTGACGACGGCTCGTCTTCGCTAACCAGCAAGGCCATGGTTTGCGCAGGATTCTCTCTAACCGAAGGCGTTTGCGGATGTTTATCGACAGGATACTCCGGATCGTCGCTTATCGTTTGACCGATAAAATTCAATACATTGTGAAAACTGCGCAAACGAAACACGCCATGCAGCGGCCACTCGCCACCAGGATAGCCTGCTCGAATATCGACGCTGACATCGTTCTCGGCGCCTTGATCGGCTTCTTCATGCAAACGCAAACGCTCTTCGTTGCTCAATGTTACGGGATCGTAATTGGTCAATAGGATTCGTCCGGTCACCCGCTTAGTTAAGGTCAGTTGCTTTTGGTCTGCGCTAAACTCAACTTTATAGTCTTTTTGCAAAGCAGCCAATTGCTCGGCGTTTAGCGATTCGGCAGGCAGACTCCAGCTGCGATTGAATATCAACGGTTCCACAAACAACTTATGGCTATCCTGAATGGACGACAAATGCAGCACGGCTTGGCGGAACAGCCTATAACCGTCACCATCCATGGGTTTGTTCAAGTACACGCCAGCCTGCTCGCCGCCGTTTAGACGCAGCTCGCCAGCAAGCAGACGCAGCACCAAATCCACGTCCACGCCTTGCCGCAACAACATGGTCAGCTTGCTTTCCTGAAACGGTGTCAACAAGCGCCGGGTAAACTCTTCGCCTTCAATAGGCACAATGCTGATAGTCGGATTTTCCGACATCGTCCCGCCAAATACGGGCGTCATCACCGAACCGACTTCACCGGTAAAGGCCGGCGTGGCACCGGCATTGAATTGAAAATTAAACGTAGCGGCGATGTTCGAGACACCGGTGAAATGCATGGGTTGGTGCTGATGGGCCCGGCCGATGTTCAGCAACAATTGTTTCGACAAAATATCGGTGGCAACCTTGTCGTATTCGACAACTGCCCTGTCCAGCGCCAGCGGCGAAAAGCAGCCTTGCAAAGCACATAAAGCCAACACAGTCGTGTACCTGACGGCGAAAGGCGCGAGAGAATAGCGGCAATTCAAGCTCATCTTTTCTATCCAAACCAAAAATGAGAGAGTGTGCCTGCTACGCCATCCAAAACGCAAGTAAGCTGATGGACACACCGAGACGCATACCGGAAATACTCCGAGTCGTTTTAAACTGCCGAACCTAATTCTGCTAATCGGATTACGAGCATGAAAATTCACCATCTAAGCCCCGAAGAAGCTCTGGACAGTTTAGGCTCCAGCATGAACGGCCTCGCCGATGCCGCCATTGAAGGCCGTTTACATGAATTTGGCTTCAACCGTATCGAGGAATCGAAAAAAACCTCGGCCTTGCTACTGTTTGCCCAAGAGTTTCTGCACTTTTTTGCCTTAATTTTATGGCTGGCAGCCGGATTGGCCTTTTTCGCGGAATCCCGGCAACCCGGCGAGGGCATGGCCACTTTGGGCTATGCGGTGCTGGGTGTCATAGCGATCAACGGCTGTTTCTCATTCTGGCAACGGCATCAAGCCGAGCAAGCAATCGCCGCCTTACAAAAGCTGCTGCCGCATCAAGTTAAAGTGATCCGAGACGGCGAGCTGAGTTTGGTATTTGCCGACGAATTGGTGCCGGGCGACCTGCTGGTATTTCAGGAAGGCGATAACGTGCCGGCTGATTGCCGGCTGCTGGAAGCATTTAATTTGCGGGTAAACAACGCCACCATCACCGGCGAGTCACTCCCCAAGGGCCGCGACGCGCAAGCGTCGGATGTCGAGGACATCAGCCAAAGCCGCAACATTCTATTGGCCGGTACCTCGGTGGTGGCCGGCGAAGGCAAGGCACTGGTGTTTGCCACCGGCATGCATACCGAATTCGGCAAGATTGCCCATACCCTGAAAACCACCGTCAAAGGCCAATCGCCGCTGCAATTGCAAATAAGCCGCCTCAGCCGTTTTGTGGCTTTGCTGGCCCTGCTGTTGGGTGTGGTGTTTTTCTTTATCGGGCAATTCATCGGCCTGACGTTTTGGGAAAACTTTATGTTTGCGATCGGTATCATCGTCGCCAATGTCCCGGAAGGTCTGCTGCCCACCGTGACGCTGTCGCTGGCGATGGCTACCCAGCGCATGGCCAAGCGTAATGCCTTGATCCGCAACCTACCCTCGGTGGAAACCCTGGGCTCGACCACGGTAATCTGTACCGACAAAACCGGTACGCTGACTCAAAACCGCATGGCGGTTAAGCAGCTGTTTCTGGACAATCAATATTGGCAACCCGAGCAATTGGGCAGCGATAGCCTGCAACATCACACCGCCTTTTTAGCCAACGCGGCTTTGTGCCATAGCCTGAAACACGTGGAAGGCAAAGGTTTGCTGGGCGACCCGATGGAAGTGGCACTGGTGTCCATGGCACATGAACAAGGCATGCGCATCGATTACCCGAAAATCGGCGAAGTGCCCTTCGATACCGACCGCAAACGCCTGTCGACTATTCACAATACACCACAAGGCAAAATGTTGTTTTGCAAAGGTGCACTGGAAATGGTGCTGCCGCTGTGCCGGCACATTGTGATGCACGGTAACGTAGAACCTCTCGGTGACGCTGGTCGTCAACAGCTGGTAAACGCTCTAAAAATCCTGGCAGACCAAGGATTGCGCGTGCTGGCGTTTGCCTATCGGCCCCTATCGGACCCTGTCGAAGCCGAGCCGGAACAAGCCTTGATTTTCAGCGGCCTGGTCGGTCTGGAAGATCCGCCGCGGCCGGAAGTCGCGGATGCCATCGCTCAATGCCATATCGCCGGCATTAAAGTCATCATGATTACCGGCGACCATCCGCATACCGCCGTGGCGATTGCCCGGCAAATCGATTTGGTCAAAACCGAAAATCCCAAGGTGATTACCGGCGATAAACTGAAAAAACTCACGTCCAGCCAGTTGCAGGTGGCCTTGGATGCGCCGGAGATTATTTTCGCCAGGGTCGGCGCCGACCAGAAAATGCTGATCGTGGATGCCTTGCAGCGCAAGAAACATGTGGTCGCGGTGACAGGTGACGGCGTCAACGACGCACCGGCCTTGAAGAAAGCCGACATCGGCATTGCGATGGGCAAGGCCGGTACCGATGTCGCTAAGGAAGCGGCCGATATGATTTTGCTGGACGACAACTTTGCCAGCATCGTGGCCGCCATTGAGGAAGGCCGCGCGGTGTTCGACAACATCCGCAAATTCCTCACTTATATCCTCAGCTCCAACATCCCGGAACTGATCCCTTATCTGGCCTTTGTGTTGTGCAAAATTCCGCTGCCATTGACCATCATCCAGATTTTGGCGGTTGACTTGGGCACCGACATGCTGCCGGCTTTGGGCTTGGGCGTGGAAAAGCCGGATGCATCCGCCATGAACAAACCGCCGCGCTCTTACAAGGAAACGCTGATCGACTGGCGCTTGCTGGCCAGGGCTTACGGCTTCCTGGGTCTGCTGGAAGCCCTCGCGGCAATGGCTGCATTCTTTTTTGTGTTGCATCGCGGCGGCTGGGATTATGGCGAGATATTGTCCAACCATCACCCGCTCTACCTGCAAGCCACTACCGCCTGCCTGACCGCTATCATCATGATGCAGATCGCCAATGTGTTTATTTGCAAACAGCGGCAACGCGGCCTGTTAGCCACATCGTTCTTGGACAATAAGCTGATCCTGTCCGGCATCGCTCTAGAAATTGCGTTGATTCTGACGATTGTCTACACGCCCTGGGGCAACGCGCTGTTCGGCACCGCGCCGATAGACATCAAAGTTTGGCTGTTTACCTTGCCGTTTGCGCTCGGCATGCTGCTGCTGGAAGAATTCAGAAAATGGTTGGTGCGGCGCTTCGCGCTTTTTCCTGTCCTGGTAAAACCGCTGAAACTGCGTAAGCGCTTACTGAGTCGCCACTAAGCAATCACGCCCACTAGGCTACCCATCCTTCCGCCTAAGCAGCGGCAGCGCGCCGATAAAACAGCGGAAAAGCGATAGGCGATTGCGGACAATCAAAACCTGACGTGTAGATGCAGGTCACACGGCGTTCAGATTCCGGTTAACAACGCCGATGCGGCTTTTTGATTGTCTTGATATAGCTTGAGCGCGTAGCTAGCCACCTGGTTTTGCAACTTTCCCTTGTTCAAGTCAACAGCCGTTTGCGCATAGTCAGTGTCTTGAATACGGCTGCGGGTTTCGGCCAGATTCTGATAGCTGCTGCTCAGATTCGCCAGATTTGAATTCAAGCCTGCAGCAGTACTTGCCAAGTTACTCTGCTGATTCCCGACATTTTTAATCGCACTGTCTATGCTATCCAGCGCATTGGACGCATTTGCAGCGCTCGATACATCCAATCCCGACACACCCAGGGCGGTGCTGGATACATTACTGAGGCTTAAGCCAAGGGTATCTCCGGGATTGGGGCCGATTTGCAATTGACCGGAAAAACTGCCGTCCAACAGTTTTTGATCGTTGAACTGGGCGTTACCGGCGATACCATCAATGCTTTTACCCAAGCCATTGATCTCGTCCTGAAGGCTTTGCCGATCAGCGGCCGACAGGGAGCCGTTTCCGGCTTGCACCGTCAGTTCACGAATGCGTTGTAGGTTGTCGGTTACCTGAGTTAATGCGCTACTGGCTGTATCCGTAAGCGACAGACCCTTGCCGATATTGCCGATTGCTTGGTTTTGCCCTCCCAAGCGACTGCTTATGGCATCGGCAATTGCCAACCCGGCAGGGTTGTCGGCGGCCGAATTGATCCGCTTCGCGGAGCTAAGGCGCTGGATGCTGGTTTGGATCAGACTTTGGGATTTGTCTAGGTTGTTAGTATTGATTGACGACAACATGATGTCACCTCGCTTACTGTTTTTTGACGGCCTCTTGCTTATCTAACTGAACGGTAATCAGGCTAAGCAACGATGTCTATTGAACTCCCCACCGCTTTGTTGTCATCAGCCGCAGAAGTTGTCGTTATACCCGCCACGGTTTGCGAATAGGTAGACGGTCTTACCTCGGCGTTCTGAATAGTCTTAGTTAACTGCGCGCCTGCATCTTGAAAAGCGTTGGACAGATTCAGTCTTAAGTGCGCGGCGTCAGAGTCCACCTTGGCCTTACTGGCTTGGGAATCGAGCGCCTGGGCTTTGGCTGCATATTGGTCGGCTTGGGCTTGAACGGCATCCGCCTGTTTTCTCAAGGCTTGCGCCATTTGCTCGGCTTGGTCGGCATTTCTTTTGGCCGTCAGCGCGCTCAACTGTTGAAAGCCGGATTGATTAACACTGGAAACAGTTAGGGAAGACATAGCGTTCTAAACTCCCTGAATACACCGCAGGCTGGCGGCAGGTTTCGGAATGAACATGCAGTTTCACTCCAATAGGACACCGTATTACTCCAGGTTCAGAGGAATGTCAAACACCAATTTCGGATATTGCCGGCACTCAGCGCAGCAAAGAAACCTCAGCCCGATAACGCCAACGATTGCCGACAATCTTTGCCAGCATTCGCTGCCCACTCCCGCTGACAAGCAGCTCGAAACTGACTAAAATGCAGGCGATTTTTCTGCTGAGCCGCCGGGAAACCCGGTTGCGATTAGTCCACCATCTACGCCCGTAATCCACATGAACCACGAAGTTATTGCCACTAGGGTAGAACATATCGCCATGGCGACAGGCATCATTGCCGGGCTATCGGCTGTCGCGGCGACAATAGCCACGCCGACCGGCCTAAGCGCTTTTGGCGTCTGGTTGGGGCTGGTCGATGAACCTTTGATAGTAACCGTCGCGCCTATTCTGGATAAATTAGCCACGGTATGCGGCACCATTTCCGGCATGACCTACTTTTATGCTGTCAGGAAAAAGCGGCAAACCGCTAAGCAATCTGTATCCGCTCATTCCGCACCATCCGATTAGATCAAATTCGCTCAAACACCAAACCTCTGGATTGCCCCGAGGCGTTGCTTAGTACATCGTGGAAAAAAGGCCTTCTCCAATACGTTACCAAACAGTCAAAAGAGCTTGCCTGGATAAAGCCGCATAACGGGCTTTATCCAGGTCTTTACTCACCTTCTACGTCTGTGCTTACTCAGTTTATCGAGCTTGTTTGAAGCTTCTTCAAACGATTGCAGCATGTTGTCGAAGGCCTTGGTATCGGGAGTAGCGCCGACGGCAGGCTGAGTGGAGGGTGAACCACTCTGTTCAGTCTTGTTGGTGGTGTCTAGCGATGGCTTGAGTACTTCCGAGCTGCTGGGCTTGGGTTCAGACGCAGCGTCAACGGTGGGATCAATATCCAGATCATAGTTCGCGCTGTCGCTTTTACCGTCATTGACCAAATTGCGCCGATATTGCAGGAAGGATTCCCGAGTAAACACATAAGGGTCTAAAGCAGCCTCATTGATAAAGTTCAACGCCCCTTCGGCATTTGCCCGATCATTAATCCCCTCGAGAATACCGGTACCCGGCACGTAGGTACCTGGGTTGGCGGCTCTATCGAGGATGCCCGCGCCGCCATCGCGAATAGTGGTGGGCCCAAAAACCGGCAGCACCAAATACGCACCTTGCCCGACTCCCCACACAGCCAAAGTTTGCCCAAAATCTTCAACATTGTTTTTTAAACCGACCTCGCTGGCGACGTCTATTAATCCACCCACGCCAATGGTGGTATTGGTTAAAAAGCGTCCTGCGTCCGAAGCGCTCTGTTGGAATTTACCCTGAAGGACATCGTTGAGCACCACGTTAATACCCTTCAAGTTAGTGAAGAAATTATTGACGCCAGTTTCCATGAAATCAGGTGTAATAAATTTATAACCATCGGAAACCGGCTTAAAAAAATATTTGTCCAGTGTCATATTAAAACCGTACATGGACCGGTTAAATCCCTCGTACGGATCAGCATGGCCCGCTTCATTAACGGAAAGCTCGTCACGCTTTTCCGTACTCGCGCATCCGGGCAGCAGCAGTGCACTGGTCAATAAACACACTTCTATCAAAAGTGCCCGGTTCTTGCCTGGATGCAATTGGGTAAACATCGCTTAAAAATCCTGAAAGTAGTTTGTTTCTGGAAGCTTTAATTGTAGGGTTAAGACTTAAACCACTCCATATTAAAGAATCGATTCGCTATTATAGCTCTTGTCGTCGTCTCACATTGCCTTTTTGCAGTGTTCCATGCTCTGCCTGAAAATTCCACCGCCAAGCTTTAAATCTACACAGCGTCCTGCATATTTGGCTAGACTAAACCTTTATATCATAGCAAACCAGGCGTATGCGGGAAGAACACAAATCCGAAGACAGAAAGCTGGACATCAACCAGATCGTAAAGTGGCTGGAAGAAGACGGCATGTTATCCGCCAAGGATGTCGAAAAATGCCGGCAATACGCAGCCGCCAAAATCAATCTCAACAAGCATCCGTTAAAGGTCTTAGCCGAGTGCGAACTCGCCGACCAAAGCCAGCTCGGCACGCCGTTGACGCAAGAAGACTTGACCCAATGGCTGGCGAAAAAGCTGGCTATGCCTTACTACTATTTCGACCCACTGAAAATCGACGTACCTAAGGTCACTGCCTTGTTCAGCAAGGCTTACGCCGGCAATTATAATATTTTGCCGATCAAGATCGACGCCGATGAAATCGTGGTAGCCACCGCCGAACCCTTCATCCGTGCCTGGCAACTCGACCTGGCGAAGATGCACCACGGCAAGATTCGCTGCGTGTTTGCCAATCCGGACGAGATCAAACGCTATCTGGACGAGTTTTATAACTTTTCCAAATCGCTAAAAGGCGCGCAAACCCACAATGATGGCCGCACTGCGGAAGGCCAGAACTTCGAACAGTTGGTCGAGCTGAGTAAAAGCGCCGATTTGGACGTGAACAATCAGCATGTGGTGAATTTGGTCAACTGGTTGCTGCAATATGCCTTCGACCAGCGCGCCAGCGATATTCACATCGAGCCGCGCCGTCAGCAAGGCAATGTGCGATTCAGGATCGACGGCATTCTGCACAAGGTTTATCAACTACCGATGCCGATTATGAATGCGGTCTTAAGCCGCTTGAAGATTCTAGGCCGGATGAATATCGCCGAGAAACGCCTGCCGCAAGACGGCCGGATCAAGACCCAAAATAGCAACGGCAAAGAGATAGAACTAAGACTTTCCACCATGCCGACTGCGTTTGGCGAGAAGCTGGTGATGCGAATTTTCGACCCGGAAGTGCTGCTGCGCGATTACGAGCAGCTCGGTTTTAATAAACAGGAGCTGGGGATTTGGAACCGGATGACCAGCCAGACCCACGGCATTATTCTGGTAACAGGCCCGACTGGCTCCGGCAAAACCACTACCTTATATTCCACGCTGAAGCGCTTGGCCACCTCGGAAATCAATCTATGCACCGTGGAAGACCCCATCGAGCAAATAGAGCCGGCTTTCAATCAAATGCAGACTCAGGCCAATATCGGCTTGGATTTCGCCAGTGGGATTCGCACCCTACTTCGGCAAGATCCAGACATTATTATGGTCGGGGAGATTCGCGATTTGGAGACGGCGGAAATGGCCGTGCAAGCTTCGCTGACCGGACATTTAGTGATTTCCACCCTCCATACCAATAGTGCGCCGGCTGCGGTGACACGTTTGTTAAATCTTGGCTTGCCAGGCTATCTGATTCAGCAAACCATTTTGGGGGTAATGGCGCAACGCTTGATAAGGGTGCTATGTGGGCAATGCAAAACCGCGACAACCGTAGACCAAGCACAGTGGCAGGCATTGGTGGCGCCGTTTAAAGTCGCTACCCCTAAACACATTTATAAAGCTGTTGGTTGCAAGACCTGCCGCAATACCGGCTTTGCCGGCCGTATCGGCATCTACGAAATTTTCGAAAACCAGCCGACCCTGCAAAAATTGATCGTGGAAGGCTGCGACACACTGTTGCTGCAACGCCAAGCGATCAGAGAAGGTATGCGCCCGTTGCGGCTAAGTGGCGCGGAAAAAGTTGCCGCCGGCATTACCACCATTGAGGAAGTGTTGCGGGTGGCGCCGGAGCGGATAGATTTTTAAATCTGTCGATCATAGGATAAGATCGAGAAGATGACAGCAGACTCCGGAAAAACCCGGCCTAAGCCGATGCCTTATTTCCCTGCTAAAACGATATAGGCCAATAAAACCGCCCTATAATAAGCCAGCTTAATCCTGGCGCTTTTTCCGATTTGCGTTGATGTTGCTCGCAACAGTCGTTGAAGCAAATAGTGCCGATGAAAGAATAAATTCACCTGACATAAAACCGATCACGCCGGTGATAAAAGCCAAACCGTTCAAAATATCTTTTTGTAAGTCATTCATTTTTGTTACTCCGTAATAAACACGCTTACACTATAAGATAGATATAATTTATCAACAATACCCTCGAATACATACTGTTTGTTTTACAAAAAGAAACAATAGCCGCGTTATCACGGTAAAACAAGCAATGGCAATGCACTTTAGTGGATCAGGAACGCTGAGGTTCCTGAATGCAATATCTCAAATTACTGAACGGTTTTGCCTTTAATACTCGGCATCATGGAAAACGTTTTGCACGTCATCCAGGTCGTTCAACATATCCAAAAACTTTTCGAACATCACCACATCGTCGCCGCTGATAGGGGACACGCTTCTTGGTATAAACTGAATTTCATCCACTTCAAAATCGATCTCGCCCAACAAATCCGTTAAGGCCTGCTTGGCTTTCGCGTAGTCGGCATGAGGGGTAAACACGGTCAACTTGCCGTCCTCGTTTTCGATGTCGGACACATCCACATCCGCACTGAGTAGGGCTTCCAACACGGCATCTTCGTCGTTGTGTTTAAACGCCAGAATTGCCGAATGATCGAACATATGGCTGACAGCACCTTGCGTACCGATCTTGCACTTGGTTTTGGTAAAACACAGCCGCACATCGCCAAACGTGCGATTCGGATTGTCGGTCAAGCAATCGACGATCACCATGCAGCCACCAGGTCCAAAGCCTTCATAGCGGGCAGGCGCAAAATCTTCCCCGCCGCCGCCCTTGGCTTTATCGAGCTTTTTCGATGACATGCGTAGGCACTTGGTCTTTTTTGGCTCTATCGATCAACCCCCGCAAAGTCAAGTTGCCGGATGGATCGATACCACCGGATTTGGCGGCCATATAGATTTCCCGACCATATTTGCTGTAAACCTTGGCCTTGGCGTCAGCCGTCTTGGCCATGGAAACTTTACGGTTTTGATACGCTCTACCCATTCGACTTTTGCTCCCCGGATCGCTTGGCAAAAAAACCGCGATTCTACAGGTAAGTATTTGCTGTGGGAATTTTTTGACCGGCTTATGCCAGGTCAGACTTTAGGAATGATGGTTGGACTCGCCGCAAAACCAAAATCAATGAAGCCTGCATTAAGGAAGCTCTAATCACATCCGCCGGCGGGCTAAACTTGTTCAACCCCCTGAGGGTAACAAGCGTTCAAAACCATCTAACGGCAAAGGTTTGCTGTAGAGATAGCCTTGAAATGTATGGCAGCCATGGTTTTCCAGAAAACTACGTTGCTCTTCGGTTTCCACCCCTTCGGCTATCACGTCCAACCCCAAATTATTGGCCATGGCAATAATCGTTTGGACGATCACGGTATCGTCCGGATCGACAGAAATATCTCTTACAAAGCTTTGATCAATCTTCAATTGATCGATAGGCAGTTTTCTAAGATTAGATAACGAGGAATTCCCGGTGCCGAAATCATCCATTGAAAAACGCACGCCAATTTCCCTTAACGCATGCATTTTGCGGATGGTCTCATCAATATCGTCGAGCACCAGACTTTCAGTTAACTCCAACTTCAAGCGATTGGGATTGATATCGCTCTCTCGAATGATTTGCCGCACCACGTCGACGAAATCAGTTTGCCTAAACTGCCGCGCACTGACATTTGCAGCCAGTTGCAAATGTTGAGTATGTGTGCTGCTTTCCCAAATCTTCAGTTGTCGGCAAACGGTTTCCAGTACCCAACGCCCTATCGGCACAATCAAACCAATATCCTCGGCCAAAGGTATAAACTCAGCCGGTGAAATCAAGCCGCGTTCGGGATGTTGAAAACGGATTAAGACTTCAGCACCGATAATATCCAAACCCTGCGAGACTTGCGGCTGATAATACAGTTGGAATTGCTTATCCGCTAAAGCACCGTGTAAATCCGCCTCCAATTTGACCCGAGCATTGATACTGGCCTGCATCGCAGGGTCGAAGAAACGTATGGTATTCCGCCCGGCTTTTTTGGCCTGGTACATGGCAATATCGGCTTGTTTCAGCAAGCTTTCTATGTCCGAATCATGGTCGTTGAATAACACCGCGCCGATACTGGGCGAATTGCGATATTCGTGGTCGGCAAGCCGGTAGGTTTGCGTCAAGGCAGTAAGGATTTTATTCGCTATCACTTCGGTCTGCGCGCCGGCATCCAGCATTTCATCGCTCAGATCGGTCAACATCACCACAAATTCGTCCCCGCCCAGGCGCGAAACCGTGTCGCCTTCGCGCACGCAAGCCACCAAACGTTGTGCCACCAATTGCAACAATAAATCACCCATGTCGTGACCGAGGGTGTCGTTTAAGGTCTTGAAATTGTCCAAATCGATAAACAGGATGGCCCCCTCCCGCCCGCTACGCGCACTGGCAATCAGCGCTCGTTTCAAACGATCTTGCAGTAATCGGCGATTCGGCAAACCGGTCAACGGGTCATAAAACGCCAAGCGCTCAATTTCCTCGGCAGCGGCTTTAATCGAGGTAATATCTACAAACGTGGCCACATAATTTTTGATGCAACCCGTCGGGTCTTTCACCGTACTGACGGCCAAATGCATGGGAAACACCGCACCGTCCTTGCGTTTACTAGAAATCTCACCTTCCCAGACCCCTGAGTTATTGACCCTTTCCCACATCTCCTCGTAATAGACCAGACCCTGCAAATCCAATTCCAATACCCGCGGATTCTTGCCTACTACTTCCTCGCTGAGGTAACCGGTAATACGGGTAAACGCCTGGTTTACCCGCAGTATCAAGCGATTCTCGTCCAAAACCACGATGCCTTCCTGCGACTCGAAAGCGGTAGCGGCAATCCGCAGCTCCGCGTCCAATAACTGTTGCTGTCTCAGCGCGTGCTCCAACCGGCTTTTTTGTGCCAAGCCCTCGGGTAAGGTCATCGCCAACATCCGGGCAATATCAATTTGTACAGGCGACCAAGGTTCGCTGCGACCCCGCCATAATTCCGTCCACATTTCAAATGACTTACGCGGTGTCAGTTGGTAGTTTCCGCTTTTGTCCATCACCAAGCCTTTCTCGGCCTTGCCCGCCCAGCTTACGGTGCGCGGCTTTTCCTGTCTGAACCAAACTATGACATTGCGCATATCGCCGGGCAGCGGTGTGGTCAATATCCCTGAGGCTATTTCCTGGTATTTTTCTGCCGGTAAAAAATCATTGGCAAGATGATCAGAACTAAATATCTGGCCGCTGGCTTGTTTGCCCAGCCAGAGCAATAATGCCCCTAGATCTGCAGGTTTCAACACCTCGCCGTAAACATGCCGCTTACCTTCCACCACAGCTAATATCCCGGTTGCATCCAGCAACGCCATCAATGGCGGTAGTAACCTTTGCAAGACCCGTTGCTCGTGATCGGTAAAAATATAATTCAGCAACTCACCGATCACATGGTTAGCGCTGGCAACGCAGTTGTACTGCTCCAAGGCCTCAATCGAGGATAATTTCGACGACACCATCCGGCTTATAAACGTCACCGCTTCGCGTTGAGCAATCGACACACGTTTTGCCGTGAAGTGATGACAAGCTATCAATCCCCACAATCGGCCGTTTTGCAGCAAAGAAATCACCATTGAGCCCTGCACACCGATATTGCGCAAATACTGGATATGTATCGGCGACAGGCAACGCAACGCCGAGTAACTCATATCCAAGGGCCTTTCGGTTACGGGATTGAGGCCAGGTAAAATGGGCACCGGCTCGGCATCAATATCGGCAACCAAGCGTACCAGATTACTCGTGTAAAGGCGCCGCGCTTGTGGCGGAATGTCACTGGCCGGAAAGTGCAACCCAAGGTAGGATGGCGCATGATCCACGCTATTTTGGCTGATCACTTGACCGTTCCAATTAGAGTCAAACCGATAGATCATCACGCTATCGTAGCCGCTCATCCGCCGCACCAACAGCGCGACATCATCGAAATAGCGCGAGAAATCGCTATTCGCGTCGTATCGCAGCAATGATTCCTGCATTTCCATTAGCAATTCGGACAATCGCCCTTCCTGGTCGGCGTCGTGATCAGGCACGAGTTCCAGCACAAATAGCCCGTCACTCAAATAAGCATGGGCCTGTAGATCAAAAGGGCCCTGGCGCTGGGGAATGCTGAGTTTCCCGGCGGCAGTGTTTTTACTCTGCGCCGATTGAAACATTTGCTCGATTTGCCCGGCAATTTTTTCGCCGACCAACTCCTGAAGCGGTTTACCGTAAACATCGCCGGTCAATTCGCTGAAAAATTCGCTAATATTGGCGCTCGCCTGCAATACCGTGTAAGGACGATCAGCGCTTAAAACCAACAAGGCGCCATGCGGCTGAATCTGCCCGATTTGTTGAATGGGCTCTGCCGCGCACTTTTCCAGGGCTTGTTGCAACGCCTGTTGATCAATATCATCCATTAGACCGGGCGGAGAACGTGTAACTTACGAATAGGCATAATCATCCAGTACTTGAATAAAAAATTGAAAAGTTTGGCAGGCCGCGTGCTCGGCAGCCGAACGCTGGTCATCGTCACCGGCTAGGTTTTCCGCAAACCGCAGAAAATCTTGCCACATAGGCCCGGTGTTCTGACCATAACCGCGGAAAAAGCAAGCGCCGGCTTCGCCATTTAAACCGTGGTAGGCCTCAAGGCTACGCGAAATAAGCTGTCCACCCAACATCGATCCCTCTATCACGTATAAAACCCCGGTATATTCACCCATGCTGGCTACCTGCGGTGCCGGCAGGTTTTGCGCCATGTTGTATTCCCTAAGCGGGTCTATCCCCAAAAACGCCAGATCGCGGCAAATCCAAGGCAACTTAAGGCGTTGAGAATAGTCGAATTGACAGTCTTGAGAGGACTGAAAGGCAATTAACCGCTGTTCCAAAGCCTGATAGAGATGGTAGTAAGCGGACAGCAGCTTTCGGTATTTAGCCAGCGAATAGTCTGGTTGGGTGATTCCGACCAGCAAACTATGCTGATTTAACCGGTTGTGATAGTCATTGCTTGCTGCCTTCAAAGCCTCGCGGACTGCCAGCCGGGAATTGTGCGGATGTGTATCGGACGATTTCATTCGGAGCCCCGGCAAACCCAATTTAGTAAAAACGGCAGTAAACAGGAATATACCAACAATTCCGCTGAAGGCCAGGTGCATACCTGATAGCCGGAGCGGCTACATTGACAGGCTGGGTTAACACTTGGGCAAACGCCGGCTCCAGGCCATAAACTCGTCTATCGGCACCGGCTTGCTGAACAAAAATCCCTGACAGGCGTGGCAGCCGTGCTGTTCCAGAAACAAACGTTGCGCATCGGTTTCGACCCCTTCGGCAATCACCTCTATCCCCAAGTTATGGGCCATGCCGATGATGGTTTGCACGATCACCGCATCGCTGGTCTTGACACCGATGTTATGCACAAAGGAGCGGTCAATTTTTAACTGGTCGAACGGCAACTGCGTCAGATAGGAAAACGACGAGTATCCGGTCCCAAAGTCGTCCAACGAAAAGCGCACGCCCATCTCTCGGAGCGCGTGCATTTTAGAGATGGTGTCGTTGATATTCTCAAGGACCAGACTTTCGGTCAGTTCCAGTTCCAGCAAGTCCGGGTTAACGCCATGGCTATCCAGCGTCCGCCGCACCTGCTCGACAAAATCCGCCGCTCTAAACTGGCGCGCACTGACATTAACGGCTAGCCGAAATTGCCGCGAACGCGCATGCTGCTCCCACTGCTTCAGTTGCGTGCAGGCGGCTTCCAACACGCATTGGCCAATCGGCAAAATCAAACTGGTTTTTTCCGCCAAGGCAATAAACTCCAACGGCGACACCAAGCCGCGTTGCGGATGCTGCCAACGCAACAGCGCCTCGGCGCCCACTACTTGGTGGTTTCGGTAGATCTGCGCTTGAAAATACAGCTTGAACTGATTTTGAGACAGCGCAAGGCGCAAATCTTTTTCCAAATCGGCGCGAGCCGTGGCCAATGCCTGCATGCTCGGGTCGAAGAAACGCACAGTATTACGCCCGGCCATTTTGGCTTGATACATAGCAAGATCGGCGTGCCGGAGTAGCTCCTCCGCAAGCTCGTGATCACGGTACAAGCGAATGCCGATACTGGCCGAACAATGGAACTCATAGCCGTTTATGTCATAAGGATGAGCCAACGCATCCAGCAATTTTTCGCCGACTTGCTTGGTTTGCATGGCGGCAAGCTCGACATCGGCGCTCAAATCTGAGAGCAACACCAAAAACTCATCCCCACCCAGACGGCCGACGATGTCGCATTCGCGCACGCTAGTACGTAAACGCCGCGCCACCTCTATCAATAATTGGTCACCGGCCTCATGGCCGCGCGTGTCGTTAAGCGTCTTGAAGTTATCCAGGTCCAAGAACAGGATGGCGCCATACAAGCCGTTGCGGGCGCCGGCAACCAACTCCTGGCCCAAGCGGTCTTGCAGCAAACGCCGGTTAGGCAAATGGGTTAAAGGATCGTAATAGGCCAATCGGTGGATTTCCGCCACCGCGTCCTTATTCTCGGTAATATCCGAAAATGTACCGACGTAATGGGTAATGCGGCCATCGGGCGCGACTACGGCGGCAATGGTCAGCCATTGCGCAACAATCAGGCCATTTTTATGCCGATTCCAGATTTCACCTTGCCAGTGGCCGGTTTCCTGTAATGAAGTCCACATGGCGGTAAAAAATCCCTTGTCGTGCCGACCGGAGTTGAGCATCTGCGGCGTTTGCCCCATTACTTCTTGCGCTTCGTAGCCGGTCAGCGCGGTAAAGGCTCGATTCACCCGCAGGATTATCGCGTCCGGGGAGGTGACGATCATCGCCGCCTGCGATTCGAAGGCGATGGCGCTGATACGCAGCATTTCTTCCGCCTGTTTACGCTCGCTGATGTCCCGAATAATCGCAATACCGCCAACAATCTTGCCGGCGCCGTCGCGGGACGGCGCGCAGCTCATGTCTATCACTATGCCGGCGGCATCCGGCGCCGGCCTGAAATTGCCTTCATAACTCACCTTTTCACCGTTCAACGCCTGATGCAAAGCGGCAAGTAGTGAACCGTCGTTAAAACCCTTAATATCCAATCCGACGACGTTATCGACGGTATTCTGCAAAATAGCGGCAAACGGTTCGTTGCAGTAAGTGACGATCAGGTCGGTGTCGTAATGAAAAATTCCGATGGGCGAATGTTTCAGCAACAAGCGATAGCGCTGCTCGCTGATACGCATGGCCTCTTCTCTTTCCGCGGCGTCGAGATGCAACACAATATTCTCGGTGATGCTTCGATTGATACGCCGCAAGCTGATCACCATGAAGCACAGGTATAAAAACCCTGCCACGCTCATCGCCACAAACAATCCATTACCGGACATGAACAAGCGGACAATGATGGGCAGTAGCGAGCTCAAAGAAAATAGCACCGCACTAAGCAGATCGGCGGAAAAAGCCACCACGCCGCCGGCAGACAAGCCTGCCAGCATGAAAACCAAAAAGAGTTGGTGCTGCGAACTGTTGGCCGGAAACATCAGAAAACCGGCCGCTCCCCACACCAAGCCCACGGCCAGCACCCCAATCCGAAACCTTTTCATCCAGAACCGAGTGCTTTCGCCCACTTCCGGCGCGGCGGACCGATAAGCCTTGACCAGCAAAGTGCGGGAAACCGCCACCAACACAATCAGCGTCAACCAACTGAGCACCACATGAGCCGCAATCATGTCGCGCTGCATATAAGCCAAAATAGCCGCCAGTAGCGTACTGCTGATCAATGACACATTGCTTGCTGCAAACAGTTGCCGAAGCTGTGCCGCTTGAATTGCTGCTTGTTTGTTCGGGTTACTGATCACGTATGATTTAGCGGCCGGCTACTAACTAACGACTGAAGTGGGTTTGAAACGACTAGCGAAGCACTCTGGATTGTACGCTAACCGGACTAACAGGCAATGCTGTTTTTGGCTGGCTGCTTTAACCGAGCCCTAGTAACCGCCCTTACAATTTTGGTTTTATGATGCCCTACCCCCGACCCTTTCCCGGAAAGTGCGAGAACCCATATTCCGAAATTTGCAATGCCAAAGATAAAGCAGCAATTGCAGCACCAGGCGCCGAAGCATAGTCTATCGCGCCGTTGGAACAGGACCGGCAGTGATTGAATACGTTGCCCTTTGCTGCTAGAAAGAAGCAATTTACGCCATCAACTATTTCACCCGGACTATTGAAACTTCCTAAACCACACCCAACTGTTAAAGAAACTTTGCAGCGATTTTGCAGTCTTTGCCCATGCCGGCGTTTAGCCGGGTTATATCTTCACGATAGGAGTTATTGAATGAATTCACAGGAACGCAACCAGCTCAGCCAGTTTCTGAATCAACTGAACGAAGTAAAGCTCACCCAAAAAGATGCCGAAGCCGAAGCGTTGATTAGAGATGCGGTGGCCAAACAACCCGATGCCGCTTATCTGCTGGTGCAACGCGCCTTGTTGCAGGATCAAGCTTTGACTGCGGCTAAAGCACAAATCGCCGAGTTGCAAAATCAATTGCAAGCCGGTGCAAACCCACAACGTGGCGGGTTCCTGGGCAACGATCCGTGGGCTCAACCTGCCAACAATAGCGGAGCGGTGCCCGGTGCCGGTAATTATCAAATGCCGCGCGGCGCCGCTCCCGCGCAAGCGCCCGGCTTCTTCGGTGGTGGTGGCGGTAGTTTTTTAGGTAATGTCGCAACCACGGCAGCGGGCGTCGTCGCCGGTTCGTTTTTGTTCCAAGGCATCGAAAGTCTAATGGGTCATCACGGCTCCAGCGCCTGGGGCCAGCAAGCAATGGGCGAACACAGCGGCCTTCAGGAACAGACAGTAGTCAACAACTATTACGGCGACGATGCCATCCAGCAAGCCAACTTGGATAATAGTGACGATTTTTCACTTAGCGACGCAGATTACAGCGTGCCGGACGACAGCGACGATTCCGACTGGATTTGATTCACCTTGAGTTCTCCCCCTTTGGGCAGTCTTCGAACTGCCCTTTTTTTGACTTTTCTCTGTGAGGGACCCTGGCACCACTTGGCACAAGCCGAGGTGTTTGCGGGTTGCCACCAGCCTGGTATTAACCCGACGCAGAAAACCGTTCCCCCCATCGAAGAACACAGCAGCCACGGCTTTGAAGGGCTCAGCCCAAACAGCATACCCGTGACAACTAGGACCGGGTTAATAAGTTGACGATGAAAGGCATTTTTTGCGCAAGGCAGCCAACTTGACCCAAGTTCGGCCAAATTGGATACCTTGCAAGCCAAGCTCAGCGCTTATCGAATCGATCCAAATCCATCACTTTGGCCCAGGCATTGGCAAAATCCTGCACGAACTTTTCCTTGCCGTCTGCCGAGGCATAGACTTCCGCTACCGCCCGTAGCTCGGAGTGGGAACCGAAGATCAAATCCACTGGTGTGGCAGTCCATTTAACTTGATCGCTGGCCCGGTCCCGTCCTTCGTAAATGCCTTCAGTAGCTGACTTGGTCCATTTCGTGGACATATCGAGCAGATTAACGAAGAAATCGTTACTGAGCGTGCCCGGACGACTGGTGAACACCCCGTGTTTGGCATGGCCGGCGTTCGCATCCAAAGCCCGCATGCCGCCCACCAACACCGTCATTTCCGGCACGCTCAAGGTCAGAAAATTCGCGCGTTCGACTAGCATTTCCGCAGGCGAATGCGCATTATCTTTGCCAAAGTAATTTCGGAAACCGTCAGCTTTGGGCTCCAGCACCGCGACAGAATTGACGTCGGTTTGCTCTTGCGCCGCATCCATCCGCCCCGGTTTGAACGGCACTTGCACCTTATAACCGGCTTTTTTGGCCGCCTCCTCCACCGCTGCCGAACCGCCCAGCACGATCACATCGGCCAGCGACACTTTTTTGCCGCCTTTCAAGGAGCGGTTGAATTCGGTTTGGACGGCTTCCAGTTTTGCCAGCACTTTGCCCAGTTCGGCGGGATCATTGACCTCCCAGTCTTTTTGCGGTGCTAACCGAATCCGCGCACCATTGGCTCCGCCGCGCATGTCGGTGCCACGGAACGTGACTGCCGAGGCCCAGGCCGTTTTCACCAACTCGGGAATCGTCAGATCCGCAGCCAAGATGGCTGATTTCAATTTGCCGGCATCCTTGGCGTCAATCAATTTGTGATCAACTTTGGGAATAGGGTCCTGCCAGACGAAGTCTTCGGCCGGTACTTCCGCACCGATATAGCGGGCTTTGGGCCCCATGTCGCGGTGGGTCAGCTTGAACCAGGCCTTGGCGAAGGCCGCCTCGAATTCTTTTGGATTATCCAAAAAGCGTTTGGAAATTTTTTGGTAATCCGGGTCCATTTTCAAAGCAATATCGGTAGTAAACATGATCGGCGGATGGCGTTTGCTCTGGTCGTGTGCGTCCGGTACAAAGTTATCGCCTTTGCCGTCTTTAGGTATCCATTGCGTGGCACCGGCCGGACTTTTGCTTTGTTGCCACTCGAAGGTGTATAGCCAGGTCAGATAATCGTGGGTCCAGCGCGTAGGGTTGGTCGACCAGGCGCCTTCCAGGCCGCTACTGACGGTATCGACGCCGTTGCCGGCACCGCATTTATTCGCCCAGCCCAAACCTTGCTCTTCAATACCGGCAGCGGCAGGTTCTTTGCCCACGCATTCGTCAGGTTTATGGGCACCGTGCGCCTTGCCGAAGGTATGGCCGCCGGCGATCAGGGCCACGGTTTCCTCGTCGTTCATCGCCATCCGGCCGAATGCTTCGCGGATATGTTTGGCCGCGGCCAAGGGGTCCGGATTGCCGCCAGGTCCTTCCGGGTTGACATAGATCAGACCCATTTGCACCGCCGCCAAGGGTTTCGCCAGCTCACCTTTGCCGTCGTGACGCTCGTCGGCCAAAAATTTCTTTTCCGTGCCCCAATTGACCACTTCAGCTTCCCAATCATCGGCGCGACCACCGGCAAAACCCAGAGTCTTGAAGCCCATATCTTCCAAGGCCACATTGCCCGCCAGCACCATCAGGTCGGCCCAGGACAATTTGGCGCCATACTTTTGTTTGACCGGCCACAATAGACGGCGGGCTTTGTCCAGATTGACGTTGTCCGGCCAGCTGTTTAGCGGCTCAAAGCGTTGTTGACCGCCGGACGCACCGCCGCGACCGTCGAAGATGCGATATACGCCGGCACTATGCCAGGCCATGCGAATGAAAAACGGCCCGTAGTTGCCGTAATCCGCCGGCCACCAGGGTTGTGAGGTATGTAGCACGCCGGCGATGTCTGCTTTCACGGTTTTCAAGTCCAGGGTTTTGAATTGCTCGGCATAATTGAAGGCTTTGCCCAAGGGGTTGGATTCGGCGGCGTTCTGGCGCAACGGTTGCAGATTCAGGTGCTCCGGCCACCAGAAGCTGTTCATGGTCGGTTCCGGCTCGGCCTGCACCGGTGTGGCGGTCAACGCTGCTGATATGGCTAGCGCCAATGTGGATGCCAGGAAAATTTGTTTGCTTGTCATGGTGCACCTCTGTTCCTTGTTGTGATTTAAGATAAAAACCAGCCGTTGTTTTTTTCGTTTTAAAGACCGCACGGGATTAACTGTAGCGGCATTTAGTTGTAACGGCACCCTATCCCTTCAGAAAACGGGTTCGGTGGACATATTCAACGGGAGATTGCCCGCAAACTGAAATTGATTTCTTCGATGGACCGATAGGCCAAGTCAATAATAGGCGCTTCCGAGCTGGTATGATTCCGGTCCGGGTGCGCTTTCGGAATACTTAACTCAACAGCGGATAACAGTCGATGAACTTGCGGGATTTAAGCTACCTAGTGGCCGTAGCAGAATTGAAAAACTTCAGCCAAGCGGCTGAGCATTGTTCGATTAGCCAGCCGACGTTGAGCACGCAGATCAAGAAACTTGAGGATTATTTAGGCGTGGATTTATTCCTGCGCGAAAAAAATGCGGTGGAAACCACCGACACTTGCCGGGAAATTTTACCGCTCGCCCGCCGTATACTTGACGATGCCCGCTCCATTCGCCAAATCGCCGCCCACGCCAGCGATCGGCACCGCAACATGTTGTCGTTGGGGGCTTTTCCTTCACTGGCAAGCTACGTGTTACCGGAATACGTCTTTCGCATCAAGCAGCATTACCCCGAGCTGAAACTGCAACTGGTCGAGGAAAAAACCAACGCGCTCGTCGCCTTACTGCTCGACAAAAAGCTGGATGCTGCCTTGCTGGCCTTACCTGTCGAACAGGCGAGTTTGGAATGTCGAACCCTATTCGAAGACCCTTTCACCCTGGCAGTGTGCGCCGATCATCCCCTTGCCGAGCAGGCAGAAATTGACCTGAACACGGTGGCCAAAGAAAATCTGCTGTTGCTGGACGAGGGCCATTGTTTGCGGGATCAGGCACTAAAACTATGCCATCCGTCGCGCTTTGTGGAGCACGACTTCCGGGCATCCAGCCTGGAAACCTTGCGTTTCATGGTCAAAAACGGCGTGGGCGTGACGCTGATGCCTTCGGTCGCCGTGCAGCCGGACGATCATGACATTCGTTATATCACCATCCGCCAGCGGCCCAGCCGGCAAATCGCGCTGGTCTGGATCAAAAATCATCCCCGTAGCGAACTCCTTGAAACGCTGGCCGGACTGCTGGCTTATAAACCGCTGCCCTAGAGCTAAAAAAAGCCGACGCCACGCTATGAGCCTGACCAAGGGTGGCGACTTCCGCTGCCATTTGCAGTCATATTCTCAAATCATTTACCACAAACAAAACACCTCTATCGTCTTCCCCACCCCGTTGGCCCTGCCAATTGCTTCCCGACAAATTCCCAAACCACCCACAGCAAAATACTTTTGCTTGACATATAGATGATAATCATTATCATTTGTATCCGACAGTCATCTCTCGTGCTGTCATTGCCGCACCTGCACAGCCTCCTAAGTTATCCAGTGTGCGGCAATTTAACTTATAACTTATGCAACCCGAGGTCATCATGTTTGAAGACAACTCTATCGGCGCGCCGAGAAGCCGCGATGTGGCGCAAATTCATGCCGCGACCTGCGTGTTAATGACCCAATTCATCAACGGCCACCACAACCCCAAGCTGGCACATCTCATCGTGCAGCAATTGGGGCGCCTGCTAAGCCACCCGGAACTGGCACATAGCGCCTCCAGCCGCGATATGTACCTGCAATTGCTGGAACACTGGCAAACCGTTACCAACCTGTTATTAGAGCGAAAAGCGGCTCGCCAGCAGCCGGCAACGGCGCATTGAGCGGGTTTGGCATTTATTCGTCATCATTTTTAGTCCTATGAAAAATCCGTCCAACCCAGTGCGACTTAGCCCGTCAACCGCCGACACGCCGCCGGAAATACCGCCAGCCAGGCAGCGGGTGAATAGCCGTTTATTGTTCGGCACCCAAAATGAAATTGTCATCGAACATCAAGGCGACGAGTACCGCCTGCGTATTACCAGTAACGGCAAACTAATTTTGACCAAGTAAACCGCAACACCCGACAACACCAGCCAGCCAACCCCAGGGTAGCCAGCCAATCGTTTTCAGCTCAGTTAATCGAGAGGCCTGTATGTTACCGACCGCCAGTTTCCGCCAGCTTGCCTGTCTGGCCCCCATGCGCCTCGTAGCCAGCGAAGAGCCGTATAAATCGATAGCCACAATCCAAAAAGCCGAATATAACGAACGTGGCCTGGGCTTGCTCATCGCGCTCGGCTTGCATTTGGCCTGGTTCGGCCTGATGCCGAACAGCGAGAAACCGCAGCCCGTCACGCCGCCGCAACCTATCATGGTGCAGTGGATCGGCGACGCGCAAACTCAGCAGGCACCCGCCAAACCGCCGGTGCAGCAAGCCCAGCAACCGGTTGAAAAAGCCGTCAGCAAACCCAAAACGCCGCCCAAGCCGGTTAAAAAACCGAATCTCGTATCGACCGCCAGCCAAGCGCCGGCGGCAATGGCGGCGCCCGAACCGACGCCGGAACCACCGCGCGCCGAACCTACACCAACGGCCGCTGCGGCGGCGCCTGCTCCGGCACCCAGTTCTACCAGCACCAGCGAGGCCGCCTCGGCGCCGATGACCTTGCCCAACCTGAACGCCGATTATTTGAACAACCCGGCCCCGGCCTATCCCAGCGCATCGCGGCAACTCGGCGAACAAGGCAAGGTATTGCTGCGGGTACTGGTCAATACCGACGGTGCGGTCGAACAAGTCACGCTACGTAAATCCAGCGGCTACGAACGCCTCGACCAAGCCGCCCAGGAAACCGTCCAAAAATGGCGTTTCGTCCCCGCCCGCCGCGGCGAACAGGTGGTTTCCGCCTGGGTCGTGGTTCCCGTTTCATTCTCTCTCGAAGGATAAATCATGGCACTCAATCAAAGTCTCGACCATTTCCTGGCGCAAACCGACAGTGTCGGCGCCTTCCTGTTTAGCTTACTGCTGATTATGTCGGTAGCCAGCTGGTATTTCATCGTCGTCAAAGCTTGGCACGCCATCCAGGTCCGCCGTCGCGCCGAGCTGTTTTTACAAAAATTTTGGGCCAGCGATACGCTGAGCGAGGTAGCCGGACACCTACCCGATGGCTCCCAAACCGACCCTTTCTCGAATCTGACCCGCCACGCCTTAGCCGCCTCGCAACATCATGCCCGCCACGGTAGCCATGGTCTGCAACAGGCCGGCTCGACTGCCGAGTTTCTGACCCGCTCGATGCGCAGGGTCATCGACGAGGAAACCGCGCAACTGGAGTGGGGCTTGACCGCGCTGGCTTCCATCGCCAGCACCGCGCCCTTTATCGGCTTGTTCGGCACGGTCTGGGGGGTTTACCACGCCCTGGTCAATATTGGTCAAGGCGGATTGGGCGGTTTGGATCAAATCGCCGGACCGGTCGGCGAAGCGTTGATCATGACCGGTTTGGGTTTGGCGGTCGCAATTCCGACGGTACTGGCCTATAACGATTGCGTGCGCAGCAATCGCTTGTTGTTAGCCCGCTTGGACGGCTTCGCCCACGATTTGTTTGCGTTCCTGACCACCGGCGCCACCATCGCCAGCGCGCCAGCCGCCGCAATCGCCGGCGTCGAACTTGCCTACGCCAACGGAGAACACTAATGGCATTCGGCGGCTTCGATCAAAACAAGGCCGGTGGCCACACCGTCGCCGAAATCAACATGATTCCGTTAATCGACGTAATGCTGGTACTGCTGGTGATCTTCATGATCACCGCCCCGCTGATGACCCATGCGGTGAAAATCGACCTACCCAAGGCCAGCAGCGTACCGCAACAACCCAGCGACGACCCGGTGGCGCTGTCGGTAGATGGCGAGGGGAAATTTTTCTGGAACCAGGAACAAATCGACCGTACCGTCTTGAATCAGCGCCTGGCGGACATCGCCCAAGCGCCGCAGCAGCCGGAACTGCATATCCGCGCCGATCAAAACGTGCCGTACCACTTCGTCGCCGAAACGCTGGCGGATGCGGCCAAGGCCGGGGTCAGTAAAATCGGTTTCGTTTCCGAGCCTGAAAAAAAGTGATGTAAGCAAGTCTTGGTGTTCCCGCCGACAGCGGCAAGCCAAAACCAAACTCGGGAAAAATATCGGCCGGTTTCGGGGTGTCTGACCTAGGCAAGGCAAGGATTGCCGATTTGTAATGGCGAACAAAGCGCGGGAGGCCTAGCCGTCAGACACCCCGAAACCGGCCGTAAATAGCCCGTTAAATTTAAGAACCCTATCCGTAAAAGCGGCTTCAACCGCGATTACAAAACCAAACAAAACAGCCACCTAGCCATTCGCGCCAGGCAGCCAGCATTTGAGACTGCACTGCCTGTTGGAATCGCTATGCCTTTATCTTTAAGCGCTCGACCTTGGTCGGCCACGCCCCGCGCGGACTACTGTCCTTGCCTGTTGTGTGGCTCAGCCGGTCGTCGCTCCGTTTGTATCACATCGAAAATCAGCCGTTTCCGTCCGCTCGCCGGACCGATCGTTTACGCCCTGCTGTTACTGATGAGCGCGATGACCGCCAGCGCCGCCGACGATGCCACGCTAGGTAATATCGAGGAAACCGAGGACGTGGAACTGGCAATCGTTACGGTAAAAGCCAAAAACGGCAATCCTCCGGCAAAAGCCGTTCCCGGTACCGAGTCGGCAATTGATGCAGCAACCATCGAACAACGCATGGTGCGCAATATCAAGGATTTGATCCGCTACGAACCCGGTGTGAACGTCGGCAACGACCCCCAGCGCTTCGGCGCCAGCGGCTTTACCATACGCGGCCTGGGCGGCAACCGGGTGTTGATGCAGATCGACGGCGTGCGCCTGCCGGAAGCCTTCCGCATCGGCTCGTTTGCCAGCGCCAACCGTAATGCGGTGGACATGGACGCCTTAAAAGCCGTGGAAATCGTCCGTGGTTCGGGATCGGCGTATTACGGCGGCGACGCCATGGGCGGCACCGTCAACTTTGTCACCAAAGACCCGCGCGATTACTTGAACGTATTCGGCAAGGATTACTACACCGGCCTGAAACTGAACTACAACACCACCGACAACGGCTTCGTGCAAACCGCAACCTTGGCGGGTGCCTGGGGCGGCTGGGAAAGCATGGCGCTATTCACCCACAATCAAAGCAACGAAACCGACAATAAAGGCACGGCGGATTTCGCCGACGGCCGCCGCACCACGCCCAGCCCGCAAGAAAACGGCAGCTACAATCTGCTGACCAAACTGCTGTATCGCTTTAACGACGACAACGTGTTGCGCCTGACCGGCGAATGGCTGGACAGTCGAGCCGATATTGACGCTTTGTACCTGCGCGGTGCCGACATCAGCCTGCGCAACGTCAACAGCATGCTCACCACCGATACCCAATCGCGCTGGCGGCTGACGCTGGATCACACCCTGAAGCATCTGGATACGCCGCTATTCGACGCTGGGTTGTGGAAGTTTTACACGCAAAAATCCACTACCGGGCAAGTTACTTTGCAAGATCGCACCGCCAACGTGGACGGCAACACGCTCACCGAGCGGATTTTCGATTTTGCCAACGACGATTTCGGCGGCGAACTACAACTGGGAAAGGACTTTGTTTTAGGCGAGACGGCGCATGCACTGAAATACGGCGGCCAGATCAGTAAAAACGCCATAGCCCAACAACGCGACGGCAGCTACACCTGCGTCAGCGGCTCGGTTAACCCGCGCACCGGACGGCCCAATAACATTTGTCCCAAAGGCCGGATCAGCAAGACCGTGACGCCGGACGAGTTTCCGGTCCGCGACTTTCCGCGCTCCACCGTCACCAAGGCCGGCGCTTATCTTGAGGATAGTATTGGCCTGTTTGATAAACGCATCGAGCTGATCCCCGGCGGTCGTTGGGAATATTTCCGCTTATTGCCCAAGCCTGATTATTTGTTCGATAAAGCCTCCGCGGCAGCGGTTGCCGAAGGCGCCGATCCGGTTATGCCCATCATCATCGACGCCAACGCCTTTTTACCCAGATTTGGCGCCTTACTGCACCTCAACGAGATATTCACGGTGCACGGCCAGTATGCGCATGGCTTTCGCGGCCCCAACTTCAGCGAGAGCAATCTCGGTTTTACCAATATCACCGGCGGATACACCAACCTGCCCAATTACAACATTCAGCCGGAGACCAGCGTCGGCGCGGAAGTGGGTTTGCGCGGCCAGGGCGCTGCCGGGAGTTTCGACATAAGCCTGTTTCGTAACGATTACGACCACTTCATCTATAACGCGGTGATTTGCAACCCGGCGACCTCGGCCTGTCCGCCGTTGGGTTTTACCACCTATCAAAACATCAATAGCCCTGACCCGATCCGCATTCAGGGTATCGAAATCAAAAGCCGGTTTTATCTGGACTGGCTAAATCCCTATTTACAGGGCGCCAGCCTGCTGTTCAGCGGTGCCTTTACTGAAGGCATGAATCTAAAAACCCAACGCAATGACGACGACGCCCTAAGACAAATCAGCCCTATGAAAGCCGTCGTCGGCCTGCGCTACGACCAAGCCAGCGGCGACTGGGGCACGGAATTAAACCTGACCTTGGTCGGCGCCAAACAAGCCAATACCGCCCCGGCTGACGCCCTATTTCTGCCCAGCGGTTACGGCGTCATCGATTTCAATGCCTACTACAACGCCGGCAAGCATCTCTCGTTCAATGTCGGGGTATTCAACCTGCTGGATAAGAAATACATCGACTGGGAAGACATCAACACCCGCGCCGGCGATCCGCATACCACGCTGGGCAATTTCGCCGACGCCCGCTACTGGGCCGACCGCTATTCGCGTCCCGGGCGCAATCTCGGCGTCACGGTAAAACTGGCTTTTTGACGGAGAACAATCTGATGACCAAGGGCTACAGGGCCAAGAAAGAGGCCCGGAAAAAACTGGAAACGCTGTTCGACGAATTGCTGGAACACGAGGGCTTCGGCGAATTGCGGATGGAAATGCGCTTGTTAAAACGCGGGCAAAAGGAAGTGATCATCCATTGCGGCAAACAGTACCGCTACGTGCTGGACTTTCAGGTGCAAGGCACGCCGAACGGCAATCGCGATGGCAACGCACTTCCGGAATGCCGCGAGCCGCACTGAGTTTTAAATCTCCGCCACCGCAAAGGCCATGGGCCAGCGCGGATAGCCGGCATGGGGCCGAAGCGGCGGACGCTATTTTAGACCAAAGCAACGGATCGTCTTCGCGGTGAAGAGATGCGTCAATTTATTTATATAGGAAACCAACCATGAAAACTGCACAAAAACTGACCTTAATCGCCGGCCTGTTGGCCGTTTCCGGTAGCGCTTCGGCTGACTTGACCAATGGTCCCGACCCTTACGCCGCCGGCTACGGCTTCGACACCCCAAGCGAAGCTAGCTGGGGCAACTGGAACCGTGGCGATGCCGGCACGCTGTATGCGGAATGGGACAGCTTCGTGGATAACTCTTATCCCGGCATCCGCACCGCAGCGCCGGACGTGGGTAGCGCCGGCACCACCGACGCCAATATCGGCTGGAACGCCGGCACATTCGCGGCCGGATCGGGCAATTTGTACAGCTTCAGCGTCGTCGAGAATTTCACGGCCTCACTGAGCGGTGCTACCGACAACCAACCCTTAAGAGCAGCTTTGCAATTCGAGACCTGGGGCGTGCAAATGGACTACACCAGCCTGCTACTGAATGGCGTAGCGCCAACTTTTACGACGCAAACTTTCTACGATGGCAACTACGAAAGCTCATTCGGTCCGGTCGAGCTGGTGCAATATCTGGCTTATTGGGATTTATCCGGACCGGCTAGCAATTATTTGTTCTCGTTTGGCAGCGCCGAACATAGCTTGAGTTTGGGTCAAGTCGCTATCGACATCGGTCCCACCGCCACTCCCGTAACCAGCGTGCCGCTGCCCGCGGCGGTATGGCTGTTCGGCGCCGGCTTCATGGGCTTGCTGGGTTTAAATCGTAAAAAAGGCCTGGCGGCATAAGCGCCGGCCTGTAACCGCTTTGCAGCCGGGGCCTCGGTTGCAAAGCCTCTAAGGTGCGCTTCCCTGGAGATTCGCAGCACATTCACTTAACGGAGCTCAGCGTAATGGCAAAATCCATGACTAAACAACCCTTATCGATTGCGGACACTTTGAAACAAGCGTGGCAAGACCTGCTCGCCGATCACCCGCATATGCGGATTCGCGATGCCGCGGCGACGTTGGGCGTCAGCGAAGCCGAACTACTGGCAACCGACTGCGGCAACCGCGTCACCCGTTTGCGGGCACACTGGCCCGCGCTGCTGAGCGCGGTCGGCACGCTGGGGCCGGTGATGGCCTTAACCCGCAACGCTTTCGCGGTACATGAAAGCACCGGGCTATACGAGGATATACGCCCTTGCGGCGACGCCATTCTGATAGCCGGACACCATATCGCCTTGTGCCTATTGGTCGGTATTTGGCATTCGGGTTTCGCCGTGACCGAAGAATCGCATCGCGGCCCGCGCCACAGCCTGCAATTTTTCGACACAGGCGGCGAGGCCGTGCACAAAATCTATTTGACCGAACATGCCGATGCCGGCCTGTACAGGCGCTTGGTCGACATCTTTCGGGCCGACGATCAGTCGCCCAATCCGGCATTGCCCGCGCATGGCCCTAATCCGCCGCTTGGCGACCTTAAACAATGCTCGGAGTTGCCGGAATCCTGGCGACGCCTGCTACTGGCCGACACTTCCGAGGCTGCCGTCACCGGCCGGATCAGCATGCCGGCGCTACGCGCGCTCATGCAGCAACTGGCGGAACTGATGTTGCCGATACAAGTGCTGGTCGGCAATCCCGGCGCCCTGCAACTGCACGACGGCCCTATTCAAAACCTGAAGATTACCGGACCCTGGTTCAATATCCTGGATCAGCGTTTTAATCTGCACCTTAACGAAATGGCCGTGGCCGGCGCGGACATTGTCCAACTTAGGTACCGGCAACACGCTTTAACCGGCCTGCTGGTGCGCGGCCAAAACCAGCAGACCATCGCCTCCGTCTTCGGCGGTTACGACGACACCAACGGCGAAAACGGTTTTTGGCGCGACTTGCTCCGAGCCTCGGCGCTTGCTGGAGGTTCCTAGCCTTTTGCGTCGCTACCCAACCCCATAAACCGATACGTTTTATCGATAACGCCACATCAGGAAACCCGCATGAACCAGAAAACCATCGATCTCGAACAAGTCAGAGCAGCCTATACCGCCCTGCCGCAAACATTTTCCTCCGCGCTAATGGCCACGGTCAGCGCTTCCGGGGAGCCCGAAGCCAGTTACGCCGCTTACGTGAGGCACGACGGTCATTATTACGTGTATGTCAGCGAACTGTCGGCGCACACCCAAAACCTGTTGCACAGCGGCCGGGTTTGCCTGTTGTTCGTCGAGGACGAAGACAAAGCCGCGCATTTGTTCGCCCGGCAACGGGTTACCTATCACTGCTCGGCCGGCGAAATCGACCGCGAGTCCGAAGCTTTCGCCTACATCATGAGCTTATTCGAGGAAAAATTCGGCGCATTCATGAAACAGTTACAAAACATGCAGGACTTTCATCTGTTTCGCATCTGTCCGCAGCGCGGCAGTTTCGTGCAGGGTTTTGCCAAGGCATTTTCGATAGAAGGCGACGATTTGAACCAGGTCCGCCACGTCAACGACGTCGGCCATCAGACCCTCGAACCGACCGCAGCGCCGGCGTAACGTGGAAGCGGCCACGACCAAGCAGACTAAAAATCCGGCTGCATTTTTACCGGTATCCCGCTCGGGCTGAGCCTATCGAAGCCCTAGATCGAACGCCCCACGAAAACGGGAACGGGTATTTAAGGGCCGGATTAATAAATCAAACGAAAACCCGAACATGAAACAGACCACATCCCTAATGCATAAACTTGTCAGAGCCGCATCCGTTGCGCTCCTCTGGCTTTCGGCGCCCGCGCCGGCCCATGCCGCCGGTCCGAGCCGCATCGTCTCGGTCGGCGGCGCGCTGACCGAAATCGTTTACGCCCTGGGCGGTGCCGAGCGCCTGGTCGGCGTCGACAGCACCAGCCTGATGCCGGCCGAAGCCAAGACGCTGCCGCAAGTCGGTTATATGCGCACGCTGTCGGCCGAAGGCGTGCTGTCGCTGCGTCCGGACCTGCTGCTGGCCAGCGCTCACGCCGGGCCGCCGGCGGTGCTGGAACAATTGCGCGCGGCCGGCGTGCAAATTCAAACGCTGGCCGAGGACTATTCCGCTTCCGGCATCGCCGCCAAAATCGGCGCGATTGCCGGCTTGCTGGATAAGCCCGAGCAAGGCCAGGCACTGGCCGGTCAGGTGCAAGCCGACTTCGAGCGGTTGGCGCAGTGGCGCGCGCAACGCGGCGATCAGCCCAAGGTGCTGTTTTTGATGTCGGTCGCCCACGGCGCGCCGCTGGCCTCAGGTCGCGGCACCGCCGCCGACGCGGTGTTAACGCTGGCCGGCGCCACCAACGCCGCCGGCGAACTGCAAGGCAACAAACCGATAGGCACGGAGGCGATGGTCGCCGCCGCGCCGCACGTGATTCTGTTAACCGACGTGGCCGCCAACGCCATCGGCGGCCTGGAGGCGTTCTACCGACAACCGGGCATCGCCCAAACCCCGGCCGGCCGGCAACGTAAAGTCTTTATCGTCGATACCCTGGCCTTGCTCGGCTTTGGCTTACACAGCGGTCAGGCGATGCTGGAACTGGCCAAACAACTGCACGGCGAACCGGCAGTTGCCGCCGACGCAGGGGCAGGCCGATGACCGTCCATGCCGCGATGGCGACGGCCGGACCGCGTCTTCGGCTAAAACCGACCTTGAGTCGCGCCGGCCTGTGCTGGCTGCTGGCATTGCTGCTGGTCGCCGTAGCCTTGGCCGCTCTGGGCAGCGGCGCGGTCGCCATCTCGGCCGGCCAGGCCGTCGCCATCGTCGCCGACCGCTTCGGTATCGCCCTGCCCTGGCCGTTCGGCGCCGACCAGCAAGCGGTGTTGCTGGCGATCCGCGCGCCGCGCCTGGTGTTGGGTTTGCTGGTCGGCGGCGCCTTGGCCGCGTCCGGCGCGGCGATGCAGGGCTTGTTCCGCAATCCGCTGGCCGATCCGGCCTTGATCGGCGTTTCCAGCGGCGCGGCGCTGTCTGCGGTGGCGGTCATCGTGTTGCGCGACAGCCTGTTCGGCGCAATCGCCGGCGTATTCGGCGCCTATTTATTGCCGCTCGCGGCCATCGCAGGCGGTTTTGGGGTCAGTTGGCTGGTATACCGGCTGGCCGACAGCGGCGACCGGCTGGACGTGGCCTCGCTGTTGTTGTCGGGCATCGCCATCAACGCGCTGGCCGGCTCGGCCACCGGCTTGCTGGTATATCTGGCCGACGACGACCAGTTGCGCAGCTTGACCTTCTGGAGTTTGGGCAGCCTGAACGGCGCCGGTTGGGACGGCGTTGCCATCGGCGCGCCGTTTTTACTGGCCAATCTGCTGCTGTTGCCGTGGCTGGCCGATGCCTTGAACGCCTTGTTGCTCGGCGAAGCCGAAGCCGGCCATCTGGGTTTTCCGGCCGAACGCATCAAAACCGGCGTGGTGGCCCTGGTCGCGCTCGGCGTCGGCGCGGCGGTGGCCTTGTCCGGCGTGATCGGCTTCGTCGGCCTGGTGGTGCCGCACCTATTGCGGCTGGCATTGGGTCCGGACCATCGCTGGCTTTTGCCGGCGTCGGCGCTGCTCGGCGCCTTATTGTTGATCTGCGCCGACTACCTAGCCCGCAGTTTGGCGGCGCCGGCCGAAATCCCGATTGGCATCGTCACCGGCCTGCTCGGCAGTCCGTTTTTTCTGTGGCTGCTGTTCCGCCAAAAACTAATGGGCCATTGACATGTTGCAAGCCATCGATCTGAGCCTGCGCGCCGGCGCGAAAATCTTGCTGGACGGCGTGACGCTGGAGCTGCGCCCCGGCGAAGTACTGGCCGTGGCCGGCCCGAACGGCGCCGGCAAATCCAGTCTGTTGCGGGCCATCAGCGGCGAACTGGCGCCTTTCGCCGGCCAAGTGACGATGAACGGCCGGCCGCTGGCGGAATGGCCGCCACAACAGGCGGCCTTGCTGCGCGGCGTGTTGCCGCAAAGTTCCGGGCTGGCATTCCGCTTCACGGTGCGCGACGTGGCCTTGATGGGCCGCAGCCCGCAACGCAAAACCCACAGCGCCGCGCGAAACCGGGCCATCGCCGAACACGCGCTGGCGATGACCGATACCGGCCATCTGGCCGAACGCATCTACACCACGCTGTCCGGCGGCGAACGCCAACGGGTGCAACTGGCGCGAGTGCTGGCGCAAATCTGGGAACCGCAAGATCCGCTACACCGTTATCTGTTGCTGGACGAACCCACTTCCGCGCTGGACCTGGCCCACCAACACGCGGTGCTGGCCATCGCCCGCCGCTTCGCCGACCAACAACAGGCGGGGGTCTTGGCGGTCCTGCACGACCTGAATCTGGCCGCGCTGTACGCCGACCGCATCGCTCTATTGCACCAAGGCCGGCTCGCCGCCATCGGCACGCCCGCGCAAACCCTGAACAGCGAGCTGATCCGGCAAGTGTTCGCTTACCCGGTCAGCATCAGTAGTCATCCGCAAATCCCGAATGCGCCGTTGGTGATTCCGCAGCGGCAAGTTGTACCGGGCGCTGCGAGGCAATGAGGCCCAAGGCAACGGCAGCCAATCGACGTTCCCGGACCACCACACGATTTAGCGTGTTCGGAGGAATGCGTTAACAACGCCGCCAGGGAGGGCGGCACCTTCGATTAACCGCCAACGGATGTGCCGGCGTAGGGATGGTGTATTTTGGAATGGGAAATGGATAAACTTGGCGGCGAACCGTATGATTCGTCGCAGCCCGCCTATCAAATTGACTCAATTTCGGCGATCACTTTAGTAGCGGCTACTAGTTTTAGCACCTGATGATATTCATTCAGAGCCCCCATTCCAACCAAATAAGGGCTTGTAAAAATTGAATACTAGCGTGGCGATTTACGGAAACCAACTAGCAGATAGGGACGCAAAAACGCATGGCGATACACAAATTAGATCTTCTGGAAAACGCACTCGATAGCCTTGGTGAAGCATTGTCAAAATTTGAAGAAGGTTACGAGGGGGAGCCAAAAGCCTATAAATTTGCTGTACTTCACATGGCTCACTTTATTGAGCTTATTTTCAAACATCATATTGCCTCAAAGCATCCGCTGCTGATTTACAAAGATCCATTTTCAAAGAAACTCGATAAAAATAAGACAATTGGCCTTTGGGAGTGTGTCAACTTTATAAATAACGAAGACTCAGATACGGTTTCATCCGAGCTACGAACTGATCTTGAATGGATCAAGCGCCTGAGGAACGAAATAGAACATCACAATTTCACCATGGATGTCGGGCAAGTTCGTAACACCATGGGTCGTCTGTTCCGCTCGGTAATGGAGTTCCTCGAAGATCAGAGCGATGTTGATATCGAAGCGAAAATTCCAGCTCAAACAAGAGACACCTTCAAAATTCTCTCTGATGAATACGAGTTTTCCATTCGGAATGCTGTCCGGGACGCAGAGGCAATCGAAAAGGCAAACCCGATACGTTATTCGTCAGATCTGGATACTCGACCTGTTCGCTTAGTATGCCCTGATTGCGGGCATTACACCCTTGCTCTTAGTAGCGAGTCTGGAACTGGGTACAGGTGTACGTTTTGCGAAAACGAAGAAAGCGACGAGCTACCTGGTGTTTGCGACATCTGTGGTGTCCATACCACTAAGGGAGAACTGGATTTCTGGAAAATGGATGACGAAAGTTTCGAAGCAAGGTGTTACTACTGTTCCGGCCGCTACCATGCAGATAAAGATGATTGATTCCTAACAACCACCAAAAATCGCTACGCGGCTTTATTGCGGCTCATTTTATGCGTTAGCGCGATACGTTAGCCCGGGTGGGCACGGCTTTTTGTGCCCACGCGGCTTTGAACGGTGGGCAATTTGCCCACCCTACCTCTGCTCGCAACATCCGCTGGCGTAGGCTGCCGGTGAGCTTGCGAAACGCACCGTTCGCGAAACGGCGCACTTTGCTACGCGCCCCGACAACTCCTCACTTCCATGCTAGGCCTTGAAGAAAAATGATTGAACCAATATTAGAAAATGAGTTTCACCACGATGGGAGAGGCCCGGAACTAAAGCGGGTGGTATGGACTTATGAAGGAAAAATCCTCAAGGGGTTCGAGTATTACAACCCCGAAGATGTATATGAAGAGCGCAATATAAAAAATATTATTCTTGAGAAAGTTGAAGTTTTCTCGATGGCTGGTGAAGAAGTCCATGGCTCAATAGTAGCAAATGGGGAAACGAAAGCAGCAATCCACAGGATTGTTGATTCAAAATGGAAAACACAATTTAATCCACGCCATATTGCTGACTGCGAGCATTATCAAATCATGTTTTATGACGAAATTTATGATGTCATATGTAAATCAATTGTCGCCAGTACAGGACGGATTGTTGGTGACAAAAAGGCCTAACCCTGCGCTCAAGTTAGCTCCCTTTGGTCGCTGTGACGCTCCTCTTTTTACACAGTCGGCCCGCCGCATAGGCCGCCGAAACCGGCAGCGACACGACGCTGCCAACCGTCAAAGTTAAAGCGCAAGCCGCAGGCGATCAGCGTGACCGACCATGCCTAATTCACGGCCCGCCCGCGCAGAACGTTAATCGGGTGGCCGCGTATATCCCAGGCTTGCTAACCGACATTGTCGATTAAGTACCTGGGACGAATGTTTAAATCTTCTCGGCTTCGATAGACCTTTTAAGACGGGCAAATACAAGATTGGTTATTCAGTCGAAGCCTTGGCTGCTGCAAAGCTAAGCAAACAAGACCTACCGCATAATATGAGTTGACAGCGAGCGAGAACTTCCTTAAAGTCCACTCAGCCTTCGCGCAGAAGGCGTATTGCCAGCCATGTCTCCTGACTAGCCAGCCCTCACGGTGCTAATCAATTCATCCAGGGGACCTTATGACCGTATCATTTTTCGCTAGCCGCCATTTTGTTTCCGGCGTTATCACTACAGCCGCAAATTCCATCGAACAGCTGATTTTTAGCTCTACGTTATTAACCCAGCCCTTAAACACCGTTAGCCTCCATGCCCTTGAGGGTACTGAAGGGCCAACCCGCTCAGGCCTCGACGCGCTCAGCCCGGACGGGGCACATAGGATTAATAAGGCCGGATTTATCGCTTAAGCGGCCCAACGAAACGCTTCGCTGTCAAACATCGAAATTCGATAGGCAAGACGCATGTTCTCGACGAATCTTTATCGCGCGGAAGCCATGGCTGCGCAGACCGGACGCTTGGAAGGCGACATCCTGCTGGCAAGGTCCTGGTCGTCGTGGCTGGTATTCGCGATTGTGTTGACGCTGGTCGCCGCAACCATTTTATTTATCAGCTTTGCGTCTTATACCAAACGAACCAACGCTGCCGGTATGTTGGTCCCGAATGGCGGTGCGATTATTATTGCCACGCCGGCGCCTGGGCTTATTTCGGCCGTTCATGTTGAGGAAGGTCAAACGGTTCATGCCGGAGACACCTTGTTTACGTTAAGAGACGAACGCCATCTTTCTTCATTCACAAACCGGTCGGACGCCAGCGGAGCCCGATTCGCCGATCAGCTTGAAGCGGCACTCCGCGCCGAAGAAGAAGCCAATCTCCGGGAAAAGCGCCAATTAAGCACCCTGCAAGACAAAAATAATTCGGCACTATCCAGACAATTGGCGGCAATACAAGTATCGATTGCCGACGCCAAACAACAGATAAATCAGCATCAGGAAAGATTGCTCCTGGCGGAGCAGCGCCTGAATAAGCATCGCGGTCTGGCGACATCCGGCTTTATTGCAAAAGACAAATTGGATGAGGAGCTGGATAACCTGGCGCTATTGCGTGCCCAGGCAGCGGATCTAAAACGGGATTACGACGAATTAGCGCGGAAAAAACTCGAGCTGGAAGACGAAAAACGCATCGCACCGGAAAAAACCCAAATCAGCATCGCCAATATCGACCAAGACTTAAGCATACTCCGCCAAAAAATCCAGGAAACCCATATTCAAAGCCAATTGGCTATCGTCGCCCCGATTGACGGCATGGTCACCGGTATTAGCGTGCACCCCGGCCAAATTTCGGATAAGGATGCTTTGGCAACCTTGCTTGGCGATGGTGCGGAACTGACCGCGCAATTGTACGTGACCACGCGCGGCATCGGCTTTGTCGAATCCGGCCAGAAAGTACGCTTGCGTTACCAAGCCTACCCTTATCAAAAGTTCGGCCAGTATTCCGGAACGGTCGCAACCGTCTCGAAAAATCCGGTTTCATCGAAGACCTTACCGAATTTATTCGCCAATTCCCCACCGGACGATTATTACCGCGTCACCGTAAAACTGGATTCGCAGTTTGCCTCGGTGTACGGCGAACCGAAAAGGCTGGTATCCGGCATGATCGTGGAGGCGGACATCGAACAAGATACGCGGCGCTTAATTGAGTGGATGATCGAACCGCTTTACGGATTAACCAAATATAACTAGGGAACGCTATGTCACTGATACATTTCGGCATCGATAGAACACAATTTCTCGAGGCGCATTACCAAAGCCGGTGGTGGCTGAAGCGCCAAGTACTGTCCGAGAACAATTTAAACTGGAAGCATATCGACCAGGCGCTTTACGCCATGGAAAACGCCAATACGCAGATTAAATTATTTAAAGACGGACCGGTCGATCCGAGCCGCTATACCGAGCGCTATTGGGAACTGGGCGAACAACGCACACGTATCGTCAAAGACGTTTTGTACCGCTATTTAACGGACGGTGCGACCTTGGTATTAAACAAACTACAGCTCTACCTCCCGGAAATTAACGACTATTGCATGGACGTGGCGCAATTCGTCGGCGAAAAGACCAACGCCAATGCCTATGCGGCATTCGGCGGCGACGGTTCGTTCGGCAAACATTGGGATACTCACGATGTGTTCGCTTTGCAACTGATCGGACGCAAAAGATGGCGCCTCTATCAACCCACATTCGAATTGCCTTTAAACCATCAAACCAGCCTAAACCATAAAGCGGAATGCCCGGCGGAACCGGTGCTGGATACGGTATTGGCGGCCGGGGATTTGCTGTATATCCCAAGAGGCTGGTGGCACGAGGCCCTGCCTATCGCCGGCGACGAGACGTTTCATATCGCCATAGGCACCTTCCCGCCTAAATTATTGGACTACCTGCTTTGGCTATGCGGCAATCAACTGCCGGACCGGATTGAAAGCCGGGGGTCTATCAACCCTTATCTCAATACGACGGACCTTATTGAAGGTTATATCCCGCTGTTACAAAGCACGCTAGCCGAACCGGAAAATCTCCATAATTTTTTCATCGCTTTTACTGAACAACAAAGAGTTAAATCGCGATTTAATATTGGCAGTTTGTCTCCAACCGGCATATCGGATAACACCGCCCTTCTGGGCAATAAAATTCGAATAAACTCGTTCCTACCCATATCCAACGATCAGAAAACTTTATTAGCCAACGGCTTCAAGATAAATCTCGACACCGAAAGCGCCGACTTCCTTGCCGGCATCAGTTCAGCCGATAACTCGCCGGCTAATAAAAGTACCAAGCAATTGTCCGATAAGGAGAATCAACTGTTGAAACAATTATCGATACTCGACCTTATTGAGCGGTTTTAGAGCGCTAAATAAATGACACTTTAAAATCTCCATACCAAAGATCACAAGGAGAATAATAGTCAACCTTAAACTGGATTTTATTATGACACCAATTAATCAAATCTATTTGCCAATGTTTGGCCTCTCATTGGCGGCGATTTGCGCAATTTTGTCAATACACATATTTGCAAAGCCAACACCACATTTAACAAAAGGAAAAAGAACTGCTTTAGCAATTATTCTAACCGCTTGTATAACTTATGAGTTTATTTACTTTGGTTCCAGACTATATTATAAAAATTAATTTTAGGGGGTTACCGATTTTTTCATATTTTTTTCACTAAAAATAAAACCTGTAATCTATATATCATAAAAATGGAGAGCAATATGCGCGAATTGACTATTACTGAAATGTCTGTTGTCGGCGGTGGTTTTATTCCCCCATCTGAAATTCATCCATTTATGGATGCCAGAATAGCGCTTACAACGTTTAAGGGATTGGGATATTTAGGAGTTGCTTTTAAGATAGGATATACCTTAGGTGAAATATTGAACGAAAACACCGATATTCAAAAGTTCATTGCACAAAATTTAGACAAGGTCGTAAATGCACTTCACACAAGCAATATCACAAACGCACAGCTTGGAGAAGATGGCGATGGTGAATGACAATTCGAGCCGATTTACCTGTAAAAAATTTTTTTTTGCTGTTACGACCATCAGGTTTCTCGCTATATTCAGTGTCATTATGGCCATACAAGCTGTTTCTAGGGGGGAATTTTTTGAGTTTTTACAATTAGCGAGTTCAGGCTTAATTCTTTGGTTTTCAATTTTTCATTCCTATGAATTAACACAGCCAATCAATGATGTTACCGACTTATACAGGAAACGAAAGACGATGAAGACTTTAAATCGCATTGAATGGATATTTATTTATATTTTTATATTAGGAACGGTAGGTAGACTACTGATATAGAAATCTGCATTTTTACATGAAGCGTATACCAAATTATGAAAACGTAATTTGAAAAATATACTTCACCATTCATAGCTACGTAGAAAAACCTATTTTTAAACTTATATTTCAATGCAGTCCAAATATATCTAAGGAGAGCAATATGCGTGAATTGACAATTACTGAAATGGTACTCGTTGGTGGCGGCTTATCGGAAGCAGATACTCTAGCAATTGCCGGCGCTTTGGGTGCCGGTGTGGGTATGGGCATGGCGCAATGGGCCGGGTTGACAACAGCACAGCAAATCGCCGCTGCCGGATATTTTGGCGTGGCCGCTTCCGCAGTAACCGCTGCCGGACTAGCGGGCTGGACTATTGGTGAATATCTGAACCAACACACGCCGATTCAAAGCGTATTGAGTAATTTGCTAGGCGGAGAGGATGGGGACGGTAGTTAATGTATTCGACAAAGGGGCACCAAAGAAAGACTCTCTCACCATTTTGAGTCTTTCTTACCGGTGCAGTATTAAATTAATCTATCGGTACTACTCATGAGATATAACCCGTTTCTGATTATCATCGCGTCGGTTTTCGCCCTATTATCGACGCTTGCGGTATTAATATTCGTGTTTCCAAAGGCAACTTCGGATATCGCCTCTCATCTCGACGGTGAGCACTCGATTGTATTGTACATCGCTTTATGTTCAACATTTCTGGCAGGTTTTTTTTATTTTAAAAAAAACCAAAATCACATCGAAAAACTATTCTCGGGAAGACAAACCGCCGAATTTGCGTATCGACGCGATATAACCACTTACTTAGTGACGGGATTTATTTGTGCCGGCGCGGCTTCAGAGTTAGTGACACAAGATAAAGCACTGCATGACAATATTGTTCTGATCTCGGGGATGTTTTTATTACTGAGCATTATCTCTGTTATTTATCGGAGATTTTGGCCATCAAATAAACCGTTTCGACGAAATATCTATTGAACATCTCGGAAAAAACCGTAGACCGGATTAGTAAAACTTAATCGGACGAAATTGAGACCTCCATTCCTCGGAATCGCTTCTCCATTCGAAACGACCAGGAATATACGATTTATCGTTTTAGGGTTAATAAAATGATTTACCTAATTGTTAGCTTATATTTTGCTGTGATGGCACTCTGTATTTCTTTAGAGATGTTAGTTAAAAATACCTTGGGCAAGTCCGAAGACAAAATTAACAGAATGCAGTTTTTGCTTCATGCGCTTAATTCCACGGCAATTCTCTTAGTTGCATGGTCTTATTTCAAAAATTGAGTTTTTTAGTTCCGTCCGATTATAGAAACAAAATCTGACGAATTTTTAGTTCTCATGCCCGCGCACTTTCCAAAATTGATGAGCGCTTAATCCATTTATCCAACCCTAGAAAGGAATCTTACCCATGAACCCTACCCGCTCGACCTTAATAGCATGTTTAATACTAACTCTCGTCAACGTTGGTAGCGGGCACGCCACGGAAAATAATACAAACAGCGCCGCCGCCGAGAAATACGGCGCGATCGAACGGCGATTCGAGAACGGTTTCCGGGCCTTGTTGGTTCCCGATAGTAAGGCCGAGCAGACGGCAGTGACGCTGGTGTATTTCAGCGGTTCGCTCGCCGATCCCGAGGGAAAGTCGGGCCTCGCACATTTGCTGGAGCATTTGCTGTTTAACGCGCCGACGACGCCGGACAATCATTCGCTGGTCAGCGAGCTGGCGCGCCGCAACATTGCCTATAACGGCAATACCAATTTCGACCGCACTATCTACCACACGGCCTTTTCCAGCGACCAGCCCACGCTGAACTGGCTGCTGCAACAAGAAGCCTTGCGCATGCATAAACTGGCGATTACGGAAACGGATATTGCCAGGGAGTTACCCGTAGTATTGCGGGAAAAGGAGCTTGGCGATAGCAATCATCGGCAAAAATTAGCGCAACAAATACTGCCGGTTGTTACTCGCTTTGCCCCCTATGTACGCCCGCCGATAGGTAACGAAACCGAATTACGCGGTATCGCCATCGACGACGCCCAGGCTTTCTATCGGACACACTATCGTCCCGACAATGCGCTGTTGATCATTACCGGTCGATTTGACGTTGACGAAACCTGGAAGCAATTGGCAACTCATTTTGGTGAGATTAAATCGCCAAAAATTGGGCAGCCACCGGCATTCCAGGCGGCGTCCGGACAGGAGAGCGGCGACCCGCAAACGAGTTTTCGCGGCGACGACGATGTTGCTTCCGCGTCGTTATTTTATCCGTTACCCCATTCGTTCGATGCCAAGCATGTAGCGGCGATGGGCCTACTGAGCGGCTTGCTGGCCGGTTCACCCGCCAGTCGCTTACATGAGTCGCTGGTTAGCACCGGACAGGCAGCCTCTGTCTCGGCTATGCCCTTGCTATTGCGCAATGGGGGTGCATTCGAAGTAACCGCGCTGCCGCTGTCAGCCGATAACGAAGCGTTGGAACAACTCCAACACACCTTAGCAGAACAAGTGCATTCGCTGGGCGATACCGTGTTCACTGAAAAAGAACTGGAACGTACTAAAAACTTGATACGCAACGAAGCTTTACATGTGCAAACTCAAGCCGCCGCATTTGGCTACCGTTTGGCTGAATTTGCCTCCCTCGGCGACTGGCGGCTGTGGTTCGAGAGCATCGACGCGGCCCAAGAAATGTCATTGCCGGAGATTCAACAAACCGCCAAAACGCTTTTCCAGCAAGGTCTCCCGGTTGCCCAGTTGATGAGCAGTCGACATGCGACAAGTGTCACGGCGCGGAAAGAATCCCTCGTACCGCAAGCGACAAGCGCCGAACCATCCCCCGCGTCCACGCCTGCGCACCTGCCGGAAACCGTGACCCTGGCGGCTAACGATGCGACGGCGGCGGCTATAGATGCGCAAATCGAGCGCTTTAGCATTAACGAGTCGCTGGCGGTTGCGCTCTGGCCCAAGCCCATACCGACCGGTCGCGTGCAGGGTCAGTGGAATGTGCGTATGGGCACGGCGGACAGCATGCTTGGCAAACGTATGCTGGCGGACCTTACCGGCAGCCTGTTGGCGCACGGTTCGGCCAGTTTAGATCGACAACAACTGTTTGATCGCTTGGTGGGTTTGGATGCCCACTTGTCGATGACGCCGATGGAGGACCGCTTGGCGATTCGCTTCGATCTGCCCGCGAAATCGTTACCGGAATTTCTGGACGTTCTAATTGATGTTCTTCGTCATCCGGCACTGCCGGAGCAGGGATTCAAGGAAATCGGCAATCAATTGCGCGTCGCCTACCAAGGCCTGGGCACAAAACCGCAAGTCGTCGCAGAACAAGCCGTGACCGCACTCACCAGCCCATACCCTATCGGCGACATCCGCCGCGAGCCCGGCATGGAGGAAGCGCTCGCCGCGTTGGAGCGCATCGAATTGAACGATGTAAAAGCCTTCCACGCCGATTATTACGGCGCGAATGGGGAGTTGCTGCTGTCCGGTGAGTTTGATGCCAACGCGACGCGCCGGCAGTTGGAAAGCCTTTTAGGTCCCTGGCGCAGCAAGCAGGTCTACCAGCGGCCGCCCCTGCCTTACGCCGCATTGGCGCCCGGCCGGCATGTCATGACCGTAGCCGATGGCGCGCACGGCACTTACACGGCACAGCTTAGACAGCCGTTGCAAGCGGACGAGACGGACACCCTGGCTTTAATGCTGGCGAATGTCGCGTTGGGCGAGGATGCGCTTCAATCCCGCCTCGGTCGCCGCCTGCGTCAACAAGAAGGCATTTCCTACGGCGTGGCCAGCAAGATCAGCGCTTCCGCCTTCGAACCGCGCGCCACCCTGACCATCAGCGCGACCTATGCGCCGGCCCTGCGGCAACAACTCTCCAAAGCCGTGCACGAGGAACTGGCGCTGCTGGTTAAAGACGGCCTCAGCGCTACGGAATTCGACAGTGCAAAAGAGAACTGGCGCCATCGCAACGATCTGAGCAAGCTGGATCATGACAAGCTGTTCGGCAAGCTGAATCTGCTATTACGCTTACGGCGCGACATGCGCTACTACGCCGACATCAATGCCCGCGTTGAAACCTTGACGCTGGCCCAAGTGAATACGGCGATTGCCCGCCACATCAATCCCGATCAGTTGCTGGAAGTGTTTGTCGATACCAACAATGAAGCACCTTAAGCACTCGCACCATTCGTCGTACTTGCAAACCACCGCGGCCGAATGCGGCTTGGCCTGCGTAGGCTATGTCGCCGCCTGCCACTGTGCCGCACACAGCATGAGCGACTTACGCGCCAAGTATGCGGTGTCGCTACGCGGCTCCACGTTGATGGATTTGGTCGGTATCGGCGCGGCATTGGGATTTTCATGCAGACCGCTACGCCTGGAATTGGCGGAACTCGACCAACTCAGTCTCCCTTGTATTTTGCATTGGCAAATGAGCCATTTTGTCGTGCTAAAAAAAGTGGGGCGCGGCCGGGTGCTGGTCCACGACCCGGCCAAGGGCGAAAGGGAGCTGGCTATAGCCGAAGTCAACACCCTGTTTACCGGCGTGGCCTTGGAACTGACGCCTGCGCCGGCGTTCGAGCGTATTACGCCGAGGTCGCGTATTCCTCTCGCTAAACTGGTCGGTAAAGTCGACGGCCTGATCCGGAGCTTGACGCAAATCGCGGTATTGGCCGTTGCCATGCAATTATTCGCCTTGCTGACACCAATCGTTGCCCAATGGATAGTAGACGGTGCGATTGTGTCCGGCGACCGGGATTTCCTGTTGGTGTTAGCCTTGGCCTATGCCTTGATTGCCGTGATTAAAATCGTGTTGGAAGCCGTTAGAAGCTGGCTGGCCATCGTGCTGGCGACGCAGTTTAATCTGCAATGGGCCGGCCGCATTATCGGCCATTTGTTAAGGCTGCCCGTGCATTGGTTCGAACTACGGCATACCGGCGACATCGTATCCCGGTTTCAATCGATGCAAGCCATTCAACAGACGCTGACCGGCAAATTAGTCGAAGTAGTCCTGGACGGCGGATTCGGTTTAATTGTCCTGGCGGTGATGTTGTTGTACAGCCCCACACTAAGCGCTTTCGCCGTCGCCGCCGTATTGGCCTATCTGCTGATCCGCGTTTTGCCCCATGGAATCTATCATCGCTTAACCGATGAAGCACTGGCGCACGAGGCCAAGGCGCAAAGCCATTTTCTGGAAAGCATTCGCGCCGTGCACACCACAAAGTTGGCGGGTTTGGAAGAGCAGCGCCGGGCACGCTGGCTGAATTTGTTCGTCGCCGGCGTGAATAAACGCATCGGCGCGCAAAAAATGTCGCTGGGATTTTCGCTGGGCTATAGCGCGGTGTTTGCCGCCGAAGCCATCGCCGTGCTGGCGGTCGGCGCGACCATGGTCATGGACAACGCTTTGACCGTCGGCATGCTGATGGCGTTTATTTCTTACAAAGACGACTTTACATCGCGGATGCAACGGCTGATCGACAACCTGATGTCGATGCGCATGGTCAGCCTGCATGTGGAGCGTTTGTCCGATATTGTCTTGGCGGAAAAAGAACAGACTGACGGCTGCGCCGCAGACAAAGTCATCAACCGAAAGGATTTCAGCCCCACCATCGAGTTTAAAAACCTGGGCTTTCGCTACGGCGCGAATATGCCCTGGATATTTCGCAATTTGCATCTGTCCATCCAACCCGGCGAACACATCGCCATCGTCGGCGCGTCCGGATGCGGAAAAAGCACCTTGGTCAAACTCTGCTTGGGCCTGCTGGAACCGACCGAGGGTGTCATCGAAATCGACGGCATGCCTTTAAGCCAATTCGGATTGGCCAATTGGCGCCGGCTGGTGGGCGCGGTATTGCAGGAAGACCAGTTATTCTCCGGGAGCCTTCAGGAAAATATTTCCGGCTTCGACTTACAAACCAATTTCGAGCTGCTGAAACAAAGCGCTCAACTCGCCGGCATCGACGATGAAATCGAGGCTCTGCCCATGCGTTATCTGTCCCAGGTTGGCGATATGGGCAGCAGTTTTTCCGGCGGGCAAAAGCAACGGCTCATCATTGCGCGGGCGCTCTACAAAGTGCCGTCGGTACTGGTCCTGGACGAAGCGACCAGCCACTTGGATGTCGAAACAGAGCGGAAGGTGAATTTGGCAATCAATTCGTTAAGCATCACCCGCTTAACTATCGCCCATCGGCCGGAAACCATAGGCATGGCGGACAGAGTCGTGTCTCTGGATGCCAGCATACACAGCGAAAGCAGAATGGGTAGTTTCTGAAGGTTATTCCGCCATCCCGCTATCTTAGGCAAACCTCCGGGGAATTTTCCGGCAAGTGCGGTTTCGCTAATTGAGTCTGGTGCTGGATTTAACCACCGTAAAGCCGGCGCGTTTGCTTTTGTCTTTTTGACCGGCTCTGGCCTGGTGCGCGGCTTCGGCCATGGTGTCGGCAAAGCTCAGAAAATCCGCCACTTCCAGGCGCAATGACATGTTCTGCAGATGCAGGTGGACGACGCCGCATTCGCGGCAAATCAATACCTTGCTTAAGGCCGTCGCCGCCAAACATTCGTGGGTACAGGGTTTGTTGCTCATAGGTTTACTCCTTCAAAAATCGTCAGGGATTGGGTAAAAAACTTTTTAAGCGGACTAAAGCTCGGGATTTACTAAACCACGATTGAGCTTGGCTTTTGCCTGAGACAGGAACATTTTCCAAACGATTTGTTTCGACCCTAAATCAAGACATCGGAAATCCGTGGCATGGATTTCGCCTTTTTCGACCAACGCCGCCAAAACTTCCGGAGCGATTGCCAAGCGCACAGCCTCAGGTTCTCTAAATAAGGGGAATAATCTTTTCACGTCGCGGCAGCTGATTTTTAATCTGACTCAAATGATAATTATTCTCATTTGAAAAGTAAAGTATTTCTTCCTCCTTGAAATTTCAGCCATTAACTCGCCGTTGGTTTTGCAGCCTAAAGGCTAATTTCCGCAAGCCTTTAGGCTACCAAGCTCGCGAAACGGCTGGAATGCGCTCAAAGATTTAAGCCTATCCAAGCTTTGATTTCGAATTGGGAAACAGTCTGCACGCAAATTCCGGAGTTGACATTAGTCTCAAAAAAAATAAAATGAGAATCGTTATTATTTGAGAATGATCTTATTTCTTGGCTTTTTGGAGCCGCATATCTCGAATAGCGATCAATAACCGACGGACAATAACTGTCGGTTCGTAAAATCTTAGCCACCCAGCATTCCCAGCCAGGCAGCCAGCACTATTTATTCAGTTACGGGAATACTATGTCTGCAAACCATTCGACCACGAAAAAAACCACCCCTGCCAAGTGGCGCTTGGGGGCTTTATTGCCGCTGGGCGCGGCTCTGAGCGGGGCGGCATTCGCCGCTGACCCGGCCGCCGACGTAGCGGCCAACAATGATCAAGAAGTGGTTTTGGAAGACGTTAAGGTCAAAGCCAACCGCGAAAAACAAGCCATTCGCTTCAAAGCCGACACCTCGACCACCGGCAGCAAAACCGAGATGGCGCTGCGCGATATTCCGCAATCGGTCAGCGTGGTAAAAAAAGAACTGATCGAGTCGCAAAACGCCTTCAACCTGCGCGATGCCTTACGCAATGTCAGCGGCCTGACCATTGCCGCCGGCGAAGGCGGCCGTACCGGCGATTCCATTACCTTGCGCGGCTTCGCGGCCAGCTCCGACCAATATCTGGACGGGGTCAAAGACAACGGCCAGTACACTCGCGACACCTTTTTCATCGAAAGAGCCGAAGTGCTGAAAGGCGCATCGTCAATTTTATTCGGTCGCGGCGCCACCGGCGGTGTCATCAATCAAGTAGCAAAGAAGCCTACCGGTAAAACCGGGATTAACGGCAGCTTTACCTACGGCTTGTACGACTTCAAACGCACCGCCATCGATGCCGAAACCCAATATCAAGATTTATCGGCCCGGCTGAATGTAATGTACCAGGATGCCGATTCCTACCGCGACTACAACTACAGCAACCGTTGGGGTATCGCGCCTTCGTTCAAATGGGACATTAGCGCCGATACCGATTTGACGCTAAATCTGTTGCACCAGCAGGATGAAGGCGTGTTCGATTACGGCGTGCCCATGTATCGAGGCCGGCCGGCCGGCGTGCCTATCAACACCTTTTACGGCTTCACCGATAACCGGATGATGGACACCGATGTCAATGTGGCCACCGTGGCGTTAACCCACCGTTTCAACCAGGATTTCTCGGTTAAAAACTCGATCCGCTACGGCGACTACGAGCGTAAATACCTGACGCATCTGTATTCCGGCGCAGCGGCATACACCGGCGCCGATGCCGGTACCATCGCCCGCTCGCAAGCCTTGCGCTTGAACACCCAGGAAAACGTCTACAACCAAACCGATTTTGTCTACAAAAAGCCCTTGTTCGGTTTTAACAATACCTTGATGTTCGGTAGCGAATTCGGTTGGGAAGATTACGACTTCAAATCGAAAAACTCCTCCGGCGTTAGCCGGGTGTCGATATTCAATCCGCGCCTTACCGCCAGCACCACCGGCTTGGCCTACGACTTCAGCGGTACACTGGCCACGGATCGCCTGACCCAAGCCCAAACCTACGCGGGTTATGTGTTGGACCAATTCGAGATCAATCCGGAATGGAAATTACTGGCCGGCACCCGCTACGATGTGTTCGAGGCGCAACAGACAGATCGGATAGGCAGCGCCGACTTCAATAGCAGCGTCGATCAATGGAGCCCGCGCGGCGGCATCGTCTGGCAGCCCAGCAAAGCTCAGTCTTACTATTTCAGCTACGGCAAGTCGTTTAATCCGTCTGCGGAAAGCCTGAGTTTGTCGGCCAACAACGCCAACCTGCCACCGGAGCAGAATCATAACTATGAGATCGGCGGCAAATGGGAACTGTTCGACGGCAAATTATCGGCCACCGCCGCCCTGTTCCGCCTGGAAAAAACCAATGCCCGCACCACCTCGCCGCTGGATGCCAATCTGCAAATCCTCGCAGGCGAACAAAGTACGGACGGCTTCGAAGCCGGTCTGGCCGGCGAAGTGTTGCCGAAATGGGATGTATCGCTGACCTATGCGTATCTTGACTCGAAAATCAGCAAATCCACATCAACAGCCACCGGCTCGGTCAGCGGCTTAGTGAAATCGTTCGAGGGGATGACGGCCGTCAACGTGCCGGAACACAGCGGCGTAGCCTGGAGCACTTATCATCTAACAGACAACTGGGAGATCGGCGGCGGCGTGTACTACGCCAGCCACCGTTATGCCGACAGCGTCAACGAAGCGGTATTACCGGGTTACGCCCGCCTGGACGCAGTGGTGGCCTATCATCAAAAACATTACGACGTGCAACTCAACGTGTTCAACCTGACCGATACCGTCTACTACGAATCCGGACAAACCAACTCGGCCTTGCCGGGCACGCCGGTATCCGGGCAGTTGACGGTGAGCTTTAAATACTAAACTCGACGTGTGCGAACGGTTAAACAACATCCGCTATTGGTGAGATGGTTTAACCGTTCCGCCCAATCCGCAACCCCCTTATTTGCAATTGCCATAGCCCGCTTTTGGACCCCGACTCATGAACACCGCAACCGACTCATTATTGACGCCAGCCAACCGCCCGCCCAAGAAAACCAACGGCGGCTACTTGTTTTTACCGAAAAGTCTATCGCGCGGCGCCTTTCTGAAATGGCTGCGCCGCACCCATGCCTGGTTCGGGCTGTGGGGCGCGGCGTTGGGCTTGCTGTTCGGCTTTACCGGGATTTTAATGAATCATCGTGACATCTTGAAAATTCCGATTGGCCGCATGGAACAAAAAGAAATTCAGCTGGCCTTGCCGGAACCTCATCCCGCGGACCCAAAAGCAATGGCAACCTGGCTGGGTGAAACGCTGAGCATCGATACGTCCCACGCCAAAATCCGCAAGGAACCCGGTAAAACCGTGACCTGGAACAATCAGCCGGTTCAACAGCCGGCCTCCTGGCAGATCAACGTGCGCAATCCGCAAAAACTGTTGTCTGCCGACTATTGGGAGGGCAACGCCTTTGTCACGGTCAAGCAAGGCGAGGCCAACCTGTTGACCACTTTGAATAATCTGCATAAGGGCACCGGCATGGGCATGGGCTGGGTCTTATTGGTGGATACCTTGGCAGGCGGTTTAATCTTGCTGGCCTTGACCGGCACCTTGTTGTGGACCAGGCTGCACGGCAACCGTTTAGCCGCCGCCGGTTTGGGGCTGGGCTCCATGAGTCTGGCGGTGTTTTTTGCCTTGCAAGCCATCTCGGGTTAGACCATGTTGATCCAAATTCCGGAAGTTCTTTCCCCTGCCGAACTGCAACAGCTCGGCGATATGCTGGCCGACGCGCCTTGGGCGGATGGCCGCATCACTGCCGGCAGTCAGTCGGCACAGGTCAAAAACAATTGGCAACTGCCGGAGCAAACCGAGCAAAGTCAGGCGGCCCGTGCCATCCTGCTGAACGCCCTGAATCGCAATCCCCTGTTTCTGTCGGCTGCTCTGCCGAAAAAGATTTTCCCGCCGTTGTTCAATCGCTATGCTGGAGAACACAACACCTTCGGCAACCACATCGATAACGCTATCCGCCACTGCCCGATCAGCGGCGAACGGGTGCGTACCGATTTATCGGCGACGGTTTTTCTGGCGGAGCCTGACAGCTACGACGGCGGCGAACTGGTCATCGAAGACACCTACGGCGAACATGCCGTGAAACTCGCGGCTGGGGATATGGTGTTGTATCCCGGTTCCAGCCTGCATCGGGTGGAACCGGTGACGCGCGGCGCGCGGCTGGCTTCGTTCTTCTGGCTGGAAAGCATGGTGCGGGAAACCGAACGCCGCCGCCTGTTATTTGAAATGGATATGGCTATCCTGGAATTGCGCAACACCCAAGGCGACACCGCGCCGACCGTCAACCTGACCGGCTGTTACCACAACCTGCTGAGAATGTGGGCGGAGGTGTGAAACCCGCCTGATAGTTATTCCGGCTCCTATGTAGACCCAGTATCGTCATCCCTCGAAAGCGGTAACCTTAGCGCAGCCCTTTTGGCCCTGGGCGGCGCGGGGCCGCTGACATATCAGGGCCGGGGAACAACAAACTGCGTCAGCTTAAGTCCTCGTGCCACTGCCGTTGGCATACCGCTGAAAACTTTATCTTCATCCCGCCACCAACGGCCAACAGCGCATCCCCTCCTCCCCTATTTGCTTGGCCCTCACGCGCAGCACATTCCATCGCACCTGTCAGGGCAGAACGCTGTCAGTCGACAGATTGACCTATTGACCGGCCTTTTCTTGCGTTCACCATTTCCATTAAGGCGGGCAGCATGATACTTGCGGTCCGGAATGGCCAGCACCTTTATGCGCCTGACAAAGTAGAATGCATAAATGCTACAAAAACTTTGTGATAAATCGATGCTGCGCTACATTTGCAACTGAAGAATTAACCCGAGAGACACGCTGTCTCTTGCCATGCCCAATTTGCTACAGAATGAAAAATACCTTTTACCCCGTTTGGATAGGCGCGCTGTGCTTGGCTATTCATACGGAGATTGCTTCGGCCGATACCGATTTAACCGAGTTGAATTTAGAAGAACTGCTATCGGTAAAAATCACGTCCGTTTCCAAAAAAACCCAAGCGCTAGGCGATGCGGCGGCGGCGGTATTTGTCATCAGCAACGACGACATCAAACGCGCCGGCGCCACTAACATTCCCGATGCACTACGTTTGGCTCCCGGCATCGACGTCGGCCGCATCGACGCCAACAAATGGGCCGTCAGCTCACGCGGTTTTAATGGCCGGTTTTCCAATAAATTACTGGTGCTGATCGACGGTAGAAATATCTACACGCCGGCTTTCTCGGGTGTGTATTGGGAAATGCAAGATGTCATGCTGGAGGACGTGGAGCGCATCGAGGTGATTCGCGGCTCCGGCGCGGCACTGTGGGGAGCCAACGCCGTGAATGGCGTCATCAACATCATCACCAAACACGCCGCCGATACCCAAGGCGGCTTACTCAGCGCCGGCGGCGGTAGCGAGGAACGCGGATTCGGTGCATTCCGTTATGGCGGCAAACTAAACGAAAACACCAGCGGCCGCGCCTATCTCAAAGGTTTTGATCGTGACACGCTCAGCAGAGCCGACGGCCAGCCCGCCGGCGATGCCTGGAGCAAAATGCAAGGCGGCTTTCGCATAGACTCCGACTGGTCGGCCGCCGACTCCGCCACCGTGCAAGGCGATGTTTATCATAGCAATTTAAACCAGCAAATCGGATTAGCTATGTTCACCGCGCCTTATCGAGAAACGATTGCCGACCAGGTACAAGCCACCGGCGGTAATTTGCTGGGCCGACTACAACATCGCATTTCCGACACCTCAAATTACGCTCTACAACTCTACTTCGACAGCTATGACCGTCGGGAAAGTTTTATTGAAGAAGAGCGTTATACCGGCGACGTCGATTTTCAACACCGCTTTGCGCTAAACGACTGGAACGACATTATCTGGGGAGCGGGTTATCGGTATACCTATACCAAAGAAAACCAAGTGAAGCAGACCTTAGTTAATTTCACGCCACCTCAACGCGGCGAGAGTTATTTCAGTACCTTTCTCCAAGACCAATTAACCTTGGTGGACGAGCAGCTATGGCTGACACTGGGTTCCAAACTGGAGCATAACGATTACACCGGCATCGAAGTGCAACCCAGCGCACGCTTACTCTGGGGACCTGACCCCAATCACCGGCTGTGGGCGGCTATCTCCCGAGGCGTGCGCATTCCGTCGCGGGTGGATGCGCATATGGAGTTAATCGGCCAAGTGGTGCCGCCGCTGACCAGCCCCAACAGCACGCCCTTACCCCTGGCCCTCGCGGTAACCGGTTCCAACGCTTATCAATCCGAAGAGGTGTTGGCTTATGAAACCGGCTATCGATACACCCCCAGCAACAGCTTCTCCCTGGATGTATCGTTGTTTTATAACGATTATCAAAATCTGCGCTCCTATCATCCTGGAGCGACAGACCCGGCAAATGTACCGTTTTTTATCAAACAGCCTTTGATCATCGATAATACCGGCAAGGGCAAAACCTATGGCGTGGAAACTGCAATAGTTTGGAAGATGCTGGATTGGTGGCGCTGGGACCTCAGTTATAGCGTTTTGAAAACCGAACTATCCAGCAACCCGTATTACCAGGAAGCGGTGTCGCCGCAGCACAAAACCTCATTGCGGGCGATGCTCAATCCGACACCGGACGTTACCCTGGATGCCTGGCTGCGATATGTGGACAACGCCAGCGCCTTTACCCTAAGCGGGCCGGCATATATCAAAGCCTACACCACCCTGGATTTGCGTCTGGCCTGGAAGCTCAATCAAGCCGTCGAATTATCGCTGGTCGGCCAAAACCTGTTGGACAACCAACATCTGGAATACATTCAGGAAACTTTCACCCAGGCTGCCGAAGTGCAACGCGGCGTTTACGGCAAAGTGGTTTGGGAGTTTTAAGCCTCCGGTCTCGAACCGCTCGCTTAAGGCTTTAAAAATCGCAGCGTCATTCGATCACTTTCGCCAATCGCGGCGTATTTATCCCTATCCTTGCTGCCTTGGCTGAATGCCGGCGGCAAGCGCCACACGCCACCCTCGCGGTCTTTGTTGTCCAACGGGTTGGCGTTGATCTCGCTGGCAGCCTGCAATACAAAGCCAGCGGCACCGGCCCAGGCAATCAGCTGATTTTGGCCGATATAACCGGAGAAATCGTCGTTCGCCACATCGCCATTTGCCCGATGTTCGACCAGCCCCAGCGTACCGCCAGGTTTAAGCACGTCGAAAAAACCTTTGAACATCAACGCCACGCTATCCGCTTCCCGCCAGTTATGGACATTGCGAAACGTCAGCACCACATCCGCTGAAGCGGGTGCGCCAAACGTCGGCTTGGCTTCGTCATACAGCCGAATCTCCGGGCTGCCGTATAGGCTTGGTGCAGCACGCAATTTGCGCTCAAGCGCGTTGAGTTGCTTTGCATAATAATGCTTGGCGCTGTTCTTGACGGCACTCTCAGGGTTTATCACCGCGGCGATGTAATGGCCGTTTTCCCGGAGCAAAGGCGCCAGAATCTCCGCGTACCAACCATAACCCGGCGTAATTTCGATCACAGTCTGTTGCGGATTCACGCCGAAGAATGTCAGCGTTTGCAACGGATGCCGCCAGTTGTCGCGGGCAACGTTAGCCGGGTCGCGCCACTTGCCGGCAACCGCTGCTTCCAGTGTCAATACCGGCTCAGTGCCCATCGCTGTGGAATGTGCGTCCTCCGACGCAGGACAGGCAACCAGCGCGGCGATAACTGCGGTGGCAAGCAGTATTCGAATCACAGTCGCTTCAGCCCTCTTTGCATTCGGCTTATATTCAAGGCAATCCAAAAGACTACGGCTTTTTAATGCACAGTGCTTCAAAATCAGCCAACGGTATCGGCTTACTGAACAAGTAGCCCTGATATAACTGACAGCCTTGCCGTTCCAAGAATGTCAACTGCTCTTCGGTTTCAACGCCTTCGGCGATACTTTCGATACCCAAGTTATCGGCCATGCCGATGATGGTTTGCACAATCACCGCATCACTTTGGGATACCGTAATATTGCGCACGAAGGACTGATCGATCTTCAATTGGTCTATCGGTAACTTGGTCAGATAGTTCAGCGACGAATAGCCGGTGCCAAAATCGTCCATCGAAAAACGCACGCCAAAATCACGCAGTTGCTGCATCTTCACAATCGCATCGTCAATGTCATCCAGCACCAAACTCTCGGTGAGCTCAAGTTTCAGCCGATTGGGGCTCAAGTCGTAGCGCGCCAGGGCAAGCCGCACTTGCTCAACGAAATCATCCTGATGAAACTGCAGGGCGCTGACATTCACAGCAAGCTGTAACTCAGACTTAAGCGGATCGTTTTCCCAGGCTTTGAGCTGCGCACAAGCCGAGTCCATGACCCATTTACCAATCGGCAAGATCAAGCCAGTGTCCTCGGCCAATGGAATAAATTCCGCAGGCGAAACCAGGCCGCGCTCGGGATGGAGCCAACGTATCAAGACTTCTGCGCCAAGAATCTGACCGGCGCGGTTGACCTGCATCTGGTAATACAGCACCAATTGCTGCTCGCTTAGCGCCACACGCAAATTGCTTTCCAATACCGCGCGGGTTTCCAAAGCGGCCTGCATCACCGGATCGTAAAACAGCAGCTTATTACGGCCGCCGCGTTTGGCTTGGTAAAGCGCGGTATCGGTGTATTTCAGCAATTCCTCTGCCGTAATATGTTGGTTGCGAAACATGCAGATACCCATGCTGGCCGAGCAATGGTGATCGTATCCGTGCAACGAATAAGGCTGATTAATGGCAGCAAGGATTTTACCGGCCAGCATTTTGGTATGGGCAGACGCACGGGTTTCGTCTGCACTTAGGCTGTTCAATATCATCACAAATTCGTCGCCGCCCAGCCTGGCGACGGTATCGCCTTCACGCACGCATTCTCGCAGACGTTGGGCAACCTCGATCAGCAGCAAGTCGCCAATTGTATGGCCTTTGGTGTCGTTGAGCGCTTTGAAGTTATCCAGGTCAATAAACAAGGCCGCGCCATGCTTATCATGCCGGGCATTGGTGACTATGGCTTGTTGCAGGCGGTCGTAAAGCAGACGGCGATTCGGCAGATTGGTTAACGGATCGTAAAACGCTAGGCGCTCGATCTCGGCTTCCGCCTGTTTTTGAGCCAACGCGCGGCTGAAATTTTCCAAGGCGAAGTTAATATCCATGGACATTTCGACCAACAGGTCCCGCGCCGCATCGTCGAAGGCGTTCGCCTCGTCGGCGTACAGTACGAATGCGCCGACCGCCTGGTCGTTTTTGAGTAAAGGCAACGCAGCCGACGCCGCCCAGCCGGCGCGCAAGCCTTGCTCTCGCCACGGCACGGTCATCGGATCGTTAATAAAATCCTGACACCAACAAGGGCGTTGTTCGCGGATTGCCACGCTGGCGGGACCGCGGCCGAAAGCACTGGCGGCATCCATGCACATATCGATAGTAGCCAACTCTTCCGCGCCTTCCCCAAAACTGGCGACCGGGCGTATCGAGCACTGATCGGCCGCAAACAAGCCAACCCAAGCCATTTTCATACCGCCAAACTCCACGGCAGCGCGGCAAATTTCCAGAAACAGTTCGGTTTCGTCAGCACTGTGGACGATGGCTTTATTGCAATGACTCAAGGCCGCATAGAGCTGCATGTGGCGCTGGACTTTCGCTTCTGCCGCTTTACGCTCGGTCACGTCGCGGGCAATGCCGAGTACGCCTATCGGTTTGCCGTCCTGATTCAATACCGGTGTCTTCAGAGTTTCGAACAAGCCGTAGTAACCGTTATCAGCGAAAGTCAGCCATTCTTCGTTGGCGCAAACCTTGCCGGCGGCCAGCGCTTTGCGATCATGGTCCCGGAAAAAATCGGCCAGTTCCCTGGAGGTAAATTCGTAATCGGTCTTGCCGACGATGTCGGCTTCCTTGGCGCCGTATAAGCGTTCGAATTGCAGATTGCAACTGATATACACACCCTGCAGATCCTTTAACCAGACCAGATCGGGAATAGTCCGCAGCAAGGTGTGCATGAGGCTATGGGCCGCAACCAGATCGTTCAGACTGGCTCTGAGCTTTTTCTCGCTCTCCAGGAGCTGGTGGCTACGCTCTTCCACCAACTCTTCCAGATGATTGCGCAGCCGGTCGATTTCCAAATGTGTGCGCACGCGCGCCAGCAGCTCCTCACGTTGATACGGCTTGGTGACAAAGTCCACCGCGCCCAGCTCAAAGCCTTGGACTTTTTCTTCCGGGTCCGACAGCGCACTGATGAAAATAATCGGCACATGGCGGGTATCCGGATGCGCTTTGAGCAGACGGCAAACCTCAAAGCCGCCCATACCCGGCATCAGAATATCCAGCAACACCAAATCAGGCGGATTGGCGGTAGCAAAATTAACGGCCAGCTCACCGTTTATCGCCGAGCGCACCTCGTACCCTTCAGCCTTAAGCAGGTCCGACAGCAACTTCAAAGACGCCGAAGTGTCGTCAACGACCAGAATTTTGCCTGCATTTACCATGATGTTTTAGTTAGTTCCCAATAGATTAAGAATAGTCGGATATTCGTAAGCTTCGGCAAGCCGAGTCAATGCAGCGGCCACCCGCAGATCGTACGCTGCAATCTGTTGAATAATCCCGCCTATACGCTCGCTATCCAGATTATTCACTGCCAACTGCAAATCCTCGCGTAAATTCTGCGGCACGACCGACAGCATCTCCGGCGTCAAAATCACGCCCTCCGGCATCATTGCCGGTGAGTCTGCATAAACATAGCGCACGCCCAAGAGCCGGGTTAGGCAGTCGTAGATTTCGTTGGCCCGGAAAGGCTTACAGATTAAGTCGTCCATGCCGGCCGCCATAATATCCGCCCGTTGCTCGGTGAAAGCCGACGCCGTGACCGCGACGATCTTCACCTGTTTGCCGCCCGGCAAGCTTCGAATGATTCTGGTCGCTTCCAAACCATCCATGACCGGCATCTGTATATCCATCCAGATTAAGTGTGGCTGCCAACTTTGGAAACATGCCACGCCCAACTCGCCGTTCTCGGCTACCTTAACCTGAAAGCCCACGGCCTCCATCAGATTCACCAGCAATAATCGATTCTCCAGCTGATCTTCGATTATCAGAATCCGATAATTATCCTGCCCCGGCATCAGCCCCAGCACCATGCGTTCTTCCAATCGGTACAAATCGGTAATATCGGCGGCTTGCGCCTGCTTCAGCGGCACATCAATGCGAAACAGCGAACCCTTTCCCGGTGCACTCTCCAGACTGATTGAGCCCTTCATTAATTGCACAAATTGGCGGGTGATGCTTAAGCCCAGCCCGGTACCTTTGTTGTCGGCCAGGTGTCCTATCTGCACAAACGGTTCGAAAATGTGCTTTTGGTCTTCAGCGGCAATCCCAGGACCGGAGTCCTCCACTTCAATCAACAGATGGGCGATGGCGTTGTTCTTGGTGGACAAGCGTATGACCACCCCGCCTTGCTGGGTAAATTTCAACGCATTGCCCACCAGATTGATCAATATCTGGCGCAAGCGGGCCTGGTCACCGATGATATAGCGCGGAAATGAGGAAGACTGATCGACGACTATTTGCAGATTTTTCTCGGCCGCGCGTACCTGCATCATTTTCATGACATCCAGCACCATTTCCCCCAAATCGAATGGCGCATCTTCCAACTGGACCCGGCCCGCTTCTATCTTGGCCATTTCCAGCACGTCATTAATCAAGTTCAACAAGTGCTCGCCGCTACGATTGATAATTTCGACGTTGGCGCGATCACCGTCTTGTAGCCGGGCATTTTTCAGCAGAATGGCGGAAAAACCGAGAATGGCGTTCATCGGCGTGCGCAATTCGTGGCTCATGTTAGCCAGGAATACGCTCTTGGCTTTATTAGCCGCTTCGGCGGCGTCGCGAGCCAACAGCAATTCCGCCGTCCGTTGCTGCACAGTGTTTTCCAACTCGTTTCGGTAGCGCATCAGTTCATTTTCTGCGCGTTTGCGATCAGTGATGTCGCGGGCAATTTTGGAAGCCCCGACAATTTCGCCTTTTGAATTTCGCAGCGGCGACACCGTTACCGAAACGTCAATCAATTGCCCATCCTTACGGCGGCGGATCGTCTCGTAATGCCTAATCGATTCTCCACGCCTTACTCTATCCTGAATTTCCCGCTCCTCATTTTGGCATTCTCCGGGTATCAAAATAGCAATCGAATGACCGACGATCTCGTCGGCCCTATAGCCAAACATGCGTTCCGCACCCTTGTTCCAGCTGGTAATGACGCTATCGAGAGTTTTACCGATGATGGCATCTTCAGTGGATTCAATGATCGCGGCGTATTCCGACAACAATTTCTCGGCGTTTTTGCGCTCGCTGATATCCCGGCAAATCGCCAGATTGTATGTCTTGCCATCAAACTCAAAACAGTTACCGGTCACTTCCACAGGGAAAACCCGCCCATCACGTGTCCGGTGACTGGTTTCGAATTGCATTTGGCGACTCACGGACAACACCGGCCAAAATTTCTCCCACACGTCCGGCGACCAGCTGGGATCAATATCAAACACCCCCATACCGCGGGTAAGCTCATCTCGACTGTAGCCTAATCGGTTGGCGGCCCCTTGATTCGCATAGAGAAATTTCGGATCGTTCCCCGGCATCAGGAATATGGATTCCTTCACTTGATCCAGGGCATAAGTCAGCAATTGCAGTTGGTGCTGCGCCTGTTTCCGCTCGGTCAGATCGTAAACCAAGCCAACGAACCCGCTAACGACGCCGCCCTCTCCCTGTAAGGCCGTTATAGACAGATTGACCGGCACGCGCGTCCCGTCCTTGCAGATAAAAGTCCACTCGTTTTCTTCGCGTAGACCCCGTTGAGAATGCGCGGTAAACACTTCAAATCCCGGATTAATCAAGACACCCAATTCTGCAGACAATGTTTGAGCACGCCGTTGGATCTCGGCTGCATCGTGCCAAAGTGCCGGGGAGTGTTGGCCTATCAACTCGTCGGCCGTATACCCCAACAAGCGCTCCGCGGCTAAATTGAAGCTGGTAACAGTGCCGTCGGCGGATGTAGAGACGATGGCATAGGCCGCGTTGTCCAAAATCGTACGATGAAAGGCGTTAAGCCGGGACAATGCCATTTCACGTTCTTCAACCGCTTCCAACATGGCGTTGAAGCTTTCCCCCAAGCGCGCCAATTCATCGGCGCCGACAACAGGAACCCGGTGCCGGTAGTCGGCGGACAGCCGAACCCGCTCCGCAGCGACGGTTAAGGAAGCAATCGGCTGAATGATAGTCCGCCGCAGCACCGCCAGTTGCCCTAAGGTAGCGGCCAACAGCACCAGCATACCGGCACCGAATAACCAGAGCAGCTGGTGAGTTTGCTGACTCAATTGCTCCAAACCCATCACGATGCGCAAGCGCCCGCCTTTGCCTAAACCCTGCAGTAACTTCGCGGTATCGTGGTTTAGATAAATGCCATCGGCTAAGGTTGGCATACTCCGCGGCGGCTCGGAGGCAGTGTGGTTGAGGCTGGCCAGCATCCGCCCATCATCTAAAAAAATATCCGCCTCTTGAATTTGCGGATTGGCGCGCAAGGTATCCAGCACTTCCTGAGCCCGCGTGGGATCTTCGAAAGCCACCGCAGCCTCTGTGCCCACAGCGACCAACTGCGCGTATGGCTCCATGATCTGCCGCACGCGCTGTTCCAGGGTCATACTGTGAAACAGCGCCAGCCCCGCCACAGCCAACACGAACGCCAACAGCGCCGCCCCCCAGAGCACTGCCGCAAGTCTGTTGTAAATAGTGGCTTGGATGGACATGACTTATCTCATTCGGCGCAGCTCGCCGTTTTCCAAAATCTCACTGGACACTTCCAACATTTTGGTCTGAATCGTCAAGGAAACCGCTCGGGCTTGATCGAGGTTGACGCTCATCCGCACCCTATCCGTCACTTCAAATCCTATGACTCCACCATCCGGCAAGAATTCCGGCTCGTCACTGACCGTCAGAACCGGTTGCTGTTTCAACACCGCCAGCGCCGTGCGCCGCTTTGCGGCATCCGCATAAGCCATGAAAACAATCTGACACGGCGGCAATTCCGCCAACGTAGCGGCGCGAACAATGACAAAACTACGGCCCTGCTCGGTTCGTCCGCGCAAGGTGGTTTCTAAAATATCGCCAAACGGATCGGGCCCCAAAACACCGATACACCAAGGTGCATTTCCGGCGGGAAGCGCCTGTTTCGGCCAGACCACGTAATGGGCAAAATTACGCAGAAAGGCTGCTTTTACTTTGTAGGGGTTATCGACTATCACCTCCTGGCCGACTGCCAAACCCGGCAGCAGCAACAGGGCAGCAAGCCAAAGGGCCGCTCTGGCATGGCGCCTCGGACATAGCTTATTGCCTGCACATTGACCGCAAGCCCCTGATGAATTAACAGTCAAAACCGCACTCCTTGCGTAACACATTCAGCATAACGCCCAACATCGGCAATGCCCAATGCTAACCGGCTTGCCGCTACGAAACAGTACCGATAGTCGGCTAGTGTCATAGTCTTAGCCCCGGTATCAAAACTTCACCGAAAAGTTGATCATCAACTCGCGGGGCCTGCTACGGCTGCTTTGCGAAGGCCGGTATTGTTCGTCCAGCAGGTTTTTGCCCATCAGATCCACGCTCATACTATGCCCTCCCACTTCCCAGGTATAACCGATGAGGGCGTTCAACAAAGCATAAGTCTGCCGCGAATTAGCCGGGCTATCGGGTAACAAAGTCTGATCGAAGACCAGATTGACACCGCCGCCCAAATGCAGGCCGCGCAACGCCTCAATGCTAAAGTCGTAACGTGTCCAAAGGTTGGCCAGATGCGGCGCGCTCATTTGCAGCGGCGCGTTGTGGAAGCGATTGACGTTCTTGTAGTTAGCCAGCCCCGCCGCATCGAGCGTGCCGGGGTCTTGGGCGAGGATGGCATGGTCCTGACCGCTGAATTCGGTAATCCTGGCATCCATATAGCTGTAGGACAGATACAGTTGCCAGTCGTCTGTCAGTTTAGCGGTGGCGTCCCATTCAATACCCCGGGAACGCTGTTCACCGCTTTGCAGACCGTAAATGGTGATGCCGCCGGCGGAATTGGTCAACGCCATATCGTTGACGATGTTTTTATTTAAGATCTCGAAGTAAGTCAGCGTGCTGGACAAACGACCGTCAAACCAGTCCGCTTTAATGCCGACATCGTAACCCCAGCCCTCAGTCGGCCTAGGAATCGACGTGCTACCGTCCAGATTGTTGGCCGGAAAAGTACCCGGCACGAACGATTCCGCGTAGCTGGCGAACAACGACCATTCGGGTGCCAGCTTGAAGAGCAGCCCGTATTGGGGCGTGACCGCACTTGCGGTGGCGCCCTGTGCTTGGCCGGTCAGACGGTTTGTGTATTGGCTTTCTGTTGATGTCCAGCGCCAACCGGCCAACAGCAGCAAACGGTCATCGAAAAAACCGAAGGTAGAGCTGCCGTAGACCGATTTATCGACAGCGTTCACATTCTCGTCGGTGAGGCTGGTCGTCAGCCGGGATAAGGGTATCGCCGTATGCCGGTTCCAGGTGTTGGGATTGCCGAGATCCCACAAAGGCAAGGGCGAAGCGGTGGGATTGCTGCCCAAGGCCGGATCGTTGGGTGCCTGGCCGGCGGTGCGATGGAAGTTGCGGTCAATGTATTGACCGCCCAACAGCAAGCGCAGACTGGCGAAGCCCAGGTCATACTTACCCACGCCTTGCAGTTCTATCGTATCGTCACGGTTGCTGTAGGCTTGCTGCCTGACTCGGCGACCCTGCATCAACGTCGTGTTATTACTCATGCCCAAGTTACCGGTAAACAGCGCATCGACATCGTATTCCAGATGCGAATAGCCGGTACGCAGATTCCAGTGTTCGTCGGCCTTAAAGTCTATCCAGGTACTGAGATTATGGGTGTTGCTATGCCGATAGTCGCTGTAGGCCATGCTGTTCCAATTATTGGGCAAGCCTGGAACATCGACGCCGGAAAGGTTGGGGTCCGCGGCAGTGGGCAATACGCTGGCCTGCGTGTTGTAGCCGGGCTTTTGCATGAGTTGCGGCTCTTCTATTTTTTCGAAGTTTTCGTATTTTAAGGAGACACTCAGGCGGTCGCTGGGTTGCCAAAGCAAAGAAGGCGAGATATTCCAGGAATGGGCATCATAAGGCTCCCAATAATGCATATCCTGATCATAAGAAGCCGCCAGCCGGTAGAACAGGTTTTTTGTAGCCGGTCCCGTCACGTCAACATCAAAACGGTACTCACCGTAGGAGCCGTAACGCGCATCCGCAGCAGCGGCAAACCGGCGCTGCGGGTTTTTGGTGATGACATTGACGATACCGCCGGGCGCGACCTGACCGTACAGAAACGATGCCGGCCCCTTGACCACTTCAAGCCGCGAGATATTGGTGAAATCCAAAATGGACGGACCGTGGACGCCGTCGCGCAACGTGTGAATATTGCCGCCGGCCAGAGAACCCACTGCAAAGCCGCGAATGGCCAAGTTGGCGTTGCCTTCGTTGAAGTCGTTGCTGCGGTAAGTGACTCCCGGCGAATAGCGGGCTATGTCGAAAATATCGCGGGGTTTTTGATCCTTGATGAACGACTCGGTAAAGGCTTGGAGCGCAAACGGCAAGTCGCTGATCGGTGCATCGAAACGGGAGCCGGACACCGAATTCGAAGCAAGGTATCCGCTATCAAGCTGGGAAGACACATCGAACGGCGACACCTTGACATTCACCAGCTCCAGCAGATCCATATCCGCCACATCCCTGCCAGCCTCATCGGCCTGTTCGGAAAGACGGGTGTCGATAACAGCATCGTCAGCCGCTTTCAAATCAGTCGAAAACGTCCGGCCAGCCTGGGAATCGGCTTCGAAGTCTGCGCCGGGTTCCGCCGCCAGCGTTAAGGGCTGGCGCAGCACACTAAACACAAAAACCAGTCCGATAGACCAGCCGACGCCAAATTGAGACCCACAGTCTTTCATTTTGCATCCCCCCAGTGAGATTTATTAACCCGGCCCTTAATCATTGCCCACACCAGCCTGGACGTCGACAAGCTCAGCCCGGACGGCATACCCGCGACCAATAGGGCCGGGTTAATAACGCGAAGATCTAGTTATTTTTATGAAACCGCGGGACAACACCCGCCGTTCACTAAACAGCTTAGTTCAGTTGGTAACGGAGGGCAATTTCTACGAACGTGGGGATGAGGTTTCTCGCCAGCACCCGGCGAGAAGGAAGAAACGACGGCTGGATAGACTTGCCGCCGTCTATTTAGCCTGACTTAACACAGAGGCCAGATTGACGCCCTTGGGACTGGAAATACACAAAATGATAGGCCCGACGCTGAGCATTGCCAGCTTGTTGACGGCACCGACAATGACGATCTGTTCGATCTCGCCCAAACCCAGCGAAGTTTCACCGTGCTGTGCAGCACGAATGGTTTCCTGAATAATCGCCCCGAACGCATCCGCATCCATATTGGGCGCTTCCGCGGATTGGGCCAGAATCAAGCCGTCGTGGTAGGCTGCGCAAGCGCTTACGCCATTGATCTTGACCACTTTATCCACGACAGACTGCACGGCGTCGATGAATGCCGCACGCTTTAAGCGGGTGGCTTCACTGACATTGACGATGTCGGCCGCAGGTTGCCGGCGCGCGGCGAGATAATCGTCGGCGAGCGTATCCAACTGCGCCAACTGCGATTCAAACCAATGCATATTTAAGCTCAAGACGGCGGTTAATTGGCCAGATAACTGGTAAACAATTTTTTCAATACCGGAATGGTTTCTTTTAATTCAAACCGCACCCGTCCTAACAACGCTTCCCGCTGGGTGACCAGAGCCAGAATAAAGCCCGCGTCTATCGGCGTCGATAAAATGTAACCATCGTTGTTTTCGCAGATCACCATATTGGTTAAATGATGGCCGACATGTTGCGCCGCTTTGGCCGCCGCGCCGAATACCACCTGCACCGAGGCGCCGATGGCGTCGGTGTTGATTTCAAAATCGCGGTGAATATGCGTGACAAAGCCGTCGCTATCGACAATGGCCGCTGCCGATACGCCCTGGATGTTCATCAGATTGCGCAAGATGGAATCGATTTCGTTGTTCTGAGATTTGCGCGGATCGAGAAATTGGACATTACTACTCATGTTGCTCTCCTGATGCTTTTAATAATTATCAACCTACAGTAAATCGACGCGGATTAAACACGTCTTGTCGCCCAGCGCGTTGCACTTGGTTTCGGTGGCCTTTACATTACGATTGAAAAAAGTTTTGACGATGCCGCCGACCATGCCGGCTTCGAAATGGCAAATAGGCGCCGACACATGATGAATACCGGCGCAGGACACGCATTCGTCCACCCTTAACTCCAGCACGCCCGCGGACAAGTCCACTTTATCCGGCACCACCAAACCGATACTCAGCTGCCGGCACAGCAATTTGATTTTGCCGACATAGGTTTCCAGGTCTTTATCGATATTGGCGGCGGCAATTTGGCCCATCGCCAAACCCAAACTCTGGCCGGAGTGATAAACCAACGACGGCGCCCCCTGGCCTAATATGTCTTCTACGTTGGAACCCAAAGCCACCATGCGCAAGGCTTGAAACAAGCGAATGGGAATCAGCGGGCCCAGATCGTTGCGATTTTCGATATCGAACTCGCCGGAAATAATACCGTCGAGAATTTGCTGCTGGGCTATCTGATAGTCTGATTTACTGTTTTGTATCATAGCGTCTACCCTCTTCAATTCGGTTAATTATCCACACACTGCAATTCGACCCGACGATTTAAGGCCTGGCCCTCTTTGGTATCGTTCGGCGCCGCCGGATTTCTCATACCTTCCGATGCGGTGAAGATGGCTGTTGAGCCGATACCTTTGCCGACCAACAGTCTTTTAACGGCATTAGCCCGCGTCAAGCCCAACTGCACGTTGGCGGCATCACTACCCAAATTGCAGGTATGCCCGGTTAGTTTGATCCGGCTTTGGCAGCTTCTGGCCGCGCTCAAAAGTTCGTTGCTGCTGTTCGCAGATTCCGGCGTTAATTTGCTGGAATCGAATTTGAAATACACGGTAAAAGACGGCGTGCCAGAGATTTGCGCCGCAGTATCCGGCGAGACTTTAGGAATACCCGCCGCGGTCGGCTCAGTAGGTAACTCAGGCATCGGATCCGATGTTTGCGGATTGTCGTTGCCGGATGCCGACTGTTGCGCCTCTTGCTTAGCAGCAATCGCTTGATCCGGTTTAGCCTCGGCAAGCAAGGTTGGAGCGGCTTCTGTTGAGGGCTGCGGCGCTTGGGTATCGGGGGTTGCCGGCTCAGGACCGGTGTCTGGTGTTGCCGGTTTATTCAAGGCTGAGGTCTGGGTAATAGCTGCCGGCTTTTGCGCTAAATCAGGCACTAAAACCGCCACCACGGCCAGCAAACCAATCACACCAAGCAACCACGGCACATTGCTGCGCAAGGGTTTTTTAAAGGTTTTGTCTGATTTGCCTTGCGGATTGGCAGAACTCAGCCGCGCTTTGTCCGTAGACGGAATAATGCCATCCAGGCCGTCGTGATCGAGTGATCGAGGTTTTTTCATGGAATTCCCTTAAGTTCCGTTTGCCAGAAGCCTGCTGAATATTTGCAGGGACAGTGTGAGCAAGCACCGACTTAAATTTGTTGGGCTATCATATGCAAGTTTCCCTGCAGAATCAAAATTGATGCTGGTTCAAATAATTAAATCTTAGGATTTGACACTGAACTATTTGGGTGAACCCCGAACCGCACCATCGAATATTTGCGAAGCAAATGATGATTCGCATCAACTTCGCTACACTTGATAATGACGATTACCAGGGAAGCAAGCCTGCTCAAGCAAGGATGATCAACATCCTGACATCGATTTCGAGAATCCGTTATGCCAGAAAAAACCACGCCAAATTCGCCACAGACCAACACCAATACCGACCTGCCCAGCTGTAACCGTTGCCGAGACCTGGAAGAACTGGATTTCGATTTTAGTTTTGCCTATCAGCCCATCGTCAATTTTTTTGCCCGCACCGTTTTTGCCCACGAAGCGCTGGTGCGCGGCGTTAACGGTGAATCGGCCGCATCGATACTCGCCAAAGTCACCGATGCCAACCGCTATCGCTTCGACCAAAACTGCCGGATTAAAGCCGTGGAAGGCGCAGCGAGGTTGGGTATCCAGGAGTTTGTATCGATTAACTTCATGCCGAATGCGGTTTACCAACCCGAAGCCTGTATCCGCTCGACTTTTGAAGCCGCGCAACGCTACAACTTTTCCAAAGACCGCATCATTTTCGAAGTGATTGAAGGCGAGGATGTGTCCGACCGTCCGCATTTAATCAATATATTCACCGAATACCGGCGCTTTGGTTTTAAAACCGCTATCGACGACTTCGGCGCGGGCTACGCCGGCCTGAACCTACTCGCCGAATTCCAGCCGGATGTGCTGAAACTGGATATGGATTTGGTGCGCGACATCAATCTCAGCAAACCCAAACAGGCGATAGTGGGAGGGGTTGTGCAAATCTGCCGCGAACTCGGCATCGAAGTGCTGGCGGAAGGCATCGAAACCAAGGCCGAACGGGATTTTCTGCTGGGCTGCGGCGTCACGCTGTTTCAAGGCTATCTATTCTGCAAACCCACATTTCAGGCTATCGGCCAAATCAATCCGGATGCCTGGTCTTAAACCTTAAAACTTGACTGCCTGGCGCTTGGCGCCCCAATCGCCGGGTAAAGGATTAAACACCCCGGCACAAGAACATCCGCAAAACCGGCAGTTGCCGGCGGCATCCAAATTCCAATCCGACAGTTCGTACCAATCACGACCGATCAAAATTTTCCCGCAGCCGTGGCAATAGGTGCTCTCCGCCGATTTGTCGTGAACATTGCCGACATAGGCGTAACGCACGCCGTTTTTCAAGGCAATGCTGCGCGCCAGCAACAATGTGGACCGCGGCGTGTGCGGGGTATCCGTCATTTTCCAATCCGGATGAAACGCGGTGAAATGCATGGGCACATCCGGACCAAGATGCTCGACCACCCATTGGGTCATGGCTTCCAATTCCGCCTCGGAATCGTTGGTGCCGGGAATCAGCAACGTAGTCAACTCCAACCAGACCGGGGTTTCGTGTTTTAAATATTGCAGCGTTTCCAGCACCGCTTGCAGATGGCCACCGGTGATCTTGTGGTAAAAATCCTCGGAGAAGGCTTTTAAATCGACATTGGCCGCGTCCATGTAGCGATAAAACTCGGCGCGCGGCTCGGCGCAGACATAGCCGGCGGTCACAGCCACGGACTTCAAACCCAGCTCCCGGCAGGCTTGTGCCGTATCGATGGCGTATTCGTGGAAAATCACCGGATCGTTGTAGGTATAGGCGACGCTACTGCAACCATGTTCCAAAGCGGCCCTGGCTATTGCTTCCGGCTCGGCCCGGCTCATCAGCGTATCCATCTCCCGCGACTTGCTGATGTCCCAATTCTGGCAAAACTTGCAGGCTAAATTGCAGCCCGCGGTGCCGAAGGAAAAAATCGGCGTGCCGGGTAGAAAATGGTTTAACGGCTTTTTCTCGATGGGATCGATGGCAAAACCGCTGGAGCGGCCGTAACTGGTCATCACGATTTGACCATGCAGATTCTGCCGCACAAAGCACAAGCCGCGTTGGCCTTCATGCAATTTGCAAAAGCGCGGACACAAGTCGCACTGCACCTTGCCGTCCGCCAACACATGCCAATAACGGGTGGCTGCTGTATCCGCGCTGAGTAAAGTAGTCATGGCGATGCTCCTTGAACCCCAAGCATAAAATCGGGTCGTTATCGGCGAGAGTTAGCAGTAGAATAAACCCAAGATGGGCGGGGTATTCAATTTTTTGATGCGCCGCTATCCGCCCGGCCTCTGATCGTATTAAAACTTTAAAAAAGGATCAGCGCATGAATAGAAAACCCGCCGTAGCAGGACGGTTTTATCCTGCCCACCCCCAACAACTTCATGACGCGGTGTTCGGCTATTTGCAGGACGTACGCTCCACCGGCAAAGCGCCCAAAGCCATGATCGTGCCGCATGCCGGATACGTTTATTCCGGGCCGATAGCCGCTACCGCTTACGCCCGTTTAAAGCCCGCCGCAGCCAGCATTACCCGCGTGGTATTGATCGGCCCTTCGCATCACGTGGCGTTTCGCGGCTTGGCAGTCAGCAGAACCCACGCTTACACCACCCCGCTCGGCGATGTTGAGGTAGACCAGGCCGCTATCGAGGCCTTAGTGAGTTTGCCGTTTGTCGAATACATCGAACAAGCCCACACGCTGGAACACAGCCTGGAAGTACATCTGCCGTTTCTGCAATCGGTTTTACAGCAATTCACACTGGTCCCCATCGTGGCCGGCGACGCCAGTCCCGAACTAGTCAGCCAGGCGCTGGAGCTGTTGTGGGGCGGCGATGAAACCTTGCTGATCATCAGCTCCGATCTTAGCCATTATCACGACTACGACACCGCCAAACGTCTGGATCAAGCGACCAGCCGAATGATAGAACAGTTGCAATACAATGATATTTGCGGCGAGGCCGCCTGCGGCAAGGTGCCGGTCAACGGCTTGTTGAAGCTACTGAAACAAAAAGGTCTGTCTATTAAAACCATAGATCTGCGCAATTCCGGCGACACGGCCGGTAACAAACAGCAAGTGGTGGGATACGGTGCCTATGTCGTTGACTGAAACCTCGCAAAATCGCTTGCTGGCACTAGCCCGGCAATCCATAGCCCACGGCCTGCAAACCGGTCGGCCGTTACCGGTCGATTTGGATGCTTATCCAGCAGAATTACGCGAAATCCGCGCGACTTTCGTCACCCTGGAACGCCTTGGCCAATTGCGCGGCTGTATCGGCATGCTGGAAGCGGTAAGGCCTCTGGCGGAAGACGTAGCGGAAAATGCCTTTGCGGCATCGTTCCGGGACCGGCGCTTTCCGCCATTAGCCGCTGGTGAACTGGCCGATCTTGACTTACATATATCCGTGCTTAGCCCCGCCGTAGCGCTGACATTTTTGTCCGAAGCGGATCTGATCGCGCAACTGCGCCCCGGCATAGACGGCATCATCTTGCAGGAAGGCGCCCGGCGCGGCACTTTCCTGCCCTCGGTGTGGGAAGATTTACCCAACCCCACCGAGTTTTTACAACACTTAAAACAAAAGGCCGGCTTACCCGCCGCCTATTGGTCTGACAAGATACAAGCCTATCGTTATACCACCGAGATGTTCGGCTAGCAGTCAAGCGTTTTGTGCGCCGCCAACCCCTATAAATCCGGCCTTGGCGGCCTTTGATCTTGTTCCAAACCGACAACGAACATTATAATGGCGGCATTTTCGACTGATCCGGGCTCAGAGTTTCCTGCAACGTGCGTTTAGTTTACGCGCGGAAATCGACATGCCAAAGCCGATCAACCCTCTTCTTCATTCCTAGTATCACTGATGAAAAATCAAAATTACAAACCTTGCGACCTGGTGATTTACGGCGCATTGGGTGACCTATCGAAACGAAAGTTACTGATTTCGTTGTATCGTCTGGAAAAATCCAATTTGCTGGAAGCCGATACCCGGATTATCGGCGTCGACCGTTTGGAGGAAACCAGTGAAGGCTTCGTCCAAATTGCCCATAACAGCCTGAAATCGTTCTTAAACAAAGAGATAAACCCCGAAATCTGGGAGCGGCTGTCGCAAAGATTATCGTACTTGAAAATCGACCTGACTCAACCGGAGCAATATCTGCAGTTGAATGCCGCAGTCGATCCGGAAAAGCGGGTGATGGTCAACTATTTTGCGGTAGCGCCGTTTCTATTCAAAAGTATCTGCCAGGGCTTGCAAAGCTGCGGCGTATTAACCGCCGAATCGCGGATGGTGATGGAAAAACCCATCGGCCACGACTTGAAATCATCCAAGGAAATTAACGACGTCGTCGAAGAAGTTTTCCAGGAAGATCAGGTCTACCGTATCGACCACTACCTGGGCAAAGAGACGGTATTGAATCTGCTGGCCCTGCGTTTTGCCAACTCGATTTTCACTACCAACTGGAACCACAACACCATTGATCATATCCAGATTACGGTGGGTGAAGATATTGGCATCGAAGGCCGCTGGGAATACTTTGATAAAACCGGCCAGTTGCGCGACATGTTGCAAAACCATTTGCTGCAGATTCTGACCTTTGTGGCGATGGAACCGCCAGCCGATCTGGAAGCGGAAAGCATCCACATGGAAAAAATCAAGGTGTTGAAAGCCTTGCGGCCGATTACCGCGCGCAATGTCGAGGAAAAAACCGTGCGCGGCCAATATACCGCCGGTTTCATTAAAGGCGCGGCGGTGCCGGGTTATCTGGAAGAGGAAGGCGCCAACAAGGAAAGCACCACCGAAAGCTTCGTGGCGATTCGGGTGGACATCGACAATTGGCGTTGGGCCGGCGTACCTTTTTACATGCGCACCGGCAAGCGCATGCCCAATAAGCGTACGGAAATCGTCGTCAACTTCAAGCAATTGCCGCACAACATCTTCAAGGACAGCTTCCGCGACCTGCCGGCCAATAAACTGGTGATCCATTTGCAGCCCAATGAAGGCGTGGACGTAGTGATGTTGAACAAAGTGCCGGGCATAGACGGTAATATCAAATTGCAACAAACCAAGCTGGACTTGAGTTTTTCGGAAACCTTCAAGAAAAACAGTATTTTCGGCGGCTACGAAAAACTGATTCTGGAAGCCCTGCGCGGGAATACCACGCTGTTTTTAAGCCGCGAGGAAATCGAACAAGCCTGGGCCTGGGTCGATTCGATCCAAGACGCCTGGGCGCAAAACCACAGCGCTCCAAAATCTTACCCGGCTGGCAGCTGGGGGCCGATTGCCTCCGTGGCATTATTGGCCCGCGACGGCCGCGCCTGGGAAGAGTAATCAATCTGTATCCATCACGAGAACAACGAACATGGTTAGAGAATTTTTTTTCGAACAACGTAACCACCTGTTTACCGCCTTGGTGGCCGAATGCCAGGATGTGTTATCCGAAGCCGTCAGCAAACACGGTCAAGCCACTTTATTGGTATCCGGCGGCAGCACCCCTGCCCCGCTTTATGAAGCTTTGTCCAAATCTGACTTGAATTGGAAAAAAATCAAGGTGGCGCTGGTGGACGAACGCTGGGTGGACAATCAACACAGCGCCAGCAACGAAGCTTTAATTCGCCGCAGCCTGCTGATCAACAACGCCAAAAACGTTGAGTTTATCGGCATGAAAACCCCGGCTGCCAAGGCAAAACAAGGTCAGGCAGAGGCTGAAGGCCGTTACGCCAAACTGCCGCAGCCTTTCACGCTGAGCATCGTCGGCATGGGCCCGGACGGTCATACCGCTTCGCTGTTTCCGCACGCAGAAGGTCTGGCCAACGCATTGAGTGAGGACAATCAAAATCTGACCGCGGCCATCACCGCCATTCAAAGCGAAGTGACCGGCGCCAATACAGAACGCCTGACCCTGACCCGCAACGCTTTATTAAAGTCGGAACGCATCGTGATTTTGTTTACCGGCGAAGATAAGTTAGCGGTGTTCAACAGCGCCCAGAAACAGGGCCCGGTAGAGGACATGCCGATTCGGGCCTTATTGAATCAGGAAGACGTGCCGGTGGAATTGTACTGGGCACCTTAGCCGCTTAAATTTAGGGTGGGTTAGACGCGCATAACCCGATCACTCTCGATTCCAAAACGCCGTTCGGCGCGTCGACACCACCTATCTGCTGCCCTGGAGAGCTTATGCATCCTGTTTTAGAAAAAGTGACCGCCGACGTGGTGGAACGTAGCCGGGAAAGCCGCGCTGCTTATCTGGCCCGCATCGACGCCGCCATTGCCAACGGCCCACAACGTACCAATCTGCCTTGCGCGAATCTGGCCCACGGTTTTGCCGTCTGTTCGGCGGCTGAAAAAGACGCTCTGTCGCATGCCGTGAAAGCCAACGTCGGCATTATCTCCGCTTACAACGACATGCTGTCGGCACACGAACCGTATCAACACTACCCGGAACTGATCAAACAAGCAGTGCGCGAAGCCGGCGGCGTCGCCCAGTTCGCCGGCGGCGTGCCGGCCATGTGCGACGGCGTCACCCAAGGCATGCCGGGCATGGAATTGTCGCTGTTCAGCCGCGACGTGATTGCGTTATCCACGGCGATTGGCTTGAGCCATAACATGTTCGACGCCGCCTTGTATTTGGGCGTCTGCGACAAAATCGTGCCCGGCTTGCTGATCGGCGCCTTGAGTTTCGGCCACTTGCCTGCGGTTTTTGTGCCCGCCGGGCCGATGACTACCGGCATCTCCAACAAGGAGAAATCCCGCACCCGGCAAAAATTCGCCGAAGGTAAAGTCGGCGAAAAAGAACTGCTGGAATCGGAATCCAAGGCCTACCACAGCCCCGGCACCTGCACCTTTTACGGCACCGCCAACAGCAATCAGATGATGGTGGAAATCATGGGTCTGCACTTGCCGGGCAGTTCTTTCGTCAACCCGTACACCCCGCTGCGCGACGAATTAACCAAAGCCGCCGCCAAACAAGTGTTGAAATTTACCGCGCTGGGTGACGACTTCCGGCCGATTGCTCACGTCGTCAACGAAAAAGCCATCATCAACGCGATTATCGGCTTACTGGCGACGGGCGGCTCGACCAATCACACCATCCATTTGATCGCTATCGCCCGCGCGGCCGGCATTATCATCAACTGGGACGATTTCGATAATCTATCCAAAGCCATCCCGCTATTGACCAAGATTTATCCGAACGGCCCGGCCGACGTCAACCAGTTCCAAGCTGCCGGCGGCATGGGCTTGCTGATTCAGGAATTGCTCGAGCATGGTTTACTGCACGGCGACATTCTGACCATCGGCGACCAGCGCGGCATGGCGCAATACAGCCAAGTGCCGACGCTGAACGACGGCAAGCTCAGCTGGGAAGCAGGGCCTGCGGTTTCGCTGGATCCGGATGTAATTAGCAGTGTGGCACAACCCTTCGCTGCGGGCGGCGGTCTGCACGTGATGCACGGCAACCTGGGCCGCGGCGTCTCAAAAATTTCCGCGGTCGCGGAAAAGCATCAGGTGGTTACCGCACCGGCAATGGTGTTCGACGACCAACTGGACGTGGTGGCTGCCTTCAAACGCGGCGAACTGGAAAAAGACGTGATCGTGGTGTTGCGCTTCCAGGGCCCAAAAGCCAACGGCATGCCGGAATTGCATAAATTGACGCCGGTATTGGGCGTATTGCAAGACCGCGGCTTTCATGTCGCCTTGGTCACGGACGGCCGCATGTCCGGCGCATCCGGCAAGGTACCTTCGGCCATTCACATGTGGCCGGAATGCATAGACGGCGGCCCACTGGCCAAGGTCCGCGACGGCGACATCATTGCGTTGAACACCCAAACCGGCGAAGTCAACGTGCAGGTGGATCAAGCCGAATTCGATGCCCGCGTGCCGACTGCCAACAGCGCTACCGGCCATCATTTTGGTATGGGTCGCGAACTGTTCGGCGCGATGCGGGCAAACGCATCGACTTCGGAAACCGGGGCAACCAATCTGTTTTTCGTGGACTGAGATTCACACGCTTTAAGCAATGCCGTCTTAGTTTCACTTTGCCAAATCCGTCCTTCCACGGAAGGACGACTTTCTTGAAACCAGAATTAAGCAACACTGTGTCATCACCCCACAACGACAACGTTTACAGCAGGCAAACACATGAAAGCAAATATTGGTTTAATCGGCTTGGCCGTCATGGGACAGAATTTGGTTCTGAACATGAACGACCACGGTTTCAAAGTGGCGGTGTATAACCGCACCGCCAGCAAAGTCGATGAGTTTCTCGACGGCCCGGCTAAAAACACCCAAGTCATCGGTACGCATTCCCTGGAAGAACTGGTGGATAGCCTGGAATCGCCACGAATGATCATGTTAATGGTCAAGGCTGGCACTGTCGTCGATCAATACATCGACGACTTGCTGCCCTTGCTGTCAGCCGGCGACATCATCATCGATGGCGGCAATTCGCTGTTTACCGACACCAACCGCCGCACTCAATATTTGCAGGAAAAAGGCTTACTCTACGTAGGCACCGGCGTCTCCGGCGGCGAAGAAGGCGCCCGCCACGGACCGTCTATCATGCCCGGCGGCAACAAAGCGGCGTGGCCGGCCGTTAAGGCGATCTTCCAAGCCATCAGCGCCCATGTCGACGGCGATCCCTGCTGCGAATGGGTCGGCGATAACGGCGCCGGCCACTACGTAAAAATGGTGCATAACGGCATCGAATACGGCGATATGCAGCTGATATGCGAGGCTTATCAATTGCTGGCCGAAGGGCTGAACCTAAGCACCGATGAAATGCAGGCAATTTTTGCCGAGTGGAATCAAGGCGAATTAAGCTCTTATTTGATCGAAATCACCGCCAATATCCTGGCTTACAAAGAAGACAACGGCCAACCCTTGCTGAACAGCATTCTGGATACCGCCGGCCAAAAAGGCACCGGCAAATGGACCGGCATCAATGCGCTGGACCTAGGTATCCCACTGACCCTGATCGGCGAATCGGTATTTGCCCGTTGCCTGTCCGCGCAAAAAGACGAGCGCATCCGCGCAGCCAAAGCCTTACCTAAAACCAGCACCAGCTTTAGCGGCGACAAAGCCGCGATGATTCAGGCTATACGCCAAGCCTTGTACGCCTCGAAAATCATTTCCTACGCGCAAGGCTTTAGATTGATGCGCGAAGCCGCCAAGGAATACCAGCTGGCACTGAATTACGGCGAGATTGCCTTGATGTGGCGCGGCGGCTGTATTATTCGCAGCCAGTTTTTGAACGACATCAAACAGGCTTACGAGCAAAATCCCGAGCTGGAAAACTTGCTGCTGGCCGACTTCTTCGTCGAAGCGATGAAGCAAGCCGAAGCAGGCTGGCGCCAAGCGGTGATTTTGGGCATACAATTGGGCATCCCGACGCCGGCCTTCTCCTCCGCCCTGGCTTATTTCGACGGCTACCGCACCGAACGGCTGCCCGCCAATCTGCTGCAAGCGCAAAGAGACTATTTCGGCGCCCATTCGTACGAACGCATCGACCGGCCCAGAGGCGAGTTTTTTCATACCGACTGGACCGGACACGGCGGCAAAACCGCATCGACAACCTATACGGTTTAGGGTTTACCCCGAGACCGTTGTCGTTTTGTCAAACACGCACGCTTCACGGCGTGGGTTTTCCAAGCACCCTCACATTAGGAAAATAACAAATGACCGTATCAATAAAAGAAGTCATGACCACCTCCCCGGTAATGCCGGTGATGGTAATCAATCAACTGGAACAAGCCGTGCCGCTGGCGCGCGCGTTGGTTGAAGGTGGATTGAAAGTATTGGAAATCACCTTGCGCACACCGGTGGCGCTGGATGCCATCCGCCGCATCAAAGCCGAAGTACCGGGGGCGATTGTCGGTGCCGGCACCATCATCAATACCCAAACCCTGAAAAACGCGATTGATGCCGGCGCGGAATTTATCGTCAGCCCAGGCGTCACCGACAGCTTGCTGGATGCGGCTCTGGCTTCCGGCGTGCCGATTTTGCCTGGCGTCATCACCCCCAGCGAGGTGATGCGTTTGATGGACAGAGGCATTACCGCGATGAAGTTTTTCCCGGCCGAAGCGGCGGGCGGCATCCCAATGCTGAAATCCATCGGCGGCCCGTTGCCGCAAGTGACCTTTTGCCCGACCGGCGGCGTGAATCCGAAAAACGCGGTGGAATATCTGGCGCTAAGTAATGTGGCCTGCGTCGGCGGCTCCTGGATGGCACCGTCCGAACTGGTCGATGCCGGCGATTGGGCGGAAATCACCCGCCGCGCCGCTGAAGCCTCCGCTTTAAAAAAGTAAACCCATCGCTAGTGTTTTAAATCACCCAGTCGCGGGCATCGTTCGACAAACTGGCTTATTGCAAAATCGGCGTATTATCATTTTCTTGGCAAAAAGGAGTAATTAACGATGCAAAACCATACAAACGAACGCTATGGCACAATGACGATTGCCTTGCACTGGCTGACGTTTATCGTGATGGCAGCCGGTTATGCCTGTATCGAACTACGCGAGTTGTTCCCCAAAGGCAGCGACCCGCGTGAAACCATGAAAGCCCTGCATTTTATGCTGGGTTTATTGGTGTTAATGCTGCTGCTACCGAGACTGGGTTTCCGTCTGACCGGCCCCACACCGGCCATATCACCCGAACCGCCGACCTGGCAACGGCTAGCGGCACGTCTGGTGCATCTATTGCTTTATGGATTGATGTTGGGAATGCCGATAGCCGGCTGGCTGGCATTAAGCGCGGCCGGTAAAACAATTCCGTTTTTTGGCCTGGAGTTGCCGGCGCTGATCGCCGAAAACAAGGAACTGGCCAAAACGATCAAAGAAATACACGAAACCGGCGGAGTGATTGGCTATTACCTGATTGGCTTACACGTATCGGCGGTACTATTTCATCATTACGTGCAGCGCGACAACACCTTAAACCACATGCTGCCGGCATCGAAGAAGCCAGACTGATATTGTCCAGCCATTCCTGGCTACAAATCCGGGAAACGGCTGGTCACAACGTCATTACTCGATAAAATCGTAAATCTTATATTTATCCACCAAGGGCCGCAGCACCTGTTGAGCCACGCGCAGATATTCCGGATTCTGCAAAAACGCCTCGTAAGCCTGCTGGCTTTCGTAAACGCCGGATACGGCCACATCATAGCTTTCATCTAACGCAGCATTCGCTCGTCCACGATTAATCGCCGCCGGTGTACCGACATCGTAAGCCAGCACGCCCGGCAATTTAGCCAAGCCTGCACTGTCTTCTATATATTGTTGCCGCAGTTTTTCATCACCCGCCTGTTTCAGCCAGACTATCACCACGTGGTGTACTTTGCGATTTTGCGCCTGCTGCTCTGGTTTGGCAGTATAGGCACAACCGGTTCCGCCGGCTGCCAGCAGCCCCGCCAGCGCGAGGACATAAAGACGTTTCATGGTGTTTTGTTCTCCTGATACCTATAAATTGATGCCAAAATACTCCGGCTGCCGAGCATTTTAAAGCCCGCGCAAGCGTTTGATCCGTTCTTCGGTATTGGGATGGCTGGATAAATAATCCAGCGCTTCAAGCGATTCTACGGGTTGTTTGGGTACTGTGGTTTGATGGGCGGCCTCCAGTTTTTCCAATATATCGGCCAGCCGACTGACCGGAATAGCGTTGGCGCGCAACAGTTCTGCGGCAAAAGCGTCGGCACGGCGTTCAAAATCGCGCGAATAGCGGGTTTGTAATAATACGGTCGGCGCGACGGCCAGCAGACTGCTGACATCGCCAATGTACCAAGCCATCGCCAAACCCACCACAGAAGCCTGTAGCATTTGCCGCAGAGCATGTTTTTCGTGGACATGGCCCATTTCGTGGGCCAGCACCGCCAAAATTTCTTGGTCGTTACTCGCCAAACTCACCAAGTCGTCCAGCAGCAGAACGCTACCGCCAGGCAACGCAAAGGCGTTGGCGCCCAATGTCGAGCTAGCGCGAAATTCAATATGCGCGGGCCTATCCTCTCTCGGCGGCAAAGCCAAGCGCTGCCAGCCATCCTGAATAGTTTGCCGGCGTTCGTCGGATAATGTGCTGGGCTTCAATAAGGTTTGATCAAGGCTGGCGAAAAACTGCGTATCCATCCGTTCCAGCAAATAAACCGGCACTTGGTCCGCCGCCGCCCGCGCCGCATAAGGCAATCCAAACAAATACGCAACAACGAGCAGGCTAAAAGTTAACAGCAGCGCCGCCAACGCATACCACCAACTATTTTCCATACCCGCTACCGCGCTACTACCTGCATCCTGCAACATCTCGGCAAAACCTTGTCGATCTGCCACTTCACAACGGCCGCCATCGGCGAACAAAATCAGGCGCGGCGTGCTGCCGAGCGGCGGCGGAATTTTCAGACTGGCTAAATTTTCGCGGCGGACAATCTCCCGGCCCTGCAACAACAGCTTGTCGCCCTCAACACAGAGGGTAACGGGATGCGGCCGGGCTTGCCGCCCGTCGTAGTAAACGGCCGTAAGCAACATTTACAAGGCAATATCGAAATCAAACATCTCGGCCATTTCCTCGCCGGCGGCGGAAGTATTTGTCTGTAAACCAGCCACAAACTCGTCGATGCTGCCGCGCGGTAATAATGCGACGCGCTCGATGCGATAGCGCGCCAAACGAATATCAGCAAACGGCTTGTACAGCCCCAAGGTCAGCAAAGTCAACAGGACGTTGCTAAACATAATACCCAGCATCTCCCGCGCTTGAAGCTGGGCCTGAAACCCGTGCGGACCCAATTGCGTGCTATTCCAGACTAAGTTCTGCAGACGCGCCGCGACATAGGGATAAGCCAGTAAAAACAAGGCCAAATAGGTGCCTATCGCGGCTACCAATACACTCATCGCCACTAATTGCTCAGCCTCGACCGGAATCAGCTCCTTGCTACCCAGCAACATAACGCTGACCATCAGGCCGGCAAACACCAGCACACCTATGAATATCGTCATCAGATAGATGCGGTAATAAGCGCCAATTCCGGCAAAGAATTTAAAAAACTCATTACCGTACGTGCTGTTTTCCCGTGCGTAACGGGCCATGCGCTGTTGCGCCAGCGGCCACAGCAACCCCAGAGTCAACGCCGATAATACCGGCAATAGCAGAAAATTGAAGTACGCCTCTCCGGTGCTGCCATGAAACGCAAAACGTAAGCCTCGGTAACTGGTGTTATGCATTCTAAAGCGGAGCGAACGCATCAATAACCAGGGCATCACCGATACGATCACCAGCAAAATTGCCAAGCCTGCAACCCGATCGAATTCACCGACCAAGGTATAACCAGCAAACAACAGAAAAGCGACGATGCGTCCTTTCAAGATCGCCTTGGGATCGCCGTGGTAGTCAAAACCCGCACCGGCTAAAGTAGTGTGGCGGTAAAAATATTGGTTACGTTTGACTTTGGCCCAGGCTGAGTAAACGCCCAAGGTGACAATACTCAAGCAGACATTGACGATCCAAATCCGGAAATACTCGCCACCGCTGCCGCTGAATTGCAACTGCCGTGATTGATATTCTGCCATTTCCATCCTCATTTTAGGTTTTTCCGTTGCAAGCATAGTGCATCGCCGCTATCTAACAATAAAAACGGCCTGCACATAACACACGCTAGTCAGGGGCCGGCTTTTGCAATCGCCGTAAAGCCTTTTATACTTCCTCGACAAAAGCGGTGCAGACCAGTCAGCCAGCGCTTGCGTGGGAACTTACCTTTCTATCTCTGCCGACCCGGTACAAAAATGAGAAAAAACCTACCCGTTACCCAACGTGAATTGATTTACTCAGCTTCGGCTACCATCACATCCGGGACAGATCCCGCCGGCAAGATCAATTATGTCAACCAAGATTTTTTGAACACTAGCGGCTTTAGCGAGGCAGAGCTGTTAAACCAGAGCCATAACATCGTTCGCCATCCCGACATGCCTTCCGCCGCATTCGCCGATTTGTGGCAAACCGTGAAGAGCGGCCGGCCGTGGATGGGAATTGTCAAAAATCGCTGTAAAAACGGCGACCATTACTGGGTGGATGCTTTTGTCACCCCGCGCTTCGAAAATAGCAAGATTGTCGGTTACGAATCGGTGCGGGTTAAACCGGACGTGACCTGCGTGGCCCGCGCCAATACTGTCTACGAAAAGCTGAACCACGGCAAAAATATCGATTCGCCTTTGAGCCGCATCGGTTTGTCCGGCAAACTGACCGGCGGTTTTGTAGTGATTCAATTAATCACCGCCATCAGCCTTTATCTGAGCGAAACGTGCAGTTTTGGCGTAGCGACAGCAATCTTTGCCGGCCCCTTAGCGGTCGGTTATGCCTGGGTTTGGCTTGTATTACAACCTTTAAAAGACGCAGCGGCAGAAGCGCGCCGGGTGATCGACAATCCGGTGATGCAGCAGATTTACACCGCTGATGGCGGCGAAGTTGGACAATTACTGTTGGCGGTGAAGCTGTTAAAAGCCAAATCCCGAACCATCATACGCCGTCTAACTCAAGCCACAGAACCCTTGGCAGGTAAAGCCGATACGAGCTACCAGGCAGTCAGCCAAGTTAGCGCAGCGATGGATAGACAGCTGGCGGAAATTGAACAGATTGCCTCGGCGATACACCAAATGAGCGCCACCGTCAGCGAGGTCGCCCGCAGCGCCGCCAACGCCGCTCAAGCCGCCAATGATGTCAATCGGCAATCGCAAGAAACGCTTTCGCGGGTCAACAATACCATCCAAATGATAGACCGCTTAGTAGTTGCGGTCAGCCAAGCCGAAACAGTTATTAAAATTGTGGCCGATCACAGCAAGAAAATCGGCGGCGTGCTTGATGTGATTCAAGGGATTGCCGAGCAAACTAACCTGTTGGCACTGAATGCCGCCATCGAAGCAGCGCGCGCCGGCGAACAAGGCCGGGGATTTGCCGTCGTGGCCGACGAAGTCAGAACCTTGGCCGGACGCACGCAAAAATCCACGGAGGAAATCCATAAAATGATCGACGGCCTGCGCTCCGGCGTCAATAACGCCGTACAGGAAATGGCTAAAGTCAGGGAAATGGCGGCAACCGGCGCGGAACACGGAAAAAACTCCACCGAATCGCTGCAACAAACCACACTGTCGGTCAATATCATTAACGACATGATCGTGCAGATCGCCAGCGCCGCCGAACAGCAACATATTGTTTCCGAAGAAATTTCCAGAACGGTAGAAGCCGTCGGCAGCTTATCGCGACAAACTACAGAGCATGCGGTTCATGCCAGTACGGCCAGCGGCGGTGTCTCGGCACTCAGCAAAGAGCTGGATATGTTGGTTGAGCAATTCGACGACGTGCCACGCTAAAAACCCACCGTGCCGAAGACTGGGGGCAATAATTTGTCAGCCTGAATACACCCCTGCGCAAGCCGCCGCCAGGAAAGTTCAAAAACCTGAGCGGCGGTTTTTACAGGACTGGCAACATGTTCCGGATTAGCGTCCTTTACTCCGCAAGTTTCCATTTGATGTTACAGCCGATGCTGGGAATTTGTATCGTATCGACAGGCTTTCCCGCCAGTAAGTTATCCAGGGCATTGCGCAAATCTTCGCCGGTAACCGGCACATCATTCTTCGGTGTGGCGCCATCCAAACGGCCTCGATAAACGCAAGCCAAATCGGCATCGAACAGATACATATCCGGGGTGCAGGCTGCTTGGTAGGCTTTGGCCACCGCCTGCGATTCGTCGTACAAATACGCGGCAAAAGGATGTCCCCAGTCCGCCATCATCTGCTGCATTTTATCCGGCGCATCCTGCGGATAGTTTTCGATGTCATTGGCACTGATCGCCACCGTCGAAATGCCTGAGGCGGCGTATTGCCGGGCAATAGCAATCAACTGCTCTTTGACGTGCAACACATACGGGCAGTGGTTGCAGATAAACAAAATCAAAGTGCCGCGCTCGCCTTTCAAGTCCTGCAACGCATACTCGCGGCCGGTCACGGTATCCGGCAAACAAAAGTCCGGGGCGATACTGCCCAGAGGCAGCATAGTGGAGGCTGTCGCGGCCATGGCTAATCCTGTTGAGTGAAAACAAGACTAGAATTATAAAACAGCCCGCCCCCGGAACTGCCGCGAAAATCGCCTTAACTTTCCCTCTCGCCAGCGCATGATCGATATAAGCACCCGAACCGTTCCGCTTCAAAACGCTCCGCAACTGGACAGCTATGTGCTGACCGACAAACTCGGCGAAAGCCTGCAAGCCACGGTTTATAAGGGCTATCACAAACACGTGCCGGAATACCCGCTGGTCGTTAAGTGCTTGAAACTATTGTCCAGTTGGGACGACCAATCCCGGCATCTGCGGCAAAAAATCGAACGCCTGAAAGTATTGCACGACCCGCGCGTCTGCACGCCGTTGGCTTTGGAATCCAACGACGGCGATCAATTCATCGTCCAGCCTTGGTTCAACGGCCAACCGTTGAATGTATGGATCGCTCAACAACAGGCTGTGAATCTGAGCGATTTTTTTACATTGGCCTGCTCCTTGGCCGACACCCTGCAATCGGTGCACGATGCCGGCATTACCCATGGCGGCATCAAACCGCACAATATTCTGGTGCAATCCGGCAGCTTGAGTCTGCGCCTGACCGACTTCATCACGCCGCTGGACATCCGCGATGTCAGTCACTTTATCTACGATCCGGAATTTGTCCGCAACACCCTAGCCTATACCTCGCCGGAGCAAACCGGGCGCATCAACTACCGGGTCGATTTCTCCACCGATTTGTATTCACTGGGTATCGTGTTTTACGAACTGCTGACGGGCCGACTGCCATTTTTTTCAGACGATCCGCTGGAACTGATTCACTCGCATCTAGCTGAGGAAGCCATCAAAATCCACGACAGCAGTCCGGGCATCCCCAACACCCTGAGCGAAATCATCGCCAAACTGATTTTGAAGCAACCGGAAAAACGCTATCAAAGTGCTTCCGGTTTGTTGGCCGATTTGCTGCGCTGCCAAAAAGAACACGAAACCACCGGCAGCGTATCGAATTTTGGCATAGGCCAACACGACCGCAGCCGCCGGGTGGTTTTCATTTCGAAAATGGTCGGCCGCCAAAGCGAAGCCGAGCTCATTCGCCAGGATTACAGCGAGGTGACCCAAGGCCGGTTTCGTTCGGTGCTTATTTCCGGCCTATCCGGCATCGGCAAAACCCGGCTGATTCAGGAACTCCAAAAACCACTGGTGAAAAATCGCGGTTATTTCAGCTCCGGCAAGTTCGATCAATACCAAAAAAATATTCCCTACAGCTCGCTGATTCAGGCCTTGCGCAATCTGATACGCACCTTTCTGACCGAAAGCGACGCCCAAGTGCATGATTGGTCCGCAAAAATTCTCGACGCGCTGGACAATGCCGGCGGAGCGATCATTGATGTGGTGCCGGAGCTGGAATTCATCATCGGCCCGCAAGCCGAAGTACAGCCCTTGCCGCCGGTGGAAGCGCGTAACCGTTTCAACAATTTGTTCGGCCGCTTCCTGGCTTGCCTGGCCAGCGAGGACAACCCCTTGGTGTTATTCATCGACGACCTGCAATGGTGCGACAGCGCCACCTTCGATTTTTTGCAAAACCTGTTCGCCAATCACCGCGAACACCCCTATCTATTTTTGCTGGGCGCGTATCGGCATAACGAGGTCGATAGTGGTCATCCTTTGACCAAATTGATCCGTAGCGTGCGAGAAAACGCCGGCCCACTGGCCGAGATCCATTTGACCGAACTCAGCGACGCCGATTGCCACGAAATGGTTGCTTACATTCTGGATTCGTCGCTGAACGCCACCGCCAATTTGGCCGACTTTATTGCCCACCTGACCGAAGGCAACCCCTTATTTGTCAGTGAAAGCCTGGCCTGGTTGTACAACGAAGGTTTACTCAGCATCGACGCCAATCAACACTGGCAATGGGATATGAACCGCATCCGCGACACACAAATGCCGGCCAGCGTGGTGGAACTGTTCAGCGCCAAAGTGCGTAAATTGCCCAGCCGGACTTTGGATATTCTTTATCATTGCGCCTGTATGGGTAATCGCTTTACAGCGGAGGATGTCGGGCTGGTGCTGGACAAGCCCATTGAGCGACTGTTCGAGGACTTAAAACCGGTATTAAGCATGGGCCTGATACTGGAAAATAAAGCCGACCTGCAATTTGTCCATGACCGGGTACAGGAAGCGGTATTGCAGCAAGTTGCCGCCGCGGCGCGCCCCGGCATCCATTGGCGGATCGGCAATCGCTTGCTGTCGGCGGTGCCACCGGGTGCCGAGTTGGTCAGCCTGGACAATTTATTCACCATCGCCGCTCATCTCAATCAAGGTTGCCCGAATGATCTGGACGAAGAAACCGCCTACTGGCTGGTGAATATCAACTTTAATGCCGGCAATAAAGCCCTGGATGCGCTCGCCGGCGATGCCGCCAACGAATTTTTCCTGAAGGCCCACCATTATTTGCCGCCCGATTGTTGGGAAACGGCTTACGCGCTGACGTTTCGGATTTATCAGCGCTTAGCAAAAACCGATTTGATGTGCGGCCGCTACGACAGCTCGGAAGCCTTGCTGAATCGGCTGATCGAGCATGCGGTCAGCGATCTGGACAAAGCCGAAGCGCTGGCAGATCAAACCACGTCGCTGTCTTCGTTCGGCAACTTCAAACAAGCCATCGCCACTGCCAATCGCGGCTTGACGTATTTCAACAAGTCCATTCCCGACGATCCCGAGCAAGCCCGACAACGCACGGAAAATCTGATGCTGATCATCGAACAGCAAGACGATGTCTGGCAAAAAATCCTGAACATGCCGTTTACCGAGCAGCGGCAAAGCAAAATCGAACTGGCTTTTTATAGCGAGTTGATTCCGGATTTGTACATGTGCGGTCTGGTGCCGCAGCTGTATTTATCCGCCGCCCAATCCACCCTGCACTGCCTGGAAGGCGGCATGGACGAATCGGTGATTTATTCGTTTTCCATCATGGGCCTCAATCTGGGCGAACAGGGCAAATTCGCGCAGGCGTTTCTCTATCAGGATTTGGCACACGATTTGTGCGCCAAATATCCCAATACCTTTGGCGCCACCCGCGGCATGAACGGCATCGTCTGGTGCAATATGCACTCGCGCAGCCACCCGGCCGATATTGTCGATTACGCGCACAAGGCCATTCAGTCCGGCAAGAACTGCGGCGATCTCTACAACGCCGGCCTGTCCTACGGCCCGCTGATGTGGAATCTATTGGCCCAGGGTAAAAACCTGCGCTGGGTCGAGGAAGCCGCCGATGAATGTCTGCAATTTTCCCGCAAAAACCAGTTGTCGTTTTCAATAGGTCTGGCCCAGGCGGTGCTGGCCGGCTGGGTATTACCGATGAAGCCCGATTACCGTCCGGTCGATATGCAAACCACGCTGGCGGAATGGCAGGCCAATAACTATGTGGCCGCTACCGGCAGTTACTTCGCATTACTGGGTTTTGCCCAATATTACCTGGGCGACTATGGTGCGGCGGCAGTATCGCTGAAAGCCGTGGAAAACTATTTGCACGGCTTAACCGACAATGTTTTGAAACGTCTTTGGTACGCCTTTCGGATCTTGAACTTGCTGCGCTCGGAAATGGATGCGGCGCGAATCGATGCCGAAATTGCGCCATTGCTTGCGCAACTGGAAGTGTGGGGGCAACTTGGTCCCTTGCTGAAACCCTACCTGATGTTTGTCCATGCCGAGCTTGCCAGACAGCAGGGCCAATACCGCGAAGCGCGCAATCTGTACATGGATGCCATTGCCTTGTCACTGGCGCAGAACTATGGCCTGCTGACCGGCCATATTTACGAAACGCTGGCTGATCTGTTGCTGAAGCAACACTTGGGCGACGCGGAACTGTATTTCGGCGAAGCGCGCCGCCATTACCGCTTATGCCGTGCCGATGCGAAAAGCAACCAGCTGCAGGAACGTCATCAATACGTCAGTCCGGAGACCGGCGCCAGAATAGCCAAACCTCAGCCCGCTCCCACCACCTTACCTAGTCTGGACATCAGCTATCTGATGAAATCGGCGCTGGCGTTATCGGCAGAAATCGATCTGACCCAATTGATGCAAAAAATCATGGCCGTGGTGTTGGAAAGCTCCGCAGCCCAGCACGGTTATCTGTTGATCAAACAACAAGACGAATTATTGGTGGCCGCCGAGCAGCACGTCGGCAAAAAACGCACGATACACAAACACTATTACAGCTTGAACAAGGTGCGCGGCATCTGCCACGCCATCGTCAATTACGTGCAACGTACCCACGAAAAAGTCGTGCTGAGCGACGCCTGCAGCGAAGGCGAGTTTCAAAATGCGCCCGAGGTTGTGGCGTTTGGCTTACGCTCGGTATTGTGTTTGCCGGTGATCAAGCAAAGCGAATTAATCGGCTTGCTTTACCTGGAAAACCGGCTATCCGAAGGCGTATTCACCCCGGAAAAAATCAGCATGACCGAGCTGTTGACCGCCCAAGCGGCCATTTCGTTGGAAAACGCCCGCTTGCTGGAACAAACCCGCCAAGCTTACAAACAATTACAAGAAAACCAGGATCATATGCTGCAAATGGAAAAGCTGTCGGCACTGGGCACGCTGGTCGGCGGCGTGGCCCATGAGATCAACAATCCGCTGATGGGCGTGATGAACTTCGTCGAATTTGTCTCGGACCGCACGGAAGATGCCAAATCCAAGCAAATACTGGCGCAAGCCTTACAGCAAATTCAACGCATCAAAAACATTGTGTCGAATATGCTGGTGTTCATGCATCAAAAGACCACGCCAACCGGCAGTTGCTCGCTAGAGGAAGTTTTAGGCCAAACCTTGTTGTTGCTGGAAGGCGAATTGCGCAAAACCGCTATCCAAGTCCGTACCGAGATACCGGAAAACTTGCCCAAACTCGCCTGCACGGCGGAAAGCATGCAACAGATTCTGATCAATCTATTGATCAACGCCCGCGATGCGCTAAGCGGTATTGCCCAACCCGAAATAGAAATCAGCGTCCGTTGTGCGGAAAAAATGCTAGAGTTGAATATAAAAGACAATGGTCCCGGCATCCCCGACGAAGTACAAGGCCGCATGTTCGACCCTTTCTTTACCACCAAACCGCCCGGCCAAGGCACCGGACTGGGTTTATCCGTCACCCGCCGCTTGATTCAAGATGCCGATGGCTCGATAGCCGTGGAAAGCCGCATTGGCGAAGGTTGCCGCATCCGGTTAAAATTTCCCCACATTTAGTATTTGTTAACGAATAGAGACACAGGCGATGGTAAACAACATTCTGGTGATTGACGACGACCCGGCGGTACGCGGCGCCTTCAAGCTGATTCTGGAAGAAGAAGGCTATCGTGTGCGCGAAGCCGAGAACGGTCTACAAGGTATCGCCATGGTGGAAGCCGATCGTCCCGACTTGATATTTCTGGACTTACGCATGCCCGGCATTGACGGCGTGGAGACCTTACGCCGCCTGAAGGCATTGGACACCAGCTTGAATGTCTATATCGTCACGGCCTTTGCCGCCGAATTTATGGACCAACTGAAAGACGCCCATGAAGAAGGCTTGCAATTCGAGCTGGCCAGCAAACCCTTGTCGGCGTCGCAAATCCGCAATATCGCCCAAGTGGTGCATATCGCCAAAGTTCACGAAGAACGCCGGGCCAACCACCATAAGCTGGTTTTGACCTTATACGTGGTGTCGCTGAATCCGGAAACCCGCAGGCTGGTGGAGCAAATCAGCGCGGTGCTGGCCGGCATATACGAGCCGGGCCATTGGGTATTCGACGTGGTCGAAGTATTGGGCATGCCGGAAAAGGCGCTGGAAAAAGAAATCTTTGCTACGCCGATGCTGGTGCGCGACCTGCCGGAACCGGTGTTGAAACTGCTGGGCGATCTTTCACGAATGTCGTCGGTGATGGCGGCCATCACTACCCAAAATGTTGGTACAGGTGTGCAGACAGTGATTGTTTGATGCCCGGTCGTAACCCCTAAATGCCACAAACACTCAAACAACTCAATCTGATCCTGGACACCATTACCGACGGCGTAATGGTGGTCGACCCGCAAGGCGTCGTTATTTATGCCAATCAAGCCGCAGAACAATTGCTGGAACGCGGCAGTCTGATCGGCCATTCCCTGGCAATTCCGATTTCCGCCGACAAAATTCAATTTCAAGACATCAACCTGATTCGCCCCAGCGGCATAGCCTGGGCGGAACTGCGCTCCACGCCGCTGGAATGGGAAGGCGCGCCGGCCTATGTCATCGGGCTGCGCGACATCACGGCCCGTAAGCAAGCGGAAATCGCGTTGCAGGAAAGCGAGCTACTTTTTCATACGCTATCGAAGATTGCCCCGGTCGGCATTTTTCGCACCAACGAAAAAGGTGAGTGCGATTACGTCAACCATCGCTGGTGCGAAATCACCGGCTTGCATTTTATTGATTCGCACGGTGACGGCTGGATAGCCGGTTTGCTTGCCGAAGACCGCGATGCGGTGATTGCCGAATGGCAGCGTTGCGTATCCGCCTTGCAGCCCTTCAATATGCAATACCGTTTTCAACTGGCGGACGGCAGTGTGCGCTGGGTGGTGGGGCGCGCCGAACCGGAACTGGACGAAACGGGCGGATTGTGCGGTTACGTCGGCACCATTACCGATATTTCCGACATCAAAGCCAACGAAGAGCGCTTGGGACAAGCCGCCGCCGTATTCGAAAGCACCCGAGAGGGAGTGATGATTACCGACGCCCAACGCCGAATTACGATGGTCAACAAGGCCTTTAGCAACATCACCGGTTACGATAATCGGGATGTGATCGGTCATAGCCCCAGCATCTTAAGTTCCGGCCGCCACAACGCCGATTTTTACCGGGAAATGTGGGCCAATATTGCCACTACGGATCATTGGCAAGGCGAAATCTGGAATCGCCGCAAGTCCGGCGAGGTGTATCCGGAATTGTTGAGCATCAGCACCGTGCGCGACGGCAAAGGCGAGATCAGCCACTACGTGGGTGTGTTTGCCGACATTTCCAAGCTGAAGGCTTCGGAAATGGAACTGGAATTCCTGGCCCACCACGACCCGCTGACCAAATTGCCCAACCGCATGCTGTTCCTGTCGCGCCTGCAACACAACATCGAAAAAGCCCGCCGTCAGGCCAACAACATGGCAGTGTTGATGCTGGACTTGGACCGCTTCAAGGACGTTAACGATAGCTTCGGCCATTTGGCCGGCGACGATTTGCTGCAAATGGTCGCCGAACGCCTGACTACCCGGCTGCGTACCAGCGACACCATTTGCCGACTGGGCGGCGACGAATTCGTGGTGTTGCTGGAAGAAGTCAGCCAACCTGAAACCGTCGCTCATGTCGCCACGCAAATCATCAATGCCTTGAACCAAACTTGGCAACTACCCAGCGGTCATGAGGTACGCATCGGCGTCAGCGTCGGCATCGCCATGTTTCCCGAACACGGCGCTTCGCCGGACGAGTTGATCCAACAAGCCGATACGGCCTTGTATCAAGCCAAAAATGAGGGCAGGAACCGCTTCAAATATTTCTCGGAAGATTTGACCCGCGCCGCGCGGGAACGTATCGATATAGAAATCCGCCTGCGGCAAGCTATCGAGCAAGGCGAATTGCGGGTGTTTTTCCAACCGCAAATTTGCATCGAGAATGGCGCGATTATCGGCGCCGAAGCCTTGGTCCGCTGGCAGACTGCCAGCGGCGAACTGATACCGCCGCTACGCTTCATCCCGATTGCCGAGGAAACCGGTCTGATTACCAGTATCGGCAATTGGGTGTTGAGAGAAACCTGTCACCACGGCCAGCGCTGGCGGCAAGCCGGTTTTCCAGCCTTGCGTCTGGCGGTTAACCTATCGCCGCAACAGTTTTTGCATAGTGATATTAGCGACGTGGTCGCCAGGATTTTGGCAGAGACCGGTTTTCCGGCCGAGTGCCTGGAACTCGAACTCACTGAAAGCGCGTTGATGAAACGGGAAAAAGAAGCCATCGAAATTTTACACAAGCTGCACGGGTTGGGCGTGCATCTGGCGATTGATGATTTCGGCACCGGTTATTCGTCGCTGGCTTATTTGAAACTCTTTCCGCTGGATGTCTTAAAGATCGATAAAAGTTTTATTGAAGACATCCCCAAACACACTGACGATATGGAAATCACCGCGACGATTATCGCCATGGCGAAGACGCTACGCATGCGCGTGGTAGCGGAAGGCGTGGAAACCGCCGAGCAACTGGCTTTTCTGAAAAGCCGGCAATGCGATCTTTACCAAGGTTATCTGGTCAGCAAACCGCTACCGATAGCGGAATTCGAAAAGTTTCTGACCGACTACGCTCTTAACAAAAATCTTGAGCCCGTGGTGTCGGCTTGAAACAAGCGCCGGCAGCCCTAAAGTGTGCAATCAATCCACTGTTTTAGCCAAACGCCGGAAAAAAGTTATAATGCCGGTTTTTTAACCTCACCAAAAGGATCAAAAGATGGCTGACAATCTGATTGCACCTTCCATACTCTCCGCAGACTTCGCACGCTTGGGCGAAGAAGTTGTTAATGTCTTAAATGCGGGCGCAGACATTGTGCATTTCGATGTGATGGACAACCATTTTGTGCCCAATCTGACTATCGGTCCCTTGGTTTGCGAAGCGCTACGCAAGCATGGCGTTACCGCCCCAATTGACGTCCATTTGATGGTGGAACCGGTCGACCGCATCATCCCGGATTTCGCTAAAGCCGGCGCCAGCTACATTACTTTCCACCCGGAAGCCTCCAGACACATTGACCGTTCACTGCAAATGATCAGAGACTTGGGTTGCAAATCCGGTCTGGTATTCAACCCAGGCACGCCGTTGCATTACCTGGAGCACGTACTCGACAAAGTCGATATGATTTTGCTGATGTCGGTCAACCCCGGATTCGGTGGTCAATCTTTCATTCCATCCGCGCTGGATAAATTGCGCCAAGCCAGAAAAATTATCGACGACAGCGGTTTGGATATCCGCCTGGAAATCGACGGCGGCGTAAACGTGGCTAATATTCGTGAAATCAAGGAAGCCGGTGCGGACACCTTCGTTGCAGGCTCGGCTATTTTCGGCAAACCGGATTATAAAAAAGTCATCGACGACATGCGCGCGGAATTAGCCGCAGCCAAATAAGTCTGAATTAAAGACGGCCGCTGCGGGATGTCCCGCAGCGGCCCCTTCCCCAAAGCATTCGCTAAATTCCTTAAAACGGAATTCTCGCTCCCAACTCGATAGTGTGATCGGTAATATAGGCCTGCCCTAAGCGGTATTCGTATCGTAAAAAGCCCGCCCGACCTTCCGGCAAACTCAATGCCAACGACGTACCGATATTAAAATAGTCGCGATCCGGCGTATCGGTTTTTACGCTGAATCTGCCGGCACCGGCAGCCGCCTGACTAAAGCGCGCCTGAATCAAACGGCTTTCGTCCAGATACTGATGCACCCATTCGAAACGCACGCCGGGTGACAACACACCCCAAGAGGTACTGATCGCGTTACTGGCTTGACCGCCGATAGTCGATGTCGCCGAATCGATAGATTGGCCGGCAAACTCCATGGCTAAACCGCCACCGCCGCTTTCCTGATAGCTATCCACTTCGGTTTTGCTGTAATCCAGCCTCACATAGGGATTAATCACAAAACTTTGCAGCGCAAAATCTTTACCAAACCCCAAACTAAAGCCGTACTGGTCGCCATTAGCGCTACTGGTAGCCGTATTATCGAATCCGGTATATTGGATGCGCCGATTGATATCGAAGGAATGCAGCGCATAGCTCATAATCCAGTCGATATAAAATGACTGCGGCAGGAAATAACTGCCATACGACGAAAACTCGTACGCATCGGTCGACATACTGCCGCTGTTTAAATTGTAATTGGTATCGGTAGAGCCGTAACCGAAGGCCGCACCCAACACCAATTCATCCATAAAACTGTAATCCAGACCGAAGGTAACCGCCTTTCTGTCGGCTTTGAAGCCCCGTTCGCTGCCGGTATTGGCTTTTTCGCCGACGTTGAATTGACCTTTCAGAAAGAAACCTAACGGGCTATCGCGAAACGGCTGTTCGTTTGGATCATCCCCAGCCGCCCCGCCCCGAGCCGCGCCTAGTGCTGTCATCAACGCCTTGCCGACCGGTATGGTTTCGCCGTTGACATTAATGGTGGAATAACCCAATAAGGAGGCGCTTTGCTGTTGGGAGTTGCGCAGATTAACGATGCGGCCATGCACCACGGAAAATTGCTTGTAACCAAAATCTACAGCCGCCGCACCTTGCGCCGCCACCGCATCCGGAATCACCGCATTCAGGTCGGCGTTGTTTATTTCATTGCAGCGGGCCAATAAATCACCACTCGCTCCCGAGCAAGCACTGGTTAAACCTTCGTAAATTGCTTGCTGATTAGGGGTAAAGGTCGGATCGGCGGTTAAGTTGGGCGTCGAGGTTATTGGCGTAGTGGGCGTGGTGGGGGGCGGAGCGACGTCGTTGTCCGCAATGCTGGCAACTGCTGACGCGCCCGCCGACACCGAATCACCAGTACAGCTTGGCGTTACATTCTGAAGAGATAAGGTCACAGTTTCAGTGCTTTCTACCAATGCATCGTCGATAATATTGATGGATACCGGCGCACTATCGGTATGAGACCCGCCAAACAAAAAGGGAACGCTGAAAGAAAAGGTGCCGCTCGAAATATTGTAGTCACTGCCTGCGGTTGCACTGCCGCCGGCAGCGACGACGTCGCCGCTTATGGTGCAGCCGCCATAATCGCCGGAGCTGCTAGCCAGACTAACGTTAGCCTGGACAACACCATCCGCTTCGTTAAAGTTATAGGACCTGGAAGAAAAATCCAGAGTCCAAGCTTGTACTGAAAATGGCGCGAAAGATAAAGCGGCCGCCGCTGCCAGCAATACTTCCTTGGAACTCAATGCAAGGGGTCGAATTGCCCGGTTTAAGCACTGGCGCGAAGACATCGGCGGCATTGCCGTTAGTCCGCATAAACCTGATAACTTTTCTGAATGTAATATAGGTAGGATCATGAGAATTTAGCAGGTTAGATACAGCGTAATTAAAGAATAAAAACCTTGTATGCTAATTATGGCACTGAATACTATCGATGATTCCAAATCATTAGCAAACAGTCTGAATTCTATTATTGACTGCCATCATGAACATAGATAAATGCTAGCGCATAAATTCTTAAACCAGTTGTTTCAACAAAAGTTATTGCTAAACGCTGTAGACAAACTCCAACTTCAACCTTTTGTAAAGCAAATCCACTGCCATGGCTAGAGTCCTGTATTGCTGGGAATTAGGGGCCGGCTACGGTCACACTGCCGCATTTCTGCCCATAGCCCGACAACTTAAAAGTCTCGGGCACGAGGTTATATTCGCGCTTAAAGATTTGGAATACGCCGACACTTGGTTAGCTGCCGATCATTTTTGTTACCTACAAGCCCCGATACGCTGGCCTGACAGTCGTCCGCAAGCGCCAGCCTCCAGTTATCCGGGAATTCTACAAAACGCCGGCTTTACCGATGAAACTGCTCTGCTAACCCGAGCAAAAGCCTGGCAATCCCTTTATCGCCATGTAAGTCCTGACTTGATCGTATGCGACCACGCACCGACCGCGTTACTGGCTGCCCGCAAATTTGACACGCCTCGAGCGGGGTTCGGCACCGGCTTTTTTTCGCCGCCGCGCATCAGTCCGATGCCCAATATTCGCCCCTGGTTGCGCGTTAGCGATAAGGCCTTAAACATTATCGAAAGCCAAGTGTTAAACACGACTAACTCGGTTTTAGAGCGTTTGAATACACCACCATTAAGGATTTTGGCGGACTTGTTAGAGTTTACGGAAGATTTTATCTGCACGTTTCCGGAGCTGGACCATTATCGGCAATACCGTAACGCAAATTATTGGGGGCCGACCATTTTGCAGACGGACGGCACGGGGCCGATCTGGCCGAGCGTCGGAGCCGAAAAAATATTCGTCTATTTGCACCCGGAATATCCCGGCCTGGAAGTGTTGCTAAAACAGTTGCGCGCGTCACCTTGGTCGATATTGGCGCACATACCCGGCACAACACCTGTATTTATAGAAAAAAACAGCAGCGCCAATCTACACATTACTCCGCAGCCGGTAATCATCTCGGCTGCTGCCAAACAATGCGATTTGGCTATTTGCCATGGCGGTATGGCGACATTGTCGGCATTTTTACTGTCCGGCAAACCCTTGCTGGCATTGCCATTTCAGCTGGAACAACTGATCAGCGCTCAAAACCTCGCCGCTCTGGGCGCGGGCACTTACATCACGGCGGAAAGCAAAAACCCTAACTACAAGGCAGCCCTAACTGAGTTATTGCGTCATTCGAAACACACGCAGGCCGCCCAGCAGTTTGCGGAAAAGTACGCCGATTTCTCGCCCGCCCAGCAAGCTATCGATGTTGCCAAGCGTTGCGAGATGTTGATGAAAAACGCTTACATCAACGGCAGCAACTGATCGAGAATCTTGCCGTTTGTTACAAAAACCTGCTTGGGAAACACGCCGGGATTACCTTTAAAATCGGTGACCGTCGCGCCCGCCTCTTTGGCGATCAACACACCCGCCGCGATGTCGTAAAGATTCAACTCCTGCTCCCAAAAAGCATCGACCTGGCCATCCGCAACCGTGCATAAATCCAATGCCGCCGAACCCAAGCGCCGTTGGCCGGTGGTAGCCTGGGCGATACGGTTGAAACGCGGCAGGTTGTTATCTTCCAAATACTGGCGCAGGCAGGCAAAACCTGTAGATACCATGCTGCTGGCCAGATTGGTTTCATCCGAGACCCGGATAGGCTTGCCGTTTTTCCAGGCGCCCTTGCCTTTTTCCGCGCAGTAATAATCGTCCAAGGCCGGGCCGTAAACCGCGCCCATCATCAATTCACCGTCGATTTCCAAGGCTACGCTGACGCCCCAAAAATATTGGCCTTTCGAAAATGAATGAGTGCCATCGATCGGATCGACGATCCAGCGGCTGGTTTGGTTGGCGGTTTGGCCGCTTTCCTCCCCCCAAAAACCGTACTCCGGACAATGCTCGCTGAGCGCTTGTTTCAGATAATTTTCCACTGCGACATCGGCATCGGTGACCAAGTCGCGAGCGCTTTTTTTGTTAATCGCCAGAGAGTCCAGATCGTTGAAATATCGCATCGCCACATCGCCGGCCGCGCGGACGATGGTTTCTAAAGCTTCAAGAGTGATGGGCATGATTTTCCTGATTTTGTAGGGATGCGGGCAAGGCGGCGATCGCCCTGCCCGCTATGAAAAGCGTAGATTCTAACCGCTAATGGTTACAGATTGTGATAGCCGGTTTCTTCGTGCAACACAATATCCAGACCTTGCTGCTCTTCGTCTTCGCTGACGCGCAAACCGATGAACACGCCGATGAGTTTCAATAAAACATAGCTGAATAAAGCGCTCCAGGCCGCCGTCACTAAAACCGCAAGCGTTTGCACGCCGACTTGCTCGGCGATGGTCACGCCGTTCAGTCCCAAGCCGCCGAAACTTTCAGCAGCAAACACGCCGGTTAAAATCGAACCGACGCAGCCGCCGACCCCGTGCACCGGAAACACGTCCAAGGAATCGTCGATTTTTAAACGGCGTTTGACAAATTGCGTGGCGTAAAAACACACGGCGCCAGCCACAATACCGATAACCAAACCACCCATGGGCCCGACAAAGCCAGAGGCCGGCGTAATGGTGCCCAAGCCGGCGACCATCCCGGTGACGATACCTAAAACACTGGGCTTACTAAAACGCAGCCATTCAATGGTCATCCAGGTTAGAGCACCGGCGGCCGCGGCGATATGCGTCACGGCAATCGCCATCCCGGCACTGCCGTCGGCTTTTAACGCGCTACCACCGTTGAAGCCGAACCAGCCGAACCAGAGCATCCCGGCACCTGTCACCACCATGGTCATATTGTGCGGCGGCATCGCCACCGTGGGAAAGCCTTTACGGCGCCCCAACACTAATGCCGCCACCAGAGATGCCACCCCGGCGTTGACGTGAATCACAATCCCACCGGCAAAATCCTTCGCACCCATCGCCGCCAGCCAGCCGTTGCCCCATATCCAATGGCAAATCGGCATATACACCACAATCAGCCAAAGTCCGCTAAACCACAGCATGGCTGAAAACTTCATCCGTTCGGCAAACGCGCCAACGATCAAGGCCGGGGTAATAATCGCAAAAGTCATTTGAAACATGAAAAACACGGTTTCCGGAATATCGCCGATCAAAGTTTGCGTGTTCATGTCCGGCAGAAAGATCTTGCTGCCGCTCCCCAAAAACGGCTGCCAACTGCCGCCATCGGCAAATACGAAGCTGTATACACCGGCCAGCCACAGTAGCGATACCAGACAGGTAATCGCAAAACATTGCATCAATACCGACAGCACGTTCTTGCTTCTGACCAAACCGCCATAAAACAGCGACAAGCCAGGAATGGTCATGAATAAAACCAGCGCGGTGGAGGTTAAAACCCAAGCGGTGTTGGCTTGGTTAATGCCTTCGGCCCAAGCCTGCTGCGGCAACATCAAGCTGTATGCCATTAGCATCAGCGTTCTTTTTATTGTTGTCATTGTCTTTCACTAGATGATGGTGTGTTGTTATTTTTAAGCTGTCTATAAACAACAAAATCGCCCTGGTCTGCGAATTTCGCGCAGACCAGGGCGATTTTTGATGTTCTACTGCTTTTTATTTTTTGTCGAAGACTTAGATAGCGTCTTCTCCGGTCTCGCCGGTTCTGATACGGATAATCTGTTCCAGGTTGGTCACAAAAATTTTACCGTCGCCAATTTTGCCGGTGTTTGCGGCTTTGACGATGGTTTCCACGGCTTGGTCGACAACGTGTTCCGCAACTGCAATTTCCAGCTTGACCTTAGGCAGAAAATCCACCACGTACTCAGCGCCGCGATATAACTCGGTATGACCTTTTTGCCTGCCAAAGCCTTTTACTTCGGTTGCCGTTACACCCGCCACCCCGATCTCGGACAAGGCTTCCCTGACGTCGTCCAGCTTGAATGGTTTGATAATCGCTGTAATTAATTTCATGCTATCCCCAAATTCGAATGATTAAAAAGCTGTTTCGTCACTGTTGCCACCATAATAAATAATTCCGGTAGAACCTACAATTTACCCGAGCAAAAGCACCAAAGTAGTGCTTCATGATAACAAAAACGGGCAGCCATCGCCGACCACCCGTTTCTTTTCGCGTTAACCGCAGCTTTCAACCCTAAACGTGATAAGCGGTTTCGCCATGCTCGGTGACATCCAGACCTTCGCGCTCGGTCGCTTCGCTAACCCGCAGACCAAGAGCCACATCGGCAATTTTGAAGGCAATGAAGGACACCACGCCGGACCAAACGATGGCGATGCCTACACCCCAAGCTTGGCTGGCAAGCTGGGTAAGCACGCTGTAGTCAGGCAAGGTTGCGTTGGTGACGTAATCCCAGACGCCGGTACCACCCAAATCAGGGCTGGCAACCACAGCAGTACCCAAGGCGCCGATAATACCGCCCACCCCGTGCACACCAAACGCATCCAGCGAATCGTCGTAACTCATCGCGTGTTTCAAAAAGGTTACCGACCAGAAGCATACTGCACCGACTACTAAGCCCAAACCGATAGCTCCCATCGGGCCTGACCAGCCGCAAGCAGGCGTAATCGCAACTAACCCGGCCACCGCACCTGACGTAGCGCCCAACATGCTGGGTTTACCACGCACAGCCCATTCCGCGCCCATCCAGGCCAGAGTTGCCGCGGCCGCCGCCAACAATGTGTTAACGAAAACCAATGCTGCCAGACCGTTGGCTTCCAGGTTGGAACCTGCATTAAAGCCAAACCAGCCTATCCATAACAAGGATGCGCCTATCATGTTCATCGTCACGCTGTGCGGCGCGATAAATTCTTTACCATAACCAATACGCTTGCCTATCATTAAACAACCGACCAAGCCGGCGATACCTGCGTTGATATGTACCACCGTGCCGCCGGCAAAATCCAAGGCGCCTTTTTGGAATAAAAAGCCCGCAGTCGCACCGGCAGTTTCCGCAGCGGCCGCATCGGTATAGGCATCAGGGCCTGCCCAGTACCAAACCATATGCGCCATCGGTAAGTAGCAGAAACTAAACCAGATCACGGTAAACAACAGCACCGCTGAAAATTTAACCCGCTCGGCAAATGCGCCGATGATCAACGCGGGCGTGATGGCCGAGAAAGTCAGCTGGAACGCTACATAAATAAATTCAGGTACATAAGCCCCTTTGCTGAAAGTGGCCGCCATCGAATCCGGGGTAATACCCTTCAAAAATGCCTTGCTGAAACCGCCGAAGAAAGCGTTACCCTCGGTAAACGCGACGCTGTAGCCGAACGTCGCCCACATAATCGCCGTCAACGAAAAGATCACAAAGACCTGCATCAAGATAGACAGCATGTTTTTAGCACGCACCATACCACCGTAGAACAAGGCCAAGCCAGGTATTACCATTAACGCAACCAGTACGGTGGCAACTATCATCCAGGCGGTATCGCCTTTGTTAACGGTGGCTTGTACGGCCGGTGCCGCCACTTCTTCCGCAAACGCCATGCCCGAGAGTCCAAACAGCGCGAACAGCGCCATGCCTGTTAAATATTTCATTGTTGGTTTCCCCATCTTCATATTAAAGAGCTTCTTCGCCGGATTCGCCGGTTCTAATCCGAACCACCTGCTCCAGATCGGTTACAAAAATTTTGCCATCGCCGATCTTTCCGGTATTGGCTACTTTCACAATCGCTTCGACGGCTTGCTCAAGCAAAGCATCCGCAACCGCTACCTCGATTTTTGCTTTGGGTAAAAAATCCACCACATATTCGGCACCACGATACAGTTCCGTATGGCCCTTTTGCCGACCAAAGCCTTTTACTTCAGTAACCGTCACGCCAGATACACCGATATCCGACAACGCCTCACGCACGTCGTCTAGCTTAAACGGCTTAACCACCGCTGTTATCAGTTTCATAGTTCAACACCTCTTTGCTTGAGTTAATAAATTCCCGAAACAAGCAAAGCATGATGCATGCCACTATTTATTCCCATGATTTTTAAAGCTTTATTAAACACATCCATTAAAAGAACAACAGAATCGCACCAAATCAGTGCAACGCTTTTTGGATTGCACCATTGCAACTCAATACCACCCTACAGGCCTTGATCTGCCAGTTTCAGTGGTTTGCTTTAAGAATAAACGGGGCGTTGTCGCAACATAGCAACACTGCATTACTTTGGTGCAACAAAAAGAATTTGCACCATTGCGAATCATGAACTAGTCTACATATGCCGCCTATCTTATTGATTTTTAATAAATCGAATATGGCCTAAAAACTGCTACAGAATCTTCAGTAGTCACTGAACCAAGGGGATAACCACCATGAGAAACAACACAACGTTAACAAAATCACACAGCCGCGCTTGCTTAGCCGGATTAATGGTGATTTGCAGTGCCTCCGCTAGCGCGGACAGCTGGACAGAAGCATCCGGACTACTGGGTGCAGCTGGCATTGATCCGAACACATCTAAATTCATGACCGATCACAATCTGAAGGTTGGCGGCTGGCTGAACAGTAGTGTCGGCGCCAACATGAATAGCAACGGTGACGGTTTTAACGGCCCAGTGACATTCAACGACCGTAGCGGTGAATTGCAACTCAACCAGTTGTATCTGTATTTGCAAAAAGCTATCAATGTGAACGGCGACTCTTTCGACATCGGCGGTCGCGTCGATGTGATGTACGGTACCGATGCCGCGTTTACACAAGCTTACGGTTCATTCGGATTCGACCCCGGCACCCTAGCGGACAGTGACCGTGGCAACTGGGATCTGAATTTGAGCGGACACGGGGAACGCTTCTACGGCTTGGCATTACCACAAGCATACGCCGAGTTTAACCTCCCATTCGGTAATGGTATCACAGTCAAAGCCGGACACTTTTATACTCCAATCGGTTACGAAGTAGTTACCGCTCCCGATAACTTCTTCATCACCAAACCCTACACTATGCAATATGGCGAACCATTTACCCATACTGGCATACTCGCAACCTACGCATTCAATCCGAATTGGACAGTAATGGGCGGTGCAGTTACCGGAAGCAACTCGGGCGGCTGGGACGGCAACTGGGACAGAGACCTGGGCAACTGGGCTTGGTTGGGCGGGGTAACCTGGACAAGCGACGACGCCGGCACATCTCTGGCTATTACATCAACGGCTGGCGAACGCTCCGAAAACAGCAAAGACACATGGGCCATGTACAGCATCGTCGGCAAGCACAATTTCACCGACAAGTTGCATTACATCATTCAACACGATCACGGTTTTGCCAATAATATCTGGACCGGGAACGCAAGCCTTGCAGGGCTTCCAGACGGCAGGGAAGACGCCGAATGGTATGGCGTCAACCAATATTTGATTTATGACGTCAACGACAAAGTCTCAGCCGGTCTGCGCGCAGAATGGTTCCGTGATCATAACGGCATCCGTGTACTCGGCCCTGGCCGTTGCTATGCTGCGGCAGGCACAGTCGGCGACAACTTCGCTTGTGGCAGCAACTACGGCGCTAACTATGTCCCGTTTCAAGAAGCCAGCGGATATTACGCCGTTACAGCCGGCTTGAGCTACAAACCGGCAAAATGGTTGAACTTGCGTCCAAACTTGCGTTACGACTTTACCGATAATGCTAAAGCGTTCGACAACGGTACACGCCACAACCAATTCTTGGTTACTGCGGACGTAGTCATCACTTTCTAAGTTGGTAGCCTAAGTAAATCATCGTTATAAAGCTGTACGCCTCCATTGCGTTGAAAGCCCTTTGGAGGCTCTGTTTGTTATAGCTCTTTACTACGTTTGATGATATTGTTAAATCGTTTAAGCTTCTCAACCAAAACAACTACAACCTACGGAGACCCTCACTAATGTCTGTTGATCACGTTCTGAAATTAATTCAAGAAAACGACGTTAAATTTGTCGACTTCCGCTTCTGCGACACTCGCGGTAAAGAACAACACGTTACTTTCCCAGCGCACACCATCGACGAAGACACCTTTGAAGAAGGTAACATGTTTGACGGTTCGTCCATCGCCGGCTGGAAACACATCAACGAATCGGACATGATTCTGATGCCGGACCCCAGCACCGCGGTTATCGATCCTTTCTTCGACGACAAAACCCTGATCTTGCGTTGCGATATTATCGAACCGAAAGACATGCAAGGTTACGCTCGTGACCCACGCTCTATCGCCAAACGCGCTGAAGCCTATTTGCAATCTACCGGTATCGCCGACACCGCGTTCTTCGGTCCTGAAAACGAATTCTTCATTTTTGACGACGTCCGCTGGAACACCAGCATGGGTGGCTGCTCCTACCAAATCGACTCAGAAGAAGCCGGCTGGAACTCAGAAAAAGTTTACGAAAACGGCAACATCGGTCACCGTCCAGGCGTTAAAGGTGGTTACTTCCCCGTACCGCCAGTCGATTCATTCCAAGACATGCGCTCTGCAATGTGCCTGGTTCTGGAAGAAATCGGCCAAACCGTTGAAGTACACCACCACGAAGTGGCAACTGCCGGTCAGTGCGAAATCGGTGTTAAATTCAATACTTTGGTTAAAAAAGCCGACGAAGTACTGGGCTTGAAATACGTGATTGCCAACATCGCGCACGCTTACGGCAAAACCGCAACCTTCATGCCTAAACCACTGGTTGGCGACAACGGCAGCGGCATGCACGTTCACCAATCTTTGGCTAAAGGCGGCGTCAACCTGTTCACCGGCAACCTGTATGGCGGTTTGTCAGAAACCGCGCTGTACTACATTGGCGGCATCATCAAACACGCCAAGGCATTGAACGCAATTACCAACCCTTCAACCAACAGCTACAAACGCCTGGTTCCTGGTTTTGAAGCGCCTGTGATGCTGGCTTACTCAGCACGTAACCGCTCTGCGTCTATCCGTATTCCTTACGTCACTAACCCTAAAGGCCGCCGTATCGAAGTACGTTTCCCAGACTCCACTGCTAACCCATACTTGGCGTTTTCTGCCATGTTGATGGCCGGTCTTGACGGTATCCAAAACAAAATTCACCCAGGTGAAGCGATGGATAAAGACTTGTACGACTTGCCGCCAGAAGAAGAAAAAGCGATTCCACAAGTGGCGTTCTCTTTGGACGAAGCCTTGGCAGCTCTGGATGCGGACCGCGAATTCTTGACTCGTGGCGGCGTATTCACCGACGACGTAATCGATGGCTACATCGCATTGAAACAAGAAGATGTGACTCGTCTGCGTATGAGCACTCACCCTGTTGAGCTGGATATGTACTACAGCCTATAAATAGTTAAGCCCGTTCTTAACGGGCCCGCACTATCCCAAAGCCCCGCAAGTCATCGGCTTCGCGGGGTTTTTTATGCCCTGGCGCGTACCTCACACACCTGCGCCGCTTTTTAGCTGCGTCGAAGAACAAGCTATTTGTCATCCTCCGGCAATTCAGGCGCCTTCCATGATCCGCGCTTATGGGCTTCCATCACGGTTTGCCACCCATTCTCCAGCTCCTTTTCCGTGATACCAAATTGCTGAAGAATGCCATTAAGGCCGGACGGCACGTCAAACGCTGGCTTGGCAATATTATTGGCACGCGGCACGCTCGTTGGAGAAGATGAAATTATTACGCTGCCATTAATAGGTTTGATGTCTCCTTTAGCACACCGCGCCTGATCGTCGGTATACAAGGTTTTTCCATCGACCACACATTTCATGGGTTCGGCCAACGCCTGACAAACCGGTAAAAATGCGAATATGCTAAAGCCCATTAAAAATAGTATTTTCACGGCCTAATTCCATTGGTTTAAAAGAAAGACATTCGCAGCTCGAACGCAAAGTGCGCCGGAAAAACCGACAGCCAATTTGTTTTCGCTCACAACCTTTACCGATAAGTCTAGCTTGGAATGCCCCTGCCCATTCGATTCGAGATGCTGTTTATAATCTCACAGCGGAGGCACATTAATTGCTTTTCAACTGAAGGGGGCATAGCTCCTTTATTCCCGACACCCTTACCTCAGCACTATTTAGGCGACAATTATGGCTATCAGCGTCTTCGATATTTTTAAAATCGGCATCGGACCTTCCAGTTCTCATACTGTGGGGCCGATGCGGGCAGCAATGACGTTTGTCAATAATCTGGAACAGCGAGGTTTTATTGATGAGGTACAACGCCTGCGCATCGAATTATTCGGTTCGCTTGGTGCGACAGGTAAAGGCCATGGCACCGACAAAGCGGTATTACTTGGCCTGGAAGGCGAAGCACCCGATTTGATTGACCCCGCCATCATTACACAACGGCTATCCGCAATCCGCGAATCCGGAGCAGTTAGGCTATTGCAGCGTTACCCGGTAGCGTTCAACGAGAAAGCCGATTTACTGTTTCAACGTAAAGTACTTCCTTATCACTCCAACGGCATGCGCTTTAGTGTATTCGGCGCAAACGGCTCCGAACTGCTGCAAAGCGATTACTATTCGGTAGGCGGCGGATTTGTCGTGACCGACGCTGCGGCTGCTGCGGACAGGCTGAGCAATGACGACACCTGCCTACCCTATCCTTTCAAAACTGGTGCAGCGATACTAAAACTGTGCGCGACACATAACAAATCAATCAGCGATTTGATGCTGAGCAATGAAAAAGCCTGGCTGGGTGAAGAGGAAATCCGCCAGAAATTATTGAACATTTGGCAGGTAATGCAAGCTTGCGTCGAACGCGGCTTGCACGAAGAAGGGGTTATGCCGGGCGGCATGAAAGTCAGGCGCAGAGCGGCCAATCTCTACCGGCAGTTGAGCGGCGAAATTCCTCGGCAAACTCCCAGCATGCCGGTGGGAACCATGGAATGGGTAAACTTATTTGCACTTGCCGTCAGCGAGGAAAATGCTTCCGGCGGACGGGTCGTAACTGCACCCACCAACGGCGCTGCCGGCATCATCCCGGCGGTATTACATTATTACTGGCGCTTTTGCGATGGTGCGAATGAAGAAGGGGTGATTCGCTTCTTGTTGACAGCCGCCGCAATAGCGATTCTGTATAAAGAAAACGCCTCGCTATCCGGCGCCGAAGTCGGCTGTCAGGGCGAAGTCGGGGTCGCTTGCTCTATGGCTGCCGGCGCACTGGCCGAAGTATTGGGCGGCACGCCCGAGCAGGTGGAAAATGCCGCCGAAATTGGCATGGAGCATAACTTGGGCTTGACCTGCGACCCTGTTGGCGGTTTGGTGCAGGTGCCCTGCATCGAGCGTAACGCGATGGGGTCGGTAAAAGCAATCAACGCGGCGCGCATTGCCCTGCGCGGCGACGGCAAACATTTTGTATCGCTGGACAAGGTAATCAAAACCATGCGCGAAACCGGCGCCGACATGAAAACCAAATACAAGGAAACCTCACGCGGCGGTTTGGCGGTGAATCTGATTGAATGCTGACAACGGCTTAAACGCAATCTCAAGCTGTTTTATATGACCTCTTTCGCAAGAATCTCCAGCGGAGCGTCGCCCCTGCATGGTAAGGGGTAGCCAATCACATAAATGGTACGCTGCGAATAAAATTTTCTGCACGGATCGGCTTTGAGAACCTCCTGCATGAGGGAATCACGAGCTTTTAGGCGCCCGTTTTAAACGCTATTCACGCTATCCTTACAAATTACAGTTCGCCTTAATGCCTTTAGTCTATTGAAGGCCACACAAGCCCCGGCGTCGACGAGCACAGCCTGAACGGCATAAGCGTAATAAACAAGACCGGGTAAACAATAAAACTAGCCATGCGTCCGGAAGTCGGTCGTTTTTTCACCATCATCATAAATAGCTTGGCCCCTGCCCAGAATACCGTCCCGGCCGGAAGCCGCGAATGCCATGATCTGCTCAGCCGTTTCCTGCGGAACTTGCAATTGATTGAGGCTGTTTTGCAACAGTTCCAACACCACATCGTAGTTATCGTCAATGGGCTGTAATCTTAAAAAATGGGAATGTCCGGGGCAGAGCAGGGTCAGATGGGGTTTCTCGTCGCTACCGACTAGATCGCCCGTAACGAACATCTCCAAAAACGCAAAGTCTCGATTATTGACCAAACTGGGCTTGGCGTTCCCTCTGGCAAAAGCCGCCGCAAAATAATCATCAGCCAACTCGGCAAGTTTTTTAGGCTTGACCGGCTCTGCGCTGAGCAAAGCATTAACAAGTTGCTTCAGCGGTTTGGTTTGTTCTTCTATGGGCCTGGAGTAAAAATACCGGTTGATACGATAGTCATCGAGCATGTCGGCATAAAAAATGTCCACGATTTTGGACACCAGGTTCTCGTCAATTTTTGGCAATAGTTTATCTTTCATCGTTTTATCCCCCGTTTTTGTAGTTAACCAGCTTATTTGCTTAAGTCAAATACCGCATGAGTAGGTCCCTTTTGCGTCTATTAACCGCAGCACCAGAGTATAAGTCCGATCCGATAATATCCGCTTAAACGTTTTTCAAAAATCAGCGTCCGCCAGCTAGAGTCATAGCCTCTGAAAAAAAATTTTTAGCAAACAACATTAAGGTCCAATGTTAAGTCTCTGAAGATACGTAACATTGAAAAATCGCGCGACAGATGTCGTTTAAAAACCACTTGAAATCCTTGTTTAACATAGGAAAATCGCGCCCGAAGCGGGATTTTTTTAGACGCTGTTCACACTTTATTCGATCAAATGAGGAGGCATTATGAAAATTGCACTTGTCGCTATGGCCGGAGTCACTATCGGGGCGCTGATAGCTATTTCAGCTTTTCAATTATTGAAAGTCATTTTTCAAGAAATGTACAAAATGGCAGCTGAAGCTTGGTATAGCCCCGAACAACATTAAAGCGGCCCGTATACATCCTTGCGGACGGGTTAAGTAACAGGCGGAAACCAGCCCTTCGCTCGCCCCCCAGCTTTAGCCCATACTCAAAAAAAATGCCCCGCCGGTTTCCCGACGGGGCATTTTCTTTATCAACGTTGCTCTAACAGCCCGCTTTGTCTAGCACGCAAAGTGATAAGGTATTTGACCGAATTATCAGTCGTTACCACCAAATACGCCCAACAGTTGCAGTAAGCTGGTGAACAGGTTGTAGATGGACACGTACAATGACACGGTAGCTAAAATGTAGTTGGTTTCGCCGCCGTGGATGATTTCACTGGTTTGATACAAAATCATACCGGACATCAACAATACGAACATCGCGGAAACCGCCAACGACAGCGCGGGTACCGAGAACAGTAACGCAGCCAAACCCGCGAAGAACGCTACCAGAACGCCCACCATCAGGAAGCCGGCCATAAAACTAAAATCCTTGCGGGTGGTCAAGGCATAGCCTGACAAGCCAAGGAAAATCCCGCCGGTACCGCCCAGTGCGGTTAAAATCAGTTCATGGCCGTTGCTGAACGCATGTATATACATGTTTAAAATCGGCCCCAAGGTCATCCCCATGAAACCGGTCAATGCAAACACAAACACCAAGCCCAAAGCACTGTTACTGAAACGGGTGGTTAAAAACAGCAGGCCGAAATAGCCTACCATGGTGATAATCAAGCCCGGATGCGGCAAATCCAGCGTCATGGCTACCGCAGCCATAGCGGCGCTGAACAGCAAAGTCATCGATAGCAATAAATAAGTATTCTTTAAAACCTTATTGGTCGCCAGTATGCCGGCTTCCGAACGAGCAGTTGCAGTATTTAAACGCATGATCAGTTATCCTCTCAAAGTTACAAGTAATGCTATGACCGCGCAACGGCCCTGGAGTTTCAAGGCATTGTCGGTACCGTCTGCTAGTATACCTAAAGAAATTGCACATACGAGGTTAAATAGGACATGAGCCCCACCCCCTACGAGTTAATCGGCGGCGAGAATGCGTTGCGCAGCCTGGTCGACAGATTCTACTTTTACATGGATATTCTGCCGGAAGCCCAGGGCATCCGGGCCATGCATGCCCCCAGCTTGGCAAGCGCCAAAGACAAATTATTTAAGTTCTTCTCCGGCTGGCTGGGCGGCCCCAATTTGTTTATCGAAGAATTCGGCCATCCCATGCTGCGCGCCAGACACTTTCCGTTTCAAATTGGCGAATCGGAGCGCGATCAATGGATGCTATGCATGAACAAAGCCTTGGATGAAATTGAGACAGACCCACGCCTGCGCGAAAACATCCGTACCGCCTTACAACAACTCGCGACGCATATGATCAATCAAGAAGCCACGGGAAGCTGAGCCAAATGTCATTATCCAAGCAATTGTTAATCCTGATATCCGCGCTGTTTTTGATGATTTTCAGCGTCAATTTCGCATTGAGCGTCAACAACATCAAGGACTATCTGGAAGGCGAATCAAAAAACCACGCCCAAGATACGGCCACCTCGCTGGGTCTATCGCTTAGCCCTTACATGGTTGATAACCGCGACCCGGTGATTAAAACCATGATGAGCGCCATTTTTGATATGGGTTATTACAAGGAGATCAGACTGGTCGACGCCGACAACAAAGAACTGGTAGCCCTCAGCAGCGACAAACGCATAGAAGGCGTGCCGGACTGGTTTACCGAACTGCTGCCCATGACATCGGCCACCGCCGAAAGCGAAATCAGCTCGGGCTGGAACATGAGCGGCGTGATCTACGTGACCGTCAACTCCGGCTATGCCTATTTAAAACTGTATGAACAAGCCAAATCCGGGTTTTATTATTCGCTGGCGGCATTTTTACTATCCATTGCCTTGTTAGCCTTGTTATTGCGCGTCACGCTGGCATCGCTAAGTAGAATCGATTTACTGGCTCAGCAGATCAGCGACGGCCATTTCGAAAGCATCGAAGCCTTGCCCTGGACCCGCGAAGTGCGCAACGTGGCGGCATCAATGAACACCATGTCGCATAAGATCAAAACTACGATAGCAGCGTTGCATGGCAAGCTGGATCAAATGGGCGCCAGCCTGTTACGCGATGACTTGACCGGGCTGTATAAAAAGTCCGTGTTCGAAACCGACATGAAGAATTTGGCATTGGAAGACGCCGATGCTTTTGTAGTTTTGATTAAAATCGATAGCTTGGTCGATCTGGTCAAAGAGCGCGACAGCGACGTGATCGATCAATTCTTACAAGCGTTTGCCGCCATCCTGGGAAAAATCGCCGATCTGGCTGGAGCACAAGCCGGCAAAGCTTATCGATTCTACGGCGCCGAATTTGCACTCGTGCTGAAGCTTGGGAATTCGGAACAATTGGAAGGGTTGATGAAAACCTTGAGCAACGAAGTAAGCGAATTAGGCGAACGTTACCAAAAAACCGATTTGGCCCACATTGGCGTGGTTGCTTTCAATCCGCTGCTGACCACCGAAATTTTATTGGAAGCCGCCCACGAAGCTTATGAACAAGCGCATCTGATCGGCACTAACAGTTATTTCATCCGCACCGGCGATAATTTTGCGCGTGATATTGCCACCTGGAAGGACTTGGTCTTCGATTGCGTCGATAACGACGGTTACTCGGTTTGGTATATTGGCCAGATCGCCGCATTCAGTAGCGGCGAACTGTTGATGGAAGAGGCTTTCATTCAGGTACACGATAAACAAGGCGGCCTGGTGGCCATCGGTCCATTCATCTCGATTGCCGAAAAATTCGCCAAAATCGTCGACCTGGATAAAGGTGTGATACGCATCGCGCTAGATCATATTCAACACAATCACATCGAGCACGCCATCGCCGTCAACGTATCGACCCGTACCATCAAAAACAGCGATTTCCGGCTCTGGTTGGAAAAACTGATCAAACAAAATCCGGCGGAAGCCAAAAAACTGGTGTTCAGTTTGTCGGCTTATGCCGTCGTCAAGGATATAGACGCCTATCAGGCCTTCATCGAAACCGTGCATGCTTGGGGCGCCCGGGTGATGATAAAGCGCTTCGAAACCCAATCCATGTCGGCGGAATTGGTCAAACGCCTGAAACCGGACTTTATCCGCCTGGCCCGCGACATCGGCAACGGCATCGACAGTTCCTCGCAAAAACACGCTTTTGTGCAAACCATGCAAGAAATTTCCACATTGCTGGATATTTCCATCTTGGCGGAAAACGTGCAATCGGATCAGGATTATCGCCGCTTAAAGGCGATAGGAATCGTCGGTGCCAGCCGTTAACAAGGGCGCACTCAACGCTGCCAAAATCGCTATTATCGCCTTCAGCCTGTGTTTCGGCATTGCGCTGGCAGCCGGCCTGTTAATCGATCAGAGTCTGCTGGATAGAGTCGAAAAAAAATACGGTGCGGCCGCCAAGCAACGTTTTGTGGACTGGCAAAGTTTGATCGAGAACGGCAAGAGCTGGCCTGAAGCAGAGAAATTGGAGCGGGTGAATAATTTTTTCAACGGTAACGTCGAGTTTGTTGACGATATTATCCTGTGGCAAAAAACCGATTACTGGGCGGCACCTACCGAGTTTCTGGCTAAAGGCGCCGGCGATTGCGAAGATTACTCCATCGCCAAATATTTTACTTTGGTAGAAATGGGCGTCGATGAAAGTAAACTGCGGATTACCTACGTCAAGGCTTTGGCACTGAATCAGGCGCACATGGTATTAACCTATTTCGACTCGCCGCGCGCGGTACCCTTGGTGCTGGATAATCTGAAGCCGAGCATAGTCCCGGCTACGCAGCGCAGCGACTTGCAGCCCGTGTACAGCTTCAACGGTACCGGCTTATGGCTTGCCAAAAGCAAAGGCTCCGGGCAACATGTCGGCGGATCGGACCGCTTAAGCATGTGGACCGAGCTTAAATTAAGAATGTTGGAATCACCTTTTTGAACAAGCAAACCGCCCCCTTATCTTACAAACTGCGCCGCAGCAGCCGGGCTAAAAACACCCGCATCGTGGTCACCGCCGACAAAATAGAAGTGGTAGCCCCGCTCAAAGTGTCCGAACGGCGCATTCAGGATTTTGTACAAGCCCAAAAAGACTGGATAGAAGCCGCACTAAAGCGCGTCGCCGGCAGAGTGCAAACCGCCTCCCCCAAGCTAGCACCAAGCGAGTATCGGGATGGCGCGCATATACCCTACCAAGGCCGCCGCTTACCGCTAAAAATCACCACCGGCAAAGCCAAAACGGTCCGCATCGAGTTGCTGAACGACGAGATGTTTTGGGTGAAATTACCGGTTGGGATTGCCGATGAACAATACTCCGCACTGATCCAGCAAGCGTTGATCCGCTGGATGAAAAACCAGGCTAAGCAGCATGTCCAGCAATGGGTCGATCTGCACGCGCCGCGCTTTGCCCTGTTTCCGCGCAACATCCGCATCAAAACCCAAAAAAGCCGCTGGGGCAGCTGCGGTCCGCAAAACGACATCAATATGAATTGGCTACTGCTGCTGGCTCCGGCCGCCGTTTTGGAATACGTGGTAGTCCACGAACTTTGCCACATCAAACACAAAAATCACTCTCCGGCTTTTTGGCAATTGGTTGGCAAACACCTACCCGACTTTAAACAACGCCGGCTCTGGCTAAAACAGCACGGCGCCAGCGTGATGCAAGGTCTGTAATTTTGAAAAAATTGGGATTTTATATATTTGCGGCACTGTTTATCTTTGCGGGGCAATTTTTAGTCCATCAGGATTTGGTCAGCGGCACCCCGCCGCCCATAGTGCAAACCACGCTGACCGGCGAAAACCCTATGCCACGCATAAGTAAAGGGCCGGCTGTGTTGTATTTCTGGGCGGAATGGTGCGGGATATGCCGAAGTATGCAGGGCAGCGTCAGCAATGTATTGCGGGATTATCCGGGAGTGACTATAGCGGTGCGCTCGGGCGACGACGGCACCTTACAGAACTATCTGAACGACAAACAACTGAACTGGCCGGTTGTGAACGACAACAGCGGCAATCTCGGTCAACGCTATGGGATTAGAGGCGTGCCGGCTGTATTTTTTATTAACGCCACCGGCGAGATTGTCTTTACGACAGTAGGCTATACGTCGGAATGGGGTATGCGTTTTAGACTTTGGCTGGCAGGATTGAGCTGACTATATCGAGGTAACCATCCGGATTAATGATCGGCTTGTTCAGCCAAATCACCCAGGGCCGCCAATTCCCGCTCCAGCAACTCGCTATCGCCCAGGTTGAGTTCCACCAATCGGCGTAAGTTGGAAATGCTGTCTATGTCGATATGCACGCATTTAAAACCCACCCTGTTGGCATCGGCATGGGTTGCTGCCACTTCCATGCTGATACTGATTTCTTCGGATAAATCGAATTTCAAGTTATATAAAGTATCGGCCTGACCGGCTAAGGGCTGCTCACAATCCAACAGGCAACCGCGCAAGGACAGATCAATAATTTTGCAAGGATAGGTTTGACCCGAACCGGTTAACACAGCGCCCGTATGGTAAAAAATCCTATGAAAACGGCGTTTATCATCGCTTTTTTCAAATGTCATACGCTTAATCCAAGAAAAATTGCATTGAGGTACTATCAACGACAATCACATCGTTGCGTTGCAACTGTACGGTGCGGTCACCCAGGGGCTCGTCGTTAATCGCCAGACCCTCATGTCCTTGCAAGGCGGAAAGGAAATAGCCGTCCTTGCGTCTGGCTATCACAATAACCCCTGCACCTTCGTGGCCCAGGCGGGTCATGGCTTTCTTCAAGCGCAGAATTCGACCGATATGCATGCCGTTCAACACTTGCAAATTGGCTTCGGGAGATTTGACTGCATCTTCCAGCTTTTCATTTAAGGCTCGCACGTCCGCATCGCCAAAGTCGGCTGGCGTCGATACCAGGACTTTTTCCGAAAATTCATCGGTCGTGTTGTAGACGATATAGTGCTTGCCGATATTGATGATGTCGTTGTTTTGCAGACTCCATTCTTTGGTGTGCTGATCGTTGACCAACAGCGGAAATTTTTCGTTCAATTGCTTGAGAACGCAAGTGCCGTCTTTAATCACGGCAACGGCATGCGCGGGCGCGACGGCAAGACTATCAACCACTAGGTCATTGGTTTCATCACGACCAATATGCACTACACCAGAATCAAAAACACCTGTATGGATTGCATTGTCTTTAAAATAAACGGTAAATTTCGCCATCTCTGTTGTTCAAGTAATCCCTGCGCCCGGCTAGTAGTATAGCCATTAAAGCCAAGCTTGCAGATTAATCAATAATTATTTTGATATTACATTATTTTTTAAATCCAAACCTATGATAGCCAAAGACTATTTGCATGCGCCTAACCTCTGCGCGGTGCCCGAATAAATAAAATATACAGTCGCCAAGCGGCGCGCCATGTGGCAACATCCTCGGTTAGACTTTCCCATTAATACATAAGTCATCGATCATGAATCCGACTCAGTCCCATCCGCAAAGCGAACCCGTTATTTCGCAAGACATCTATATTGCCGGCGTCGACGAGGGTAACGGTAAATCCTTGATCATGCTGGCGATCATCGAAATGTTATCCGGCTACGCGGACAATATCGGTTTTTTTCGGCCCATTATTCAAAGCGATACCGACAAAGACGATTTGATTCAATTCATTAGCCACCGCTATCAGCTCTCCATGCCGTACGACGCCATGTATGGATGTACCAGCGCGGAAGCCAGGCAGCTCTTGGCAAACGAACAGTACGACGAACTGCTGAAAACCATTCTGGCTAAATACCGGGCCTTAAAGGCCCGTTGCGATCATGTGCTCTGCGTCGGCAGCGACTATCGACACGGCAACGCCATTTCCGAATTCGATTTCAACGCCGATGTCGCGAACAATTTGGGCTGCCTGATGATGCCGGTTATGCAGGGCGAAAACCGCAGCGACGAACAAATTTTAAACGGTTTGGCCAGCCTGAAACATTCCATGCACGAGCACGATTGCGAATCGCTGGCCACAGTCATCATCGGTGTCGCGCAAAATCAAATTGCCAGCCTACGCCACAGCTTGAATCATTCCAACGAATTTCCGGTGTACGTGGTGCCTGCCGAATCGTCCCTGGAAAAACCCACCATCGGCAACATTGCCAAGGTCATCGGCGCGAAAGTATTTTCCGGCGAAAACGCCACCATGAGCCGCGAGGTGTACCACTACAAAGTGGCGGCCATGTTGGTGCCGGACTTTCTGGACTATGTTGAAACCGGCGACTTGATCATCACGCCTGGCGATAGATCGGACATCATCATGGCCAGCCTGATGGCCTACAACTCCAGTAACTATCCGCAAATCGCCGGCTTGATATTAACCGGCCACCAACAGCCTGCCCCGCAAGTGCAAAAATTGATCGACGGTCTGGGCGGCACACCGTTTGCGGTACTCGGCGTCGATTCCGACACCTTCACCACGGCTATGCAGGTCAGCCAGGTCACCGCCCGCCTGCATTCGCAAGATGACCGGAAGATTGCCACCGCGCTGGGACTAATCGAAAGTAACATGAATATGGTGGAACTGCGGCTGCGGCTGTGCAGCAAGGTTTCGCATAAAACCACGCCGCTGATGTTCGAGTACGATTTGCTGCAGCGCGCCAAGGCCAAGAAGCAACATATCGTGCTACCGGAAGGTAATGAAGAACGGATTCTGCGGGCGGCGGAGATTTTGCTGCTACGCGATGTCGTGAAAATCACCCTGCTGGGTAACGAAGCTGAGATCCGCCAGAAAATTCAGGCGATGGCTTTGAAGATGGACAATGTCAACATCATCGACCCGATTAAATCGGATCTGCGGCCCTTATTCGCGGAAACCTATTACCAAGCCCGCAAGCATCGATGCATTGTTTACGATACTGCCTTCGACCTAATGGCCGATCCCAGCTATTTCGGCACCTTGATGATTCATCTTTCTTATGCCGACGGCATGGTCTCCGGCGCGGTGCATTCGACGCAACATACCATTCGTCCGGCCTTCGAAATCATCAAAACCAAACCGGGCGCGTCCATTGTTTCCAGCGTGTTTTTCATGTGCCTGGAAGATCGCGTATTGGTCTATGGCGATTGTGCGGTGATTCCCAACCCCAACGCTGCGCAATTGGCCGACATCGCGATCAACGCCGCCGAAACGGCACGCATGTTCAACATCGAGCCGCGCGTTGCCATGCTGTCCTACTCCACCGGTGAATCCGGCAAGGGCGAAGCGGTGGACAAAGTCAGAGACGCCGTCAAAATCGCTCAAAGTCTGCGTCCGGACCTACAGCTGGAAGGCCCGATGCAATACGATGCCGCCGTGGACGCCAGCGTTGCTAAAACCAAACTACCCGACAGCCAAGTTGCCGGCCGGGCCACAGTATTGATTTTTCCGGACCTGAATACCGGCAACAACACTTATAAAGCGGTACAGCGTTCCTCCGGCGCAATCGCTGTCGGCCCCATCCTGCAAGGCTTGAACAAACCGGTCAATGATTTGAGCCGCGGCTGCACCGTGACAGACATCGTCAACACCGTCGTCATCACCGCGATTCAAGCCCAAGAAGCCGACAAAACATGATATATAAAACGCTATCAAGCAGTTTGCTGTTTTGCCTTCTAAGCTTTAATTTACAGGCACAGACCCGCATCGCCATCCTGGATTTTGAATTGAAAGACCTGACACTGGCTCCCGGCGTCCCCGCCGAATTGCAAAGAACCGCGTCGATCAAACCGCTGCTGGAACAAGAATTAGCCCGCGCCGGCTATCTAACCGTAGCCATACCGCACCAGGCACAGCAAGCCGCCAATAGCGGCGTTGGCTATTTGTTCGACCATGCCGACGCCGCCGCGCAACTTGGCAAGCTATACCACGCCGACTACATTTTGGTGGGGCGGCTACACAAACCCAGCTTTTTATTCGCATATCTAATGGGGCGTTTGGTCAAGGTAGACAATGGTAGATTGGTCGGCGATTACATTGCCGAATCCAAAGGCCCCAACGCCAGCCTGACCATCAAAGCCGTGGAAAGCCTGACCACGAAAATCGACCATGATCTGGAGCGCCGCTACAGCCCACCGCCACCGGCGAAGCTTGTACATTAATCACCCCACCCTTTTACGATATTCATGAAAATCCTGGTGCTCAACGCCGGCAGTTCATCGGTTAAATACAGCTTATTCGAGATGTCTGATCGCTCGGTGCTGATCGCCGGTATCATCGAACGTATCGGCGAAGATGCCGCTAGCCATAGTTATGCGCTGGCGAATAATGACCGGACACGTGACGAAATCAATTGCCGCAACCATCAACAAGCCTTGCAATTGTTGTTCGAAACACTGGCTGCCTGCCGCGTTTTGACCGACCGCCGCGAACTGGCCGGCATTGGTCATCGGGTGGTGCATGGCGGCGAACATTTTCGTGAACCGGCCTTAATCGATGCGCAAGTGATGCAGCGCATTGCCGAAGTGATCCCATTGGCGCCGCTGCATAACCCTGCCAATCTTTTGGGCATTGAGGAAGCCATCCGGCAAATGGACGATACGCCGCAAGTGGCGGTATTCGACACGGCGTTTCATCAAACCCTGCCCGATTATGCCTATCGCTATGCCGTGCCCAACCATCTTTATACCGATCATGGCGTCAGACGTTACGGCTTCCACGGTACCTCGCACCGCTATGTTGCCGAGCAAGCCGCGCAGTATCTTAGCAAACCGTTGTCTGACACCAATCTGATCACTTTGCACCTTGGCAACGGTGCCAGCGTCACCGCCATCCAAAACGGTCGGAGTATCGATACCTCGATGGGTATGACGCCGCTGGAAGGTTTGATGATGGGCAGCCGCTGCGGCGACATCGATCCGGCCATCCATTTTTATCTAAGTCGCACGCTGAATTTGTCCAATGAGGCCATAGAAACCTTGTTAAACAAAGAAAGCGGCTGCAAAGGCGTTTGCGGCGAAAACGATATGCGGGCGATACACCGGATGGCGGAAGCCGGCGACGATCATGCCCGGCTGGCATTAGCGATGTACGCCTATCGCATCAAAAAATACATCGGCGCTTATTTTGCGGTGCTGGGCCGGGTCGATGCCTTGGTATTTACCGGCGGCATCGGCGAGAACGACGCTTGGCTGCGCGAACACGTCTGTCTGGAAATGCAAATCTTCGGTATTGCCTTGGACCCGGAAAGAAACCAAAAACCGGTGAAACCATGCGACAACATCAGCCCAGCCAACGCCGGCGTGGCGATATTGGTGATTGCCACGAACGAGGAACTGGAAATTGCCATCCAGGCCCAGCAATGCCTGGAACAAAAGCACGCCCTAAATTAGCCGGCCGTAGGCACAAACTACTAGGCGTTACCAACTCAGCCGGGAATAAGTATTTCATCCCGTAGCTCAAAGAAACATTTCCCTAACATTTCAACCCTATGATCTCGAAAGCGGTCCGCGCCGCCCTTCGGGATTGTTACTGTCAGCTTGTTGTTTTCACCACGCTTCGAACGCAAATCTTCAAATAGGCCGCAAAAAAACCAATGTGATAATATTGCATTCATGTGCGTTACAATATAACATCTTTGCCCATCTTTACTGACAGCTTGTCTTACTCATGAAAAAAACCGCTGCCCTAATTTTAATGTTGCCATCGCCGGTTTTGCTGGCCGAAGAACTTGCGATTCAAGCACTAGACGAAATCATCGTCACGGCACCGCTGCAAGATAAAAAATCGGACAGTCCGGTACCGGTCACCGTGTTGAGCGACGACGATTTACGTATGAAGACCGGCCACAGCATCGGCGATACCTTAAAAAACGAATTGGGTATCAGCAGCCAATCTTTCGGCCCCGGCGTCGGCACCCCGGTGATACGCGGCCAGGCCGGCCCGAGGGTGAGAGTCTTGAGCAACGGTATCGGCAGCAATGATGTCTCGGCGATCAGCCCTGACCACGCCACCAGCGTCGAACCGCTGCTGGCGGAGCGCATCGAAGTCCTGCGCGGCCCGGCCACCCTACTCTACGGTAGCGGCGCGATGGGCGGCGTGGTTAACGTCATCGACAACCGTATCCCCGGTCGCCAGTTCGACAAGCTGGTAGGTGCGGCGCTCGAACAACGCTTCGATTCCACTTCCGATGAAACCAGCACCACGATGAAAGTCGAGGGCGGCAAGGACAACATTGCCTACCACCTGGACGGTTTTTACCGCCACCGCAACAATCTGGACATTGGCGGCAGCGGCATAGACACCGCTAAAGTGGCCATCACCGATCCCAGCTTGGCGATTGTCGACAACCCCAAAGGCTATCTAAACAACACCGGCGCCGAAGCGATCAGCGGCTCGGCCGGTTTATCTTGGATCGGCGCGCCCGGCTTTGCCGGCGTATCCATCAATAATATAAATAACAACTACGCCATCGCTCCGGACGGCACCGGCGACGAAACCGTCAGCATCGCGATGCGGCAAACCAAATACGACTTTAAGAGCGAATTGAACAACCCGTTCCGCTTCGCGAAAAGTCTACGCACCCGGCTGGGTTACACCGATTACCAACACACCGAAATTGCCAACGGCGAGCCCGGCGCCTATTACACCAACCAGTCTTACGAAGGCCGCATGGAAATGGCTCACCAGGACCTGGGACCGTTGCGCGGCGTGGTGGGTTTTCAAGCCCAAGCCAGCGACTTTAATGCGATCGAAAAACTCACCGGCGCCAGCATCGTCCCGCGTTCGGACATCAGCAGTTACGGTGTATTCGCCGTGGAATCGTTCGATATTGGCGCGGTGACCTATCAACTAGGCACCCGCGTCGAACAAACCGATATTCGCCCGGACGGTTTCGCCAATCTCAGCTACACCCCGGTCAGTGCTTCGGCATCCGCGGTATGGAAACTGGATAATCGCAACAGCCTGAATCTGGCAGTCACGCGCTCCTCGCGCGCCCCGCAAGTCCAGGAACTACTATCCGACGGCTACCATGATGCCACTCGCAGTTACGACAGAGGCGATCTGGGTTTAAGAGAAGAAACCTCCTACAACCTGGATCTGGGTTACCGCTTCAAAACCGACTGGTTGCGTGCCGAATTTGACTTATTCCACAACTGGGCCAGCGATTATATTTTTCAGCAACGCAGCGGCGAATTCGTCGATCAAGACGGCAATCCCTGCGTGGCGGATTGCGTGCCTTTGGTTACCAGCGGACAACACGACGCCATCTTCAAAGGCTATGAAGCCAAACTGATTATGCCCATGATGGAAAACCAGGTCGGCTTATTAGAGATGACCTTATTCAGCGACTACACCCGCGGCGAATTTCTAAACGGCAGCGACGTACCGCGCATGCCGCCTTTGCGCTACGGCCTACAACTGGATTTCAACCGGGACAAATTATCCACCTATTTGCGCTTTACCCGAGCCGAATCTCAGCCCCATGCCGGCGATTTCGAAACTTCCACCGCGGGCTATTTCTTGCTGAATGTCGGCGCCAACTATCAGGTCCGGGCCTATAAAGACGCCAAACTGATGGTGTTCGCCAAAGGTAACAACTTGCTGGATCAAAACATCCGCAACTCGACATCTTACTTGCGAAACTTTGCCCCGGAAGCCGGACGCGGCGCGGAAGTCGGCTTTAGAGTCAGTTATTAAAACGCTGAAACCGGCGCTGTTTTTTTCGACAGCGCCTTTTTTTGGCCAAGCAAAAGCTACAATATATCATCCAAAACACCATGACCCTCGCATCCGCACCAGCCAAACAACTCCCTGTCACCGTACTGTCCGGCTTCCTGGGTGCGGGTAAAACCACCTTGTTGAACCACATCCTCAACAATCGGGAGAATTTAAGAGTGGCCGTAATTGTCAACGACATGAGCGAGGTGAATATCGATGCGGCAACGGTCAAAAACCAAGTACAACTGAATCATGGCCAGGAAAAACTGGTCGAAATGAGCAACGGGTGCATTTGCTGCACGCTACGCGAGGACTTGCTGATCGAGGTCGGCAACTTGGCCAAGGATGGCCGCTTTGATTACTTGGTAATCGAATCCACCGGCATTGCCGAGCCTTTGCCGATTGCGGAAACCTTCACGTTTCGCGACGAACAGGGATTGAGTTTATCGGACATTGCCCGCCTGGATACGTTGGTGACCGTGGTGGACGCGGTCAACTTTATGCGCAATTACCTGGAAGCCTTGAGTTTAAAAGAAACCGGCGAATCACTCGGCGAAGACGACGCACGTAACGTCGCCGATTTGCTGGTCGATCAAATTGAATTTGCCAACGTCATTCTGATTTCCAAAATTGATCTGATCGCCAGCGACGAGCTTATCAACCTAAAAGCGGTGTTACACAGCCTCAACCCCGATGCGGAAATCCTCCCTATCGTGATGGGTCAGGTCGATTTAAGCAAAGTACTCGACACCGGCTTGTTCGATTTCGAAAAAGCCGAGCAAGCCCCAGGCTGGTTAAAAGAATTGCGTGGCGAACATAAACCGGAGACCGAGGAATACGGCATAAGCAGCTTCGTTTACACCGCCCGGCGCCCCTTTCATCCGCAGCGTTTCTATGATCATCTGCACCACGGCGATTGGGATAACGGCACCTTGTTGCGTTCCAAAGGTTTTTTTTGGTTGGCATCGCGCCCTGATCACGCCGGCAGCTGGTCACAAGCGGGCGGCGTGATGCACCATGGTTTGGCGGGTCGCTGGTGGGCGACAGTACCGCGCCAGGAATGGCCGCAAGACTATCTGCCGGATATCCAGTCGCAATGGGCCGAACCCTACGGCGACTGCCGCCAAGAACTGGTGTTTATCGGTCAAAACCTCAATGCCGACCAATTGCGCCGCGAATTGGACGAGTGCCTGTTAACCGACGCCGAACTGGCAGCCGGCCCGGCAGTTTGGCGACACTATCAAGATGAATTTCCGCAGTGGTTTGCCGATGGCTAGCATCGACAGCTATCTGCATATCATCGGCATTGCATTGTTGCTTATTCTGGCCATTGTCTTGCCCTTGATTGACAGACCGCCCACCAAACGCGTGCTATCAAAACTCTTTTTAAGTGTGTTGGGGTTCATGCTGGCGCATTTCGCCACCCATGCCTTGCCGAACAAATTAGCCGGATTTATTTACAGTTCTCAGCACGAATACCACTCGCTCAAAGCCAAAACACCCCATCGCACATGACTATCGCTATCAGCACTATGGCCGGCGCCATCGCGGCCTGTCTCGCCGTCAGCCTTTGCTCGTTGTCCAGCTTATTTGCATTGTGGTTGAAACCCGACGTCTTGAATCGGGTAGTGCCCTATCTGGTCGCACTAGCAGTCGGAGTACTCTTAGGTGACGCTTTCATTCATTTGATACCCGATGCCATAGACCGCCACGGCAGCGTCAGCGACGTCTGCCTGACGGTGTTGATTGGTGTATTCGGCTTCTTTGTGTTGGAAAAACTGGTGCGCTGGCGGCACGATCATAACGTCGACACCACGCCAACGGGCGGAGAGATTATGCCATTGGCTAAAATGAATCTGATCGGCGATGCCATGCACAACTTTGTTGACGGCATCTTGATCGCCGGCAGTTTTCTGGCCGATCCGGCACTGGGATTGACCACCACCTTGGCCATTATCGCCCACGAAGTCCCGCAGGAACTCGGAGATGTTGGCGCCCTGCTGCGCGGCGGCTATGCACCCAAGCAAGCCGTACTCTACAACTTTTATTGCTCGCTAACCGTTTTGCCGGGAGCGATTTTTACCTTTTTACTCAGCCAGTTAGCCGAATCTTCCTTGTCGCTACTGTTACCCATCGCTGCCGGCGGTTTTATTTATATCGCCGCCTCCGATCTGATTCCGGTATTACACGAACCTTGCAGTTTTCCCAGCCTGAGCGGACAAACCGCCGCGTTTGGTTTCGGCATCGTGTTTATGCAATTCATCGTATTTTTCGAACAGTTCCTGATCGCTAGTTAAGGAGTTTTTGTGTTTGCCCGCATACCCTTTCGTCAATCATCCCTGTCGCCGTTAGCCGGCCCCACATCCTTCCAGCCCGTTTCGTATCGGCCATCGACCCGCACCGTCGTCTCCACAAACTTTGTGGATTTGACGCGCATCTACGAGGACGAGGTGAACTTTTGCTTAATAGAACGACCATTGCCGGCCACCATTGAAGGCTTTATCTATCAAGCCTTGAAGCTATTCGGCCCCTTGGAACTCAGTCAGCCCGTCAATCCATCTGATTTTAACTATACAAACCTGTGGCCGCAAGCCAGCCAACTCGATGGCTATGACACATGGCTGGCAGACATCGAACTATTGACGACGGCGTTCTGCGAGCTATTCGAACTCAAGCAAGCCGGCTTGCGCCTAAGGACCTTGAAAATCGCCATGTGTCCGCGATTTCACGTGGATAGAGTGCCTGCGCGGATGATTTGTAGTTACGGCGGCATCGGCACCGAATGGCTACCGGAATATGCGCTGGATCGACGAAAACTGGGGATGGGCAGTGGCGGCCTGGATGATGCGCAGTCCGGTTTGATCGCCGACCAAACGGCGATTCGGCGGATGCCCGCCTATGCCGTGGGCCTGATGAAAGGCGAAGCCTGGGAAGGTAACGAAGGCCAGGGTTTTGTGCATCGATCACCTACGCCAACGGCGGTGCAGCCGCGGCGCTTGGTACTGACGTTGGATATGCTGTGAGGGCGCGGCATTGCTGATCAAATTAGCAGGCGGACACCTCTACGATCCCGCACAAAACCGGCAAGGTGAATCGCACGATCTATTTATCCGTGATGGCGTAATCACAGCCGACCCGGGCCCCGACGCCAAGTTCGATCAGGTATACGACGTATCCGGCCAGATTGTCATGGCCGGCGCGGTGGATATTCACAGCCATATTGCCGGCGGCAACGTCAACACCGCACGCCTGTTGTTGCCTGAACAACACCGTAATCACATGGAACGGCGCTTGCGTCATCCCTTCAGCACGGCGAAATGGTCGACCACCGACACCGGCTACCGCTACGCGCGCATGGGCTACACCACGGTGGTCGAACCGGCCATGTTACCGGTCAATGCCTTGGACGTGCATTTGCAGATGGCCGATATTCCCATTATGGATACGGCCGCCCTGGCTATTCTGGGTAACGACGACTTGTTGTTGCGACTGATACGAGCCAAAGCCAGCCAAAACCAAATCAACGACTACGTAGCCTGGACTTTAAACGCTACCCGCGCGCTGGGCTTGAAAGTCATCAACGCCGGTGGTGCCAACGCCTTTAAAAGCAATGCCCGCCAATTCGCTTTGGATGACATTGTCCCCGACTACGGCGTCAGCTCCCGGCAAATTCTGCAAACCTTGCAAACTGCCGTATGCCAACTAGGCGTGCCACACCCGGTACATGTGCATTGCAACAACTTGGGTATTCCAGGAAATATCGAAACCATCATAGACACCATGGCAGCCGCGCAAGGACTGCCTATGCATCTAGCCCACGTCCAGTTCTACGCCTACGGCAAGGACGGCAGCAAGGGCTTTTCCTCTGCAGCCGCGCAACTTCTGGAAGCGTTCAACCGCCATCCGAATATCACCATGGATGTCGGCCAGGTGCTGTTCGGCCAGACCGTGACCATTTCCGGCGATGTCATCGCTCAATACAGCCGCCACGCGGATGCCAGCCCCAATAAATGGGTAATGTGGGACGCCGAGTGTGAAGGTTCCGGCGGCGTGGTGCCTTACCGATACCGGGAAGCCAGTTTCGTCAACACCTTGCAATGGGCCATCGGCTTGGAGCTGTTTTTGCTTGCAGAAGCCCCGGAGCGTTTATTCTTTACCACCGACCACCCGAACGGCGCACCGTTTACCGCCTACCCAGAATTGATTCGACTGTTGATGGACGCCGATTACCGCCAGGCCTATATGGCAGGCTTAAATCAAGAAGCGCTGGCGATGACCTTATTGCCCAACCTCAAGCGCGAATTTACCTTAAACGAAATTGCAACCATGACCCGCAGTGCTGCCGCAAAGCTATTGGGCTTGCATGATCGCGGTCATCTGGCGCCGGGGGCAATAGCCGACATTGCCGTCTACGACCCGGCGGGTATTGGCAGGTGCGATCCGATCACCGGTGCATTTACTACCCATCCCCAAGCAAATATCGCTGCCATGTTCGCCAATGCTGCTCTAATGTTTAAACACGGTGAACTAGTGGTGCAAAACGGCGTGGTCGTGGCGCGGCCAAGCGGCCGAGCTCAAATGCTGCAACCCAATTACGATGCCCGCATCACGCGGACGGTGCAAGATCATTTCAACCGGTTCTACAGTTTGAAACTTAACAATTTCGCCATCAACGATGCCGACTTCGCAGAACGCCCCCGGTTTAGGGTGCACCGCTGATAAGCGGACGAACACAAAAATCCTGAATAATTCACGTAAACTCATGCTCCCTATCGAAGACATTCAAGGCCGCCCTGACACACGGCGCATTGCCATCGACAAAGTCGGCATCAAAGACATTCTGCACCCGATCCGGGTCAAAGAGAAAAGTGGCGGCGAACAGCGCACCGTTGCGCACTTTGCGATGTACGTCAATTTGCCGCACGACTTCAAAGGCACCCATATGTCCCGTTTTGTGGAAATCTTGAACGATCACGACCGGGAAATCAGCATTGCCTCATTTCCGGCGATGCTGCAGGACATGCTCGCCAAATTGGAGGCCGAATCCGGGTATATCGAGATGCGTTTTCCCTACTTCATCGATAAAGCAGCGCCGGTCAGTGGCGTCCGCAGCTTAATGGACTATCAAGTCAGTTTTATTGGCGAAATCGATAACGCCGGCTGTCGCATCAAAGTGAAGGTGATTGTGCCGGTCACCAGTCTGTGCCCGTGCTCCAAGGAAATTTCCGAACGCGGCGCGCATAATCAACGCTCCCACGTCAGCGTGACGGTGGAGGCCCAGGCCTTTATCTGGCTGGAAGAACTCATCACCTTGGTCGAAGCGGAAGCCTCCTCGCAAATCTATGGCCTGTTGAAGCGCCCGGACGAAAAATACGTCACCGAATACGCCTACGACCACCCCAAATTTGTCGAAGACATGGTGCGCGATGTAGCCGCCCGCTTGAACGCAGAGCCACGGATCATCAGTTACAGCGTCGAATCGGAAAACTTCGAGTCTATCCATAATCACTCAGCTTATGCACTGATACAGCGTGTCAATTCCCCATCCTGACGGAGGCCCTATGAACGCCAACCTCAAAACTAACAGCGCCGTGCCCGTGACCATTCTCACCGGCTTTCTCGGCGCCGGCAAAACCACTTTGTTGAACCGGATTCTCAGTGAAGACCACGGCAAACGGATTGCGGTGATCGAAAACGAATTCGGCGAAGCCGGTATCGACAACGAACTTTTAGTGCAAGCCGACGAACAAATCGTCACCATGAATAACGGCTGTATTTGTTGCACCGTGCGCGGCGACTTGGTGCGTATTCTCGGCGAACTCAGCGACGGCCGCGAATCCGGAGAACTCCAATTTGAACGAGTGATCATCGAAACCACCGGTTTGGCCGACCCGGCTCCGGTTGCCCAAACCTTTTTCGTCGACGAAAACATTGCCGAAAACTACCAGCTGGACGCCATCATCACCGTCGTCGATGCCGTGCACGCCCACCACCAGCTAGCCGAACACCACGAAGCGCAAGAGCAAGTCGGCTTTGCTGATCGGATTCTCCTATCGAAAACCGACCTCCAAGAACCGGAAATTGTTTTAGACCTGGAAACCCGCCTCCGAGCTATGAACCCCAGAGCGCCAATCAAACACGTGCATTTCGGCCAAACCGAACTGCGCGATATTCTGGATATTGACGGTTTTAACCTGGATGACATTTTGAAAATCGAACCGGATTTTCTGGAAGACGTCAGCCATGAGCACGAAGACGACATCCGTGCCTTGGTCTACCAAACCGACCAGCCTCTGGATGCCGCGCGGATTCTGGCATTCCTGAACATCATGATCCGCGACTACGGCAACGACTTGCTCCGCTACAAGGGCATTCTTAACATCGCCGGCTGCGAACAAAAAGTGATTTATCAAGGTGTGCATATGCTGATGACCGAGACTTTCGGCAACCCTTGGCAAGCCGATGAAGCACGGGAATCGAGTATGGTGTTTATCGGTCGCAACTTACCCAAGGAGGATATGCTGGAGGCCTTGGCTTCTTGCCGGGTAGGCGTTTAGACAAAATCGCTGAATGGGTTTTTGGGCACTGGACAGCAGGCCAGTCACCAGTTGTCGTTGACGTTCCGGTTCAAAAAACAGGCATAATTCGCCTTTACAGATAACCGGTCCGAATAGGTAAATTAAATTTGTATTCGCTTGGACCTCGTAATCACAGCTTTTCATGAAGAAAGCGGCGACCACTTGAAAATGCCCCATCCAGACAAAATCCCTGTTTTTGTGCTCACCGGCTTCCTCGGCAGCGGCAAAACCACCTTGTTGAATCGATTTTTGGCTGACGGGGTAAAGACCGCTGTGGTGATAAACGAGTTCGGCGAAATACCGGTCGATCAGGATTTGTTGGCAAACCAAAATCTGCCGCTGACCGTGCTGTCCGGCGGGTGTCTATGCTGCAAGGTCAAAGGCGCGCTGGCGCCCACGTTAAAAAACCTGTGGATGGCCTGGGAGCAAGCGGCAAGCAAGCCTTTCGCACGCATGATTATAGAAGCCAGCGGCGTCGCCAGCCCGGAACCGATTCTGGATACTCTGTTGCGCGAGCGCTGGCTGGCTGGCCGTTATCATTTGCAAAACGTCATCACCACCTTGGCTATACCCTCTGCTGCAGCACAGCTGGACAGTTTTGCCGAAGCGCGGGCGCAGGTGGCTTGGGCCGATACCTTATTGCTGACCCACGCCGACGTAAGCAATGCCGACCAGCAAGCCGCGTTGGTAACCCGCTTGCAAGTTTTGGCGCCGGCCACACCCAGACTGACGACAGGAGACTTTCACGCGCTTAGCCTGCTGACTAAAGCCGGCCCAAGCTTGCGCCGCTTGCCTCCTGCCGGCCCGTTACCGGTACATAACTTTCGCAGTATCTCGCTGCATCTGGAACAAATTCTGCCCTGGCAGCACCTGCAACCCCTCCTCCAAGAGCTGCTTAACCGCCACCCACAAGACTTATTGCGCATCAAAGGCGTGGTTTATCTTGCCGAACAAACCGAACCGATGGTGATTCAGGCAGCCGGCACTCGACTGTACCTGCCTACCCCATTAACCGCCAGAACAAGCGACGACGGCCGCAGCCGGCTGGTATTCATCGTTAATGGCGAGCCAACGGCACTTGCTGCCGATCTAAACAAGGCTTTTGTTCCACTGCTTAGCAGGAACGCTATCAAACTGCATTAACTTATTAAGCCGAAGGGTGTTTTTAAGTATCGGGGTGATAATGGCCCAGCGGGAATCCACGCAAACCCAGTATCCAGCAGCATTTTGTATTACCATAGCAAAGGGCATTAGCAAATTTATCCGGGAGGCGGCATATGCAAGGCGACAAACAAGTCATAGCTCACTTAAACGAATTGCTGGCAGGCGAACTGACCGCAATAGACCAGTATTTTATTCATTCCAGGATGTATGAAAACTGGGGCTTCAGCAAATTATACGAACGCATCAATCACGAGGTTCAAGACGAAACCAACCATGCGGATGCCTTGATCAAGCGAATTTTGTTTCTGGAAGGCACGCCGGATTTATCCAAACGCGAACCGCTGGCAGTCGGCACCAACGTGCCGGAGATGCTGAAAAACGATCTGGCGGTGGAATACAAAGTGGTTGCGGATTTGCGCAAAGTCATCGCCTATTGCGAAACCGTGCGCGATTACCAAACCCGAGAAATTCTGGAAGTGATGCTGGACGACACCGAGGAAGATCATGCACACTGGCTGGAAAAACAATTGAGCTTGATCGACATGATTGGTTTGCCAAATTATCTGCAATCGCAAATATCCTGACTCGGCACTTTGCACAGCAATAGCCGCGGTCGCTTTTAGTGACTGCGGCTTTTTTATGCCAGCCGCTACCGATTGACAGCCCATAGTTTTAAAACCTCACTCAGCTTACAGCCTTACAAATCCGCAGCTTGTAAAAGCAATAAAGCGGCTTGATAGTCGAACGCTTCGATTTTTCTGGCAAAATCCGGATATGCAACCCCCAATTTTGACCGCAGCAACACGGCGTATTCCCGCGCCAAACGGCTGGCTTGCGCATCGCCAATTGCCAAAAGACTTGCCAGCGCGGCTACGACTTGGCGCATATTTTCCGCGTCGATAATTTCCTCATCCGCGTCGCTGCTTGCCGGTTGAGAAGGTAAATCCAGAATAGCGCGAACCAAATGCGTCAATTCGCTATCGCACAACGCCGCCAACTCCATGCAGACCGCCAAATCGCTGCTTTCGGTTATCGCCCGGTCCAATTTAGCCGCCAAATCGGCAACCTGTTTGGCACCCAGCGTGCCGGCAACGCCTTTTAAGCAGTGACTGATGCGTTTTGCTTCGGCGGATTTGCCATCAACCAAGTAGGCCTGAACTTGTTTCAAGTCTTCATTGTGGGCATCGGCAAACATACTCAACAATCGTTGATATTTATCCACGTCGCCCTTCACTACAGCCAGGCCTTGCTTGGTGTCCAAGCCGCTGATGGCCAGCAAAGCCGGCGGCAGCGTATCGTCCGATGCCCCTGTTTTTGCCGAAAAGCGCCCTGCCTCCGCTTTATCGGGCCTCAGGGGACGCGGATCAGAACGCGGTGCCAACCAGCGCAACAAGGCCGCGTAAAGATCTTCCGGAATCACCGGTTTAGCGACAAAATCGTTCATACCCGCAGCGAGCGAAACATGCCGGTCTTCCTCGAACGCAGCGGCGGTCATGGCCAAAATCGGCAAGCCGGCAAAACTCGGCTGCGCACGTATCGCCCGCGTCGCCTCCAGACCGTCCATTTCCGGCATCTGTACATCCATCAACACCAGATCGTAGGCGTTCTCGCCGATTTTTTCGAGAGCGATTCGCCCGTTCTCGGCGGTATCCACTGCCAAACCCACGCCATGCAACAACTCCAGCGCCACTTCCCGATTGATCGGATTATCTTCCACTAAAAGCAAACGCGCGCCGGCGTAATCTCGGCGTAACGCCATTTCCGCGTCGACGGGCTTTTCACTGGGGTGTAAAGGCATGACGCCGTGCCCGCGTTGAACCAGGGCGGTAAACCAAAAGCAACTGCCTTCACCCAATACGCTATCGACGCCGGCATCGCCGCCCATCATATTCGCCAGGCGGCGGGTAATCGCCAATCCCAAGCCTGTCCCGCCATATTTGCGGGTGGTCGACACATCGGCCTGGGTGAAAGCCTGAAATAAACCGGCTTGTTGCTCCGCTTCGATACCGATTCCGGAATCGTTCACCTCGAAGCGCAGCAGCAAGCCCGCGGCGGTTTCCTCCTGCACCATCGCCCGCAACCGGATCGAACCGCGTTCGGTAAACTTCACGGCATTGGTGGCGTAGTTGAGCATGGCTTGGCGCAGACGCATCGGATCCCCGCGCAGCCATTGCGGAACGCCCTGCCCATCCACCTCTATGCTCAAGGCTTTGGCCCGCGCCTGATCGGCGATAATGGAACGAATGTGGTCCAATACCGCCGCCAGGGAAAAATCGGTTTGCTCCAGCTCCAGCCGGCCGGCTTCGATCTTCGATAAATCCAGCACGTCGTTAATAATCGACAATAGATGTTGGGCGGCGCTATCGATTTTGTCCAAACGCTCGCTTTGTTCCGGATTGGGACTGCTTTGCCGCAGCAAATAAGTCAAGCCGATGATGGCATTCATGGGGGTACGAATCTCGTGACTCATATTGGCCAAAAAGGCGCTCTTGGCTTGATTGGCGGCATCGGCCAACAGTTTCGCCGCTTCCAGTTCAGCCGTGCGGCTGGTCACTAAATCTTCCAGGTGGTGCCGATACTGATCAAGCTCCAGCGCCACACGTTTCTTCTCGGTGATGTCTTCCTGTACCGCAACAAAATGGGTTACGCTGCCGTCGGCCTGACGGATTGGCACGATAATGGCAAATTCCACATACTCGCTACCGTCCTTGCGTTTATTGATAAATTCGCCTTTCCAGGTCTGACCACAGCCCAGTGCGGTCCACAACGCCCGATAATTTTCCGGCGGGGTTTTTTTCGATTGCAATATACGCGGATTACGGCCGATGACCTCGTCGCGCCGGTAGCCGCTCACCTGCAAAAACGCCTCATTAACGTATTCGATATCGCCATTCAGGTTGGTGATGATAATACTGGCCGGGCTTTGTTCCACCGCCTGCGCCAACTTACGCAGTTGCTGTTCGGTTTGTTTGCGCTCACTAATATCCAGATTGACCCCAAACAGCATGATCGGTTTACCTGCAGCATCGTATTGCGCCCGGCCCTTGCTGCTCAGCCATCGCGTTTCGCCGGTTGGCAAAATATAGCGAAACTCCACCTCGAACGCCTCGCCACGCAAAATGCGGCTTTCCCACTGCGCATCAATCAAATGCTGGTCGTCCGGATGCACTCTTGCGCGCCAGTCGGCGTTAAACCGCACACTGCCGGGTTCCAAGCCATATAGCCGCTCGCATTCCGGCGACCAATAACCGCGATCATTGACAATATCCCAATCCCAAATCCCGACATGCGCCCCCTCCTGCGCCAGCATTAAACGCCGTTCGCTCGCGCGCAAGGCTTCCGCGGCATCTTCCGCGCGCTGGCGGGCCGCGATGGCATCTTCCATCAAATTTAAGGCCGCCAGTTGCGCCTGATGCTGCTCTAACAGCGCTTGCTCCTGGCTTTGCCGCAAGGCCTGCTCCGCGTCACGTCTTATCCTGCGTTGATCGCGTTCCTCGACAGCCCGGCGTATGGAGGGCACCAAGCGGACCGGATTGTCCTTGTACACGAAATCGACCATCCCCAGCCGTAACAACTCCATCGCGACTTCTTCGCCGACGCTGGCGGAGACCAGAATAACCGGCAAATCTTTACTGTGCGTTTGAATGAATTGCAAGGTATCGCGAATATCCATTCCCGGTACCGCGTAATCCGACAGCACCAAATCCCAGTCGTCTTGCAAAGCCAGCGCCAGCGCCGCACGGCTATCTATCCGCCGGCATGCCACGCTTAGGCCGTTCTGCTGCAGGTGGTGCACCAGGGCCAGATAATCAGCCTGTAATTCTTCGATAATCAGCAATTTCAATTCAGGATTCATAGACCCATCACGATCATCATGGCGGCTAAGTAATACGCAAACCGGGCGCGTTTCATCCCGGAACATTCCCAACCGGGTTTGTGCCGGCTTGCTCTATAAACGCCAGCGGATAGGGGCGTTCCTGTCCCAACTGCCCGGACAGCTCGTTGATGGTTTGTTTCAATGCGATCATGTCCATTTCCCTGCCGACCATGGCTCGGTTGAAACGCTGCAGGGCCTCAGTTTGCTCGCGCAGAGCAACCTCGGCGGCTTTGCGCTCGCTAATATCTAAGGCATAGGCCACACGGCTCAGTGATTTGCCGTCGCCGGATTTGATGACGGTAACATCCATCATCACCGGAAAACGGCTGCCGTCTTTGCGTTGATGTTCCGCCTCAAATACCCCATGACAGGTCGAATCCAGAATATTGATCTGCTGTTTGATCTGTTCGACCCAATCGGCCGGATACACCGTCATGACCGGTTTACCGATCAATTCTTCTCGGGCGTAACCACGCTCCTTAGCAAATACCGGATTCACGGCCAAGAACAAATTGCTCTGCGCGTCGGCAATCGCCAATCCGAATTCGGCGTTTTCGAATGCTTGCGCCCAGAGCTTGAGTTCGTTTTCAGTATTTTTACGTTCGGTAATATCGATACAAACCCCAAATACCCTTTGCGCCCGGCCCATATCATCGTAACTGGCTCCGCCCTTGCAATTTAGCCATCTGAAACGCCCCGGCTCCGCTTGCACCCGAAAATCAAAATCAAAAGTCCGATGCGCGGCAACCGCTGAATCTCGAAAATGCTTCAACTCGGCCAAATCGTCGGGATGCACGCGCTGGGAAAAAGCCGAGTAGTCCCCGGAAAAAGCGCCTGGCGCATAACCGAACATCCTCTCAAGTTCCGGAGTCCATTGCACTTTGTCGTTATCAATATGCCAATCCCAGATGCCGATATTGGCAGTACTTTGAGCCAGACGTAAGCGCTCCTCGCTTTCGACCAAGGCCATTTCCGCCAATTTGCGCTCGGTGATATTGGCGTGAGAAACCACCGCGCCGCCTTCCCCAAATCCCAGAGGCGTGACAACCATGGCAAACCAACGTTGCTTCTGCGCGGAATGGCAGGCATATTCATACCTGAAGCGGGGAAGCCGGCCTTCCAGCACCGCCGACAATCCGTTGAATACGGCCTGAGACCCCTGCCGATAAGGACCCGATGCCTGCCGGCAAATCTGCAAATAATTGGTGCCTATGCTGCAAATATCAGCGGATTGCCCGCATGCCAGAGCATCATCCTCGGCAAACTGCTGCCAGGGTCGATTGACGGAGACAATCACACCATCGCGGTTCAGCACGGCGATGTTGGCGCTCACCGAATCCAAAATAGCCCGCTTAAATTCTTCGCTTTCGCGCAGCGACGCATTCGCCGCTTCAAGCGCTTTGCGGGCCGCCAGCGCATCTTCCATCAAATTGAGTGCGGCTAGCCTGGCCTCGCGTTGTTTTTCCAGGGCCGCCCGCTGCGCCTCTTGCAGCGCAAGTTCGGCTTGTTTACGTGGGGTAACATCCTGCACGGTACCATGCAAAGCCACGATATTAGCCTGCTCATCGCGGACCGCCTCGCCGCGGGCCACTAACCAGCGATGCAGTTCGCCATCGTTCTGCAATTCCACCTCGCATTCATAAGGCAAGCCGTCGCTACAAGCCTGAGCTACGGCTGCTTGCAAGCGCTGCCAGCTCTCGGGCTTAAAATACCGCCCAACCTCGTCATAGCCGGCTGGCGGTAAATGAGGGGCTCGGCCGAATAAACTGTATATCTGCTCCGACCACTTCGATTCGCCGGTGCGCAAGTCCCATTCCCAACTGCCCAAGGCGGCCAAACGCTGAGCGACTTTCAAAGCCATCTCGCTTTCATGTAGCGCCAGTAACGCTTGTTCACGCTGCTCTATGTTTTCCATGAGCAAGATAAAACACGCAGGGCTACCATCCGGCTTACGCGCCACGGAAGCGCTTAATCTAATCCAGACAACACTGCCGTTCTTATGAATGAAACGCTTGTCTCCGGAAAAACTATCTATTTCACCTTCACCTGTCGGCATCTGCGACAAATCGCCAAAATCCTCCCAATAAGTAATGTCCGAAAAATTGCTGCTTAGCAATTCTTCCAGGCTATAACCCACAATCTCACAAAACTGGCGGTTAGCCTTCAGCCAACGCCCGTCCGGTGCCAATAAACAAATGCCTATCGCCGCTTGTTCGAACGTAGTCTGAAATAGGGTTTGGCTAACCCGCAGCTGGTCGCGCGCGTCCAGCAATTGTTGCCAGTGCGCATTCTCGCGTTGCCGAGTCCGCAGCAGGAATTCGCTGAGCAGGCTGATTAAAACACCATTGGCAATCAACAACGTCCATTGCACGACATCGTAAGGGCCGGCAATTGCCAAGCTGCGATAGGGAGGCAGCAATTGGAAATCGCTGACCATCGCCGCCATCAATGTCGCCAATAATCCAGGCCCCAAGCCGCCGAACAAGGCGCTCACGATCACCGGAAACAAAAATAACAGCAACATCGGGCGCTCGCCAATGGATGCCGGCAAACACAGGCGAATTGCCAGCGCGGCCAATACCAGGACCACCGCCGACACGTAGGCGAGTCTATGGCTACTCCGGTAACGGGAAGGCACCAACGCGGAAAAATCGCCCAATGGCAACTCGGGGATACTCATAAACGGTCTTCTTCCGCAACCGATGTATCGCCGCCCATTAATCCGTCCGCATTGCTTACTGATATACCGTCCGGTTTGAGAGGGTCCAAGCCGGATTCGGTGTGAACTTCAGCAAAATCATGACCAACAGCACTTTCGGGTTGGGTTGAGAGAAACGCCAATGTATAGGGGGGCTGGCGACCAAGCTGCGCAGACAGCTCATTGACCTGCTGCTTTAAATTAACCATGTCCAGCTCGCGGCCAACCATGGCCCGATTAAATCGCTCCAATTCATCATTCCGCGCTTTTAATTCCGCGGCCTGGAGATTAAGTTGATCTTCGGCGGCTTTGCGGGCGCTGACATCCAGAATAAAACCAATTACCGCCGGCCGGTTTTTATAATCGAAACTGCGGCCATGGACTTCAACATGAATGCAGTGGCCGTTGTGGTGCAAGCCTTCGAAACGGTAGTTAAGGTCTTCAATCTCGCCATCAATCCGTCGGCGCAAATTTTCCAACACCATCTGCCTGTCCTGCGGACAGACCAGATCGGCCACTGTTTTGCCGTCGATAATATCCTCGGTCCGCTGATAGCCGAAGATCCTGGCAAACCCTGGATTCACGTAAACAAAGCGTGCATCTTGAATAATATAAATGCCGGCCAGTGACTGTTCCACCAAACCGCGAAAGCGCGCCTCGCTCTCGCGCAGCTTCAGCTCGGCCTGTTTACGTTCGGTAATGTCCCGCGAGATACCGAACACCCCGATGGTTTTACCGTTTGCATCGCACAGCGGGCCTTTGGTGGTCAAGAAAGTTCTTGATCCGAATTGGGTGTCCAGGGTTTCTTCTTCCGTCAGCGTGATATTTTCCGCCATTACCCGGCGGCTAAACTCTTTCAAGTGCTCGGCCTGATGCGGCGGAAATAGCGCGCCATCGTCCTGGCCGATGACTTCCTCGACCGGCTTGCCGACAAAATTAGCGGCGGCGGTATTAAACAAAATATACCGGCCGTCTAGGTCTTTGGCATAGATCGCGTCCACGGACAAATCGGAGATTGCGGCTAATAAATCAAGCGCCCGCAATCGCTCCGCTTGCGCCTTCTGCACCGCCGTGGCCAAGGCCAGTCTCTGACTTTGCCGCAACAGATAAAAACCGGCGCAGACGATAAAAATGGTCAAACTACCGACACAAACAATCCAGACGACTTTGCTTCTGGCTTTGCTGTAGATTTCGACCTTATCCAACTTAGTCAGTAACAGCCAGTCGGTACCGCTAATCGCCTGTACCAGACCGATGACGGAGACATTACGGTAATCCTTAGCTTCCAGGATGTTGTCGAGACTAACCGGACTTTGCAACGCCTTGCCGGCCAGCAAGTTAGGCGTGTTGAGCGGCAGACGCAGCGAAGCAGCCGCATCCGGGCGAAAACGCAGCGGATTCAGATAGAGAATCTCATCGCCGGCACGCCGAAACAACAAGGTTTCGCCGCTGCCGCTCGCCACAGGCCAACTCTCCAGAACCGGAAACAGCCACTCGCTGAGATCGATATGTAAAATAATCAGCGGCGCCGCTACCGGCTGCGCTGTCAGCGGCACCACCAAATCCAGCAGGACGCGCCCGCTATCATCTCTGTAGGGATTAACTAATTGGATTTGCCGCGATTTGGTCGACAACTCTGTAAGTTTTAGCAGCTCAGGCAACAGCGTGGCGGGAGCTTTCGCGGAACGCCATAAGCATTCGCCATCGGGTCTAAGCAGACTGATAGCCGTGACTCCCCAGCTTTTACGAAATTGCTCCAAACGGCTTTGCAGGCGCTCGGCGCTTTGCAGATCCCCACCAATCTGCCAACGGTGATACAAGTCGACGATAAATTCGCTGGTTTGGATAAAATCCGCGTCGCCGCGCCGTTCAGTCAGCCAGTCGCTGATTTGCCTGGACTTGAAGCCGGCGACCGCCTGAAGCCTGCCGAACTCTTCTTGGGCGTGTTGCTCAATCGTCAGCGCCGCGCTGGCAGCCATCAAAGCCAGGATGGCGACTATCAATAAGCTCAGCGGCAACCAATGGCTACGCGGTACCTGGGGAACGGTTTGCGGTTCGCTGTTTCGACCAAACCAGCGCCGCATCAAACCGTAGAGCAATAAAGAAGTCACCAACACATAAAACCAGCCTTTCAGCATGCTGGCTAGCGTCAGCTGGTCCGGATCTTTGAATACGTGGTGTACCAATTGATCCGATACCAAAATCCAGCTGGCGGCGAAGATGGCGTATACCAGTACGACGGCTAAGACGCTTTTGCGGCTGACCTGCGCTGAGTTTGATGGATCGTTATTCGACTGCATGGGCTTGCAAAGTCTAATTAATGGTCGAAGCCGTACAAAAAGGACACGCCGTTGACCACAGCAGTTACCGTGTTGCCGTTACCTTGATATTCCAGACGATCAAAGCTCATCAATCTGGCCATCGCGATACCGCGGCCATGCAAATCGAACACCCGTTCCGGGGAAAAATCCAGGAAGTCTTGCCAATCGAAACCATCTCCCTGGTCTTGAATGGTGAACACCAGCTTATCCGGCAAACGCTGGAAATGCACAGTAACAAAACGCCGGCTGAATTTCGGGAGTGTCAAACGTCTTTGAATTTCCTCCAGCCAGACTCCCGCCAGCATCAGTTCGCCTTTTTCCGCATAAGAAACCCCCAGATTACCGTGCTCGACCGCATTGACCATCAACTCCTGCAAACCCTGGACGACGCGCTCCGGCTCCGGACAGGATTGGGCTAAACAATGACTCAACACCTTGGCTTCATCGAGATCGCGAAAACGAAATACGGCGGATTGCACTAGTGCCAAAGGGCGCCCGGCGCGATTGGCTGTTTCGGACATTTCCTGCAACTCACGGCGTTGTTGCAGTGCGGCATTGATCACGGCGATCAAGATTTCCGGTTGAATCGGTTTGGTCAGATAGTAATAAGCCCCCTGACTAAGCCCTTCCTGGATGCTTCGTTTGTCGCTGCGGGCGGTCTGCAGAATCACTGGTATGGCAGCCAAGACCCGATCTCCCTTGATCAATCGCAGTAATTCCATACCGTTCATCCCCGGCAAGCCCCGGTCCAACAGCACCAGGTCGTAGCCCATCCGGTCGTGCTGCAATGTTTCCCAGGCAATGCAGCCATTTGCGCAAACCGTCACCTGAAAGCCCTCGGCAGCGAGTAAATCCCGAATGATGATGGCGATGATTTCCTCGTCTTCAACCAACAATATACGAGCGTGTTGCGTCATGACTCATTTACTCCGGAATTGAATCGAGATGGCGTTGGGCAATAGCGCAGAATGAATCGAAATCGGCTAAAAATGCATCGGCTATGTCCGGATCAAAGTGGCGACCACGTCCCTCAGCAATAATAGTCTTGACTTCAGCAAAAGCCATGGGCTCTTTGTAAACGCGCCGGGAAATTAAAGCGTCGAATACATCCGCCAGCGCCATAATCCGCGCGGAAACCGGAATGGCATCGCCGGCCAACGCCTCCGGATAGCCGCTGCCATCCCATTTCTCATGGTGCCAATGCGCGATTTCCTTCGCCAAAATCAGAAACTCCACCGAGCGCGTCGCATCGCGTTCGGCCATTTCTATCGCATCGCTGCCCAATTTGGCATGGGTCTTCATCACCGCCCATTCTTCGGGAGTGAGTTTACCCGGCTTTTGCAGGATCGCGTCCGGTATCCCGACTTTGCCAATATCGTGTAGCGGCGCAGAGCGTGTCAGCAATTCGATGTAATGATCGGTCAATGTCGCGAAAAAACGCGGATGGCTCTGCAATGCAAGCGCCAAATGCTGTACGTAACCTTGGGTGCGCAAGATGTGGTTGCCGGTTTCCGGATCGCGAATTTCCGCCAGATGCGCCAAGGCGCGAATGCTGACTTTTTGAATCAACTCGTTTTCGCTCATCCGTTTCGCTATTTCCATTTCCAAGTAGGTGTTTTCGTCGCGCAACCAATCTCTGGCCTGCTTTAACTCCAACTGGGTGCGGATCCGCGCTAAAACGATGGGCGGCAGAATGGGTTTGGTAATGTAATCGACCGCGCCGACATCCAATCCATGCAGCTCGGACTCCATGCTGTCCATCGCCGTGACGAATATCACCGGAATCGTGCGCGTAATAGGATCGGCGCGCAGATGCTCAAAGACTTGGTAACCGTCCATGCCCGGCATCATCACGTCAAGCAAAATCAAGTCCGGATAAGGCTGATTGGCGGCCATCTGCAAGGCTCTTTGCCCGGAGGTAGCGACGCGCACGCGGTATTGCGGTTGCAGTAATTCGCTGATGACGGTGAGATTTTCCGGGGAATCATCGACTACCAAAATGGTTTTGCTTTTAGTATCCAACATACTTCCCCCGAGAACGGCCGATTATTGTTGTTATGGCCTGAAGAAAATTCATCAATTTTGCTAGTTTACATAGTGAAATGAACAATATCCGGATAATAAACGGAATTACCAAACCTGAGGTATTTCGATAGAAAAGCTGCGGCAAGTGCCTCAAATTTATAACACAATCCGACACCAACAAGTTTTCTCAGGGGACAAAAGCCGCCACGCTCGCCTGTTGAACTCAAAACGACAACTCCACTGGCTTGCGGAACGAAAAGGACCGATAATTCCGCCTTTTTTCATTTGCCGGATTTGCATGGAATTCAAACTCAAAGCCACCGATGGTCACGCCCGCCGCGGTCAACTGACTTTTGCCCGCGGCGTGGTGGAAACCCCCATCTTCATGCCGGTCGGCACCTACGGCGCGGTAAAATCGCTAACCCCGGAAGATTTAAACGCACTAGGTGCACAAATCATTCTCGGCAATACCTTTCATTTGCTGCTGCGACCCGGTATGGAGGTGATGAAAGCCCACGGCGACCTGCACGACTTCATGCGCTGGCAAAAGCCTATTCTGACCGACTCGGGCGGTTTTCAGGTATTCAGCCTGGGCGCGTTGCGAAAAATCAGCGAACAAGGCGTGACATTCAAATCGCCGGTCAACGGCAGCAAAATCTTCATGGGCCCGGAAGAATCGATGCAGGTGCAGCGCGATCTAGGGTCGGATATCGTGATGATTTTTGATGAATGTACCCCATACCCGGCCACCTATCAAGAAGCCGCTGACTCCATGCGCTTGTCCTTGCGTTGGGCTGAACGCAGCAAGCGTGCGCATGAAGGTAACTCGTCTGCATTGTTTGGTATTGTGCAAGGCGGCATGTATCCGCAATTGCGCGAAGAATCGATAGCCGGGTTGACCGACATCGGCTTTGACGGCTATGCCATCGGCGGCTTGTCGGTCGGCGAGCCCAAGCACGAAATGCTGGCGACACTGGATGCGATCCACCAGAAAATGCCGGTGGACAAACCCCGTTACTTGATGGGCGTCGGCACCCCGGAAGATCTGGTGGAAGGTGTTAGGCGCGGTATCGATATGTTCGATTGCGTGATGCCGACCCGCAACGCCCGCAACGGCCATTTATTCACCCGCCACGGCGTGATCAAAATCCGCAACCAGCAATACCAATTTGATACCCGACCCTTGGACGAAGATTGCAGTTGCTACACCTGCCGAAACTACTCGCGCTCTTATCTAAAACACTTGGACAAGTGCAAAGAAATGCTGGGCTCCAGGCTCAACACCATCCACAATCTGCACTATTACCTGGAGTTGATGCAAGGTTTGCGGGACGCGATTGACGGGCAGACTTTCGATGAATTTGTTGCGGCGTTTTACGACCAACGCGGCAGCCGCGGATCGGTTTAAAAGCCGCCGTTACGTTTCAAAATACGGTGGTTTGCCGGCAAGCCGCCGGATGCTTTACCCGTGTTGAGCGGCTAAGCACCGCCCAACATCTCTAAGGCCAGTTGCGCCATATTTTTTGAGCCGCCGCCATCGCCGAGTTGGTGTTTGACGGCCTGCAACGCCGCTAGACAATTTTGCCGATAATCCCCGTCGTCCAACAGTTGCAGAATCTCGGCCGCCAAATTTTCCGGCGTCAGTTGTTCCTGGATCAATTCCTTGACGATGGTCTTGCCGGCAATGATATTCGGCAGCCCGATAAATGGAATTTTTACCAAGCGCTTACCCAGCCAATAGCTAAACGCCGCCAGCCGATACACAATCACCATCGGCACGCCGAGTAAGGCAATTTCCAGCGAGGCGGTGCCGGAAGTAGTCATCACCGCATCGCAGCATTGGATGACATCATAAGGCTGCTGTTTGATTACCTTAACGGCTAGCGAAGTGTTTACGAAATGCGCAGCCAATGCCGCATCGCTGATCGAATCGGCTTGCGGTAAGACAAACTGCAATTCCGGCCGCTGCGCGGCCAAACTAGCCGCCGCTGCCAACATCACCGGCAGGATACGTTTGATCTCGTTGCCGCGGCTGCCAGGGAGTATGCCGACGACAGGCCGATGGGGGTCCAGGCCGAACAACTCGAAATCCTCGGAGCGACTGCCCTGCGGATGGACTTTATCTACCGAGGGATGGCCCACATAACGGACCGGGACATTTTCGGCTTCGTAATAGCGGGTCTCGAACGGAAAAATCACCGCCATCATGTCGATGGCCTTGCCGTAGGTCACCACCCTGCCCGGCCGCCAAGCCCAAACTTGCGGACTGACGTAAAACAACACCTTCACGCCTTGGCTTTTTGCAAAGCGCGCCAGCTTGAGGTTGAACTCTTTGTAATCGACGCAAACCAGCAAATCCGGTTTTTCATCGCGAATGATCTGTTTCAGTAAATTCAATGCGCGGCGGATCTCGCCGTAGTGCTTCAAAATTTCCACCAAACCGATCACGCCGATGCCGGCCGAGTCGTAGCGCACGTCGATACCGGCCTGGCGCATTTTGCTGCCGCCCATGCCGATGCCGCGAATCGACGGACAACGCTGTTTCAGTTCCAGGAACATATTGGCGGCGTGTTGATCGCCGGAGGATTCGCCGGCGCTAAACAGCACCGTGTAGGCAGATTGATTGGTCATTTGGGAATAGTTGGTGGGCTGCGCGGTGCTTAGCCCACCCTACATTAATGCGTTTTGGAATTTACGCTTGGAAAACGCCGCGAATCACTTCGACAATTTGCTTGACGGTATCGTCGCTCAGATTGGAACAAATCGGTAAAGAGAAGCAACGCGCCGCAACCGACTCGGTAACTGGCAGGGAAAGGCCTGCGCACTCTTCTTTAAACACATTCTGTTGATGCAGCGGTACCGGATAGTAAACGGCACAACCAATCTTCTGCTCTTGCAAGGCTTTCATGACCTCGTCGCGGCGGTCGGACAACAAGGTGTATTGATGATAGACATGCACACCAATGCCGTCTTCATAAGGCGTAGTCAAGGGCAAATCGGCCATCAGATCAGAATACAAATGCGCGGCATGGCGACGAGCGGCATTGTATTGATCGATGCGTTTTAACTTAGCGCGCAACACCACGGCCTGTAGCTCGTCCAGCCGGCTGTTGTAGCCTATCACGTCGTGGTAGTAGCGCACGTCCGACCCGTGATTGCGGTATTGCTTGATCTTGGCCGCCGTCGCGTCGGAATCGGTCGTCACCAAGCCGCCGTCGCCGAAGCAGCCCAGGTTCTTGCTGGGAAAGAAACTAAAACCGGCTGCATTGCCGAAACTACCGGTTTGCTTGTTGTAGACGGTCGCGCCGAAGGATTGCGCGCAATCCTCGATCAGTTTCAAATCATGTTTTTCGCAAATGGCTTTGATGGCCGGCAAATCGGCAGGTTGGCCGAACAGATGCACCGGCATCACCGCCTTAGTTTTGGCTGTGATGGCTTTTTCGATATTTTCCGGGGTGATATTGAACGTGCCCGGATCGATGTCGACAAACACCGGCTTGGCGCCGACGTATTTGATTGCTTCTGCGGTGGCGATAAAAGTAAATGCGCTGGTAATGACTTCGTCGCCCGCGCCTATGCCTTCCGCCAATAAGGCTAAATGCAATGCATCGGTACCGGACGCGCAACCGATGGCATGTTTAACGCCCAGGTAGGCAGCGGCTTCTTTTTCAAAAGCCTGCACATTCGGCCCCAGGATAAACGCGCAATTGTTAAGGGTTTCGGTGAAACCGCCGACGATTTCATCTTGAATTTCCGCATACTGCGCTTGCAGATTGACCATGGGGATCATAGTGTCAGCCCTTTATCGATGGGTTAAAAATTTGGTGATTTCTATTGCGGTAGCCAGGGCTTTGCGGCCCGCTTCGCCGGGAACCAGCGGATTTTCGCCGGTCTTGATGCAATTGACAAAATGTTTAATCTCATCAAGCAAGGCATCGCCGCTTTCGAATACCGATTCCTCGGTGACGATTTCCGGAATACCGGGGAACATTTCTTTATCGCCGGTTCTATGTTTAATCAAAACCCGATTCTGAAAATCCACGGAAATATAGGAACAAGGACGGAACATGCGCATCTTGCGTTCCATTTTCATGCTGATGCGGCTGGCGGTGACGTTCGCCACGCAACCGTTTTTAAAGGTTATGCGGGCATTGGCGATGTCGGTACCTTGGGTTAATACGGCGGTGCCGCTGGCATCGATTTTTTCCACTTCCGAATCGACCAGCGCCATGATGATGTCGATGTCGTGAATCATTAAATCCAGCACCACGCTCACGTCATTAGCGCGCGGATTGAACGGCGACAAGCGGTGCGACTCGATAAACAGCGGTTTGTCTTCCATTTTCTCCAAACCGCGTACGGCCGGGTTGAAGCGTTCCAAATGCCCGACCTGCAGAATGACGTTCTTTTCCTTGGCAATCGCGATCAGCTCATCGGCTTCTTCCACGGTAACGGTGATCGGCTTTTCCACCAGTACATGCGCACCGGCATTCAGAAAGTCTTTGGACACGCTGTGATGGTAGCTGGTGGGCACCACAACACTCACCGCATCGACTTTGCCGAGTAAATCATGGTAATTCGTCAACGCTTGAGCGCCGTTTTTTTCGGCAACTTGTTGCGCCGCCTCGGCATTGATGTCAACCACCGCCACCAACTCGCAATCCTTTAACGATGCGTATTTTTCCGCATGAAATTTTCCTAAATATCCGGCACCTATCACGGCACATTTCAGTTTATTCATAAACGACCTAAGCTTGATTCGCGGTTTCCCAGCCTTTGACAGACGCGCGCCGGGCATAAAACCGTTCATTGTAACATCAGATTCTGTGTTGAATAAGCCGCACCAGCATTCGCAAACGGATCGGCGAATGGTTAACCCGGCCCTTAGATACCATTCGCCTTTATGCCCTTGAGAGTACTGAGTCTATCGAAGGACAAACCACTCCAGGCTTTGACGACCTCAGCTCAAACGAGGCGCCAGGGATAAGTTGAGCCCGTTGAATAAGGCCAGCCCCATGCATCAACTTGAAATGCCTACAAAAGCAACTAACCTTGCCTCGATACGAAGATTCTGAAAAAAATGTAGTCCTAAGCTTACACACAGAGACAGTTATGCATCCAAGAAACCAGCGAATAGCTATCGCCCTGCTCAGCCTGGCAGCCCACGCCAACGCGCATGCCACCGCTGCGGAAGACGAACATATCCGCCAGATTGTGCAAGGCGTGCTGAAGGAAAAGGACCAGAAAATCGAACAACTGGAAGCCCGTATCAAACAACTGGAACAAGAAAGAAGCGGCGCTGTAGCGGCAGCGCCGAGCCCGGCAGTCGCTAAGGCCGGCGAACCCGCCCCGGCACCGGTGAAAACGGCTGCGAACGGCAAACCTGAGCCAACCGTGGACACCAAACTCCAGGCCCTGGACAAAAAAATTGCCGCATTAAAAGAAGCGGCCGAAGCCAACGGCCTGCAAATGAGCGGTTTTTTCGACATCAACGCCAAAACCGGCAACTCTACTGACCAGACCTTTAGCGTCGGCTCGGTGGAGTTGGACCTGGACTATGTACACGACGACCATTTCGGCGCCAGCTCGGCTTTAGTGTTATGCGGCAACTCATCCAACGCCGACTATGGTGCGCCCGGTGCGGTATTCTGCGGTAACAGCGGCCCCGGCGCGCTGAGTGGCGGCAGCACAATGGCCGGTATCGCCGTCGCGCTGGTCGACTACCATATGTTTAATGATCGTATTCCGCCGCGCGGCCGGATTTTCAATAACAAAGGCCTGCACATCCAGGCCGGCCGTTTCGACTTACCGTTCGGCAACGATTACCAAAACTTCGCTAACAAAGACCGCATCACTGTTACCGCACCGTTGACCACCTCCCGCATGCAGCTGGGCGGTTACAATGCCGACGGCATTCGTTCCTACGGTGCCTGGGATATATTCAACTACTCGGTATTCTGGACCGACGCACTGTACGCCAATGACGGCCATACCGTCGGCGGCCGGGTGGGCCTGGCTATGGGGCAAAATACCTACAAAATCCACAACACCAATCCGGAAGGTATCGAAATCGGTGTCTCCCATCTGAGCGAGTTCGATGGCGAAAACCGCATCCGCAATACCGTTTACGGCGCGGACCTGAGTATCGGCTACGGCATGTGGCGTTTACAAAACGAATTCATGCTGCTGAATGCGCATCAACAGGTGTTTTTGGAACAAGACGCGGATGGCAACCCACTGCCTGTCATCATCCCAGATCCAAACACCAGCCCGTTCGGCAAGGGCCACCAATTGGGCTACCACTCCACGCTGACCGTGGATTTGGAAAGCCTGAGCAAACAGCCCATTGTGGTGTTCGCCCGCTACAGCCGCTGGCAGCCTTCGCAAGACCTTGGCTTGGACTTTGATGGCAGCACCGTGGCGATCAACGATCTCTCCATGCTTAGCCTCGGGTTTAACTACAAATTCAGCGATCATTTACGGGTCAAATTTGAATACAACGATTCGCTGGGCACCGAAACCGCCGAGCGTTATTTCGACAGAAAACTGGGCATAGCCCAAATCGTCATGTCTTTCTAATCATGAACAAGCTCCTATACAAATGCTTATTGGCCGGCGGCACCGGCGCACTTTTGCTGTTGTTCGTCAGTGGCGCGCATACCGCCGACGACAATCCGCACCTCATTTCCAAGCAATCGCCGCAAGCCGGGTGTAGTAATTGCCATACGACGACGCCGGAAATCAAAGAGGACGGCATTTTACACAGCAAAAATATATCAGCCGATCAAACCACCTTTAGCAAGGACGGCGTGGCCATGTGCTCCTCGTGCCATAATCCGAACCAAGGCCACAAAGTGGGTTTGAATATCGACTTTCCGGTACCCGCCGACTTGCCGCTTAACGAGGAAAACGACATTACCTGTCTGACCTGCCACTACACGCACGGCAAGCTGGATAGCGACCGGCCGCAAGCCAGCCACAGCTTCATGGATAAACTGATGAACGCCGAAAGGCTGAAAAAAAGCTTTTTACTCCGCCGTAACAACAGCGACGGCGAGCTCTGTTTAACTTGTCACAACGTCAACTAAGGTTCCTGAAAATGAACAATACCGTTACCAAACGTCGCCAAATTTTTATCAAAAGGGATTTTCAAGGCCGTTTCATCCTCGGCGCTTTTGCACTGATATTGCTGGCCGGATTATGTTCGGCCCTACTGATTTATTGGATGACCGGCGGCGATCTGCAGGCTCAATCCCAGTCGGCGCACGCCAATATCGTTAATGCGGCGGAACGCCTGGGCGTATCGATTTTAATCGGCAACTTGGTGGCTATTTTGGTTGCCGGCGGCATTGCGGTGAGCACCGTTCTTTACGCCTCGCATAAAATCGCCGGGCCCTTATATCGCTTCGAAACACTCTGCCAAGAGGTCGGCGACGGCAAGCTTGATACCGTCACGCACTTGCGAGAAAACGATCAGCTACAGGATTTGGCGCTGTCGTTTTCGAATATGGTTGCCAAACTACGCAACCGCCGCGAGCATCGCGCACGCTTAATTGCCGAACTCAACCGGCAGATCGGTTTGTACGCCTTAAACAACGGCGACGCCCTGTCAGAAGCCCAACACCATGCCGTTGCGGCAATGACGGCGTTGGTGACTGATTTAGAAAAACTTGAAAAATAATTACCCAAAAACCTCATGTTTAAAAATATCTCAATCAAATCTTCGCTGATCTTAATTGCTTCCGCTTTGGCATTTGCCAATCTGCTGTTTGTGTTGTCGCTGTGGCATGCATTTCAGTCCATAGACGACAACTTGCAAGCAGCAGCGCAAAAACAAAACACCTCGGACTATTTGTCTCATGTGCGTTTTCATGTCGTGCAGATTCAACAATTTCTGACCGACGTCGGCGCGACGCATGATGATGGCGGCTTTGCCGAAGCCAAAGAAAACCTGGACGCCGCATTGTTAAATCTGGACAAAGCCGAACAATCTCACCCGGCATTGCACGCGCAAGTCGAAACATTGAAGCGGAAAATTCAAGTAATGCACGATGCCGGCGTAAAGATGGCTTGGGATTACATTAAGTTGGGCACCGAGGCGGGCACCGTTACCATGAAGGCGCCGGGCTCAGGTCTTGACGACACAGCTGCCACGCTGACCGAAGAATTAATCAGAATTACCGAGCAACTTGATCGGGAGCTTGCCCTCGCCAAACAACAATTAAGTTCGTCTTTGCACGATTACAGCCTATCGCGTATTGCGTTTTCCATCGGGTTGCTACTGTTTGTGACGGTCTGTTTGAGCATGCTTTATTTCAAAATAGAGCCGCCACTGACCGAGCTGCAAAAATCGCTGTATCTGCTTAGACAGGGCGGCGGCGATTTGACCCGGCGCATTCCGCACGAAGGCAATGACGAAGTCGGCATTATCGTCACCCAGTTCAACGAATTTTTAAGCGTGTTACATAGCCTGATGCGGCAAGTGGCGACGGAATCCAAACAGTTGAACACTGCCTCGAACCGCTTGAGCCAAATGTCCGAGCGGGTACAAGAGGATATTTTGAAACAGCAGATGGGCACGGATCAGGTCGCGGCAACGGTAACGGAACTATCCGCGACAGTGACGGAAGTGTCCAACAACACGGCTAACGCCGCGCAAACGGCGCAGAAAAGCAGCGTGGCCGCCAACCACGGCAAGGCGGTGGTGACCAATACGGTGCAATCGATTCATGCGCTGTCTAACAATATCGACAGGGCCAGCACCGTAATCGGTAATGTCGAGCAAAACTGCGTGAATGTCAGCTCGGTGCTGGATGTGATTCAGAGCATCGCCGATCAGACTAATTTATTGGCGCTCAATGCGGCGATTGAGGCCGCCAGAGCCGGCGAACAAGGCCGTGGTTTTGCGGTAGTGGCGGACGAGGTGCGGACACTGGCCAGCCGAACCCAGGATTCCACGCATGAAATTCAAGCGATGATAGAGCGCTTGCAGCAAGGCTCGCGGGAAGCGGTGAAAGCCATGTCGGAAAGCCGAAATCAGGCTAAGGAGACCGTTGAAGTCATCGAAAGTACCGGCGAGTTGCTGGATAATATCTCAAGCATGGTGGCGCAAATTTCCACGATGAATACGCATATTTCCGACGCGGTGAAAGAACAAAAAATCGTCGTCGAGCACATTAATCAAAACATCAATTCGATTAATGACGTCACCATCAACAACTCGAAGGACGCCGAGCAAACCGCGCAAGAAGCCCATCATTTGCAAAAAATCGCCGGTAATTTACACACCACGATTTCCCAATTCAAACTATAAGCCACCCAGCGCGCTATTCGGTTTGCCTGCAAGCCAATAGCGCCTTACAACTCAAAAACCTCCGCCAAGGGCAAAATCAACTCCGACAAACTCAACAGGGGCAAATCTTCCTCAACCCCAAAAACGTCGGCATTGGCATAGCGACCGTCTGCGCCCAGAAAAAAACGCTGAACATAATTTTCCAACGGGTCGATGACCACATATTCCCTCACGCCGGCACGCTCGTAGAGCGCTTTTTTTTCCCGCATATCCTTCAGCGCCGTGCTGGGGGATAAAACCTCTACCACCAAATCCGGCGCCCCGTGTATGGCTTTTTCGCCGATCTTTTCCGGGTTGCAGACCACTAACAAATCCGGTTGCACCACGTCATGCTCGGAGAGAATGACGTCCACAGGGGCGATGAAAGGCTTGCAGGGCTTACCTTTTAAAAATTGTTCCATCCGGCTAAAAACACGTCCAGCAACCGTCTGATGTTTGATGCTGGGTGCGGGACTCATATTGTAAGGAACGCCGTCGATTAACTCCCAGCGCTCGTCGTCCGGCCATCCCGTATAGTCGGCGATACTGAAGGTTTGTACCGACGCTTTAGGCACGCTATTCATTCTTCGCCCCTACTGAACATCCAGCTTAATCCAGCGCAAACGATTGGCGTTACTGACGACCGTGACCGATGACATGGCCATGGCCGCGCCGGCAATCATTGGGTTGAGTAACAAGCCAAATAACGGATACAGCAAACCGGCCGCGACCGGAATGCCGATAGTGTTGTAGAAAAATGCACCCAACAGGTTTTGCTTGATATTGGCAACCGTCAATGTCGACAGCGCCATTGCCTCGGACACCTTCAATAAGGAGCCTTGCAGCAACACAATGTCGGCGCTTTCGATAGCCACGTCGGTGCCGGTGCCAATCGCAAAACCGACATCCGCTTGCGCCAGGGCCGGCGCGTCGTTGATACCGTCACCGACCATGCCGACAATTTCGCCTTGCTGTTGCAAGGCTTTTACCACGGCGGCTTTGTCTTGTGGCAAGACTTGCGCTCGGACTTCGCTGATTCCGGCTTGCGCCGCTATCGCTTGCGCGGTGATCTCGTTGTCGCCCGTCACCATCAGCACGCGGATACCCTGCTTCCGTAATTGCCGTACCGCTGCGGCGGAATCGGGTTTAATCGGGTCTGCGACCGACACGATGCCAACCACCGAATTTTCGACGGCCAAAAACATTGGTGTCTGGCCTTTTGCCGCCAACTCGGCCATTTTATCGCGATGCTTGCTATCGTCGATGCCATGTTCCGCTAGCAACGCGGCATTGCCGAACAAACATTGCCGATCCGCGATGCGGCCGGCGATACCGTGCCCGGCCACGGCCTGAAATTTTCTGACCTTCTCCAACTTAAGCTGTTTTTGTTCGGCAGCCGCCAGTATCGCTGCGGCCAAGGGATGTTCGGACCCCGATTCCAGACTGGCGGCATACTGCAACACCTGGACTTCGTCGACATCGCCAAAAGCGATCACTTCAGCCAGACTGGGCTTACCGGCAGTGACGGTGCCGGTCTTATCCAGAATCAGGCAAGTCAACTTGCCGGCGCTTTGCAAGGCTTCGCCTTTGCGGATCAATATACCGATTTGCGCGGCACGACCGACCGCGACCATCACCGAAATCGGCGTAGCCAAACCCAATGCGCACGGGCAAGCAATTACCAACACCGTCATCGATGTGACAAACGCATAACCCAGAGCCGGGTCTGGGCCAATACTCAACCAGATTAAAAAAGTCAGTACCGATATGCCCACCACGGTGGGGACAAATACCGCGGAAATCTTGTCCGCCAGTTTGGCAATCGCCGGTTTGCTGTTCTGCGCTTGCCGCACGCTTTGAATAATCTGCGCCAAAGCGGTATCGCGGCCAATGCGGGTCGCGCTAAATAAAAAACTGCCTTGCTGATTGATGGTGCCGGCGGCGACACTGGCACCTTCCATTTTCTCAACCGGCATCGATTCGCCGGTCAGCATGGATTCGTCGATAGTGGAATGTCCTTCCAACACCACACCGTCCACGGCGATTTTTTCGCCGGGTCTAACCCGCAAGGTTTCACCAAGACCGACTTGCTCAATAGGAATATCGATCTCTTGTCCCTCTCGCACCACCCGAGCGGTACGGGGTTGCAAACCGATCAGCGCGCGTATCGCCGCCGAGGTTTTACCCCGCGCCCGAGTTTCCAGCGCACTGCCCAGATTGATGAACGCCAAGATCACCGCCGAGGCCTCGAAGTAGGCATGAGCGGACAGTGAAGGCAGCTGGCCGGAGTAATCAATGACGATACAGGAGTACAACCACGCCGAGCCGGTACCCAGCGCGATCAAGGTATCCATATTGGCCTGCTTGACCAGCAGCAATTTAAGCGCGCTATGAAAAAAATGTCCGCCGGAATAAAACATCACCGCCAGCGTCAGCAAGGCCACTTCGGACCAAAACACCGTGCCGGCGGCACTACCCATCGCCGGAAACAAGTCCAGATGCGCGCCCGCCATTAAGGGCAGGCCCAATACACCGGCCACGCCTGCCTTGCGCAGCAAATCGCGATAACGCTCTTCTTCCTGCTTTTCCTCTTCGCTCGGGTCTTCCAACCCTTCCATCACCGCCGCATCGTAGCCGGCGGATTTCAAGGCCTGCTTCATGGCTTGATGGTCCGGATTGCCGCCGACAGTGGCGGAGTGATCGGCAAAATTGACGGCAACGGACTCGACCCCCGGTACCGATTGCAAGGCTGTTTCCACCGCGCTGACGCAACCGGCGCAACGCATGCCGAGTATGGAAAGGCGTATTTCCTGTTGCTGATTAGTCGATTGCTCTAAAGTCATGATGAGGATTCCCGAGTAATACCGTTTTGATCTGCGCCCAAAAGCGGACGGCCGCCGATGCGGGCTTTATTCGACCTTGAAACCGGCGTCGGTGATAACGTCTTCGATTTCATCCAAGTCGGTTTGCGCCGGATCAAATTCGACTTCAACCCGCTTGTCTTTGTGCGAAGCCTGCACCGTTACCACACCGGCGATGGCCGACACTTTACTGACGATGCTGTTCTCGCAACCGCCGCATTTCATACCGCTTACTGTCAATGACGCTGATTCGGACATATAAATCTCCATATGATTGAAATTGAGACTGGCCGGCCATTCTCGACTTAAACTATTTGAACATGGTATAAGGCGCGACCTATTCTCATGATAGTGCAATGATCGGGAGCCCGTAAATAAATGACAGATTTTCTGATTGGCAGACAGCAAATCCTGGACCGCCATCTGGACACTTTCGCCTACGAGATTTTATTCAGAGGCAAGGATTTCGATCTCAGTTTGAAAGATGGTGCCGCCAACGCCACTAATCAAGTCATCACCGATACGCTGTTGGAAATCGGCCTGAACGAACTGGTCGGCCCGCACAAAGCCTTCATTAATTTCACCACGCAAAACATACTCGACAAAACGCCGCTGCATTTGCCCAAAGAGCGCATCGTCATTGAAGTGCTGGAAAGCGTGGCTATCGATGACAACATCGTCGCCAACCTGAAAGAATTATCGCAACTGGGCTACACCATCGCTCTGGACGACTTCGTCTTGTCACCGGAGTGGCTGCCCTTGCTGGAATTTGCCGACATTATCAAGCTGGATGTGATGGCCGACGGCCTGGAGGGCACCCGGCAACTGATCGAACAGCTAAAACCCTACAAACTCAAATTGCTGGCGGAAAAAGTCGAAACACATCAGGAATTTGAAACCTTGCGCGAATGGGGCTGCGAGCTGTTTCAAGGGTTTTTCTTCAGCAAACCGAATATCGTGGAGGGCAAGCGGTTAGGGGTCAGCCAAACGGCAGCCATCCAATTGTTGTCCACCGTGAATAAAGCGGATGCCAGTTTCGCGGAAATAGGCAAGATTATCTCGCAAGACGTCGGGATGAGTTTTAAGTTGCTGCATTATTTAAATTCCGCATTTTTTAGCCTCCCGCAAAAAATAGAATCCATTCAGCATGCCATTGCCTGCCTGGGGCTGGTCGAGATCAAGCGCTGGGTCAATATTCTGGCCTTATCGTCTATGTCCGGCAAACCGTCCTCGGTGCTGCAAAACGTGCTGATCCGCGCCAAAATGTGCGAATTGATAGCGCGAGAACTTAAAGACGATCAGGAGCATTATTTTTTAATTGGTATGCTGTCGGGTTTGGACAGCTTGCTGGACATGCCGGCGACCAAAGTATTGGAACAATTGCCGCTGGCGGAAGATGTCGACGATGCCATTTTGAAATATCGCGGCAACGCCGGCGAAGCGTTACAATTCTGCATCGCCTACGAGCGCTGGGAGCCGGGCCTTAGCACCTTTCGTGATATAAATCCCGAGCGTATCGCCAACATCTATCTGGAGAGCATAGATTGGTGGGCGACGCGCATTTTACCTTTCTTGGCAGCTTGAGCCATCTACCCTACCGACATCATCATGAAATTGAGACTGACTTTATTCTGGCTAGGCTGTCTGTTCGCGGCCCATCTTTACGCCACCGAACTAGGCGTGGTCACGGCGGAACAACTGCTAAGCATGCAGCAAAACCACAATGCGCTGGTCGTGGATGTACGTACCGCGCCGGAATGGCAAGCCACCGGCGTCATCGCCAACAGCCAGAAACTGGAATCGTTTGACAGCAACGGCCACTTCGACCAAGAGAAATGGTTAGCCAACCTGGAAAAACTGAAATCGTCGCCGGACCAACCCGTTATTTTGGTCTGTCGTTCCGGGAATCGTAGCGGCAAGATCGGCCAAATCCTCACCGAGCAACTGGGCATGAAAAATGTCTATCATTTATCCAATGGTATCCAGTCATGGATCAAAGACGGCCACCCGGTTAAAGCCGATTGTTTGACTACAGCTTGTAAGTAATATGTCCCTGAACACGCTCAGTAACCAAACCATCGCGCTGGCCGGCATCGCCCAGGCCTGCTCCTTGGTGCATCAGCTTGCCGGCACCGGCACTTGCCCAAACGCGGCGCTGGAAGCCAGCATCGCCAGTCTGCTGAAAATCGACGCAGACAGCGTGGTCGATGTCTACGGCGGCTTGATCGGTGTCGAACACGGCTTACAACAGCTTACGACGCAACTCGGCAGCCGGGTGCTGGCCAGCCCGGAGCAAGCCCGTTACGCCGCGCAGATCGTCTATTTGCAAAAACAACTGATCAAGCAGCCGGATATGCAAAACACCATACAGGCTGGTGTCAGTAAGGCCCAGGCTCAAGCCGAACATTTCGGCATACTGCATGAAAATGTGCTGGCCAATCTGGCCGACGTGTATCACAGCACGATCAGTACCCTGCAGCCACGAATCATGGTACAAGGCGACCAGCAATATCTGGGTAATCAAAGTACTGTAAACAAAATTCGCGCTTTGCTGTTGGCAGGCATTCGCGCCACTTTATTGTGGCGGCAATGCGGCGGCAGCCGTTGGAAGTTATTGTTCTTCCGCAAAAAAATCCAGGACGAAGCCAAGTTTCTACTCACCCAAATCTGAGCAATCATGCCGGAATTACCCGAGGTTGAAACCAGTCGGCGCGGCATCGCCCCGCATATTACCGGCAAAACCTTTAAAGCCGTGATTGTGCGTCACCCGCAGTTGCGTTGGCCGGTTCCCGAGTCCCTGACCATCGATTTGCCGGGCCAGCGTCTGGACGCTGTCGAACGGCGCGGCAAATATTTATTACTCGGTACGGGGCGCGGCACGCTGATCCTGCATCTGGGCATGTCGGGGAATCTGCGCATCACCACACCCGAGCAAACGCTGCGCAAGCACGACCACATCGACTTCATTTTTGCCGACGATACGGTACTGCGCTTTAACGATCAGCGGCGCTTCGGCGCGGCCTTGTGGACTGCCGAAGATCCGATGTTGCATCCCTTGCTGGCCACGCTGGGGCCTGAACCGCTCTCCGCGGCATTCGACGCTAACTATTTGCGGCAGCGGGCGGTAAACCGCGCGGTGCCGATCAAATCATTGATTATGGACAGCCATGTCGTGGTGGGCGTGGGGAATATTTATGCCAGCGAAGCCTTGTTCTTAGCAGGCGTACAGCCGATGCGCTGCGCCGGAGAACTGGATACGCCGGCGTGCGAAGCGTTGGTGGCGGCGATCAAAACCGTATTGCAACAAGCCATCGATAAAGGCGGCACCACGTTGCGCGACTTTAGCAATGCCGAGGGCAAACCCGGTTATTTCAAACAATCGTTAAATGTGTACGGTCGTGGCGGACAAGCCTGCCTGCGCTGCGAGGAACCAATTCAGCAACTCAAAATCGGCCAACGCGCCAGCTACTATTGCCGCAATTGCCAACACTAAGCCCGTTAATGCCGCCAATCGAAAACCGCGGTTACGCGATTGCCGCAACCGTGGTAGCTCAGGCTGCTGCATAAAGTCTCCAGCATGATAATGCCGCGGCCGCAGTAAGCCTCATCACTCTTCCGCAAACCGATGCGCCGTCGCCAATCGAAGCCGTTGCCGCTATCGACGACTTTAACGATCAAGCGGCCACCGTACTCGGTCGCATGATGGATAAACGATAAGCGGATTTTGCCGCGCTGGAGCTGTTGCAAGCGTTCGTCCTTCATCGCATAAAAGCGCATAAAGCCCTCCGGACTGCTCTTCAGAGCCGAATCCAAGCCCAGCACGCCATGGTCCAGCGCATTCGCGAACAATTCACTGACTATCATGAAAATATCCTGGCGATAATTCTGTAAACCCTGGATTTCCATGACGGTGTTGACCATGACCGGCACCGGATTGATCAGGCGCAAACTATCGATGTCAAATTCCAGTACCTGCTTCCAGGTCGTCGCGGCGACCCGCTGCCGGGGAAGCCGGATTTCTCGCCGCCCCCAGGGCACGCTATCGACCGCACAGCTCAAAATAACCAGGGTATTGTCATCTTTCTGAATCGCACCGCCGGTGTGTGCTTCAAGGCTGGCCTGCAAATTTTTGATGGCGTCGGATTTACTTTGCCGGATAGCATTAAGAATGCGTTCCCCGCCGAAAAGCTCACCTTCAGCATTTTCCGCCTCAAAAATACCATCCGTGAGCAGATATAAACACTGACTCTCGCTTACCCGATGCAGTTGCTCTTCGATGTCAATCGAAGGCTGAATACCCAGCGGAATATTCAAAGAGCGTATCGCCAAAAAACTGTTGTCGGCATGATTGACTAAAAAATGCTCGGGTAGCCCGCAGGTAATGCTTTTCATCGACGACGACTCGGGATACAGCGCCACCACCGTCGCCGCCAAAAAGCGGTTGGCCGGCAACACCCGATACAGTTTGGCGTTAATTTCGGTAACGATTTCGTTAATATCGAAACCTTTCCGCGTCATGCCATAGAAAATGTCCGCCAGCGGCGTAGCGGCTATCGATGCCGACAAACCGTGGCCGGTAAAATCGCCCAACAGCACATGCAAATGATTTTCCGGGGTTTTGGCAATCAACACCAAATCGCCGTTAAACAAGGCCATCGGCGACATCACCACTTCCACGGCTTCAGTTTCCAGAAAGTCGGCTTTTAACACGTCATTGAACAGTTTGGCCGCGACTTCATGTTCCAGGTCGGAAGTCTGCCAATAATCGAGCAGCAGCGTTTTTTGCGCGTGCTCGTGCTGATACAACATGCGCAGTTTTAACGACGACCGTATTTTTAACAGCAATAAATGCTGATTGACCGGTCGACAAATGACAGCGTCGATCTCAACAGCGGCGCAATGGTCCAGCAGCGTGTCGGTTAAATCATCGGCAATCAATATGATAGGCAGGTAGGAGTCGGCCGCATCGCGCATATCGGCAACCTGCCGCCAAGGCCAATCTCGACAGGCAATAATCAGTAAATCCACCGGCGCATTTGTCAGCAGCTCCATCACCTCTTCCGCACTCGACGCCACCGCACAGCGAAAATCCTGCGCGCGCAGCACGCCTTGCAAACTATCTGCACTTGGGTTTGCTCCAGCATCCTCCAGCAAAACAATAGAGGTCTGAGCGGGCAGTGGAAATGGGCTGGGATGATTCATTCTGAAGAGTTTGCCCGGCGCTCGATGCACGCTTATTGATTTATAATTTGCGCTTCTTACACCATGCGGCTGGCTATGACGATTTTATTTTTCTCGCTAAGAGGCGTACCCACGGACGAAGCGGACGATGTTCGGCAGTTACTGGCCGACAACGATATTGAATTTTACGAAACGTCAGCAGGCAACTGGGGCATTTCCATGCCGGCTATCTGGCTTTATCAACGCGATGACGTCGATAAAGCCAGACAATTATTCAACGAATACCAACAAGAACGCGCCCTAAACCAACGCGCACTGTACCGGCAATTGAAGGCGCAAGGCGAATACCAAGGCTTTTTCCGCCACAATCTGAACAAGCCCATCCGATTTCTCGGCTATAGCCTGCTCATAGTCCTGATTTTTTACGTCTCTTTGAAATGGTTGTTCGAGCTGGGCCTAGGCCTTTGAATCGTCGTTAGTTAGACTGCAATATCGTCAGCATCCGTTGGGCGTGTTCCGCCACTTCTATACCCAGGTCGGTCAAATACCCGCCGTCATGTTGTGTGACCAAACCTTTGTCGAATAGCCGTTGCGCCGCAGCAATCAACACCGGATCGGCATTGCCATGCACCTTGACACCTTCTTGTACGGACTCCAGATTGAACAAGGATAAAAATTTAATTTCCGCGACCAATTCGTCGGTTAAAAGCATGTGTTGCACCCTTTGTAATAATTATTAATCTTGGCTGACCGTCGTGGTCAGCCAACTGTATACGCGCTTTACAAGCAATTCGTAATCTTGTTGATAGCCGTGATCCTCGCCATCCATTCTTATTTGCCGATACACCGGATTATCTTTACCGGCCATACGCCGTTGCCGGGCGCTATCGAGCACTGCCGGTAAATCAAACTCGGCATAGACATCCAAAAAAGGCAATTGCACTTTTTTAATCAAATCCAGACTTTGCGCCTGTGTTGCAGTCGTTTGCGGCACCGGCAAACTAATCGATACCAGCGCCGCCACGTCATTGGGTTTATCGGCAAGGCGGGATGCGGCCATCAAAGCGCCCATGCCGTAGCCGACAATCGCGATATGTTTCGCACCGTTTTTCAGCAGATGTTCCACAGCCGCATCAATGCGTCCACGCGCCTCCTCAAACAGAGGGTAATACTCTTCAGCCTGGGCGCTGCTTTCCCTGATAGGCATTTGTAAGGCAAGCGTAGCCCAATTATGCATCGGCAACGTGGTTCGCAAGCGATGGATCAAGGGCTTGGCATCGGGATGTTCGCCCATATCGTGCAGTACGATTGCCACTTGGCTGTTGTCGGTCTTTTCGGCTTCCGTGAAGAGCGCCAGAAAAGTTTTGTCGGCGGATTTCAACCAAATCGCCTGCCCCATGGACAATTGTTGCTGAATAGCCGCAGCAAAGTCCTGCTCTCTGCGGCTATCGGTCGCAAACACCAATGTCGAAACTAGCAATAATGCCGTAAATAACGACGCATTGCGCATAGTGAACACTAACCTTTGCTGTAAAAACCGCTAAAGGTATAACGCTCATGGATATGCCGCAACAGCACCATAATCACCGACGCCACCGGCAAGGCCAACAAGACGCCTAAAAACCCGAACAGCTGACCACCCGCCAGTACAGCAAACATCACTGCTACGGGATGTAAACCGATTTTGTTTCCGACCAACCACGGCGTCAACAGCATGCCTTCCATACTCTGACCCACCGCAAAAACGATCAACACCGGCAATAAATGCATCGCATCCTGAAATTGTAGCAAGGCCGCGATGCAGGCAAAGACGATACCGGTGATGGCCCCCATATACGGTACGAAACTGACCAAACCAGCCAGCATACCGATCACCAGGGCCAGTTCCAGATCCACCAACCACAAGCCGACGCTGTAAATCACGCCAAGCGCCAGCATCACATAAAACTGGCCGCGCATGAAAGCACCCAACACCACGTCGGCCTCGCCGGCCAGTTTGGCGACAGTACCGGCAACGCGGCGTGGAAACAAATCGTGGATCCGCGCCACTAAGTCGTCCCAATCGCGCAGTAAATAGAAGGTAATCACCGGAATCAACACCAGATTCATCACCCAACCAACGATCACCGCACCGGAATGGGAGACCGATTGAATCAGGTTCTCGGCAACGCCGTCGCCGTCTTGCCAATGACTCTTGATCAGATTAATCAATTGATCTTCGCGCAACGGTCTAATCGTGCGTCCCAGATATTTTTGCAAAACCGGCACGACCGATTTGTTTATCCAGTTTAAATAAGACGGCAGTTTGTCGATGAATTCGCTGATTTGATATTCCAGGGCAGGAATGATGACGATCAGCAGCGCCGCTATTGAAAAAATGATACCGGAAAACACCACCATGACTGCCAGCGTCCGATTTAAACGCCAACCACGGAATTGCAAAGTTTCCAGCCTATCCACAACTGGATCGCCGAGGTAAGCGAGAATGGCCGCAAACGCAAAAGGCATCAGCACCGGCGCCAACACATACAATAGGCCGCCGAAAGCCAGTATAAAGGCCAGTACAAACCATTTTTGCGAATCGTTCATCTCTACCATCATGCGACCTTATTGCTTGGCTTGTTTACGGGCTTTCCAAACTTCCAGCACTATCGGCAAGACCGAAATCAGCACGATGCCTAACACCACTAACTCAAAGTTTTTCTTCACCAACGGAATATTGCCGAAGAAATAGCCGGCAAACACGCAAATCAACACCCATGCCACTCCGCCGATAATGTTATACAAAATGAAAGTGCTGTAAGGCATTTTCCCTATCCCCGCCACGAACGGCGCAAAGGTTCGCACGATAGGCACAAAGCGCGCCAGTACGATAGTTTTACCGCCGTAGGTATCGTAGAACGCCTGGGCGCGTTCAAGATGTTCGCGGTTTACCCAACTGAGCGAATAGGCGCGTTGACCAATGCTGCGACCTATCCAATAGTTGACGGTATCGCCCAGCACCGCCGCAGCTCCCAAGACGCCGAGCAATATCGGCAGATTGAAAGCATCCATCGCCACGAAGGCACCGGCGGCAAACAACAGGGAGTCACCGGGCAAAAACGGCATCACCACGAAACCCGTCTCGACAAAAATCACCAAAAACAAAATGGCATAGGTCAGCGTGCCATAGTCGCTGATGATATTGGCCAAATGTTTATCGATGTGCAGCAGAATGTCGGTCAAATAGTGTAGCCAGTCCATGTTTTACTCGTTTGGTTGAAAAATCTCGGTCAATAATATCTGCTACCGATGACAGCTTTTCGGCGCGCTAGAAGAAATAAGCCGCTACTGCCCCGCTTATTAGAGCAAGTGCCGCCGCCAGCAACCATACCCACAGTTTAGGCTTACCGGATTTTTGCTCGTAAGGCACACCTTCGATGCGCGCATTCACTGCTTTCAATTTACCGCCGGTATCACGGGCGACTTCATAAAACAACACATCGCCGCGCACCGGACGGCGGGCCATGCCTTTTAAAGAGGAAATATGTACAAAAATATCTTTGTCGCCGTTATCCGGCTGAATAAAGCCAAAACCTCTATCGTCTTTCCAGGTTTTTAAAACACCTTTCAGGATGGTCGTATCCGCCATCTTTTCACCTCTAGTTAATTATTATTTTTGTGTATTTTGTCTGAAAAATCCCGAAAACATAAAACCCGGCCTGGGCGCTTTTGATCGATTACGCCGCCTGACTTTGCGATTCCCGGTAAACCTGGCATCCGCTACTACGATGCGTTAGCTGTTTTACCAGCCAACGTGCCTGGCAAACGGCAGACGGTATTGCCGGTTCTGTTTGGATGGTTAATTTGCGAAGAAGACGACGACCACACCCGGCGTCGATATTCATAAAAGCACTGACAAATCGGCTAACGAAATCTTTCACCGCTAACCGATCAATGGGAGACAAGACGGCGTTTCCAGCTATCGCGCAAAACGCCGCCTTTGATTAAAATTTCTTGTCAATCAAAACCTTATCATCGATAACCAGCTTCGACACGCCTCCCAATGCCAAATGCAGGGTACAGGATGCGGTTTTGAAGTTAGAGTCTTTCTCGCCTACCCATTCCATCGTGACATAGGTCGTTTTATCGGTATCGGTTTTGGACGGGAAATACACTTGGGTACCGGTTTTGTTTTCGATCAACTTCGGACATTTTTGGTTAGCCATTTCCTGCATGGCTACCAACGTGCGGATTTGCGCAGCGGCCTCTTTTTCCTCGTTGGATTGATCCTTGCTGACACCCACCAAGATAAAACCGGCTACAAACACCCCCACCACAGCGATCATCAATTTCTGTGTTTCACCCATTGTTGCTCTCCTCTGTTTTGTAGTTATTTTTTCGGCGAATCCGAATTGTTACCCTTCGGATTCTATGCCAATCGACCGGTATCGGCAATGCGCCTGACAAAAGCCTTACTGCGGATCCACCTGCGCAATCCAATCGCCTAAATTATAGTAGTTGGTGATGCGCGCGACTTTACCGTCGCGAATATCGAAAAACGCGCCGGCCGGCAAGCGATAGGTTTGACCATTGGCTTCCGGCAGACCTTCGTCGGTATTCAGATATTCGCCCAATACCACAAACTCCGCTGCGCCGCGGGTGCCGTCCTCGTTAGCCATGATCACCATATCCACCAACTGTTCTTTGTAGTGGTGATTCATTTTTTTCATGAACTCAGCGAAAGCAGCCTTGCCTTGCTCGCGGTCGCCCTGGTTGATGTCATGTACCACATCGTCGGTCAACAAGCTCAGAAAGGTATCCATGTCGCCGCTGTTGAATGCTTGATAGTACTGTTCGATAAGTTTTTTTGCTTGTCGCATAGTGGTATTGGTGCCTGGATTAAAAACCGGCAATTCTGCCAGAAGCCCGGTTTTTTTTCAGCTTAAAATTCCACGCCCTGCTCGGCTTTGATGCCGGCGGCAAAAGCATGTTTGATTCGGGTCATCTCGGTGACCGTGTCTGCTGCTTCGATGACTTCCGGTGCCGCATTGCGGCCGGTCATCACCAAGTGTAGCCAGGTGGGTTTATCGTTTTTGATGAAATCGGCGATTTCCTGGCCGCTGATCCAACCATAGCCGCAGCAGTAATTGATTTCGTCGAGGATCACCAAATCAAACTCTTCGGAGAGAATTTTTTGTTTAGCAAACTCCCAAATTTCCCGGCTGGTTTTAATATCTTGTTCCGGATTCTTGGTATCCCAGGTAAAACCATCGCCCAAGGCATGCCACTCGATTTCTTCGAATCGCGTCGCCGCCCGTTGCTCGCCGGTTTGCCACTGGCCTTTGATGAATTGAATCACGCAGACCTTCATGCCCCACCCGGCGGCGCGGAATACCATGCCAAACGCACTTGAGGACTTACCCTTACCTTCGCCGGTGTGTACCAGTACGACACCGTGCCTTCTATCTCTGGTTTTCATTAATTATGTTTCTCTGGCCGATTTAGCAGCCGCTCGTTCAAGTTGGCCGGACATTGTAACAACTTAGTAGCTGCTAAGAGACAGAAGCAGGAATGCCGCACCGCAACCGGTCAGGCGAAGGGCAAAAGCCGCAGTGAAGAATACTTTTGCCGCGCCTGCTTAAAGGCAATGGCGTGTCGATCTAGCCCAGGCACGACTTGCGCCGTACGGAATAGCCCAACGTATACAATCCGGCAACAAAAGTCCAAAACGCGGCAGGTAACGGCACGGGGGCGTAGCTAAAACCGCTGCCGCTCAGCAGCTGATAACGGCTATCGGCAATACCGAGATACACCAAACCGGTGTTCCCGAAATTAGCGGACGACTGGGTCAGAGTAGATTTGAAATAGCTACTGGCGCCCGCGCCGACTTCCAGAAAAGCATCCAGTGAAATCAAGGTATTGACCGGCAGCGAAAATGTCGCCACACCGGTACACGACGCCAGCCATGAACAACTGAAGCTGCGCGGTGTATAACCATTTTCCGTGAAAGAAATACTGTCACCCGTACTTAGTTGCACAGCACCGCTGGCGGCCGCGGTGCCGGACAATGCTCCCGACACCAAATAAGTCAAAGTCAGATCGATATTTCGACCGCTGGGGCCCACCAACTTGAAGTTATCGGCAAATGACACCCTGCTGCTGGCGCTGGCGACATTCGCGGCATAGGCTGTCGCACTGGCACTGGCACTGGCTTTCATTACGCCGGGAGTGACAAAACCGCCGGCGGCGGAGCGGTACGTCTCAACGTAACTACCCGGCCCGCCCGCATTGGGTACTTGATACAACGCATCGACCGTAGACGATGAAGGGCTATTGATGTTGTTTAACACCTTGGAATCCGCATCGTAGGACTGACTGCCATAAGCGGCGTTCGCACTGGCGATCACGGTCAACGATGTGGTGTACGCAGCTGCTGTTGGTGCATAAGCCAACACTGCACAAAGCGCCAGCAAAGACGGGAAGCGATTCATAAAAGCCCTCTAATTGATTAACGTTGTTAAAAATGGTGGATGTCACAACTACCGGCCAAGCTCAAAACGAGTGCCGGTGCGCTTAAACGCTACTTGGGAAATCAGAAAAGTTTCAGATACCGGCCGCAGCGGCTCATTGCCGACGCACCGCTCCGATTAGCGCCAATAATGCCGATCCGAAAAGCCAAGCCGAGGCTGGCAACGGCACTTGAGAAATCCCTGAAACGTTTGCGTAAGCATGAGTGGTAACCTTGAAGGATACCCGCCCTGTACTCGTGGTAGGCAGCGTGACCGATAAAGTGCCAGCGGCCTGGTTCGGCAAACTACCGACGAAACTGGCATTAAGGAACAGATCCTTACGGCTGGACAAAGATCGGTTGGGATCACCGAAATCGTTTACCACCAGCAACACCCAGGCCGCCGCCACATCATTGGTCCCGCTGCCAGGCACCAAACCGATATTCATGCTGTAGTCGACCGAGAAGGTTGTCGCACCGCTTCCGGAACCGGTGAAGCTGCCGGTGCGATAACTTTCGGTGGTCACCGCGTCGCCGAATGCTGGATCTATATCCTGGGAATAGCTGTGCAAAATATTTGAATCGACATCGGCTTTCGAGGTAAGCGAGCGTATCCCACTCCCCGTTTGTAAGCTGGCCAACGGCGTCACCCAATCCGATGAATAGGTGCCTTCGCCGTAAGGCGTGTCCATGCGCGTATCCACGCGCGAAGATTTATCGTACCAAGCAATTCCCGCATTGGTGCTGGTTCCCGAAGTCACTCTCAAGGTATTCCAGTCAACGGTAACCTCGGCAGTTGCATTCGCACTCGCGACGGCATTTGTATTGAAGGCCATCAGATTGAGGATGGACAGGGTTAGTAAAGCAGTTTTGACTTTCATAATATTTCCTTTGGAAATGCGAAGCGTGGCTTTACCGGTCAGTTCGAATTTCTAAACGAACTGAAATCGGTAGCATAAATTAATGGCTACTCACTTGGACCAATGGCCAGATAACTGCAGACTACATCGACATCGGTTTCCAAACCTGTTTCGGTATTGGCTGCCGAAATGGCTATCAGGTCTCGGCCACCAGCCGCGCCGCCCGGAACGTACTCGATAGACCAAGGAACAAACGTGGTACCCGCGTTAGACATACCTTCGGCCGAATAAATACTAACGGTTACATCAGGTCTGGCCGAAAAAGGTGGCACACTGGCCCAGAGCAATCGGGTATGCGCGCCGCCTTCGCCTGGTGTCATGTTTTCCGTACCGCTAACGATTTGGGTGTTATTGATATTCAGAACTTGCTGGGTCATGGCTAATACTCCATTTTTTGGTATTAAAATAAGTAACCATATAGATACCATTTAGATTTTTTTGCGTCAATCGTAAATTATTGGTTTTATTTCGGTACTATTTCACAGACTTTTTCCTAAAACGGAGATTTCGTGTCCATCCTAGTATTAGCCAGCTATGTCCATGCTCATTGCCTGAACGTTGAGCGCTTGCCTTGCTCGGGCGAATCCTTGCAAGCAACCGGCAGGATCGAGGAACACGGCGGCAAGGGCTTGAATGCTGGCTTAGCCGCGCATAGGCTTGGCGCTGAGGTGGCAATGCTATTGCCGCTGGGAATGGATTCGGCGGCGGATGAAGTAATTGAGCTCATCAAGAACACAGGCATGGACAGCCGCTGGCTGCTGAAAACAGGACCGCAATCCGGTTTTGGTGTCGGTTTTATCAGCCCGACCGGCGAGAATTTCCTGGCAGTCCATCCGGGAGCCAACACACTGCTGAAAGAGAAACACGTCGAACAAGCCCTGGCCTCCCTGCCCCATCTCAATCTGATTTACGCCCAATTCGAAATCCCGGAAGCACCGATCCGCAGAGCCTTCCAGATCGCTGGTCAGCGCGGCATCCGCACTATGCTGAACCCTTCGCCCTGGCGGCAACCTGATCCCGGCTTATTAAAGCTGACCGATATTTTGGTGGTAAACGAAACCGAAGCCGCTGCATTATTCGGCCTAGGCAACAATGCGATCAGCCTGGCGCAGTGGCTGAGTAACTTATGCAAGTGGGCGGAAAAAATTGCCTGGTCCGGAGAGCTGCTGGTGGTCACACTGGGTGAGGCGGGATGCGTGGCGTTAACGAAAGGCATGGTTCTTCACCAACCGGCTTGGCCGGTAACCGCACTGGACGCCACCGGCGCCGGCGACGCGTTCAGCGCCGGCCTGGCGACTGCCTTGCTGAATAATCTGAGTTTAACCGAGGCTTTGAGCCTAGCCAGTGCCAGCGGTGCCTGGGTCGCCAAACATCATGGCGTATTGAGGTGCTTGCCGACGCCAGCCGAGATCGACCACTTTATGAAAACCAATCCAACACCAAAATCAGTCTAGTTCGGCCGGATTTTCAGGTTAACCCGGTAGGTATAGGCGTCGCCGCGAAACGTGCCTTCGACATACTCCACGATCTGCCCGTTGTCGGCGTAGGTCTTGCGCTTCAACAACAAGCAGGGACCCGGCTGGTCAAAACCGAATACGCCGGCTTCCACGTCATCGCTGAGCACCGCTTCGATGGATTGTTCGGCATGCACCAAGCCTAAGCCGCATTGGGCCTCAAGGTATTGATAGGCAGAGCCTTCGCCGTTCCAATCAGCCAAAGCCGGCGCTACCGTTAGATCGTACCAAGCCAGTTCTCGCGACAGCGGCATGCCATCGCCCAAGCGCACCCTTACCAAACGTAGAAATCGCGTCGATGCCGGGCGATTAAAAATGGAGGCGATAGTTCTATCGACGACAATCTGGTGATCGAGAATTTGCGTGGATGGCGTGATACCCAGCTCGCGCATTTCTTCGGTAAAGCCTTTCAGCTTACCCATCTCCGGATTGATCCGCGACGGCGGCGCCTTAACGGTAACGCCGGCCCGGCCATGGGTGGCAATACAATCCTGAGCTCGCAATTCTTCGTAACAACGCCGCACCGTGGTGCGGCTCAGATCCAACGCTTCCGCTAATGCCCGTTCGGATGGCAGGCTAATCCCGTCACCAAGCTCGCCGGACTGAATCATATCGGTAATACGTCTTTGCAGTTGCTTGTAGACAGGCTCGGAAATCGCGGTATTCGGGCGAATCTTCTCAATGAAAGCACTGCTGTCATTGGCGGCGAAACTATCGGGTTTTATTTCGATATGGCTGGAAGCACTGGAAGACATTGTGATTGACCCGGCATATTCATTTACGCAGCAGATTGTGAATCTTAAAGCCCAAGATAGCCGCTGCCAGCAAAAAGGTAATAGCGTTGGCTACTATGATAGCTATATTCACCAAATAGATACCATAAATTAACCACAGCAACACCCCCAACGTAAACATGCTGTACATGCCTAGCGACAGGGATTCGGTGTCGCGGGTTTTGAAAGTCTTAATTGCTTGCGGCAGAAAAGAAGCGGTCGTCAAGGTCGCCGCCAGATAACCGATTAGCTCGGGAATTAGGTTCATATCAGAAAAATCAAACCAAGAAATGTTGCCAGCCAAAGTAGCCCAAGGCGATCAGCAGGAATTGCACAAAAGCCAGCAGCCAGAAATAACCAACAAACATCATGATTCTGACCGGGGTTTCCTGGCTTTGTTTGGAACTAAGCAACCAGCCGCCGATGCCGGAAATAGCTGCGACGGCCAGTAAGCCAATGATAACGATATTCATCGCAATCAGCGCGGCGGCGGCGCCAACACCTCGCGGGAGCCGTTGGTTTCCGGCATGCTGACCACGCCGGCGTTTTCCATGTCTTCGATGATGCGCGCCGCCCGGTTGTAACCGATTTTGAAACGGCGTTGCACGCTGGAAATGGAGGCCTTGCGCGACTCGGTGACGAAAGCCACCGCTTCGTCGTAAAGCGCGTCGGATTCGCTGTCTTCGCTATCCAAGCCGGCGACTTCACCGCTATCGGTACGTTCCTGGGTGATTTCGTCCAGATAGTTGGTCGGACCGGTTTTTTTCAAGAACTCCACTACGCGATGGACTTCGTGGTCGTCCACAAACGCACCATGAGCTCTCAGCGGGATACTGGTACCGGACGGCAGGAACAGCATATCGCCATTACCCAGCAAGGCTTCCGCACCGCCTTGGTCGATGATGGTCCGGGAGTCGATCCGCGACGATACCTGGAAAGAAATTCGGGTCGGCACATTGGCTTTGATCAAACCGGTCAACACGTCCACGGACGGCCGTTGCGTCGCTAACACCAGGTGGATGCCGGCCGCGCGGGCTTTTTGCGCCAAACGGGCGATCAGTTCCTCGACCTTTTTACCGACCACCATCATCATGTCGGCCAACTCGTCGATGACGATGACGATGCTAGGCAGCGTATCCAACAGCGGATAATCTTCCAGGGCTACCGGCGTTTCCGGCCGGAATAAAGGATCGCGAATCGGCTGACCGGCGGCTTCCGCTTCCCTGACCGCCTGGTTATAGCCGGCCAGATTCCGCACGCCCACTTTAGACATTAATTTGTAACGGCGCTCCATCTCGGCGACGGCCCAACGCAAAGCGTTTTGCGCATCCTTCATGTCGGTAACGACCGGCGTCAGCAAATGCGGGATGCCTTCGTACACCGACAATTCCAGCATTTTCGGGTCTATCATGATCATTCGCACATCTTCCGGCTTGGCTTTGTACAGCAAGCTCAGAATCATGGTGTTGATCGCTACAGACTTACCGGAACCCGTGGTACCGGCCACCAGCGCATGCGGCATTTTGCCCAGATCGGCGACGACCGGCGTACCGGATATATCCTTGCCCATCGCGATGCTGAGCTTGGATTTAGCCCGCTCAAACTCATCCGATACCAGCAAGTCGCGCAGCGAAACCATTTCCCGTTCTTGGTTCGGAATCTCCAAACCAATCACCGATTTGCCTTCGATAATCTCGACAATACGCACGCTGGTTACGGACAATCCGCGCGCCAAGTCCTTGGCCAGGCTGCTGATGCGGCTGACTTTGACGCCGGCCGCCAAGCGTAATTCGAATCGGGTAATCACCGGCCCAGGCAATACCGCTTCCACTTCGGCGGCGATACCGTAATCCTGCAATACATCCTCGACTTGGCGGGAAATTTCTTCCAGCTCGGCTTTGGAATAGCGCTTCACCTTGATTTCACGCTTGTCCAGCAAAGACAAGGTAGGCAAGGCGTTGATGTAGGCGCCGGGCTCCATATCGTCCACTGGCTTGCTGTCTTTTCGACGCAAGGGTCTAACTGCAGCAGTGGCGGAAGGTTGTGCGGTTTCCAGTACTTGAATCTGCGACTTTTTCGCGCGTTCTTCGGTTTTAACGTCCGGCTGCTGATTACGCGGCTTTTTGGTTTCTTTTGCAGGTTCAGGTCGTGCCGGTCTATCCGCGCGGTAACGCTCTGGCACCTCAACCGCCTGCCGACCCACCACCGAACAAGCCGTCATCGCGCATTTGCCGATAAATGCCATCATCGTCAGCCAGGACAAGCCGGTGAATAAGGTCACGCCAGTCATAAAAATGGCCAGTAGCAACAAGGTGGAACCGGAGTTGCCCAACAGATGCACCAAGGCGTCGCCTATCTCTCGCCCCAAAATGCCGCCCGGGCTCTCAGGCAAATCTACCTTGGTCCGTAAAAAGTGCAGATGTAAGAACAAAATAGCCGATCCGGAAATCATCGTGGCGAGAAACCCCGCCGAACGAGCGGCCACCAACCACTGGCTGCCCGTTTGCTGATTAGCGCCGCGATACAGCATGTAGCCGTACCAGAAAATCATGATCGGAATCAAATAAGCCATCAACCCCAGGAAACTCAGCACAAAATCCGCCAGCCAGGCACCGAATAAGCCGCAGGCATTACTGATGGATTGATAGGACGTGCTATGACTCCAACCCGGATCGTTGGAATTAAAAGTGACTAGGGCAATTAAAAAAAACAGCGCACAACTTGAAAGTCCTAGTAGTGCGATTTCGCGATAACCTCGCGCGGCTCTTTCTTCCACAACAGCAACCATAGTTGTCGGCTCACAATAAAAGCGTCACAAAACATGATTATAGCGCAATCTCTATCCTTCAAAGCCCTATAATTTTCAACAACTTCAACACCGCATTTAATGCGGGGGATTAACAAGACCATCACTATATAAGATATTGTTTTTACTAGACCAACCTTCAAACCCACATAGAATGCGGGATTGGAACTCTATCGAATTTCTATCTCACTCTATCGTTAAATAATAGCTTATCAACCTACATTAATTAAATGGCATTTAATTAACCTACTAGTCTTAAACGAACCCTCTGGACATCTTTATTGGTTCTGTCCATGATTTCTTTAGCCTTACTAGTTGTTTGCTCTTGACACAAATGGGAATAGCCCATCGTCGTGTTAATACTGGAATGACCAAGTAGTTCCTTAACCTCATATAACGAGGCTCCGTTTTGTATCATCCTAGAAGCAAAAGTGTGTCTCAATGTATGTATCGTACAATCAACTAAACCAGCACGATCAATAGCTTTACGAACAGACATATCCCTACGTTTGGTCGTGCAGCTCAAATCGAATGGGAGTTTAGACCCACAGTATCTTCAAACAACTCTTTAGTAGCTGCTGTTAAACAATTGCTTGGCTGGACTGATGAGCAAATGAAGTCGATGTTCGATTACGGTAAGACTCTATAAGGTTATTGATATGATTGACTATTTTAGAGATTGGCTATCAGAAAAATCAACATGGTTTGGAATATTTGCATTATTGGCTGCATTTAATCTTACAAATTTGACTGAAGAGCAACAAGCGGCTATTGCTGTTGTTGGTATCACTTTTGTAGCACGTCACGACAAAACACGTGGGGGTTAATAGTGGATACAAGAGCAACCGACTCGGATACTGTTCGAGAGTATTATGCTTTGGAGCACCGTGTCGTTAAATTAGAAACTCAACTAGAAGCTCAAACAGAACTAGTTAAAGAATTAAGACAAGCAATGAAAGATGATAAAGCTGAAGTTAATCAGGCAATGAAAGATTTAGCTGCTGCCCAACAAAGTCAAGCAACTAGTTTAGTAAAGATTGAAAGCGGTATTTCCAGTATGTCAAAAATCTTGATTTATGGCTTTCCAATACTTGCAGCTGTTCTATCAGCGTTTTGGATATATAACATGGATATACAAAAGAAATTGATTCCAAGTCTTCAAAAAGAATCTGTTACGCATGAACACAATACTCAATTGGTGCAAAGATAAAATTGGCATAATTTGTAAGTAGATTTGTAGGCGCAACCAAAGTAACTTTGACGCATAGAACACAGACTCTCCTTAGCTACTTATTTCTAGCTTTCCAGTATTCTGACTCTAACCATGAACATAACAGTTCTACTTGAGAAATCGCCTCAAGTACCTTTTCCTCAGTTGGTGATATTGTAGGAGGCATTAGCCAAGAATGTTCGTCTTCCTCCAAAGCAAGAGTTAACTCTGAATCATGTATAAAATATGGACTGGGATATTTTTTTAAATCATCTTCAGTGTGAGATACATTGATTATCGTAAGATATTTTGGATGTTGAATACTATTTCTGGCAAGGGTAATTTGTTCGACAATACTTAAATCAGCAGGACAAGTTGACATATCTAGGTCGATTTCATTGAAGATATCGAGGTATCCATTTAACCAACCATTTTTTTTGAAATTTACGCTAAATTTCATTCCATGATATTTATCTAGCCGATCAACCCATGCTTTTAGAAATAACTGAAGAGAGGAAGAAAGCATAGATATTGCATGATGCCCACACGCCTCAAATCCTAATTTAGCATCTAACCATTCCACCATAAACGGTGGCTCCCCATCTTCACTATAGGGTGGTATATAGGGAGCTCTTCCATTCTCAATGTCGCTTGTAATATTAGAGAACGTCGCGGAGGCATTTTTATAAAAAAAACGAATAAATTTTGTACGTTCTATGAGAAAAAACTTAATATCCAATTTTGGCTCCTATTAAACCACCTCAAAATCACCATCCATTCGAGAACCAATTCTATGGGCCTTTTTCATGTTCAAGTCATTGAATTGATTGATAGAAAACCTGTATTTCACGAGTTGAAACTCGTCAGGATTGGCGAAATGAATACTTGGGTTGACCAATGATTCAATAAGACATTTATTGATCGCCCTGAACTTTAGGCAACAAGCATCCGACATATGGTTGGCGTCTGTTCAAAGTAATTTGAAATACTGATCAAATATCCCAACTAGAAGGGTATAGAAAGCCGTTTTTAGTAAACAACTTTTCTTTTACAGCTTGGGTAGCCGCTTTGTCTTTAGCAATTCCCGAAAGCTCTAGCTCTTTTGCATATTGCGCGGCTTCTTGGAAAAACTGCCCATCCACTCCATCACGCGACACAATCTCTACGCATAGGCGAGCAATATAGTTTTTACGTTCGTTTGTCTGTTTGATGATATGCGACATTTGTTGCGTTTCCCATGGTGAGGACCGCATTTTCTCTATCCAATCAGCCTGTCCAGCTATAGCTGAAACTAGGTGCTGCATCTCCATTGTTGTTGGGTCATCAAATCCTCGCGCACGATCCAATACAAATTGGAGTAGCTTAAAAACTATAAACGCGGTAACTAACATGGTTATTACGAAAACCAAGCTTGTCATACAGACCCCTTATTTATTTCCATATTGTTGATTTTATTGATAGAAAACCTGCATTTCACGAGTTGAAACTCGTCCGAATTTCTATCACTACGATAGAGGGACACGTTAGACCCCACGAATGATGCGGTGTAGTCGTATGTCGTTGATATATCATGATTATAGATGATGTAAATCGATTTCACATTAGCTTTACCGGCCACGCCATTAAAAACCAGTCGGTAAATCGGTTTTATCGCGGGGGGAATGCCCTTATAATTTTACTACCCTAACCCGCATGGAGACTCGACATAATGGCTGCCGCAAAACATTGCAAACTCTTAATCCTAGGTTCCGGCCCGGCCGGTTACACAGCAGCCGTTTACGCCGCGCGCGCTAACTTGAATCCGGTGATGATCACCGGTATGCAACAAGGCGGCCAATTGACCACCACCACCGAGGTGGACAACTGGCCAGGCGACGTGGAAGGCCTGCAAGGTCCGGATTTGATGGAACGGATGCGTCTGCACGCGGAACGTTTCAATACCGAAATCATATTCGACCACATTCACACTGCCGATCTATCGCAAAAACCGTTTACCTTGACCGGCGATGCCGGCGTCTATACCTGCGATGCGTTAATCATTGCCACCGGCGCTTCCGCGAAATATCTGGGTCTGCCGTCCGAAGAAGCCTTCAAGGGTAAAGGCGTTTCCGCCTGCGCTACTTGCGACGGCTTCTTTTACCGCAATAAGCCGGTCGCGGTGATCGGCGGCGGTAATACTGCCGTGGAAGAAGCACTGTATTTGTCCAACATCGCCTCCGAGGTGATCGTGGTGCACCGGCGCGATAAATTCCGCTCCGAAAAAATCTTGTCGGACAAGCTGATCGAAAAATCAAAATCCGGCAATGTGCGTATCGAATGGAATCACGAGCTGGACGAAGTACTGGGCGACGACATGGGCGTGACCGGTCTGCGTATCAAGAGCACGCAGGACGGTAACACCAGAGATTTGGACGTGTACGGCGTGTTTATCGCCATCGGCCACACCCCCAACACCGACATTTTTGCCGGCCAGCTGGAGATGGACCACGGCTATATCGTCGTTAAAAGCGGCATCCACGGCAATGCCACGGCCACCAGTGTGCCCGGCGTATTCGCGGCTGGCGACGTGATGGATTCACATTACAAACAAGCTATCACCTCAGCCGGCGCCGGCTGTATGGCGGCTTTGGATGTGGAAAAATATTTGGATGAATTGACCGGCTAGGTCTATCCGCTATTGGGGCGGTTAAAACCGCCCCAATATGCTTTCAATATATCCAAGGCAATAGCCGCCAGGTCGATAAGCAAAAATCGGCATAAACCGCACCGAACTCAGCCAGCAACATCCGCTCTTCTATCTCAATGCGCCGGGTAAACGCCCAAACCGTCGGCCCTAGCAACATCGCCAACGCCAAAATATCGCCCATCGCTACCCCAGCAGCGAATAACGCGATCAGCAAGCCGGTGTAGGCCGGATGCCGTAGCCAACGGTACGGCCCTTCTTTGATTAATCTGTGTTCTTGCTGTATCAGCACGTTAGTCGTGAAAAATCGGCCCAATTTCATCACCGCCACGTAACGCAAATAAAGCCCCGAGACAAACAACAGCATGGCCAGCGCTTGCCTGGGTAGATAATCAATCCTTATAGGCGCCCAAGCCAGACTTTTAAACCACAAGGCCAGCGCCAGACTTGCCAAAATACTGATCCACAAAATACGTTGCGAACGTCGCTCCGTATTCACGACCGGCCCGGCTTGCAGCGCAGTACGGCGGGCCAAAGCAATTTCCGCCGCTATCCAAACCATGCAAAGCATTAGCCACAAAATCCGTACCGATGTCATTGATCGCCCTCCGGCGCAGTGTGCGTGAGATGACGGGTATGCCAGGATCCCCGCGCCTCGTGTAACATACCGCAATTTGCCGGCTGTTATGAAAAAGATCATCGAACTGAAACAGGTTTATAAGGACTATCCGCAAGCCGGCACGCTGCAAACTGTCTTGCATGACATCAACCTGGATATTTATCCCGGCGAATTCGTCGCCATCGTCGGCCCGTCCGGCAACGGCAAATCCACCTTATTAAATCTGCTGACCGGCATCGACCATCCCAGCCAAGGCCAAGTCAGCGTCAACGGCACCGAGCTGCAAACACTCAGTAACGAAAAACTCAGCATCTGGCGCGGCGCCAATGTCGGCATCGTGTTTCAATTCTTCCAGTTATTGCCTACTTTGAATCTGCTGCAAAACATCGTGCTACCCATGGACTTTCTCGGCTCGTTAAACAAGCAACAGCGCCGCGACCGGGCCATGTATTTGCTGGAACTGGTCGGATTGGCCGATGCCGCGGAGCGCTTGCCCAGCCAGGTTTCCGGCGGCCAGCAACAACGGGCGGCGATTGCCCGCGCGCTGGCCAACGATCCCCCGCTGATCGTCGCCGACGAACCCACCGGCAATCTGGATGCGGCCACCGCCGATTCGGTGTTCGATTTGTTTGCGCATCTGCGCGATCAAGGCAAAACCCTGGTAATGGTCACCCACAACGAAACCCTGGCCGACGCCGCCAGCCGCAAACTGGAAATCCGCTCCGGACGAATCCACGCCGACAGCCAGCCGGTAGGCAGCAGGTGAATACGCTGTGGCATAAAGTCTGGGCCGACTTATGGCTGACTAAAAGCCGCACTGCCTTGGCGATTATCAGCATCGCTGTCGGCGTCTGCTGTGTCGGCACATTGTTCGGCATGATCGATTTGCTGCTGGGCAAAATGGATGCCGCGCATCGGCAATCGCAACCGTCACACATCAATCTGATTTTGAGACAGGATGCAGACATCGGTTTGCTGGAGCAAATCAAGGCCCTACCCGGCGTAGCCGGCGTCGATACGCTGACGCCGCTGAGCGTGCATTTCCGCCAACCTGGCGAGACCGACTGGCAATTGGGAACTCTGATCATCCGGACCGACTATGGCAAGCAACATTTCGACAAAACCGCATTACAATCCGGCGATTGGCCGGGCGTAAATCAAGTAGCGATAGAAAACCTGTCCGCCCTGTCCAGCGGCATGCAAAGCGGCGACATAGAATTCGAAACCGCCCAAGGCCCGCAGACCTGGCCTATAGGCGGTATCGTCCGCCATCCCTTCGTTAAACCGCCCAAATTCGGCGGCCAAATACATTTTTTTGCCGGCACCGCACAAGCCACCCAATTCGGCATTCCGGCACACAGTTTCCGGCAGTTGCTGGTGCAAATCGCCGAACCTTACAGCAGTGAATCCGTCCGCAACGTTGCCGGGCAAATTCGCAGCCTGCTGAGCGCGCAGCATATCGGCGTCAACGTCACCTTGTTACAAGACCCGGAACAACATTGGGGCCGGCCGTTTTTAGCCGGGATCAACGGCGTCCTGCAAATCATGGCCTTGGTCTCGTTAGCCCTAGCTAGCGTATTGATTTTAAACACAGTATCGGCCCACATTACCCAGGAAACCGACCAGATCGGCGTCATGAAAGCGCTGGGCGCCAAGACCATCACGATTGCCAAACTGTATCTGCTGGAAATCCTGTTTTTATCGTTGACGGCGATAGTTTTCGCCGTACCACCCGCCCTGGCTACCGCTTATTTCAGTGCCTGCCGACTGCTGGCTTTATTCAACATCGATTGCGGCGCATTTGCCATTTCCGTGCCAGCCATTAATTACATGTTACTCGGCGGCCTGCTGGCGCCCTTGCTGGCGGGTTTGCCGCCGATTCTGCGCGGCGCTGCGCTGACGGTGCGTGCAGCAATCGCCAGTTACGGCGTGGGCGCGGATTTTGGCTACAACCGTTTCGATCTACTAATTGAGAAGTTCGGCGCGCGCTTTCTGCCGACTTTATCCGCCGCAGCCTTAGGGAATTTGTTCCGCCGTAAAGCCAGGCTGGTCTTGACACAAGGCGTATTGGTCTGTGCCGGCGTGATGTTTTTGGTGTTGACCAGCTTGATCGCCTCGCTGAATTTAACACTGGACCGGGAAATGGCCCGCAGCCGTTATGCCGTGCGGCTCGGCTTTACCCAAGACCAATCCGAACAAACAATTCGCGACATCGCCGCAGCGGTGCCCGGCACGGAACAAATAGAATTCTGGCAACGATCCAGCATACAAATTGCCAAGGACGGCCTGGCCTTGCCGCAAAAAGGCAGCCTGGGTCTGCAGATGCTGGCATTGCCGGCCAACTCGACGATGTACCAACCGCTGATTGAATCCGGACGCTGGTTCCAAGCCAGCGACGCCGGCCAGCGCGTACTGGTGCTGAGTGCGGATACGGCCGCATTGAACGCTGTCCGAGCCGGCGACATGCTGGACGTCGCGCTAGGCGCCGATCACCAGAAATGGCAAGTGATAGGCATCTATCGTTGGTTGGCCGGCAATAGTTATGCAGTGGAACCGGTCTATGCGCCGTTGGAAACCCTACGGCAGATTACTCAAAACCGGAAAATGGCGTCGTTTGCACTGCTCGATGCGCCGGTCGCCGACCTACATCAGGAGGCCGACTACCTACGCAACTTGCAACAACAGTTTCAGGACCATGATGTACAACTGGATGTTTACACCACGCTTGCCAAACTGGAACAACGCCAGTTTACCCGCAACCAGTTCAAATCAGTGCTCAACACCCTGCTGGGCCTGGCCTGCATGATTGCAGCGGTCGGCGGTATCGGTTTATCAGGCACATTAGCCATTAGCGTATTGCAGCGCATTCGCGAAATTGGCGTGTTGCGCGCCATCGGCGCCCCGTCCAAAAAAATATTCCGCATGTTTTTACTGGAAGGCCTGCTGCATGGCGGCATGGCTTGGTTACTGAGTATTCCGCTCGCCTATCTGGCCGCCGAACCGCTAGCGAAACAACTCGGACGAACTATGCTTGGCATACAACTGGATTTCCGCTTCGACTGGTGGGCTGTTCTGTACTGGTTGATGATCATGTTAATCGTGGCCTGGATAGCCGCCTTCTGGCCGGCGCGCAAGGCAACCCGCCTGAACATTAGAGAATGTTTGGGACATTGAACAGCTGAGTATTGGGTTTTACCTAAATGAGCCGTGGCCATTTATTAATGATTACAAACGCTTTGCTTAACCGGATTAAATTTCTGTTACTGGGCTGTTGCGTGCTGGTCAGCTTTTCAGCGCTGGCCGACGCACCAGTGCGGATCGGTGTATTAGCCTATCGGCCCAAGCCGCAAACCCTGGAACAATGGCAAGCACTGAGTAAAGTCTTGCACCAGGCTATACCGGAGCGCGAATTCATCGTCGAAGCTTTGAACTACGACGAACTGGAGGCCGGTGTGGACAGTAGCCAATTGGACTTTGTGCTGACCAATCCCGGCCACTATGTCCATATCAGCTATCAACACGGCTTTTCAGCACCGCTGGCCACATTGCTCAGACACGAGGACGGCGGCTCTCAGGATAAGTTCGGCGGCGTCATCTTTGCGAAAGCCGAGCGTTTGGATCTCAACGCACTCGGCGACCTGCGCGGCAAAAAAATCGCCGCTACCAGTCAAGACTCCCTGGGCGGCTTTCAAATGCAAGCCTACGAAGCCGCCCAAGCCGGCATAGACATAGTCAAGGCATCCCAATTGGTCATCACAGGTATGCCGCACGATGCGGTAACGGAAGCGGTATTGTCCGGACATGCCGATATAGGCTTTGTCCGCACCGGAGTTCTGGAGGATTTGGCCAAAAATGGCAAGCTCGATCTGCGGCAAATCAAAATCCTCAACGCTCAACCCTCTACTGAATTCAAGCTGCTATCGACTGCGCTTTATCCCGAGTGGCCGTTTTTAGCCATGCCCAACGTAGACCGCGCGCTGGCCAAAAAAGTCGCCGGCTGTTTGCTGCTGATGAGCCCCGACCTCATTCCGGGGATTGAAGGCTTTACCATCCCGGCCGATTACAATTCGGTGGAACAACTACTGCGGAACGTGCGCGCCAAGCCGTTCGACGCTGTTCCGTCATTCACGTTGACGGATATTTGGCAACGCTACCCGACACCGATACTGGCACTCAGCGCCGGCGTATTCCTGGTGGTGTTGCTCAGTTTGAGTTTATTCTCGGTGAACCGCTATCTGGCGGCGGAACGGCGCCGAGTCCGCGAACAGAATATTCGGCTGGCGGATAGCGAATATCGCTGGAAATTTGCTCTGGAAGGCGCCGACGAAGGGGTATGGGATTGGGACATTGTCAGCGGCGAGGTGTTTTTCTCGCCGCGCTGGAAATCGATGGTGGGTTATCAACCGGAAGAATTCGCCAATAACTTCGATGCCTGGCGCGACAGCCTGCATCCTGACGATACCGACCGGGTGCTGCAAACCCTGTCCGACTACTTTGACGGCAGGAATAAATTGTATTGGGTGGAGTTTCGCATGCGCTGCAAGGATGGACGCTACAAGTGGATACTCGCCAAGGGCATGGTGGTGGCGCACACGCCGGAAGGCAAACCGCAACGGATGTTGGGTACACATGTCGATATCGACAAGCATAAACAGATAGAACAAGAATTAAGGCAAAGCCACGACGCCTTGTTGCGTTCCAATGTCGATCTGGAACAGTTCGCTTACAGCGTCTCCCACGACATGCGCCAGCCTTTGCGCATGGTCTCCGGCCATTTGCAATTTTTGGAACGCAATCTCAGGGAATCACTGGATGAAGACGCGCGGCAAAATCTGAATTTTGCCTTGGAAGGCGCCAAACGGATGGATGCGATGATCGTCTCGCTGCTCGAGTATTCGCGCGTCGGCCGCAAGACTCAACAAAAATCCTGGATTGCCAGCGACGCGGTCCGCGACGAAGTGTTGCAATTCGTCGAACCCCTGGCAACACAATGCCAAGCCAACATCCGTTGCCAAGGCGACTGGCCTATCCTGTATGCCAGCCGCGACGAGCTCAGCCGCTTACTGCAAAACCTGTTGGTTAACGCCCTGCACTATCGGCAAGAATACCAAGCTCCCATTATCGATGTTAACTCCGAGGTCATTGACGGCTGTTGGCGGCTCAGCGTGCGCGACAACGGCATCGGTATAGACCCCGGACAATTTGATAGGCTGTTTCAGTTCTTTAGCCGCCTGCAAGCCCGCACGCGCTTCGAAGGCACCGGTATGGGCCTGGCTTTGTGCCGGCGCATAATAGAACATCACAACGGCAAAATATGGGTGGATTCCGCCGGCGAAGGCCTGGGTTCCTGTTTTACGTTTGAAATTCCCTTGGGCTATACCCCCGCAACCGACAGCCAGCCGACATGAATAAGCACCCTGAAACTTCGGTCGGCGCCCAGCCACGCTCAAGCCTGAGCAAACCGCGGTATTACAGCCACTGGCTGACGGTGGCAGTCCTGCTGATTACATTACTCACCAGCTACCAGGCTTGGCGGATTGCGGTTGAAGACTTGGCACACGAACGCCAGCTCTATTTCGATTTCCGCGTCCGGCAATTGGTGCAAAGTATTGAGCAACGATTACAAACTTACGAGCAAATGCTATATGGCGCCAGGGGGTTGTTTGCCGCATCAGGACTGGTAGAACGCAGCGAATATAGGGAATATGTCTCCGCACTGAACCTTGACCAACGCTTTCCCGGCATCCAGGGCGTGGGCTTTTCGCTGTGGATACCAAAAACCGAGAAAGACCGGCATGTTGCCCAGATGCGCAAACAAGGCTTTGCCGATTACGACATCCATCCCGTCGGCGAGCGGGATTTTTACACATCGATAATTTATCTGGAACCATTTTTAGGTCGCAATCTACGCGCATTCAGTTTCGACATGTTCTCTGAGCCAACTCGAAACCGCGCGATGAGCTATGCCCGCGACAACAACAGCCTGGGCATCAGCGGCAAAGTGATCTTATTGCAGGAAACCGAACAAGACGTGCAAGCCGGCTTTTTAATGTACCTGCCGGTGTATAAAAAGGACGTGCCGCACGACACGCTGGAGCAACGCCGCATCGATCTGCTGGGTTGGGTTTACGCACCATTCCGCACCAAGGACTTAATGGCCGGAATTGGCGGCGAACTAGAAAGCGATTTGGGATTGGAAATATTCGACGGGGAAACCTTAAACGAAGAAAGCCGCATGTACGGCTCGGCACCGCCGGCAAACATTCAACCACTATTGACCTCCAAACAACAGATTGTTTTGGCTTGCCACCCATGGACCTTATTGATTCATGCCGAACCGAATTTTCAAGCGCGGGTCGATCAAGACAAGCCACTCATTATCGCCGGCAGTGGCATGAGCCTCAGCCTGCTGCTAAGTTTGCTAACCTGGCAATTAGTGAACAGCCGCAGCCGCGCGCAGGCCCTGGCAGAAAACATGACCGCCGAATTGCGCGAGAGCGAAAGCCGGTTCCGGGCCATGGCGGACTCGGCGCCAGTGATGATTTGGCTCTCGGACTCAGCCAAGCGCTGTTACTGGTTCAACAAAGTCTGGTTAGACTTTACCGGGCGCAGTATTGAACAAGAACTAGATAATGGCTGGACAGAAACAGTGCATCCGGATGATCTGGAGTATTGTCTAAACTACTACACCGGACACTTTGAAAAACGCCTGCCTTTCAGCATGGAATATCGTATGAGACGCCACGATGGTGAATATCGCTGGTTGTTCGACACCGGTATTCCCCGTTACGACGACCACGGCGAATTCGTCGGTTATATCGGCTCTTGCATCGATATTACCGAGCGTAGACGAATCAGCATGGCTCTGGAATCCAGCAACGCCGACCTGAGCCGTTTCGCAGAAATTTCCGCCCATCATTTGATGGAGCCGACTCGCCGCTTCAGCAGTTTTACTCAACGCTTACGCAACTCATTAAAGGCGTATCCGGAGGCCTTGGGCGACGAAGACATTAATAGTAGCCTGGATTATCTGGAACACGACGCACTGCGTTTAATCGGTCTGGTACGTGACATTCAACTTTACGTGACCGCCAATCAAGCCCGCGACAAAATGACTCATGTGGACGCCAAAACCGCTGCCCAAGCGGCTATCCACGCTTTAGCGGACGCGATAGCGATTGCAGGCGCAAGTGTCAGCGTCGGCGAACTACCGCATGCCTATATCGATCTCCCCCGCATGGCCGAGCTATTTAGATTGCTTTTGGACAATGCACTCAAACACGGCCGGCCAGCCAATTCTGAACAACCCTTACGGATCGAAATTGGCGGCGTATCCGATCTGGACGTAAATCGTTATTATGTGCGCGATAACGGCGATGGGATAGATGCGGAATACCGGCAACGGGTCTTCGAAATTTTTGAGCGCCTGCATTATCGCGACAACGAGGCCGGCACCGGCATTGGTCTGTCGATAGCCCGCCGCATCGTCAGCAGTTGTCGCGGCAAAATTTGGATTGAAAGCACAGCGCAGAACGGTACGGCAGTGGTGTTCGAGCTACCCAATATAGAAGGAAATAAGCATGACGGATAAATCAACGCCGCTGTTCGATGTGTTGCTGGTGGAAGACGAACCCGCCGACGCCCATCTGGTGAAAATGAGTTTCAAGGAAAACCGGGTGCGTTGCAATCTGCATCATGTCTGGGACGGTGTCGAAGCGCTGGCGTTTTTACGGCGGCAAGGCGCCGACTATGCCGACGTGCCGCGCCCGGATTTGATCTTACTGGATCTGAATATGCCGCGCATGAACGGCCGCGAGTTTCTGGCTAAAATCAAGTCGGAACCGGACTTTTCCAGCATTCCGGCTATTGTCCTGACCACTTCCGATATTGAGCGCGACGTGGTCGCAACCTATCAACTAGGCGCCAATAGCTACATTACCAAACCGGTGGATGTCGAACAATTTATCGCGGCGGTTCGGCAAATCGAAGGCTATTGGTTCAATGTAGTGCGCTTACCCAGCAAGCAATAATTATGACCGAAGCGACAAATTGCTGCGTTTTATTAATCGAAGACGAACCGGGCGATGCCAGCCTGGTTCGTCAATATTTGCGCGCCTCGCCTACTCTGCGTTTCGAATTGATCTGGCGCGAGAATTTGGCGGATGGCGAACAAATTATTGCCCAACAAAAAATCGACGTGGTGCTGGTGGATTTAAGCCTACCGGATTCGCGCGGCCTGGATACCGTCAGACGCATTCGCAAAGCGACCCGACTACTGCCGATTATCGTGCTGACCGGGCACGACGATACCGAGTTTTCTCTGAAGGCTCTGGACTGCGGCGCGCAGGATTATCTGATCAAATCCAGCATAGACACCGACAGCCTGGTCAGGGCAATACGCTACGCGTTGACGCGGATAAGCTTGGAAAAACGGCTTCACGAGTCCGAGCAACGGATGGGTATGGCCTTACAGAGCGCAAGCTTAGGCTTATGGGATTGGCATATTCCCAGCGGGAAAGTGATTTTCAACGACCTATGGGCCTCTATGCTGGGCTACACGCTTGACGAGGTGGGATCCGATATCGACATTTGGAAACGCTTGGTGCATCCGGATGATTGGCATTTAATCACAGCCTCTCTGGAGCCGCATTTGCGCGGCGAAACCGAGCTTTACTCTGCTGAACATCGCTTACTGCACAAGCAAGGCCATTGGGTTTGGGTACACGATACCGGCCGCGTGCTGGAGTGGGATTTTCAGGGCCAACCGATTCGCGCGGTCGGTATCCATCAGGATATCAGCTTGCGCAAGGCGTCGGAGTTGCGCGACCACTTGTTAATATCGGCCCTGGAAACGGTGGAACATGGTGTAGTGATTACCGACATCAATGCCAATATCGAATGGGCCAATAAAGCCTTTGAAACGCTGACCGGCTTTAGTCGCCAAGAAGCCACCGGCATGCGGCCCAACGAGCTGGTTAAATCCGGCAAGCAAGACCAGGCGTTTTATCAGGCTTTATGGGAGACCATACTAGCTGGAAATACCTGGCGCGGCGAAATCGTCAACCGGCGCAAAAATGGCGAACTGTATGACGAAGAACTGGTGATTTCCCCAGTCAAGGACCAGCAAGGCTGCATACGCCATTTCGTCGGCGTTAAACAGGATGTTAGCGAACGCAAAAGGATGCAAACCGAGCTGTGGGAATTGGCAACAACCGACGGTTTGACCGGTTTTTTAAATCGCCGGCACTTTATGGCCCGTCTGGAAAACGAATTTGCCAGAGTAAAGCGCAATAATCACCGGGTAGCGATATTAATGCTGGACCTGGATCATTTCAAGCAGATTAACGACGGTTACGGACACCCCACCGGCGACGCGATGTTGCAGCACTTTGCCGGCATTATGCGCGCGGAATTACGTCAGATTGATGTGGTGGGCCGGATTGGCGGCGAGGAGTTCGCGATATTCATGCCTGAGACCGATGCCGAACCCGCCATGATCATTGCCGAACGCTTACGTAAGGAGCTAGCCGATACACCGCTGATGATAGATAAGCATGTGATTCCAATAACCGTCAGCATCGGGATTGCCTTAATGCATGCCGATAGCGGTACGGCGGATTGCGTCTTGACCAAGGCCGATAAAGCTTTATACACCTCTAAGGAAAATGGCCGGAACTGCGTGCGCGTCTGGCTTTAGCAGCAGTCTAATAGCCAAACGGCATGGCGCCTTTAAAGCGTGATGGGATAGAACACATTGGAAAAATCGACATAAATTTCCACGCTAGCGCCGCGGCGCCGATCCTGAATGCGTTTCTCGATAATCTCACTCGGCACCGGCACCCCATTGCGGCGCCGGTCATTTTTGACGTCGCGCTGTTTGTAAACTCGCACCAAAACCTCGCAACCGTTAAACAACAGGCCGTTCAGATTCTTAATAGCGCGAATACCGGCTTCATCGGAATTCACCGACACCAGGCCGTGATGCTCCAGCTGATTGCTGCGCTTGTCCCGAATCACCATCACATCGACGGTTATCACGTGCTTGGCCTGTTCTATTAAATCTTCACTGACCGCCATCGCCACGTAAGAATACAATTCGTTGGGCCGGGTCGATGCCGGGATATTCCGAAAAAAAAGCAGCATAAAATCTAGCTAACAGTAGGCATACGAAATAAGCCAAAGGCGCGTGAACACTGCACTCCGGCGCGAATGGGTTTATGCCGGGCTAACCCCAAGCCATACAAACGCCGCTTAAGTTTAGGCTTAAATTTAACCGGCTTATGCAAATCCGAATTTTTTGTCTGCCTGGGGCTAAGCCTGCCCCAAATCCGCCAAAATCTTATCCCGCACCAACTGTCCGGACAAGGTCACCATCGGCATACCGCCGCCCGGATTGACGCTGCCGCCGACGAAATACAGATTGCTTAATTGCTTGCTGCGTTGCGGGGCCTTGAAGCCGAGATTTTTCCAACGGTCCGCCACCACGCCGTAAATCGAACCCAGATTGGAATAATACTTGGCCTGAATATCCAGCGGCGTCCAGTATTCCTCGGTAACGATATGCTGGCGTAAATCGGTGAGCCCCATGCGCTCCAGTTTGGCCAATACCCGCTCGCGCAACGCCCAATAATCGTCGGCCGTCAGCGGTTTGTCCGGATTGATATGCGGGATGTGCGGCAGGATTTTGATGATTTCGTAACCGTCCGGCGCCTGGCTCGGATCGGTTTTGCACGGCGCCACCAAATAAATCGTCGGGTCGTCGGACAATTTGCCGCTATGAAACACCGCATCGAAATGCTCGCGCGGATGATCGGAATAAAAGAAATTGTGATGCGCCAATTGCGGATACAACCGGCTCACACCCAAATGCAACACCAGACCGGAACAGGTCGGCTCGAAGCGCTGCATTTTTTTCAGTTCCGCCGGTGAGTTATGCAGCAATTTGTCCATCGCCGGAATCACTTCCATATTCGACACTACGATGTCGGCCGCCAATACTTCGCCGCCTTGCAGTTTGATGCCGGTGGCTTTGCCGGCTTGGTATTGAATTTCCTCAACTTCGCTGTTCAAGCGAATGGATACGCCCAATTCGATCGCCAGCTTTTCCATGGCCTGCGCCAAGCCGTACATACCGCCCTTCACATACCACAAGCCGTATTCATATTGAATGTAAGGCATCAGATTCATCAAAGCCGGCGAATCGTAGGGCGACGAGCCGACGTATTTGATGAAGTAATTGAGGATGTCGATCAATTTGGGATGGGAAATAAAGCGTTTGACGCCCTGATCCATCGACCGAAATACGTCGAAATTCAAGGCGCGGATGGGGCCGTAAAACTTCAGCAATTCCCAGAAGGTATCCAAGCCCTTGGCAAAGTAACCGGCTTCGGTTTCCGTACCCAGCTTTCTGGAATAGGCCATAAAGTTGGCGAATTCGGCGGCAGTATTCGGGCCCAGTTTGTCCAGCTCGCGGCGCTGATTTTCCGGGTCTTCACACAAATCAATGGTCGTGCCGTCTTCAAAGAAATTGCGCCAATGCGGCTCGACTTTTTCGATGCCGACATAATCGGCCATGTTTTTACCGACTTTGGTAAACAGTGCTTCGAAGATGTGCGGCATGGTCAGGATCGACGGTCCCAAATCAAAGGTAAAACCGTCTTTAGTCATAATGTTCAGCTTGCCGCCGACCTTATCGTTCTTTTCGACCAACTCCACCGCGAAACCTTCACTAGCCAGCGAAATGGCCGCCGACAAACCGCCCAGACCGGCGCCGATCACGACGACACGTTTATTGTTATTGTTTTGCTTCATCAGTAGTCCCGTTTCCATGACAACAGTAATTTAAGATTTTGCCAGCGCTGGGTTAAATCGAACGCTGAATATTGCCGAAAAGCTTGTAGCGCCGGCCAGTTGCGTTTGATGCGTTGTATCAACGAACCTTCGCCGTAGACAAAGTCCATATAGCCTTTAAAGTCCTGGTAGCGCTGTTCCGAATACGGAAACCAGTTCGGTTCCTTGGGTAAATGGCTGCGGCTGGTCATGCCGGCCACCGGATAGGTAAAACTGCGCAAACCTTCCGCGCCGTGATAACGGCCAAAGCCGCTTTTTTTCACGCCGCCGAACGGCAAGCCGGGATGGCCGATGTTCTTGATCACGTCGTTGACTGCCCAGTTACCTACTTCGAGTTGGCCGGCGACCCGCTCGGCTTTAGCAATATCCTGGCTCCAGATACCGGCATTCAAACCAAATTCGCTGTCGTTCGCCAGACGGATGGCTTCGGCTTCATCGGCAAAGGCCATCACCGGCAACAGCGGCCCAAAGCTTTCCTCGCGCATTACCCGCATGCCGTGATGGACATTCCATAGCATGACGGGTTTAAGGTAATTACCCTGCCGTTCCAGCGGCCCGGAGGCTTGCGCGCCTTGGGCAATGGCGTCCTGGTAATGCGCCTCGACAACTGCAATTTGCCTTTCGCTGGTCATTGCACCCAAGTCGCCGTGCGGGCCGTGCCCGACCTGCAATTGCGAAACGCCCTGTTGCAACAAGCTTAAAAATTCATCGTGACAGTCCTGCTGGACATACAATCGCTCGACCGACACGCAGACCTGGCCACTATTGCAGAACGCACCGTACAAAGCTGCATCGGCGGCGCGCTGCAGTTGAGCATCATTAAATACCAGCATCGGGTCCTTGCCGCCCAACTCCAGCAACACCGGAATGGGGTGTTGCGCGGCGCGCTGCATGACGGCTTTACCGCTGTTCAGACCACCGGTGAAAAATACCAAATCCGGGCGGGCGTCGATCAGCCGCGCCCCCGTTTCGCCGTCGCCAACCAACCATTGCACCAAACTATCAGGTAAATCCAATTGCTTGAATAAATCGAAAACCAACTGGCCAATCGGCAAACTTAACTCGGAAGGTTTCAAGAGCACCGCATTGCCGGCAAACAAAGCCGTCAGCATTGGCCCGACCGACAGTTGAAACGGATAATTCCACGGCGAAATCACCGCAACCACACCGTAGGGCCGCCGCTCGATGCCGGCAGTGGCGCCGGGAAAAGCGAAGGGTGACGTGGGAATGCCTTGATAGCCCAAGATATTGGCGGCGTACTTTTGGTAATAACGGGCCAAATCCAAAACCGGGTAAATCTCGCCCAGCAGGGCTTCGGTGCGGACTTTACCGGTAGTCAGACTGATTTGCTCGCAAATCGCGTCTAATTCGGCCATCAATAAAGGCACCAGCTTGGCTAGAATTTTCGCCCTTTCGGCTACCGGCCGCTTGCCCCAGATTTGTGCCGCAGCGCGCGCTCCCAGCATCTGCTGCTGAATCGCCGCTGCATCGCTAACCGGAAAATCGCCCAACACCCGGCCATCGACCGGCGATACGGCCTGCATAGTCGCCACCGCTTAGGCCTTGGCTTTTTTCAGCCAGGTACTTTGTTGAATTTCCTTGAAATGCACCCGGTGCTTGCGGGAAATCAGATTCGAGGAAATCCGCGCCGATTCGTAAATCGTCGGCAAACCGCTGCCGGGATGGGTGCCGCCGCCGACCAGATAGCAGTTATCCAGCTCTTCAAAGCGGTTATGCGGCCGCCAGTACAGCATCTGGCTGAACTTGTGCGACAGGCTGAAGGTCGCGCCTTTATAAACGTGTTCGTCGCTTTCCCAGGTGCCGGGGGTGATGATCTTTTCGCATTCGATATGCTCTCGTAAATCGCTCAAACCCAGACGCGCACCCAGCGTATCCAGCACTTGCTCGCGCACATCGGCGCAATGGGTTTGCCAATCGACGCCGCTGTCGTTATTCGGCATCGGCACCAGCACGTATAGCGCCGACTTGCCGGCCGGCGCCAGGCTGGCATCGCTGACCGAAGCGTTTTGCACGTAAAACGAAAAGTCCTCGGTCAAAGTTTTATTGCTGAAGATATTGCGGATATTGGTACGGTAATCCTTGGCAAACACAATGGTGTGATGCGGCAGATCGTATTGTTTATCCAGGCCCAGATAGAGCATGAAGGTCGAGCAGGAATACTCGCGCTTTTGCAATTGCTGATGATCGTATTTGCGCAAGGTACCGGGCTCCAGCAAATGCGTCATAGCGTGGGCAAAATCGGCATTGACGATCACTTCGTCGCCGCGCACTTCCTCGCCGTTTTGCAGTCTCACACCCTTGGTCGCGCCGTCTTCAACGATCAGCGAGGCCACTTCGGCATTCAGATGAATATCGCCGCCGGACTCGGTCACCACTTGCGCCATCGCCGTCGCAATCTTATTTAAACCGCCGGCCACATGGTAAATTCCGTATTCATGCTCAAGGTACGGCAACATGGTAAACAGTGCCGGACACTCCCATGGCGACATGCCCAGATACTTGGATTGGAAACAAAACGCCAGGCGCATTTTTTCCTTATCAAAATACTGGCCCAGGTTGTTGAATACGCTTTTCGGAAAGGCCAGCCAGGGCAAGGCCTTGATCAAATCCAGCGAGAAGAACGAAGACCAATTGGAGTAATCGCGGGTAATGCACGGGTACAAACGATTGAAGCGGCTGCGCTCGTTATCCATGAAACGCTCGTAGCCGGCGCTGCCTTCATCGAAAACTCGCTCCAGTTCGGCGCGCATGTTTTCCCTGTCGGAAAACACATTGATCTCGCGGTCGTCATACAACAGCCGGTACATCGGACTGAGCGGCATGAACTGCATATAGTCCTCGCTGCGCCGGCCGCATAATTCAAACATTTCATCCAAAACACCCTTCATCAATAAAAAGGTCGGACCGGTATCGAAGGTAAACCCGTCCATCGTAATGGCCCGATTGCGGCCACCAACATGGGGATGTTTATCGAATATGGACACTTTAAAGCCGCGATGGCTGAGTAACATGCCGGCGCACAAGCCGCCAGGGCCGGCGCCAACGATGATGATATGTTTTGAATCTGCCATGATATGAGATGAGCGGTGCTTGCCGAGTCGTTTTATAAAAGCGCTAATGTAACAGCAAAATGTCAAAAAGCGACCTATTCACCAACACCAAAGTAAAACCAAGCGCACTAGCAGAGGCTACGCGAACCCGGCAAACCCGATTTTATCTAAGGGTGCGCCACCGAGAAATCAACGGCGATTCAGTGTATCGGCTTTACGCGCCGATTATTGATTTGAGCCTGCGCGAACCCTAAGGATTGTTCTCGCGGCTAAAAGTGCATCGATTGGCAGAAGTTTTGCGCGATATTCCTGCGAGCGCGGCATAATAGGCAGCATGAAAACACCGAAAAGACTTGAACCCCTAATCGATAGCGGCTTGATCGACGAGGTCATAGGCTCGCTGAAGAGCGGCAAGGAAGCCGCCGTGTATGTGGTGCGTTGCGGCGCGGAAATCTGCTGCGCCAAAGTTTACAAGGAGGCCGACCAGCGCAGCTTTAAAAAAAGTGTGCTTTACCAGGAAGGCCGCAAAGTGCGCAATAGCCGCCGCGCCCGCGCGATGGAAAAAGGCAGTAGCTATGGCCGTAAAGAACAGGAATCGGCTTGGCAAAACGCCGAGGTGACGGCTTTATACCGCTTGGCGGATGCCGGCGTGCGAGTACCGAAACCCTACAACTTCATCGACGGCGTGCTACTGATGGAATTGGTCGCAGATGCCGACGGCCACCCGGCGCCTAGACTCAACGACCTGGAAATGCCGGCCGAGCTGGCCCGCGAATACCATGCGTTTCTGATTGACCAGATCGTGCGCATGCTCTGCGATGGCTTGGTACATGGCGATTTGTCCGAATACAATGTGCTGGTCGGCAGCGACGGGCCAGTGATTATCGATTTACCGCAAGCGGTGGACGCTGCCGGCAATAACAACGCCCGCGCGATGTTGGAGCGCGACGTTGCTAATATGGCCGCCTACTTCGGCCAGTTCGCCCCGGAATTGTTGACGACACGCTTTGGTAAGGAAATGTGGAAGCTATACCAAAGCGGCGATTTGCACCCGGAAACTCAGCTGACCGGGCATTTCGCAGACAGTAATAAACCAGCCGATCTACGCAGTGTGATCCGCGAAATAGACGCCGCACGCGAAGACAACGAAGCCAAGCAGCGTTTTCTCCAAACTCCATAGCCCTGAGCCCTAAAAAAGAAAAAGCCGGTGTTACCCGGCTTTTTCTTACTGCTTGGCACCGCTGGCCTATCAGGCATAGGTGTCGATTTTGCTGCCTATTCTTGCATCATTATCGCCATCTGTGTCTTTCACAACCGCTTGCACGGGCGGCGTTGCTGCTTGCTGATTGGCTGCGGGCTGTTTCGCTTGGTTGGTGATAGGGAAATACGGTGTTGAACCTACTCCCGATACGGATGACATGATTTATCTCCTCTGGATTGAATAGTACCCGCCATGTTTCGGCTGGCATCCATTTATCGACCGGTTTTACCAAAGCTTTAAACGGGTGCGGCAAGCTAATTCAGCTCACCGCCATGCCCATAAATTCTCAGTCTTTCAGCAGCTGATCGCCTATCGGTAACTGCCGGATCCGCTGCCCGGTGGCGGCAAAAATCGCATTACACAGTGCCGGCGCAATCGGAGGCACGCCCGGTTCGCCCACCCCGCCCAGGGGCGTATCGAATTCGGCGGGCGGCAGCAGATGCACTTTGATTTCGCGTGGCGCGTCATCGATGCGCGTGAGTTGATAAGCATGAAAATTGTCTTGCTGCACGGCGCCGTTTTTAAAACTGATTTCACCGAGCGTCGCCAAGCTGACACCCATGACACAAGCCCCCTCGATCTGCGCACGAATCCGCTCCGGATTGACTTGCGGTCCGCAATCCACCGCCACATCGACTCTAGGGATGCTTAATTTGCCGGCCTCATCCACCGCCACTTCCACGACGACAGCCACATAAGTCACAAAGCTGTAATGCGCGGCCAACCCCAAGCCATGGCCTTTGGGCAACTGCCGGCCCCAGCCGGCTTCGCGAGTGGCCGTCTCGATCACGCGGCGCAGACGGCCGGTATCGACCGGGTAAAGCGCCGGCGATTCGCCGTGGTTCCAGGTGTCATTTAAACTGGTCGGATCGATCCGCCGGGCCGGACCGATTAAATCCAGCAGAAAATCCCGATGATCGCGGCCGGCCGCGGTCGCCATTTCCGCCACAAAGGACTGCACGGCAAACGCATGCGGAATATTGGATACCGAGCGAAACCAGCCGATACGGGTATGCGCGGCGGCCGGCGGATTTTCGATGCGCAGATTGTCGATGGCAAACGGCACGTTAATCACGCCCATCCCCAATTCCACCGGCATCTGTTGCTTGCTGTCCGGTCCGAAAGTAGATGAAATGCTCGGTGCCGCAGTTCTGTGCAGCCAGGCTATCGGTTTGCCTTGCGCATCCAAACCCGCTTCCAAGCGTTCCAAGGACACGGTATGGAAATAGGCATGATGCAGATCGTCCTCGCGGGTCCAGGTCACTTTCACCGGTTTGCCTTGCATCGCTTGCGATAACAAGGCCGCTTCGATGACGTAATCGGGCTTGGATTTACGGCCGAATCCACCACCCAGCAGCGTAACATTCACTGTCACCTTGTCTTCCGGCAGTTTTAGCCATTTCGCGACCTTATCCCGGGTTAACTGCGGCGCCTGGGTACAAGTCCAGATTTCGCAATGGCCCTTGACGATACGTGCCGTCGCTGCCGGCGGTTCCATCGGCGCTTGCGCCAGATGCGGTAAATAATATTCCGCTTCCAGGCGTTTGGCCGCGCCTTGCAAGGCAGCATCGACATCACCTTGTTGGCGCACCACTTTGCCTGGTTGACGGACTGCGGCTTCCAGTTCGGCTTTGTAAGCTAGAGAATCGTAGCTGGCGTGTTCGCCATTGTCCCACTCGATTTTTAAGGCGTTGCGGCCCTGAATAGCCGCCCAGGTGTTGCTGGCAATCACCGCGACGCCACCAAGCGGATTAAATTCGGCCGGTAGCGGACTGCTAGGTAGTTCCACGACCTTTACCACACCCGGCACCTTCAGTGCGGCGCTGGCATCAAATTTTAAAACTGTGCCGCCCAATACCGATGGCCGCGCCACGACGGCGTAGAGCAGGCCCTTCAGTTGGGTATCGATGCCATACATGGCACGTCCGGACACAATATCCCGGCCATCATAAATGCCTTGCCGGCCTTTACCGATGTAACGAAATTCCGCAGAATTCTTCAAACGCAAGCTATCGCGGTCTGGCACCTGCAATTTCGCCGCTGCTTTGGCCAATTCGCCGTAGCCCAAGGCTTTGCCGCTGGGGACGTGCAGTATCCGGTGTTGCTCGGCGCGGACTTCTGTTACCGGCACGCGCCAACGGGCTGCCGCCGCAGCTTCCAGCATTTGTCTGGCGGCCGCGCCGACCCGGCGCATCGGCATGAAAAAGTGGCGCATGCTGCGTGAACCGTCGGTGTCTTGATTACCAAAGCGCTTTTCGTCGCCGGGCGCCTGCACGACATGCACCCTGGACCAGTCGGCTTCCAGCTCGTCAGCCACCACCATCGGCAAGCTGGTGCGTATGCCCTGCCCCATCTCGGAACGGTGGCAGATGATATTGACCGCACCGTCGGCGGCAATGGCCACAAACACCAAAGGATTATCGACCCAACCGTGCGGCATCGCATCGGCGCCAAACTTGCCGGCGGCTGCGGGCGCTGCGGCTTCGTCCGCCTTAAGCAAAGTAGGCAGGCCAACGGCCAACACAAAGCCGCTCAGAGCAAACTGCTTGATAAAGGTCCGGCGGCTGACGTTGTCAATCAAATAACCGTCGTCGGTATCGCTTTGCTCGGCATTGGCTTGCAGAAATTCGGCTGAGTTTTTCATGATTGCACCTCTGGTAAACCGGCGGCCTGCTTGATCGCGGCGCGAATCCGCGGATAAGTGCCGCAACGGCATAGATTGCCGCTCATGGCTTTATCGATGTCGGCATCGCTGGGTTGCGGATGATTTTTGAGCAAAGCCGTAGCCGCCATCACTTGCCCGGCCTGGCAGTATCCGCATTGCGGCACGCCCAAATTCAACCAAGCGTCCTGGACTTTTTTACCGGTCTGATCCTGTTCTATCGCTTCGATAGTGACAATTTTTTTGCCCACCGCAGCCGAAATAGGCGTGACACAAGCGCGCGTTGGCTCACCGTCGATATGCACCGTACAGGCGCCGCAGACTGCCATGCCGCAACCGTACTTGGTGCCGGTCAACCCTAATTGGTCGCGCAGCGCCCAAAGCAGTGGTGTGTCAGCGGGCAGATTTATCTTGCGGCTTTTACCGTTGATATTGAGCGTTGTCATGAGTTTTCTCGCTTCGGTCGGCGGTTGATAACGGCGCCGGCACATCCATCAGCAATATCGGCGCGATAGTTCGCAGCATGGTACACGGGCGGGATTGGGCAGTAAAGGCACTTGGCGTTGGAACAAACTAAAACGCTGGTACATGGCGTTTTAGTCATTTGGGGATAAAGAAACTACCAGGAATGATACTGATGACGGGCCTCTAGCTATCTCCCGACCTAGAGGCTTGCGTCACCAGCACCACCCATGATTTGCACCAATCTCCGACAAGCTTGCGATACAAGAAGTCAGAAAATTAGCTTTTACTACATATGGAAAATATGAGGCTGCCGACTATCTTGTCTGATTGCTCTCACGGAAAAAATAAATTTTTCACTGCCCGCAACCTCATGAACTTAGGTTACCGCGGGTAATTTCATAGTCAAGGTGACTTGGAAACAGAATTTATCGAAGGTAAAAAATATTAGCGCTACTTGAAAAAACTCTTGTTTTACCGTCTTCAATAACAAGGTTTTCTGTCCTGAAGCGCCATCGCTCAAGTAACTTTCGATTTAGCAAATAAAGCCGCGCCGACAATACCGGCCTGGTTTAAAAATGCCGCCGGCTTGACCGGCGTTTTTATGCCTATCTGCTCTTTGAATTTATCGAATTTTTTACTCGCACCGCCGCCCAAAATGATCAGATCGGGCCAGAACAGTTTTTCCATCGTATTCAAATAAATGTTGAAGCGATTGCCCCAAGCCTTCCAACCCAAATCTTGCAGTTTACGGGCGGCATCGGATGCGAAACGCTCTGCCTCCAGACCATTTTCCAGATACACGTGACCCAGCTCCGTGTTGGGCAGCAGATGGCCATCGGTAAATAGCGCGGTTCCCAAACCGGTGCCGATGGTAATCAACAGAACTACGCCTTTTTGGTCGGCACCCTCGCCGAAATGCATTTCCGCAATACCTGCCGCGTCCGCATCGTTTAAGTTGTGACACTCGCAGTTAGTGGCTTCTGAAAACAATTTATCGATATTGGTGCCGATAAAGGCCTTGGAGATGTTAGCGGCCGTGCGCACAACGCCCTGTTGAATCGCTGCCGGAAAACCGCAGCCTATGGGTCCAGTCCAGCCAAAGTGCAATACCAATTGCGCCAGCACTGCGGCTACCGCCTCGGGTGTTGCCGGCTGCGGCGTATCGATCCGATGCCGTTCGGAAACCAGTTCGCCCGTCAAGGTATCGACAATCGCACCTTTGATACCCGAACCGCCAATATCCACACCAAGAATTTGCATAAAATATCCTGAAAGTTTGCCATGCAGATTAGACATTCTAGGCGAAGAGCAGCTAAGAGCTTAGAAAATTTTCCGTCAAAATGATCGGCAAACAAAGGTTGCAGATATCGATTTCCGGTGTTGAGTAATTGATGAATCAGGTAACCGTGGTCAATTATTAGCCAATTTACGAGCGCCTACTTAAATACAGCAACTTGCGCTAACTTTTACCAGCCTACCAACAAGCTTATCCACAGTTTTTGTGGAAAACCCCGATCAGCGCCGACAACACTAACACGCAAAAGCTGTTGCCAAAGCAATTACCGGATTATGTACCCGGATTTCTGTTATAAATGCCGTACAACAATAAAGATAACCAGGAGTACAAAATGATTACAGTGACAATTTACCTTTTAACCATGTTTTTTGCCGGCTACGCGATTTACCACGTACGGAGCAAATAGCCCGTCATGTAGATAAAAAAAAGCCTCTACCGAATACCACGATAGAGGCTATAGAGTGTGCAGTGCCGGAGTCACTGCTTACGAGGGAGGTCACACATAAAACATAAAGCACTAGCGGGTCCAACAAAAATCAAAGTTCTGAAAATTCGCAGCAGCGAACCACAGCGTAGATATAACCAACTCATCCATCGAAAAGTTCCAAATACCCACAGTAAACTGAGGATAGGCAATACTGTTTTTCCTAAGCTTACCTGAAGCGTTTATCTGCTCTGCATCAAGCGTTTGCAGTGGCTCTAAACTACGGCTTCACTATAATCCCCTGTCGAAAATTTACAATTAGCCATTTAAGTTATTCATAATTCCCTTTTCATAAACAATAAAACGGGAACTATCGCTGGAATAGCCTATCAACATCGTTTTTGTCCCTGCCGCCCAGAAAGCGGGAATGTGGCGAGATCACCCTACCTTTTTTAGCATTCGCCCCCTTGCTTCCGCCACATCCGCTGGTAGATTGCGGAGTGCTAAATTTGTTGATTCCTGACACACGTTCCGTCCTCAGAGGGGTGCTTGATAGCCCGTAATCCCCTTCGATGCGAGTTTCTCGCCTACTGCGCGAGTCCCGCATCGCGAGGGGACTTTTTTGCCGGAGCGAATGTAAGCCGCGCAAACATTGTGAAAATAAAAATCAAATCAATACAGACCTGCAGGGCTATTGAGTCGCCAGCCGGGATAAAACAAACTCGCTAACACCACTTCCCGGAACAGCCTCATGAATAGCCAACACGAATTCACGCTACTTTACGACGGTCGCTGCCCCATTTGCCGGAGGGAAGTGACCTGGTTGCAGTCGCGAAACAAGCAAAACAAGCTGGGTTTGCAAGATATTCATGCCGAGGGGTTTAATCCGGCGCACTATGGCAAATCGCTGGACGAATTGATGGCGGAAATCCATGGCGTGGATGCCGATGGCCGCTTAATCAAGGGCATGCCGGTATTTTACGCTGCATACAGCGCTGTCGGCTTGGGATGGCTGATGGCTCCCACCCGCTGGCCTCTGATAAAACCGCTATTTGACCGTCTGTATGCATGGTTTGCCCGGCACCGTTTACGCTTAGGTACTTTGTTTGGCGCCAAACCCTGCCAAGATGCCAGTTGCAGCATTCGCTCCGGCCATGGAAAAACATGACCCTATTTGACAAGACTCGTTTACATGAAAAACCCCTTAGCACTACTCGACAGCCTGATTTTGACTGGATGTACGGTGATGGGCATTAGAAGCAGCGCAGAGCCGCAATACCAATTGCTCTCGGAACAAGGAGACGTGCAAATCAGGCAATATCCCCCCTTATTGATTGCCGAAACCGTGATCGACGCCGATTACGCGGAAGCCGGCAATATCGGTTTCAATCGCTTGGCTGGCTATATTTTTGGTGGGAATCAGCAAAAGCAACAGATGGCCATGACCGCCCCGGTGTTTCGGGAAAATGCCGGCGAACACATCGCGATGACCGCGCCAGTGTTACAGCAGGCAGTCGATAATAAATGGACGATGGCTTTTGTGATGCCGGACGGTTACAGTCTCGAAACCTTACCAACGCCAATCGATCCCCAAGTGACTATCAAAGCTTTACCCACGAAAAAAGTCGCGGTGTTGCGCTACTCGGGCAGTCTGACTTTGGAAAAAATTAACGAAAAAAGCCGCCTATTGATGGCCTGGATCGAACAACAACAGCTCACTGCCCTATCTGCCGCGCGTTCGGCGGCCTATGATCCGCCTTGGACTTTACCTGCCTTACGCCGCAATGAAATTCATATCGACATCGAATAAGGCTGTCCGGTGACACATTTACTAGTGGTAGCGCACGGCAGCCGCCGGGAGGATTCCAATGTTCAGATTCGCGAGCTGATAGAACAACTGCGGCTGGCGCCTACCCGCTTCGCCGCAATAGACTATGCTTTTCTAGAAATCGCCGAACCGACTATTGCCCAAGGCTTACGCCAACAAATAGCCCACGGCGCGCGGCAGATTGTCGTGATGCCTTATTTCCTGTCGGCGGGACGCCACGTCAGCATCGATATTCCCGAACAAGTGCAAAGAATACGTGACGTGAATCCGCAAATAGATATACGTATTGCCAATCATTTGGGCGCGGCGGAAAAAATCCGCGAGATACTGATCGATCTGGCCAGTTTGGCAATTTGAACACGGCTTTTGCACATCAATTTCGCCGCAACGAACAAGCGTCAGATCAAGCTAACACGGGTTTCCTAACATTAAACCAGTAACCGTGATAGACTGCAGCCTGAAAGTTCATCTTCAATATGTAATTCCCTTAGTCCCCGGGCGGACATCGCGACAGCAGCGCTGCCGAACACAGATTTCTCCCCTTATTTTCCCCTTATTTTCCCCTTATTTTCCCCTTTGAGACCCTTAATGCCATTTTCCAATCTCGGTTTATCCGAGGCTTTAATTAAAGCAATCGCCGATTCGGGCTACACCACCCCTACCCCTATTCAAAGTAAAGCCATACCCGCCGTATTAACCGGCCGCGATTTACTCGCCGCCGCGCAAACCGGCACCGGCAAAACCGCCGGCTTCACCTTGCCGATCTTGCAGCGCTTGGCGCAGACCAGCCATGGCCGCAATCGCCCGGTCCGCGCACTGATTCTGACACCGACCCGCGAACTCGCCGCGCAAGTGGGCGAATCTGTTAATAAATACGGCGCGCATCAGCAACCGCGTTTAAAGTCGGAAGTGGTTTTCGGCGGCGTGAAGATCAATCCGCAAATGATGCGTTTACGCGGCGGCGTGGACATCTTGACCGCCACACCGGGTCGTCTGCTGGACCTAGTGAGTCAAAACGCCGTCAAACTGGATAAGGTGGAAATGTTGGTGCTGGATGAAGCCGACCGCATGCTGGACATGGGCTTTATCAAAGACATTCGCAAAATCCTAGCGATGCTGCCGAAAAAACGCCAGAACCTGTTGTTTTCCGCGACTTTTTCTGCCGACATCCGCAAGCTAACCGGCGATTTGCTGGTCAACCCGGTCAAAATCGAAGTGGCCGTGGAAAACGCCGCTGCCGAGACCATCGAGCAGCGGGTTTATACGGTCAGTAAAACCGCCAAAACTGCGCTGTTAACCCACTTGGTCAAAACCAAAGACTGGCAACAAGTATTGGTGTTTACCAGCACCAAGCACGGCGCGAATAAACTCACCGAAAAACTCAACACCGCCAATATCAAAGCCGCTGCGATACACGGCAACAAAAGCCAGGGCGCCAGAACCAGCGCTTTGGCCGGTTTCAAAGCCGGCGAGATTCGCGTATTGGTCGCCACTGATGTGGCAGCGCGCGGCATCGACATCGCCCAATTACCGCATGTGGTCAATTTCGAATTACCGCGCTCTTCTGCCGATTATGTGCACCGCATCGGTAGAACCGGCCGGGCCGGACAAAACGGTCAGGCGGTTTCGCTGGTGTCGCAAGACGAATATCAGGCCTTGCGCCTGGTGGAAAAACTGATAGGCCTGCAAATCCCCCGCGAGCAGGTAGACGGCTTCGCGGCCGCTTAACTTATGTCAATCCCCGCTCGCCAGCCTGTCATTTGGTTGAGCGTGCAAAAACCTAGGATGCATCGCTGTTCCGTCAGTCACTTTATCGACAGAACGACGAGGCAGATTGGACCGTATTTCATCGCAGTAAAATCTTACCCGCACTTGCCTGTCGGCTTTTCGCTGGTAGATTCTCCCTCGCAGTGGATCAGTTTCAATATTTCCTAGTGCTTAGTTGCGTTATTAAGCGCTAATAATGTAATCTTGGAGGGATGTCACGAG